>NZ_JADHEC010000010.1 GCF_015277675.1 Flavobacterium soyangense
AAACTCTTAAATAATTTTTTATTATATTTGACATGGATATTGTTTGTTTTGCGACTTCAAGATACTGAATTTCAGTGTCTTGAGCAATATCTAATTAATATTTTTTACTTCAAATAATTACACCCAACGGGTTAAAAACTAATTACACCCAACGGGTTAAATTAAGAGAATATCAGCATTGTTTTAATCGTAATAGCTTAACAATGTTTTGTTTATGGGTTTTGCATGAAAATTAAGATAATATTTGTTGGTGTGAGCCATGGGGAGCGATAGGAATTCCGGATTTAGTTGTTATCTTTGTGCCCAAAATTATTTCCTTTTTTGACTCTCTATTTTGTGAGTTGGAATGGCGAAGCCTTGTTTTTCAGTTAGCAGAATACAAAGTTCAGAAGGGGTTTGGATTAATTGTTTATTAAGTCAGAAAAGGTTAATTGTTTAATCGAATAATGTTTTGGCTACAAAATAGTTTAAAATATCATAAAAGTATTATTATCATGAACTTAGACTCAAAAATTTACATAGCAGGGCACAACGGCATGGTAGGTAGTGCCATCTGGAGAGCCTTGACAGCCAAAGGGTATACCAATCTTATAGGCGTTTCCAGTGCCGAACTGGATTTGCGACATCAACAGGCGGTTAAGGATTTTATTTCTACTGAAAACCCGGAAGTAATTATTGATGCGGCAGCAAGAGTGGGTGGAATTTTGGCCAACTCGAATTATCCCTATCAATTTATCATGGAAAACCTGCAAATCCAGAATAATCTAATAGATTCTGCTTTACAAGCGGGTGTTGCGAAGTTTATTTTCCTGGGCAGTTCTTGCATCTATCCCAAATTAGCTCCGCAACCTTTAAAAGAAGACTATTTGCTTACCGGCGAGTTGGAACCAACAAATGAATGGTATGCCATTGCAAAAATCACGGGAGTAAAAGCCTGCCAGGCTATTCGGAAACAATTCAATAAAGATTACGTCAGCCTGATGCCAACGAATTTATATGGTATACATGATAATTTTGATCTTAACAGCTCGCATGTCTTGCCGGCTGTGATGCGAAAATTTCATGAGGCTAAGGAAAATAACAATGCTCCAGTCACGCTTTGGGGTAGCGGAACTCCTATGCGGGAATTCCTGTTTGTAGATGATATGGCGCAAGCCGTGGTCTTTGCACTTGAAAATACGTTGCCGGATTACTTGTATAACATAGGGACGGGAGAAGATTTAACTATCAAAGAACTGGCCGAAACCATTCAGAAAATTACAGGACATCAGGGCGAAATCATTTGGGATGCCACTAAACCCGACGGTACACCCAGAAAACTAATGGACATTTCTAAAATGCATGCTTTGGGCTGGAAACATCAGGTAACTCTTGAAGAAGGGATTCAAAAAACCTATGACTGGTTTTTGGATAATATACATCGCTTTAAGGAAGTGAAAATGTAGTTTTTAAGGTTAACGGTTTAATCGATTAGAAAAAGTTTAACTGTTTAGGAAGAGGTTAACTGTTTAGGAAAAGTTTAACTGTTTAAAAAGGGTTAATCGGTTAAGAAAAGTTTAATCGTTTAATTGTTTAGGAAAAGTTTAATGGTATATTCAAAATGTAAAATGTTAAAATCGATTAACCATTTAGCCACTTAACGGATTAACCAAAAAAACTTTACCTATGAAATACAATATTTATTCTTTCGAAAAATTAGAAGTTTATCAGCTCTAGCCAGAAAGTTTAAAATTGATATAAAGTTGATGAGTCAGTCATTTCCAAAAGAAGAGCGATTTGATTTAATTAGTCAAATCAATAGGGCATCAGCCAGTATCTCTGCTAATTTGGCAGAGGGTTCGGGAAGATTTTCTAATTTTGATCAGGCACATTTTACAAATATGTCCTATTCAACAGGGCTGGAAACAATAGATCATTTGAATACCGCATTGGATATGAAGTATATTACTGAAGAAAAATATACCGAACTTAGAATAAAATTAGATGCTATTCTTAATAAACTCAATTCACTTTATAAATATCAAATCAATAATAAGGAGACATTGAAGAAAAAAGTTTAAAAAGGGTTAATCGGTTAGGAAAGGTTAACTGTTTAAATGGTTAAAAGGTTAACTGATAAGTAAGAGGTTAACTGTTTAATTGTTTAGGAAAAGGGTTAACTGGTTAGGAAAGGTTAACTGTTTAAATGGTTAAAAGGTTAATCGTTTAGGAAAAGTATAAAAAAATAAAAACAATTAGTTAATCGAGAGGCAAAACAATTAAGCAAATAATCGATTAACCGTTTAAGCTAAAAAATATGAGCACACCACAAAAAGTAGCACTAGTAACAGGAATTACTGGTCAAGACGGATCTTATTTGGCAGAGTTATTATTAGAAAAAGGATATATGGTTCATGGTGTTAAGCGCCGCGCTTCTTCTTTTAATACGCAACGTATCGATCATATCTATCAAGACCAGCATGAAGCCCATGTTGATTTTAAATTGCATTATGGAGATTTGACTGACTCTACGAATATCATACGAATCATTCAGGAAGTACAGCCAGATGAAATTTATAATTTAGGAGCGATGTCCCATGTTAAGGTTTCTTTTGATTCACCTGAATATGTTGCAAATGTGGATGGGATAGGAACTTTAAGAATCCTTGAAGCAGTTCGAATATTAGGTTTGGCAAAGAAAACCAGAGTGTATCAGGCTTCCACTTCTGAACTGTACGGCGGTTTAGCAGAGAATAAAAATGCACAAGGATTTTATGACGAAAACTCGGCGTTTTATCCGCGTTCTCCGTATGGAGCGGCTAAGATTTATGGTTTTTGGATTACTAAAAACTACCGTGAGGCTTATGATATGTTTGCCTGTAATGGTATTCTTTTCAATCATGAATCTCCAAGACGTGGTGAAACGTTCGTAACGCGTAAAATCACCATGGCAGTAGCGGCTATCGCTAATGGAAAACAAGATTGTTTGTACTTAGGTAACCTGAATTCTCAAAGAGACTGGGGGCATGCTAAGGATTATGTAGAGGCCATGTGGCGTATTTTACAGCAAGATATCCCTGAAGACTATATAATTGCAACGGGTGTTACCACTTATATTAGAGATTTTGTTCGTATGGCCTTTGCTGAGGTTGGTGTGGAACTCGCATTTGAAGGGGAGCAAGAATGTGAAATCGCGAAAGTGGCTGCGTGCAACAATCCTTTATACCAGTTAGAAATTGGTACCGTGGTTGTGCGTGTAGATCCTGAGTATTATCGTCCAACAGAAGTTGATTTGTTAATTGGGGACCCTACCAAATCTAAAACACAATTGGGCTGGAAACCACAATATGATTTGGCTGCTTTGGTTAAAGAGATGGTGGCGAGTGATTTGAAATTGTATTAGTTAAAGAGTTGTATCTGAAAGATGGTGGTTATACGACTCTGAATTATTTTGAGTAGTTATCTGTTATCTGTTATCTGTTTTGGGTTAATTGTTTATCCCCTAACCCCATATAAAGGTAAAAAGGAAGTATAGTTGGTTTAGAAAGAGTTATTTGGTCTTTTTAGGATTTGAATCCGTAAAAGTAACAACTTTTCGGGATTTGAATCCGTAAAAGTTGTATATTTGTTCTTTATTGTCTCTGTTATGATTGAAAGAATACTTGAAAAAACACTTAAAAGTAAGCTCCATACTGGGAAAGCCATAGTTTTGCTGGGTGCTCGACAAGTTGGAAAAACTACTTTATTGAAAATGCTTTTTGGTACTTCTAGCGATGTATTATGGATGAATGGAGATGAAATAGATGTACAAGCCCTATTTGCAACCGTTTCCGCTACGCGATTAAAAGCAATTTTTGGAAATAAGAAAATAATTATTATTGATGAGGCACAACGCATCCAAGATATAGGATTGCGAATGAAACTCATCACCGACCAAATTCCAGAAGTTCAATTAGTTGTTACTGGGAGTTCTTCCTTTGAATTGGCTAATAAACTCAACGAACCCTTAACAGGACGTAAGTGGGAGTACAAAATGTATCCGTTGTCTTTTGGAGAAATGGTCGCTCATCATGGGTTATTGGAAGAAAAGAGACTCTTGGCTCACCGAATGGTTTATGGGTATTACCCCGATGTGGTAAATACTGTAGGCGTTGAAAAAGAAATATTAAAACAGTTGTCCAATAGTTATTTATATAAAGATGTACTGTTGCTGGAACAAATCAAAAAGCCAGAAGGACTTATTAAATTATTGCAGGGCTTGGCCTATCAAGTTGGTTCCCAAGTTTCGTATAATGAATTGTCTCAGCTTACTAGTCTTGATGCTAAAACCGTAGAAAAATATATTGAAGTATTAGAGCAGACTTATATTATATTCCGATTAGGTTCCTTTAGTAGAAACCTTCGGTCGGAACTCAAAAAAAGCAGAAAAATTTATTTTTACGACAATGGAATTAGAAATGCTTTGATTGCTAATTTTAATCAAGTAGAAAATCGGACAGATGTAGGGGCTTTATGGGAAAATTTCATGGTTTCTGAACGAGTGAAATACGCTCAGTATTCTCAGAAATGGGCTAATTCTTGGTATTGGCGTACTAAAGAACAAAAAGAAATTGATTATATCGAAGAACAAGATGGCGTTTTGACTGCTTATGAATTCAAATGGAATCCTGATGCTAAACATAAAATGCCTAAGTTGTTTCTAGAAACCTATGCCGGAAGTGAATTTAAAGTTATTCATAGAGATAATTTTGAGGATTTTTTGATGTAGGAGTGTGTTAATCGTTTACCCCTTAATGGGGAATAGGAAGGGGTTAATTGGTTAGTAAAAGGTTAACTGTTTGCCCCCTAACCCCCTAAAGGGGGGATAAGGAAAAAGGATATTGTTAAACCTAATCATAATGGTATATTGAAAACCAATTAAACGATGATCCGGCTGCAATTCCCCTCTTGAAACCCTTTAGGTTCAACGCATCCAAAAAAATAGACTTGAGTTATAGAGCTTGTCCCGTTTTTTAGACCTACCGAAGTTGATTTGCTAATTGGTGATCCAAGTAAGTCTAAAAAATTAGGCTGGAAACCGCAATATGATTTAGCGGCATTGGTTAAAGATATGATGCAAAGCGATTTAAAATTAATGAAGAAAGAACAATATTTGAAAGACGGTGGGTATACGACTTTGAATTATTTTGAATAAATTGTAACAAATAGTACCTCAATTTTCCGATTAACACAGCTAAACTTTATAAATAAAACACTTAATGCCCAATACCACAAATAATAAACGCATAGCTAAAAACACATTTATTCTCTACATAAGAATGTTTTTTACAATGGGGGTAAGTCTTTATACTTCGAGAGTGGTATTAAATACTTTAGGAATCGTAGATTATGGGGTTTATAGTATTGTTGGGGGGATTGTAACTTTATTTAGCTTCTTTAATGGCGCCATGACTTCGGCAACCCAGCGTTTTTTAGCGTTTGATATAGGGAAAAATGATTTAGTAAAATTAAAAAAAACCTTTAATGCCACACTTAATATTCACATGGCCATAGCTATTTTGGTTTTGGTGTTAGCAGAGACATTAGGGTTGTGGTTTGTAAATCATAAATTGAATTTACCTTTAGATAGGATGGTAGCAGTTAATTGGGTGTATCAGTTCTCTGTTTTTACTTTTCTTTTGGGAATCATACAAGTTCCTTATGACGCCTTGATTGTCGCCAGAGAAAAGATGGATATTTATGCCTATATGGCCATTGTGGAGGTGTTTTTGAAATTGATAATTGTGTATCTTTTAGTTGTGTTTTCTTATGATAAATTAATACTCTATGCTGGTTTGTTATTTTTAGTATCCTTTATTGTTAGAACCGCACATAAACAGTATTGCAAATGGCAATATGAAGAAAGTAAATACGAATTCTATTTTGATAAATCATTTTATAAAGAATTATTGTCCTATTCAGGATGGAGCTTATTTGGCAATATAGCGGCAGTAGCAAGAGGACAAGGGTCTAATATTTTATTAAATCTTTTTTTTGGAACTGTTTTAAATGCTGCTTATGGAATAAGCCTGCAGGTACAAACAACAGTGCAGGGCTTTGTGCTTAATTTTCAGATGGCGGTAAATCCTCAAATTATTAAACAGTATGCAGCAGGGAATAAAGAACAATGTTTAAAGCTAATCTTTCAGAGTGCTAAATTCTCTTATTTCTTAATGTTTATTATTACCTGCCCCATCCTTTTTAATATCGATTTTATTTTAGAATTATGGTTGAAAAAACCACCTAAATATACTTCTGTTTTTGTAATGTTAAGCCTAGTTAGTATGTTAATAGAATGTATTTCAGGGCCACTAATGATTGGAGCCCAAGCTACAGGAAATATAAAATGGTATCAAATTGTTATTGGGACTTTAATTTTTCTAAACCTTCCTATTTCATATATATTATTAAAAATATATAAAAGCCCGGAGTTAATTTATTATTCAAGTATAATAATTTCATTACTTAGTTTGGTTTTTAGATTGTTTTTCTTAAAGAATATTATGAAATTTCCAGTAAAATTTTTTTTCTATAGCGTACTATTGAGAATAGTTTTCGTTTCAGTTTTTGTGATTCTACTACATCACTTTTTCTTTCAATTGATAATAATAAGAAATAGTATGGTGTATTTTTTTGTAAATATTTCGGTAATATTCTTTTCTACCATAGTGATAATATATACGATAGGTATTAATTCTGAAGAAAAAAAATCAATTAAAATGTTAATTTTAAACAAGATAAAAAAATGATTAAGAATATACTTAAAAGAATAATAAGTTTAATGATTGGAGAAAAGAAGGTATCAAAACTTGGAGACTTAAAATTTTTAGCCTTAAATTATTTTCAGGATTTAAAACTATTTTATATTCATTCAAATGCTTTTAGAATAGACTCTTTTAAAAAAATCGAAGCAATAATAATATTAGATTATCACTCAATAGAAAAAGGTCTTTTATTTAATAATTTGAAACCTGGTTTTGCGGAATATAAAATAAAAAATTTACATCAAAACTTAAATAAAGATGTTGTTAAATCTAATATCACCTCATCTCAAATAAATGTAGCCTTTCAAATAATGTGTCAATATTATGAATTACATCAAAAAATAAATTTTGATATTTCAAATTTTTTTACGCTAGAGCAGTATGGTTTTTATAAAGATTCCCTTAAGGAATCATATTCTTCTATTTTCGCAGGTGCCGTTGAGTATCAACAAGACGATTTCTACAAAGATAACCAGCAAAATTTCGAAATATTTTCACAATCTAGAAAAAGCATTAGAAACTTTACTGGAGAAAAAATTGATATTTCAATAATTATAAAAGCTGTTAAATTATCTTTAAATACTCCTTCGGTATGTAACCGTCAAAGCTCTAAAGTTTATTTATTAGAGAACAAACAGTTAGTTGATCAAGTATTAACTATTCAAGGTGGTATGTCAGGGTTTACAAAAAATATTAATCAACTACTGATTTTGACCACCAATAGAAGTTCTTTTTATAATGTCGGAGAAAGAAATCAAATGTTTATCGATGGTGGTCTATTTTTGATGAACTTATTATATTCCTTACATTTTTATAAAATTGCTAATTGTCCTGCAAATTGGGGCAAAACAATAAATGAAGAAAAAATGTTGGAGCAATATTTTAAAATTGCAGAATCTGAGAAAATTATTTGTATAATTCCAATTGGAGTAGCTGAAGATAATTTTAGAGTCGCTTTGTCGCGCCGAAGAGAAGTTAATGAAATTTTTGAAATAATAAAATAATGAAAAAAATAGGGATTTTAACATTATCACTGCATACAAATTACGTAAGCATATTATGAATTACATCAAAAAAATAATTTTTATTCTTTCATCCTCAATTCTAATAATAACTCTTCTTTATTGTTTTTCGGCAAATGGAGTTAATTTTAATGGAAGTGGTGTAAATCTAAATAAAAGAATAAATTTTAAAAAATCCAATACTTTAATTTCATCTAAGTTAGGATTATCTAACCAAATTTGTTCTGGTATTAATATTCATTTTGTGACAGGGCATGAAAAAGACTTAGATATGATTGCTGCTGCCGGATTTAATTTCATTCGTATGGATTTAGTCTGGCAATCTACCGAGCTCGTAAAAGGAAATTACTCTTGGGAAGCTTATGATGAATTGATTTCAAATCTTGAAAAACGGGGATTGCGTGCCATTTTTATTTTAGATTATTCAAATACACTTTATGAACCTTTGCTTATATATAAAGATACAATTAGTGGAAAGGAGAAAAGGGGAATGATTCCGCCTAAACACATGGAGAGCATCAATGGATTTGCAAATTGGGCAGCAGCAGCGGCTCAACATTTCAAAAATAAAAATATAATTTGGGAAATCTGGAATGAACCCAATATAATTTCATTTTGGTTACCACAACCTAATGTAGTTAATTACTCTGATTTGGCTTACGCTACTTCTAAAGCTATTAAAAATGTTGAACCTAACGCAATAGTTATTGCACCTGGACTTGCAGGAACGACCTCGCCATTTCTGGAAACATTCTTGGCTACAGGTATAATGGGATATATTGATGCTGTTAGCGTTCATCCTTACAGAGATTCTAGTCCCGAAACTGTTGACGCAGAATACAGTAAAATAAGAGATTTAATAAATCGTAATTCAGTATCCAAAAAAAATATAGCTATAATTTCTGGTGAGTGGGGTTATTCAACATATGACAAGGGTATTTCTTTGAACTATCAAGCAGCTTATATTGTCCGAATGCAAATACATAATTTGATTTCAGGCATTCCCCTCTCAATCTGGTATGATTGGAAAAATGATGGGACTAATTTTGCAGAAAGAGAACATAACTTTGGAATAGTAATGTCAGATTTGAATTTAAAACCAGCATACACCGCCATTAAGACAATGAACCAACAATTAAAAGGTTTTAGTGTTGTAAGCAGGATAGATTCTATGAACAATAAAGATTATATCTTACTTTTTAGAAATCGTCAAGGTAAATGCAAGATAGTAGCGTGGACATCAGAGAGTGCCCATTCCGTTGTGATAGATAATAAAATATCAAAAAAGGATGCTTTAACTGCAATTAATGGCATGGGCGGTATCTTAAAATTAAAAATGGAAAATAAAAAGTTAGTTTTGGATTTAAATGAATTACCGCAATACATTAATATTCCAGTTAGGGTTCTGAAAGAATGAATTAAATCATAGTAATAATTTTAGCTGAATTACAAGAATTTTTTTGAATCAATGAATTGAGGAAATAATTTTAAAATTAACATTTACTAAGTATACAAAACAAATAGAATACAAGAACGAAACTACAAAATAAAAAACTAATATAGTACATTATGAGCAAGAAACTAAACGTATATTACTGGAAATTAAAGACCAACCATGGAAACTTTGGAGATGAATTAAATCATTACATTATTTCGCATTTATCAGGCTGTAAAATTAATCAAATTATTATACCTCTTTCGGGTTTCAATTATATCGTTACTTCATTAAGATCAATTTATCATCGTGAGATTCCAATAAAGAAAATTCCATTGATTATCAAACAATTTTTTATAAATGATTTTATTGTTGGTATTGGTAGTATTATAAGAATTCCTGACAGCCATCGTTGTAAAGTTTGGGGTTCGGGTATAATTAGTAAAAATGAAGTAATACATCCCGCTATCTTTTGTGCTGTTCGAGGTAAATATACTCAAAATAGATTGCGAGAATTAAATCTATCTGTTCCGGAAGCAATAGGCGATCCCGCTCTTTTATTGCCCTTAATATATAAATCTAAGGTGTCAAAGAAATTTAAACTAGGAGTTATACCACACTTTTTGCATTTTGAAGATTTTAAAAAAATGTTTAAAGATGATGATGTAATTGTAATAGATCTTACAGAACCTATTGAAATAGTAATTGATCAAATTAACTCATGTGAATATACAATTGCAACATCTCTTCACGGTCTAATCGTATCACATATTTATAATATTAAGTCAATATGGTATGAGTATTGTGAAATGCCACTTTCAGATGATGATGTTAAATTTCTAGATTATTTTTCCTCTGTTAATATTCCAGAATACAAACCATTTAATATTGCATTATTAAAAGATATGAAAACAATCGACATTGTGAATTTAATTATAAATAGTGAGGATATAAATAAAATTAATATTGATATTAGAATTTTGCAAAAACAATTAATAGATATAGCACCATTTCCTATAAAGTATGAATATATTCTAAATTAAAATATTATTATGTTGAGATATAATTTTATTATAAGTTTATGAATTTAAATTAAATTAGGTAAATGATATAATTAATATATAGATTTTATTTATGATGCTGATATTAGTATACGACTCATTCGTATAAGCCTGTAGTTATAGTTAATCTCATTAGGATAGCACCTCTTCTACTGTAATAAAAAGCGTTAAAAATCAAGATTATGTAAAAATTGGCTCAAATTCCATGGTTAACAAAGATATTCCTGCTGCTACATTGGCTGTGGGTATACCTGCGAGAGTTGTAAAGCAAAACATTCATTGGACACGTGAAACCCTTTTTTAATGAGACACCAATAAAATATGCTAATGCCTAAAGTTTCAATAATAGTACCAATTTATAATGCAGAGAAGCACCTTAGACGTTGCATAGATAGTATTTTATCTCAAAAATATGAGGATTTTGAATTGATTCTTGTCAATGACGGTAGCAAGGATTCTTCAGGGTTTATTTGCGAAGAATATGGACTTAGAGACAAGCGTATAAAAGTTATTCTAAAGGAGAATGGCGGTGCATCTTCAGCAAGAAATGTTGGCTTGAATACAGCAATTGGTGAATATACAGCATTCTCAGATTCAGACGATTGGATGGAGGAAGAATGGCTTTCTGCCATGATGGAGAATATCGGTAACACCGATTTGGTAATAGCTGGATATGTTAATCACGAAGGTGATGAGGTTGTCAATAAACCCCTGCCATTGGTTACTTATTCTGAAGGTGAAATTGGGGATGCCTGTTTCACTTTGCTAAACTCTTTCCAGATGGGATTTCTTTGGTCTATGCTTTTCCGTTCTTCCATTATTAAATCCAACCACATTATAATGGATGAGAATATGACTTTTCAAGAGGATCTTGATTTTATTCTCCGATTTTTAACTTATTCCAACTCGTTTAAAACTATTGATAGTTGCCAATATCATTATTATTACACAAATAAAGTTTCCTATCGATTTACAGTTTATGGAGTGGTGAAGATAATGAATTCATTAAAAATCATTCTAGATGAGTCGGGTTACAATCACTGGCGTGACATTTACGGTGACTCAGTCCTACTTATACCTTTGCAGAACAATACTAATATTTCTATGAAAGAAATAAAAAGCTATATCGCTCAATATGGAACTTATCACTATAGCGCAACAGCCTCTGTATTTTTAAAGATTGAGACTCTATTACCAACATTTCTGGCTGTTTTTTTTGCTAGAATTGCTAAATTTATGCTGCGAAAAATGAATAAAATTAATTATTAAGATTTCACAATTTGACACCTTATATTTTATTATTAGTTTTAACAACGTTGTTCGCTTACTTTGCGGATTTACTATTTAAAAAACATCACTCGCAGAGCATTGTTTTTATTATAGGTATAGTTGTTGTTTATACAGTTATTGCGGGCTTACGTGATTTTGGAATTGGTATTGATACAAATGTTTACATTGAAGATTATTTTGACACAGCTAAATCATTAGTTAGTATAAAAGACTTCCTTACAATAGAGTCAATGGACAAAGGATTCTTGTTTATTTGTTGGATATCATCTCTTATAAGCAGCGATAAGCAAGTAGTACTTGTTGTGGTGGAATTCTGGATAATAGCTTTCACAATGCACGGAGTCTATATGCTGAAGAAAAATCACGGTGTAAAATTATGGATTTTTGTATTTTTGTATTTTTTCATGTTTTTTGGTTACTCCATAAATTTAATGCGTCAGTTCTGTGCAATGTCATTACTCTTTTGGGGGTTTGCTTGGCTCAGAAAAGGCAATTGGAAGGTTTATGCTTTAACACAAGTGGTAGCATATTATTTTCATAGTTCATCAGTTGTTTTCTTAATTGTACCTATTGTATATTTTCTATCATCTATAAAAAATGTACGTTTTAGAAATTATATAACTATAGCAAGTTTAATTGTTTTCATTTTTATAATGTCTTCTTTTATTTATTTCCTTACTTTGTTCGGTGATTTCAAAATAGTTTCTGACGTATATACAGATAGGTACGGTCAAAATTCTGATTTTAACACTACAGCAGGTTCCAGTAATATACTGTTATTGAGTTATATGTTTGAATTTTTTTTACTTTACATTGCATCAATAAATAAGAGAATGCCAGTTTCTTATAAATATATATTAGTTACCCTTTATTGTATCAATTTTTTGCTTATTCAACTTCATTTTATTACTGCTTACCTAGATCGTCTTTCCTATTACATTGGCTTAGTTTACATGACTTATCTTGTATACGTTTTAGAGGATAAGCGTATAAATCCGTTATTAAGAGTTACTGTTGTATGCTTTACTATATTTTTTTCCTATCGAATTTTTATAGAGAATGGAGGAGCAGAAATTTATCCATATACATCAAAAATTTTGGGAATTTAATAAAGAAATAGTAATAACATGTGCATGTTTAAAAAACTACTTTTTACTTTTATTTACTTATGTTCAACAGTACTTTGTCAATTAAAAATATTCAATAGATAAATTAATATGGAAGTATCGATTATTATAGTAAATTACAACACACTAGCACTTACGCAATCTTGTATTAATAGTGTATTTGAATATACATTAGATGTTTCTTTCGAGATTATTGTAATAGATAATAATTCACATGATGGAAGTCAGGCGATTTTGGCTCTAGATAATCGTATAACATTTATAGAATCAGACCTAAACCTTGGTTTTGGTAAGGCAAATAATTTAGGGATTAACGTGTCTAAAGGGAATTATGTATTTTTCCTTAATTCTGATACATATCTTTTAAATGATGCAATTTCGAAGTTGTGGAAATTTTGTGAAGAACGAAAAAATGAATTTATTGGGGCTGTTGGTTGTTTACTTATTGGGGATGATGGTCAACGCTGTCATTCTTATGCAAAGCTCCCATCAGCTTTTGACATTTTAAAGTCCTATGCTATAGCCCCATTTGCATCAAATAAAGCAAAACAAATTTTAGGTATTGATAATTCTAAAAACGAATCTGAATTAAGTTTTGAAGTTGGTTATGTTACAGGTGCTGATTTATTTTTACATAAATCAGTACTAGATAATTGCGGACAATTCGATTCAGATTTTTTTATGTATTCTGAGGAAGTTGAGTTGCAATGGCGTTTTAAATCAGCGGGTTATAAAAATGTTATAATTAACGGCCCTCAAATTGTGCATCTGGAAGGAGCAAGCATGAAAGTATCAGAAAAGATTTCAATGAATAAGATTATTATGATACAAAAGAGTTTGTTTCTCCTAATAACTAAGACTTCTTCATTGTTAACATATTATATTTTTCGATACCTTTTTGCTGTAATTAGAATTCCATTCTTGATATTGTCAAATTATTCATTTAAAGATAAAACAAAATATTTGTCACTACTATTTTCTTAAACAGTTGTAAAAATGAAATTAATTATCGAGTGCAGAAGCTTACTAAAAACGCCAACAGGAATTGGATTATTTACTAAAGATTTAATAAATGCCTTATCTCAAACTAGTCCTGACTGGGATATTTATTTATTGACACCAACTAATTTTCATTTATCCATTGAAATAAATAAATCGAGCAACATACACATTATAAATTCTCCTATAAGTTGGTGGAGATTTGCTCCAAGAATTATTTGGTATTTATTAAAGGTACCTATACTTACACGAAAGATCAAGCCAGACTTTTTCTTATCTCCCATGTCTTATTTTCCATTCGGTTTACCAAGAAGTGTAAAAACAGTCAATGTAATACATGATGTTGTTAATATTGAGTTTAAGGAAACAATGACTATTGCCAATAGAATTTATAACCAATTATTATTTAACAAATCAGTAAACAATTCTAATTATATTTGGTGTAATTCTAATTACACTAAAGAAAGAATTTCACATTATTTCCCAACTAGAAAATGTAAAAACATATTTGTTGGACTTTCAATTGACACAGCTTTTCAAAAAATAGAAATTCCTACAGATAGAAAATTATTGGTATATAAAAATTTTGAAATTGTTGATCCTTTCATTTTATTTGTAGGTTCGCTGGAACCTCGAAAAAATTTAGAGTTCCTTTTAAAATTGACACCAATACTTTATAAAAAACATAAAATAAAAACAATAATTATAGGGGCAAAAGGTTGGAAAAATTCATCAATATACAAAATTATTAGTGATCCATCTTATCCCAAAGAAGCAACACATTTTGGGGGATATGTTACTGATTTTGAATTAGTTGATTTATATAATCTTGCATCGTGTTATGTGTCTACTTCCCTAAATGAGGGGTTCGGTATGCCTCAGTTAGAAGCATTATTTTGTGGCTGCCCTGTTGTTACAGCGAATAATTCTGGCATGACTGAAGTGGTATCAGGAAGAGGAACTTTAGTTGATGGTTGGGATGAAGAAGAATGGATCAAACAAATTGTAGAGACAGTTAGAAAAGGTAGAAACATGGAAACGAACTTCGATTTAACAGAATATGATTGGGTAAATATTACAAATAGATTTAGACAATATTTAAATTTAAAATAATATTCCAATAAAAATTTTATGTTAGAATACTTTCAAAAACACACACAATACTGACATAAATTTTTAAACTATGAAAATCTATATAAACGCTCGTTTTTTAACTCAGCCCATATCTGGAGTTCAACGTTTTGCTATTGAAATTTCTAAAGAACTAAAAAAAAGTAATTTATCTTTAGTTTTTTTAGCTCCCAAAAACATTATACACCATGAATTGGCTGAGGAATTAGGCGTAACTGTTCTTGGAAATTTAAAAGGACACCTTTGGGAACAAATAGAATTACAAACCTATGTTTTAAAAAATAATGCTTTATTAATTTCATTTTGCAATACAGCTCCTTTATTTATTAAAAATCAAATTGTGACTATTCATGATTTATGTTTTAGAGTTCACCCAGAGTGGTTTTCAAAAAGTTTCGCATTCTTTTATAATTTTTTAATACCACAATTGGTAAGAGTATCAAAAGGAATTATAACAGTCAGTAATGTTTCAAAACAAGAACTGATTAAAGAACTCAATGTTCCTGAAGACAAGATTACTGTTATTTATAATGCAGTAGCATCTGTTTTTGAGATAGTTAATAGTTTTAAATTATCTAAGAGTGAATCCCCAATTCCTTTTGACTACATTTTATCTGTTTCCTCCCATCACCCCAGGAAAAATTTTGAAAGACTCGTAAAAGCCTTCAAACTAATTAAGCAGGATAATCTTAAATTGTGTATAATAGGGAATATGAATAAAAATTTTAATTCAACTGAATTAGAAATTGAAGATAATGTTATTTACTTACAAAACATTAGTGATTGCGAATTGATTGAATATTATAAACATTCAAAATTATTTGTTTTTGCAAGTATTTATGAAGGTTTTGGAATACCAATAATTGAAGCACTTAAGGTCGGAGTACCTATTTGTATTTCTGATATTCCTGTTTTTCATGAAATTTGTCAAGAAAGTGCATTATACTTTGATCCATATAATATCAATGATATTAAAGATAAAATTATTGAATCGTTAAGTGATTCTTCTCGGTCAAATGATATTGATTTTAAAAGGTTTTCTTGGAAAGATGGAGCTTCAAAAATTTTAAAATTGATAAATGAAAATTTTTAAAATTGCCAATTAAAATAATTATTTAAAATATGAAAAAAGCATTTATAACGGATTGGCTAGATAAATACGGAGGAGCGGAACGTGTTGTTAGTGCCATCAATGAGATTTATGAATTTGATTATTATTATGCTTATGTGAATAAGATGACCCTTGAACTTCAAAAGAAAACTTTTGGAAATCGAGATGTAAATGTAATAAGTTCTAGAATTATGTCCTTGTTTAAGTATAAATTTAGAATACTAATGCCTTTTTTTCCTTATATTATTAAAAAATTTAATAAGCAAACTAAGCAAAATGAGATTGACTTGGTTATAAGTTCTTCTTGGACTATGTCAAAGGGTTATAGGTCTGGAAATGAATTGCATATTTGTTATCTTCAAGCACGTAATTTTAAATATGTATGGGAAGAGGCAGACTTATACTTTAAAGGTCCTCTGAAATTAGTTTCGTTTGTCAAAGGGTATCTTCAACGATTTGATATTGAATCTGCACGTAATCCTGATTATTTAATTTCTAATTCTGTTTTTGTACAAAATTGGGTAAAAGAAAGATATAAAAGAGATTCTGTAGTTATTTATCCACCAGTAGACGTTGAAGATTTTTATATTTCAGATACTACAGATGATTATTATGTTACTGTAGGGAGATTAGAGCCATATAAACGTTTTGATATCGTTGTTGAAGCGTTCACACAAAATAAAAAGAAATTAGTAGTTATTGGTGATGGCACACAATCAAAATATTTAAAGTCTATTGCTGGAGTTAATATTGAGTTTACAGGATATTTGGAAAAAACGAAAATAAAGGATTATTTATCAAAATCAAAAGCATTTGTTTTTGCAGGAGTGGAAGATTTTGGGATAGTAATAGTTGAAGCTCATGCTTCTGGAGTGCCAACAATTGTTTTTTCAGGAGGTGCTGCTAATGAGATTGTTACTCCAGAAAATGGCTTGTGTTACAATATACAGAATGCTGAATCTTTAAACAGTAAACTAATAGATTTTGAAAATCAGTATTTAAGCTATAATAAAAATAAAATAAGAGAATCATCTTTAAAATTTTCAAAAGAAAGATTTAAAAATGAAATAAGAACTTACGTTGAATCCTTAAAAGTAAAGTGTTTGCCGCATTTGAATTAACGAATTGAATATCTGGCTTTAAAAAAAAATCTATTGTAAAATTTAATTTAAAAGAAGGAAGATTTTCTGTACGGGAAACCTCTCTTTATGCAAATGATATAAATTATTTTGCAAACAAAATAGTAATTCTAATAGATAATCCTAAACTATAAAATAAAAGAGGTAAATTATGGTTACGATAGAGTGATAAATGAATGATCGTGGATTATGAGTCTGAAAAATTAATTAAATTTTATGAAAAGGTACTTGCGGGTAGTTAAAAAAAAATTAAAAACGATTTATTCATGCTTTTAAAGAGCTATTTGACTCTAAGAACTCCGCCGCATTTGGAAACAATACCTCTATTATGATTCCTTGTTTAGTGGTTTGATTTTGAGAGAGAAGTTTAATCGTTTAACGAATAAAAACAAAGAATTTTTTCATTAAATGAAAAGAGAAGCAATGGACACAATTAACCCCATAACCAATTAACCATTCACACAATATTTAATTAACAAAAAACACCCCAAAAGTCCCCAAAATCTATATGTCACTTTTAAAAATATTTTCTACCTACCATTTTTCCCGTTATTACAAGCTGGGTCTCGTTGTTTGGGACATCGTGCTGCTGAATGTAGCCATAGCACTCTCCTTTTTGTTCCGATATGGAAATTTTGACTTAGCAGATGATAGAGGGAAACGAACTGTTTCTTTACTATCGAACGTATTCTGGATTTTCTTATTATTATTTAAGGATTCCTATAGAATCATCCGGATAGAACGAATTGATACTATTCTGATGCGAACATTTCGTTTGTTATTGATTCATTTTGCTTTTATTGCGGTATTCATTATTGTTCTGAACTATGATGAAATATCACGGTTGAGGATGATTTATTTCTATACAACCTTTTTTATCTTTCTTATCGTTTTCCGAATAGTATTTATGAAAACCCTAAAATACGTTCGCACAAAAGGATATAATTATAGAAGGGTAGTCATAGTAGGCGCCAATGCAACAGGGGAGCGTATGAACAGAATACTCTCCAAAGACCTTACTTATGGGTATCGTGTGATGGGATTTTTTGATGATGAAACAGATTCGGATACACAGCTAATGGCTCCAATCTTAGGTGGATTTGAGGATATTGAAGACTATATTCTCACTGAAAAAGTTACAGAAATGTATGTTGCCCTCCACATCAGCAAAATTGAAGTTATCAATAGTCTTACCTTACTTTGTGAGCGACATATGGTTCGCATTAAGTTTATTCCTGATTTTCAGCAATACACTAAGACTAATAGGGTTGAAATAACTTTTTACGGAAATGGCAATGTTCCCGTTTTGATGCTGCGCAAAGAACCTCTTGAAATAACGCTCCATCGTTTGATTAAGAAACTATTTGACCTTTGTTTTTCCTTGTTTGTAATAGTATTTCTCTTTCCGTGGTTGTTTCCTATCCTGATGCTACTGATTAAATTAAATTCTAAAGGACCTGTCTTTTTTGTGCAACAACGCTCGGGCAGGGACAATCAATCGTTTCCTTGTTATAAATTCAGAACAATGCGCATCAACAAGGATTCCGATAAAATACAGGCCACGCAAGACGATATACGTATAACCAAAATAGGAGCCTTTCTACGTAGAACCAGTATGGATGAATTGCCGCAATTTTTTAATGTATTAATAGGAAATATGTCGGTGGTGGGGCCTCGTCCGCATATGTTGTCACATACAGAACAATATTCAGAATTAATCAGCAACTTTCTTGTTCGGCATTATGCTAAACCAGGCATAACCGGCTGGGCTCAGGTAAATGGCTTTCGGGGTGAAACTAAGGAACTTGCCGATATGAAGAACCGAGTGGAACACGATATATGGTATATCGAAAACTGGAGTTTGCTATTGGACATCAAGATTATGTGGAATACAGTAGCGGGTGTATTTAAAGGAGATAAAAATGCTTTTTAGTTTGGGGGTTGTCGGGTTGTCCCCTTCTAAAGCGGAAGCTAGCTGCAGAGGAATTTATTTATAGAGAATCGCAATAGGTTTTTTTCTTCACCCTTTAGGGCTGGGAGAAAAAAAACGAATCTAAGAGGAAGAGCTTCAGCACATGATTTATTCCATCGAATTAGAAACGGAAAGTGGATTCCTTTTGTAATTAGGGCAAATTGTAAGTTTGCATTGCTTATCTTTGCCATTCTGATAATTTTTTTTTTTTTGGCCAATTAAAAAAGTAGGCTGTTTTATGCAAACTGATGAATGCAAAAGACTGTTACTACCGTGCAAAACAAAGCATTGGACAACAACAATGAGGGTGTCTTTAAAAAAATCCCCATTTTCTCCCGAAGCATCGGGACTAACAAATAACAAATAATACTTACATGAAAGTTATCTATTTATTAAAAAAATCAATTCCCTTTCTTTTTGCCGTCTTATTTTTTTCCTGCGCCCCTAAAAAAGAGGTGGTCTATTATCAGAATATTGACGGACTGGCCCATACCGAAAAAGCAAATTCCTATGAGATTAAAATACAGCCTGATGATTTGCTGATGATTATCGTTTCGGCCGAGGATCCAGAAACAGCCATTCCTTTTAATTTGAGTTCTATTAGTGTGGCTCCTTCCAACAATCTAAGTTCGATAAGAGGACAGGAAGTTATGCAATCTTATTTGGTTAGCGCTAACGGAACTATTGATTTTCCGGTTTTGGGAAAACTCCAACTGGGAGGACTAACCCGTACCGAAGTCATGCAACTGTTGCAAGGCAAAATTGCTAAATACATCAAAAACCCTATTATTAACTTGCGTCTCATGAACTTTAAAGTCTCGGTGCAGGGTGAGGTTACTCTACCGGGCAACTACAATGTGGCTTCGGAACGTATTACACTGATAGAGGCTTTGACATTGGCCAAAGATCTGACCATCTACGGCAGAAGAGACAATATCCTGATTATTAGAGAAACTAACGGCGTGAAATCCTATAACCGCGTTGATATTACCAAGGCTGATTTTATTAACTCCCCTTTTTATTACCTGACTCAGAATGATGTGGTCTATGTGGAACCCAACAAAGTCAAAATCAACGGGGCAGCGGTGGGGGCCAATACCGGGGTGATTATCTCCATTACTTCTCTACTCATTACCTTAATTACACTAATCGTTACTACCACCAATTAATTTTTTCATGGAAGATAATTTTATGTCAGACGAATATCAGGAAGACGATATTCATTTAAGAACTATTTTAGACAAGTATCTCGTCCATTGGCGATGGTTTGTAGTGGCAGTGGCCGCCTGCCTTTTTGCAGCCTATGGATACCTGCGTTATACAATTCCCCGATACAATGCAGTTACCACCATTCTGGTAAAAGATGAGAAGAAAGGCGGTATTCTTTCGGAACTTTCTGCTTTTTCCGATCTGGGAATAGGTTCGGGTGTGAAAAATAATGTGGACAATGAAATCGAAATATTAAAGTCGAGAACCCTTGTCGAAAGCGTTGTCCGAAAACTGAGCCTTAACACCAGCATAGTGGTGAAAGGAAAAATTGTTGACAACGAAATTTATAAAGTAACGCCAATTACCGTCAATTTCAGCAATGCCAAACCGGATTTTGATACCGAAGGAATGAGGCTTAAATTCACCGAGTTAACACCCAATACGTTTAGCTTAAAAAGTGAATCGAATACAGATACGGTATCAGTAATTTTAAAGAATAAAAAAGAGTTCCGCTTTGGGGAAGTCATTGCCTTGAGGAATGCCAATCTGGTTATTACCTCTTTGAACGGCAATGGATTCAGGTATAAAAATAACAATAAATCGGTTGACATCGTGGTCAGCCCTTTTGAAAATGTAGTGTCGAATTTTCTGGAAAAACTCGAAGTGACTTCCATCAGTAAAACGAGTAGTGTGGTGTCTATTTCACTAAACGATGCCGTGGTGAATAAAGCAGAGGATTTTCTAAACAATCTGATTCAGATTTACAATGAGGATGCCGCTGCCGACAAGAATTTTATCTCCGAAAGCACCTCAAAATTCATTGCAAACCGACTGATTTTGATTACCCAGGAACTGGATGGGGTGGAGCAGGACGTGCAAAGTTTTAAAACCTCGAACCAGCTGACCGATATCGAATCCGAAGCCAAATTGTTTATCGAAGGATCCAATGATTACAATAAAAAATTAGCCGAGACCGAAATACAAATAAATGTGGTTACTTCGATGCTCGATTACATGAAAAAAAGTGGTAATGCAGATTTGTTGCCCTCCAATATTATTGCAGGTCAGGATGAAGCAACCGGACTGATAAGTGCCTACAATGGATTGGTTTTGCAACGCAACAGAATCCTGAAATCAGCTACTGTGGCGAATCCTTCAGTGATTAAATTAGACGAGCAGATTACTTCCCTGAAAGCTAATGTAGTGGCCAGTCTAAACCGCCTACAGTCCACTTTGGCTATTCAAAAAAGAGATTTAAACGGCCGTGAAGGGCTGATGAATTCTAAAATTGGTAAAATTCCGGTTCAGGAACGTCAGTTTAGGGTCATTGCCAGACAACAAAAGGTAAAAGAAGAATTATACTTGTATTTATTGCAAAAAAGAGAAGAAACCGCCATTACGCTTGCCGCAACTCAGCCTAATGCTAGAGTTATTGACACTGCCAAAGCTTCTAAAAATCCAGTTTCTCCCAAAAAAAATATCATTTATCTAGCTGCCTTATTGTTGGGGTTACTGATTCCGTATTTAATTCTATACCTAATGGATCTTTTAGATACCAAGGTAAAAAGTCAAAAGGATATGGTAGGAAAAACACAGATTCCTTTTATTGGAGACCTGCCCAATTCTGAATCCCCTTCTAAATTGATAGAGTCAGAAAGCCGAACAAGTACAGCCGAAGCATTGCGAATTATCAGAACCAATCTTGACTTTATGCTGAATGAGGTGCCAGATGGCATGGCCAAAACCATCATGATGACATCAACCATTCCCGGAGAAGGAAAAACGTTTATCACCGTTAACCTAGCGGCTATCTTTGCCCTTTCCGGCAAAAAGGTGCTGTTGATAGGAATGGACATCAGAAATCCGAAGCTGTCTGATTATTTCGATGTGCCAATTAAACATGGTCTGACAAATTATCTGTCTTCTAAAAATGTTTCGATTGCCGATTATATCACAAAAGCAGAAGGCTTTGATAGTCTCTATGTCCTTCCCACAGGAATTATACCTCCGAATCCGGTGGAGTTACTGATGAATAAAAAGGTTGATGAACTCTTTGCCCAACTGAAAAAAGAATACGACTATATTATTGTTGATACGGCTCCGGTGAGTTTAGTGACTGACACCCTGATTGTGGCAAAACATGCGGATACTACCGTTTATGTGGTGCGTGCCAACCATCTGGATAAAAGAATGCTTCCCATTCCCGAAAGACTGTACAAAGAAAATAAACTGCCCAATATGGCTTTGTTGCTCAATGATACACAAACCAAAAAAGGGTATGGATATGGCTATGGTTACGGCTATGGAGGCTATGGCTATGGAGGCTATGGTTACGGTGTCAAGGTTGAAAAAAAGCCGTGGTACAAGAAGATTTTTAATAAATAAAAAAGAGGCGAAAGCCTCTTTTTTTGTGGGTTGATGGTTTTTTGTTATGGGTTACCCCCTGACCCTCTAAGGGGGGATTGGAAAATTTGCCAGTTATTGGTTGGCAGGCTATTTGTTAATTTGGAGTACAACTTTTGATTTAACCGATACCCATATCCTAACCGATTCACCAAATAACCAGTTCACCAAATAACCCATTCCAAACAAATCACTACATTTGTCTTTATGGAATTTTCATCAAAACTTTTAGAAAAAGCAGTCAACGAAATGGCGCAGTTACCGGGGATAGGTAAAAGAACTTCTTTGCGGCTGGTGTTGCATTTATTGAAGCAGCCCAAAGAACATACCGGTTTTCTGGTGCAGGCTCTGACGAGCATGCGTGAAGAAGTGAAGTTTTGTGTGAGCTGCCATAATATTTCGGATGTGGCCGTTTGCGAGATTTGTTCGAACACTAAGAGAGACCATCAGATAATTTGTGTGGTCGAAGATATTCGCGATGTAATGGCTATCGAAAACACCGGGCAATTTAGAGGGATTTATCACGTTTTAGGTGGAAAGATTTCGCCTATAGATGGTGTGGGCCCTAGTCAACTGAACATCAATTCTCTGGTCGAAAAAGTAAAAACAGGTAATGTCAGCGAGATTATTTTTGCTTTAAGCTCCACAATGGAAGGGGATACCACCAATTTTTATATCTTTAAGCAAATACAGGATTGCGACATCATCACCTCTACCATTGCCCGTGGAATATCTGTAGGAGATGAACTGGAATATGCAGATGAGGTCACATTAGGAAGGAGTATTTTGCAGCGGGTGCCGTTTGAAAAGTCTTTTAAGGGTTAGGGGTTTTAGGTTTTGAGTTCTGGGTTTTAGGTTGTTTTTTCGAAATATTCTTATTGTGTGGGCAAGCCAAAAATAAATAATTCATATAAAGAATGGTGTTACTTTTAAATTATTAAATGAAACTCTATATTTGTTATCTAAAATATAAAAATGAACAAATCCGTACTCTATATATTGCTGGGAATTAGTCTGTTTTTTACTTCTTGCATTCCTGTCAAAGACTTGGTTTATCTCCAAAATAAAAGCGGAACCCCCGCCGATGTCCCAATTTCGGAGGTGATGTTAAAACCCTACCGACTTCAGGTGAATGATGTTTTGAGTATCACCATTAAAGCCGATGATCCCAAACTAGTTTCTATTTTTAACCCTACCAACAAAGGCGAAACCGATAATGCAGGTTCTTCTTTGTATTTTTCCGGTTACACAGTAGACGATCACGGGAATATCCGCATTCCGGTTTTGGGTGAAATCAATGCCATTGGTTTTACGGTGGAAGAGTTGCGACTGAAAATTGAGAAACAACTTCTTGATGACTATTTTAAAAAAGAAGCCAATATTTTTGTCATTGTGCGATTGGCAGGATTCAAATACACCATTAATGGGGAAGTGGGCAGTGTAGGGACCAAGTTTTTATTTCAGGATCACGTCAACATTATGGAAGCCGTAGCCAATTCAGGGGATATTACCATTACAGGAAACCGTAAAGCTGTTACAATCATTCGACAGTTGCCTTCCGGAACCGAAATGCATGATATTGATTTAACCGATATTAACGTAATGCGGTCACCTTATTATAATTTGCAGCCCAATGATTACATTTATGTGAAACCGCTCAAACAAAAAACATGGGGAACAGGTAAAACAGGCATAGAATCTATAGGCACCATCATCACCCTGATTTCATTATTTACGACCAGCTTAGTACTATTAAAATTATAATAAAAGTCAAAAATGTTAGATATAAAAGATTTTTCTATTTTTGAAGCCGACTCCGGATTTGATTTTAAGGGATTCCTAATCAAGATTGGAAGTTACTGGAGATGGTTTATACTGAGTCTGGCCATTACCTTCACCATAGCCTATCAGGTAAATATCCGTAAGGAAAAGATTTATGCCATGGAGTCTCTGATTTCCGTGAAAGAAGAAAGCAATCCGCTGTTTACTTCTACTACCAGTCTGGTTTTCAATTGGGGAGGCACTTCTGATCAGGTACAAACGGTAGCTACCACGCTTCAATCCCGCTCTCATAATGAGTTGGTTGTCGATAAACTGCAATATTACATTGGATATCTCGCACAGGGAAAATACAATTTGGTCGATGCTTATGGTGCCGTGCCTTTTTATGTCAACATCGATAAATCCAAAGGGCAACTTGCAGGAACCCTCATTGGTATTAAATTTCTGAGTGAAAGCGAATATGAAATCCGAATTCCTTTTGCGGGTAATTCGGTTTCTCTTATAACCTATGCGGACAATTCTTATAGCAACACTGCTGTTGCACCAGGTAATTTTATCAAAAGATACAAAGTGGGAGCTCTGGTGAGATTGCCTTTTTTGAATTGGAAACTCCAGATAAAAGACAATCCCGGTTTTTATAAAGGAAACGAATATTTTGTCCAATTCAATGATTTTGACGGGACTGTTTCGGGTTACAGAGGAATCAATGTAAAGTCGGATGATAAAGGAGGATCCATTATTACACTGGGAATGCAGGGAACTAATAAAGCCCGAATGGTGGAATACCTGAATTCAACGGTTCAAATGTTAATTAAAAGACAATTGGACGGCAAAAACCAATTTGCAACCAACACCATCCAGTTCATTGACAGCACGCTTGTGGCCATGGAGTCGCAACTCAAAGAAACAACTAATGAACTGAAAAACTTCCGTAAAGACAAAAACATCTATAACATTGAAGGAGACGGATCTAAATTTTCGGATAAAGCACTGGAATACGATGTAAAGAAAGATGAGATTAGCCGAAAAATAGCGTATTATAATTCCTTAAAATCCTATTTAAAAAGCAGTGACGATTATGCCAAGCTTCCGGCGCCATCGGTTGCAGGAATTGAAGATCCCAATATTGTCGTGAATGTTTCGAAATTAATTTCTCTTTCTACCCAAAGATCCGAGCTGGCCTATGCCGTAAAAAGCGAGAAGATATTCAGGGATTTTGACAATCAGATGGAAGCCGTAAAAAAGGTGTTACTCGAAAATATTGCCACAGCTAAATCTTCCTTGCAGTTTGATCTGGCTATGGTCACCAGTAAAATCAATGAAACCGAAAGCACCATCAAGCAACTTCCTGAAGACCAACAAGAGTTGATTAAAATCAAAAGAAAATATGATTTAAGCGACAATATTTACAGTACTTTTCTTCAAAAACGAAGTGAAGCCGATATTGTGAAAGCAGCATCACTGTCAGACATTCACTTTATCGATCCTGCAAAAGATATTGGTGGCGGACTCATTGGTCCGAAAACATCCGTCAACTATGTGCTGGCTTTATTCCTAGGATTATTGATTCCCCTGCTTTTTGTTTTTGCCATTTTCTTCATCAACAATTCCATTCAAAACACAGAGGATATCAATAAACTAACCAAGATTCCGTTGATAGGAGTCATTGGATTAAGTAAGGATAACACCAATTTAGCGGTTTTTGAAAAACCAAAATCGGCTTTATCCGAATCCTTTAGAGCCATTCGGTCTTCGCTTCAGTTTTTGTACAAACAGCAAAAAGTGGATGGAGCAAAAACGCTGATGATTACCTCCTCTGTCAGTGGGGAAGGAAAGACATTCTGCTCTCTGAACATAGCCACGGTATTTGCCTTAAGCGAAAAAAAGACCGTTATTATTGGGTTGGATTTGAGAAAACCCAAAATGTTTGAAGAGTTTAATATATCGAATGAGATTGGTGTGGTAAATTACCTCATTAAACAAAAAACGCTAGAGGAAATCATAATTCCCACTCACATTCCTTTTCTGGATGTTATTGTTTCCGGACCCATTCCGCCTAATCCTGCCGAGATGATTATGAGCGACGGAATGAAGGAAATGATTGAAGAGTTAAAGAGAACCTACGATTATATCATTTTGGATACACCACCTGTTGGTTTAGTTTCGGATGCCCTGGAACTGGCTCAATATTGTGATGTTACCTTATACATCGTAAGACAGAACTTCACCAAAAAAGACATGATTACCTTACTCAACAACAGGGTAAAACGGGGTGAACTCAACAATACCAGTATTATTTTGAACGGATTCCAGAACAAAGCTAAGTACGGAGCCGGTTATGGCTATGGCTATGGCTACGGTTACGGAAGCACGACCTACTCGAACGGATACAATGATGACGATAAACCAAAAAGTATTTTCGAAAAGATTATGGGTCAATTTAGAAGGAAACAAATACGATAACCCGTTTGTTTTAATGTAAAAGAATGAGACGCCCAAGACAATCGTCATTAACACGCAGAAAAACGGTTATAGGCGTTCCACCTGCCTGTCGGCAGACAGGTCTTCAAATAAAAAACAGATATTATAAACAGATGAAAGAAGGAAAAAGCACGATATTAATTACGGGTGGAGCGGGTTTTATTGGGTCCAATTTATGTGAGTATTTTTTATCCAAAGGGCATCCCGTAGTTTGTTTGGATAATTTTGCCACAGGACATAAGCACAATCTAAAGGACTTCATTACCAACGAAAATTTCCGACTGATAGAAGGTGATATTCGGAATTTAGCAGATTGCCAGAATGCAGTTCAGAATGTGGATTATGTTATGCATCAAGCCGCTTTGGGTTCGGTGCCTCGTTCCATTAATGATCCCATTACCACCAACGACGTGAATGTCTCCGGTTTTTTAAATATGCTTGTGGCTTCCCGCGATGCTAAGGTGAAGCGATTTGTGTATGCCGCCAGCTCTTCGACTTACGGAGATTCAGAAGGATTGCCTAAAGTAGAGGAGGTGATTGGGAAACCACTTTCACCTTATGCCATCACTAAATATGTCAACGAACTCTATGCTGAAATATTTAGCCGAACGTATGGATTAGAAACCATAGGGTTGCGCTATTTCAATGTTTTTGGACGCAAACAAGATCCCCAGGGAGCTTATGCTGCCGTTATACCAAAATTTGTCATGCAACTGATGCAACTCGAAAGCCCAAAAATAAACGGGGATGGAAACTATTCACGTGATTTTACCTATATTGACAATGTGATTCAAATGAATGAACTGGCGATGACCACCCAAAATCCGGCAGCCGTCAATACAGTTTATAATACGGCATACGGAGACCGAAACACCCTGAACAATTTAGTGGACTATTTAAAAAAATATTTGGCGGAATACGATCCTCGTATTGCCGATGTCGCTATCGAATATGGCCCTAATCGGGCAGGAGATATTCCCCATTCTCTGGCCAGTATCGAAAAGGCGAAAGCCCTATTGGGGTATGACCCACAATTTTCTTTGCAAGAAGGCTTGAAGGAGGCGGTAAGTTGGTATTGGGAGCATTTGGCCCCCTAACCCACTAAAGGGGGAATTGCAGATTAGAGATGGCAGGTTTCAGGTAGCAGAATGCAGATTTCAGGTAGCAGAATGCAGGTTTCAGGTAGCAGAATGCAGATTTCAGAAAATAGAGAAAATAGAGAAAAGAAGAGAAAAGAAAAAAGGAATAGAAAAAAGAAAACAGAAAATGAAAATTACAAAAATTTGTTGCATTGGGGCTGGATATGTTGGTGGGCCAACTATGGCGATTATTGCGCAAAAATGCCCACACATTCAGGTTACGGTTGTGGATTTGAATGCCGAACGCATTGCCGCCTGGAACGATGAAGACCAGAATAATATTCCAATATACGAACCGGGATTAAGCGACATTGTTGCCGAAGCCAGAGGGCGAAACCTGTTTTTTTCGACCGATGTGGATAAAGCAATTGATGAAGCCCAAATCATTTTTATATCAGTAAACACTCCAACAAAAACATACGGTAAAGGCAAAGGAATGGCTGCCGATTTGAAATATATCGAATTGTGTGCCAGACAAATTGCCAAAATTGCCAAAGACGATAAAATTGTGGTTGAGAAATCGACTCTGCCTGTACGTACAGCCGAAGCCATCAAAAGTATTCTGGACAATACCGGGAATCACGTAAAGTTTCAAATTTTGTCCAATCCTGAGTTTCTTGCCGAGGGAACAGCTGTCCAGGATTTATTGAATCCCGATCGCATACTGATTGGCGGAGATCCGTCGGCTGAAGGACAGGAAGCGATTCAGGCCCTGGTGGAGGTTTATTCTAACTGGGTGGCTCCTGAAAAAATACTGACTACCAATGTGTGGTCATCTGAATTATCAAAACTGACAGCCAATGCTTTTTTAGCACAAAGAATATCCTCCATCAATGCCTTGTCAGAACTTTGTGAAAAAACGGGTGCCGACATCAATGAAGTAGCCAGGGCCATAGGAACGGACAGCAGAATAGGACCTAAGTTCCTTAAAGCTTCAGTTGGTTTTGGAGGTTCCTGTTTTCAGAAAGACATCCTGAATTTGGTTTACATCGCTAAATCCTATGGATTAAACGAAGTGGCCGATTATTGGGAACAGGTAATTATCATGAACGACCATCAGAAAAAGCGGTTTGCCAATAAAATTGTGCAGACCCTTTACAATACTGTTTCCGATAAGAAAATTGCATTTTTGGGATGGGCTTTCAAGAAAGACACTAACGACACCAGGGAATCAGCGGCGATTTATGTAGCCAATGATTTAATTAACGAACACGCACAAATTGCGGTTTATGACCCAAAAGTGTCCCATAAAAAAGTGCTGAATGATTTGGATTATTTAGAAAGCAGAACGGCTGAAAAAAATGCGAATGCCATCAGTTCCTTTGACAGTCCGTATGAAGCCTGCAAGGATGCTCACGCAATTGCCGTACTGACGGAATGGGATGAATTTGTGCACTATGACTGGCAAAAAATATATGATAGCATGCAAAAACCAGCCTTTGTGTTTGATGGAAGAAATATTCTGGACAAGAAAGCATTGGAGACTATTGGATTTGTATATCAGGGGATAGGGAGTTAGGGGTTGTCGGTTGTCAGTTATGGGTTATCGGTTATGGGTCGTCAGTTGACGGTTGTGAGTTATTGGTTATGAGTTGTCGGTTAACTGTTTAATCGTTGTGAATAATCAAAGATCAAAGGGATGGCTTCTATATAAAAAAGGAATAAGAAAACCAGGTTTCAATCATTAGAAACAAAAGAAATAAAAAATTGAAAACAGATATAAAAATTGCCGTAATAGGTTTGGGATACGTAGGCTTGCCCTTGGCACGTTTGTTTGCCACCCAATATTCAGTGGTGGGATTTGACATCAATCAGTCCAGAATCGATGCGCTTAAACAAGGGAATGACAGTACACTCGAGATAGATTCTGTCAGCTTGCAGCAGGTATTAGTTGAAACTTCAACCAATGCCATTGGTTTGTTTTGCACTTCAACCCTTTCTGAAATAGCGGATTGTAACTATTTTATCGTAACGGTTCCCACCCCAGTGGATAAAAACAATCGTCCTGATTTAACCCCTTTGTACAAGTCCAGTGAGACGGTGGGCAAAGTATTGAAAAAAGGCGATATTGTCATTTATGAGTCTACCGTTTATCCCGGGGTTACTGAGGAGGAATGTGTACCTGTTTTGGAAAGAATTTCTGGTCTAACGTTCAATGTTGATTTTTTTGCGGGGTATTCACCCGAAAGGATTAATCCGGGAGACAAAGAGCATACCGTGGATAAAATTCTGAAAGTCACTTCGGGTTCCACTCCTGAAATCGGACAGAAAGTCAATCAATTGTACCAATCGGTAATTACGGCCGGAACGCATCTTGCACCTTCGATAAAAGTGGCGGAAGCTGCCAAGGTAATCGAAAATTCTCAGCGTGACATCAACATTGCCTTTGTCAACGAATTGGCCAAGATATTCAATATTTTAGAAATCGATACGCATGCCGTGCTGGAAGCAGCGGGAACCAAATGGAATTTCCTTCCGTTTAAACCTGGTTTAGTTGGCGGACACTGCATTGGAGTAGACCCTTATTATTTGGCTCAAAAAGCACAGGAAATGGGTTATCATCCTGAAATTATTCTGGCAGGACGCCGTTTGAATGACAGTATGGGAGAGTATGTGGCTTCGCAGGTGGTCAAGCTGATGATTAAAAAAGGAGTCACCATAAACGGAGCGAGTCTGCTGATGCTGGGCATTACTTTTAAGGAAAATTGCCCCGATGTTCGCAATACTAAAATTGTCGATGTCATCAGGGCTTTGGAAGATTATGGAATTCATGTGAGCCTCTATGATCCCTGGGCTAATCCAGCTGAGGTCTTGCACGAATATGGATTATCCGCCAGCAATCAGCCACCAACAATCACTTTTGATGCTGTGGTTTTAGGCGTGGCACATCAGGAATTTTTAAGCTTAGACTTTGATGTGCTCCGGAATCAGAACAGTGTTCTTTATGATGTAAAAGGAGTTTTAGGCGATGGTGTTGACGGGAAGCTATAGGGGGTTTTGGTTGGGTTGTAGGTTGTTAGTATTGCCTGACCTTAGAGGAAAAGAGAATAAAGTAAAACAAAAACAAAAATAAAATGAAAAACATATTAATCACCGGTGGTGCAGGATTTATAGGTTCGCATGTGGTGCGGCTTTTTGTCCAAAAATATCCAAAATACCATATTTATAATTTGGATGCCCTTACTTATGCGGGGAATCTGGAAAATATAACTGATATCGAAAAGGAGTCCAATTATACATTTGTAAAAGGGGATATTACTAACGAGGCTTTTATTGCCCAATTGTTTCAGGAGCATCAGTTTGACGGCGTCATTCATTTGGCTGCCGAATCGCATGTGGATCGTTCCATTGAAGATCCGATGGCTTTTGTAAAAACGAATGTGATTGGAACCGTGAATTTACTTAATGTGGCTCGAAAACAATGGGCAAATAACAGTGAAGGCAAACGTTTTTACCACGTTAGCACTGATGAGGTATATGGTTCTTTGGGAGCTGAAGGTTTGTTTACAGAAACGACACCTTACGATCCCAATTCTCCGTATTCGGCTTCCAAAGCCAGTTCAGACCATTTTGTCAGAGCTTATGGCGAGACTTATGGTTTACCATTTGTACTGACCAACTGTTCCAATAATTACGGGCCCAACCATTTTCCTGAAAAATTAATTCCCTTGTTTATCAATAATATTATCAATAACAAGCCTTTACCCGTTTATGGGGATGGAAATTATACCAGAGATTGGCTGTTTGTAAAGGATCATGCCGTGGCTATTGATTTGGTTTTTCACCAAGGAATGAATCACGAAACTTATAATATTGGCGGTTTTAACGAATGGAAAAATATTGATTTGGTTAAAGTATTATGCCAAATTATGGACAAAAAGTTGGGCAGAGAGTCAGGTCAATCGGCAAAACTTATTACTTATGTCAAAGACAGACCGGGACATGATTTGCGTTACGCCATTGATGCCGGTAAAATAAACAGGGAATTGGGATGGAAACCCTCAGTCACTTTCGAACAAGGGCTGGAAATTACCATCGATTGGTACTTGAATAATCAGGAATGGTTGAACAATGTGACTTCGGGAGATTATGAAGGGTATTATGAGAAGATGTATTCGTGAGGAGAGGTATGGGTTATGAATTATGAGTTATGAATTATGAGTTATGGGTTATGAGTTATGGGTTATGAATTATGAGTTATGAATTATGAGTTATGGGTTATGGGTTATGAGTTATGAGTTATGAATTATGAGTTATGAGTTATGAGTTATGGGTTATGAGTTATCGGTTATGGGTTATGAGTTATCGGTTATGGGTTATGAGTTATGAATTATGGGTTATGAGTTATGGATTATGAGTTTTGAGTTATGAGTTATGGGTTATGAGTTATGAGCTATGAATTATGAGTTATGAATTATGAGTTATGAGTTATGAATTATGGGTTATGGGTTATGAATTATGAGTTATGGGTTATGAATTATGAATTATGAGTTATGAATTATGGGTTATGAGTTATGGATTATGAGTTTTGAGTTATGAATTATGAATTATGAGTTATGAATTATGAGTTATGGGTTATGAGTTATGAATTATGAGTTATGAATTATGGGTTATGGGTTATGGGTAATCGGTTGGAAAAAATTAGAAGTGGGAGGTTGACCGTCTACCCCCTAAAGGGGAACAGGGAAGTTAAAAGTATTTGGGTCGAACAAAAAAAAATGAGCTTAGAAAAACGAATTTAAAGACTATGAATTGGTATGTAGTGTACACCAAACCCAAGTGGGAAAAGAAGGTAGCGGAGCGATTGAATGAAATTGGGGTGGTGACGTATTGTCCTTTGGTTACAAAAGAGAACCAATGGTCTGATCGAAAAAAAATTGTAAGTGTGCCTTTGTTTAATTCCTATATATTTGTGCAGATTGAAGAAAAGCAACGGAACCGCATCTTTGAAGTGACAGGTGCCATACGTTATTTGTTTTGGTTGGCAAAACCTGCAATAGTTAAGGATTCAGAAATTGAAGCTATCAGAAATTGGCTTTCCGTACCGGACGTCTATGAAGTTTCTTTGGAACAATGGAAAAAAGGAGATAAAATTGTGCTGGAATCGGGACCGTTTGTAAGTCAGTCTGCCATCATTCAGGAGGTCAATCAGAATCACTATATTTTGATTTTAGAATCTATGGGTTGCGTGCTTCGAGTGGATAAAAAAGAGCTTTAATTTTTTATTTTTAGAATTTATATTAAATAAGAATTGAATTTAGTAGTGGGGTTTGTAAATTAAGTTGCTTGTTTCTAATGCATTAAGTGTAAGAAATAACCTTATTTTTTATAATATTCAGCTTACCATATAATACTGATAAAAGGACATCAATCCTTTTAATTTGCATAAATTTGTAATCGTTTGAAATTTTGGTGAACCCGTTGTGGGAGTCACTGAGGCGAAGCTGTTGAAAGATTTCAGATTTCAGATGGCAGGTTTTTGTTATATTTAGTGCATACAACATTAAAACAGCCGAAATCGACTACTTTTTAACAATAATACCAAAAGGGTTTTGTTTCATTTTTTAAGATTTTTAATATTAATTACTTTAGCATTATGAGAAAAATATTTACTGTTATTTTATTTTTGTTTGTACTTTTTCAATCAGGAACACTGATGGCTCAAGATCTGTTTAAAGGCTCTGATTTGAGTACTTTGAAAGTGGATTATTTATCAGACACCGATATTGCTAAAATAAAATCACAGTTGCAAGCGAACAACACCACTATAGAGCAGGTGGAGCCAATTGCATTAGCCAAAGGGATGTCGGCAACAGAGTTTGCCAAATTAAAAGTTCGATTAGGAGTGCCGACTACTACGACGGCAGTACCAAAAAAAGAGAATGTGGAAGAGAATACAGAAGAACTGACTCGAAAGCAAGATAAAATCGTCAACAAAAAGGTGAAAGACACCCTGAATTCGTTGGTTTTTGGATCGGAGTTGTTTGATAATCCCACCTTGAACTTTGAGCCCAATTTAAAATTAGCCACCCCGGTAAATTATATTTTAGGTCCCGGAGATGAATTGCAAATCAGTGTTTATGGAGTGCAGGAGTTTAATGCCAGTATTCCCGTAACAATGGAAGGTAAGGTTACTATTCAAAATGTAGGCCAAATTTCGGTTTCAGGAATGACTATTGAGGCAGCCTCCCAGAAAATAAAAGGCGCTATCGCCAGAGTTTATAGCACAGTACAATCAGGTCAATCCCAAGTGGGAATTAGCCTGAGTCGCATTAGAACCATTAAAGTAACCCTAATAGGCAGTAAACAACCCGGAAACTATTCCATTTCTTCTTTAGCAACCGTATACAATGCCTTGTTTTTAGGAGGTGGACCCGGAAAAAACGGAAGTTACAGAAACATCGAGTTGTTAAGAAACAATAAAGTATACAAGAAAATAGATATTTACAATTTTTTGGTCAACGGGAATCAATCGGATAATGTGGGGTTGAAAGACAACGATGTCATTCGGATTCCAGTTTACACACAAAGAGTTACTGTAGAAGGTCAAGTAAAGCGTCCCGGTATTTTCGAGATGAAAGCAGGGGAGACTTTTAAAGATTTACTGACTTTTGCTTCCGGATTCAATGAGTTTGCCTATACGGCTTCGGTTAATGTACTCCAAAAAACAAGCAAAGATTTTAAGGTAAAAGATATACAAGCGGCTGAATACAATATCTATAAACCACTTGCAGGTGATGTGTATCGTGTTTCTAAGATTTTAAACCGTTTTGAGAATCGTATTAAAATTGAAGGGGCGGTTTTCAGACCCGATGTCTATTCCTTTTATGAGGGAATGCGTATAGCTGATCTAGTTGCTCAAGCCGATGGACTGAAAGAAGATGCCTATACCAAGAGAGCCACCATTGTTCGATTGAAAGCCGATCTGACTACTGAAGTAACCAATGTGAATCTGGCCAAAGCCTTGGCAGGAGATTCCGATGCCAATATCAGTCTGAAAAAAGAAGACATTGTAACGGTCTATTCCATTTTAGATTTCAAGGAGGACTATAAAATCACCATAGACGGGGAGATTAAAAAACCTGCTGTTTATGAGTATCACGAGAACCTGACTTTAAATGATTTATTGGTTCAGGCAGGCGGATTAACAGGTTCAGCATCCAAAAGAGTGGAGATAGCCCGAATGATCAAATCGGATGAAATTGACGATGCTAATCCTAACAGAGTACAATTGTTTAATCTGGAGATTACAGCAGAGAGCAATGAGCAAATCAAAAACTTTGAACTGCAACCTTTTGACGTAGTCAATATTCGCAGAATGGCTGTTTATGAAAAACCGGAGGTCGTTACCATTAGTGGAGCAGTAAATTATTCCGGAAAATATGTTTTGGCCAATAAAAAGGAGAAGATATATGATATTATCCAAAGAGCGGGAGGATTGAAATCGGTAGCCAATTTAGATGGAGTAAAAATCAAACGCCCTATTCAGGCGAAACAAATTGAAGAAATAGAAAATGTGGACCTGAATTTAGGAAAGAAAGACTCCATTCAAAATAAACTGACCAAAAAATTAAAAGAAGATTTAAAATATTCTACTATTCCGGTTGAGTGGAGAAAAATAGTTAAAGATCCAAGTGACAATACGAATGTTACCTTATTTCCCGGTGATGAAATTGAAGTTTCTGTGTACAATGAAAGCGTGAAAGTAACAGGTAGTGTGCTTTTGACTTCAGAGATACCTTATGAAAAAGGTAAAGGATTTAGTTATTATATAGGAGCTGTTGGAGGAACTGATGCCAAGGGCTGGAAGAAAAAAGCCTATATCATTTATCCCAATGGTAAGGCAGCAGTCTCCAGTACTTTCTTTTTCATACGATCGTACCCTAAGGTTTTACCGGGTTCTCAAATTGTAGTTCCTGAAAAACCGGAAGGCAAAAGAATGAGTACAGGCGAATGGGTAAGTATAGGCAGTGTCATCACCAGTATTGCTTTATTGATTGTGACGGCGTTTAAATAGTACAATAGCGATACAAGCACAACCGCCTACCTATTTCAGAACAAATATAATTACAACAAATAGTTAAAAAATGGCAAATGAAGCAAAAGTCAAAGAAGAAATATCTTTAAAAGAATTAATTGAAATAGGCAAAGAATGGTTTGTTTATTTACTTTCTCAATGGAAAATTATTATAATAGCAGGAGTATTTGGAGCTGTTTTAGGGCTGACCTATTCTTTGGTTATAAAACCAGTTTATACCGCTAGTTTATCTTTTGCACTTGAAAGTGAAAAATCTGGAGGAATAGGAGGTGTCTTAGGTCTGGCTAGTTCTTTTGGGTTTGATTTAGGAGGAGGAGGAGGAGGAATATTTGAGGGTTCTAATTTAATAGAACTTTTTAAGTCTAGAAAGATGGTTGAACAAACTTTATTAACCCCTGTTATCATAAACAATAAGACTATTTCTTTAGCAGAAATGTATATTCAAATTAATGAATGGAGAGATAATAAACCAAAACTATCTAAAATACAATTTTCTCCTGATACTAAAAGAAAATATTTTACTAGAGTACACGATAGCATTTTGGGGTTGATTTATGAGGATTTGTTAAGAACATCTTTATACATTGGTCAAAAAGATAAAAAAATTGACATTATTTCCTTGGAAGTCACCTCAAAGAATGAATTATTTGCTAAGTATTTTTGTGAAGGATTAGCAATTCAAGTAGGTCGTTTTTACGTAGCAACTAAAACAAAAAAAGCCAAAGCGAATATGGCTATTTTGCAAAGACAGACCGATTCTATTCGTGGCGAATTAAATAATTCTATTACAGGTGTAGCAGTGGCTAATGATAATACTTTTGCATTAAATCCTGCCTTAAATGTTCGAAGAGTTCCATCTGCTAAACGCCAAGTTGATGTACAAGCCAACTCAGCCATATTAACTGAACTAGTGAAACAATCAGAGTTGGCTAAAGTATCATTAAGACGAGAAACACCATTGATTCAGGTTATAGATAAACCTATTTTGCCTTTGAAAAAAGAAAAAGTCGGTAAAGCAAATGGAATTTTTTTGGGTGGGATTTTGGGTGGGATCTTAGTAATTCTTTATTTAATTTTTACAAAAAAAATAAAAGAATTAGATTGAGTTTTAAAGATGTGATCATTAATAAAAGCACTCATTTTTAATTAATAATTATACTGATAGTCAAAGTATTAAAATGAAGTCTTTAAAAGGTAATTATTATGAAAATGTCCTACAACTATTTTTGTATTAGTTAATTGGTAAAATATGAGTTTAATAAAAAATTACTTTTACAATACATTATTATTAGTTACTAATGTTTTATACCCTTTAATAACATTTCCATATATTGCAAGAGTTATAGGGCCAGAAGGTACGGGAAAATTAGCATTTATAATGTCAATTGTACAGTATTTTGTAATTGTTGCTGCACTTGGGATACCTGCTTATGGAGTTAGAGAAATAGCAAGATTACGCGATAATAAAGAAAAACGCGATAAACTATTTAATGAACTAGTAACTATCAACATTATAAACTCGGTAGTTCTCTCTTTTTTTTATTTATTGCTGTTGTTTTTAGTTCCAAAGCTCGAAGTTGACTTTAAATATTTTTTAATTTCTATTTTATTTGTATTATTTAGTTTTACGAATGTAGACTGGTTCTTTACTGGAATTGAGGAATTTAGATTGATTACGATCCGGAATGTTATAGTTAAATTGCTTTCAATAGTATTATTATTTATTTTTGTAAATAGCAAAGCTGATTTTGGTATTTATTTTGGATTAACCTTTCTTGGCCTTTTTATTAACAATTTTATTAATTTTTATTATTTAAAAGATAAAATAAAATTTTCGTTTACAATAAATTACTCTTTACATTCAAAACCCTTATTACTTCTCTTTGCAACAATTTTTGCTACAAGTATTTATGTATTAATGGATACTATAATACTTGGTTTTCTAACAAATAGTCTTTATGTAGGTTATTATAATGCATCGATGAGGCTTTATAAGGCAGCTTTGCCAATAGTGACTAGTTTGGGAGTGGTTATGCTTCCAAGGATGTCAATTGCACTTGAAAAAAATGATATGCCTGAGTATAATAAATTAATTGAAAAATCAATTTCATTCCATTTTTTTGTTTCATTGCCAATTTCATTATTTATAGGTCTTTTTTCGTCTGAATTAATTATGCTATTTGCTGGTAAACAATTTATTGCTTCGATACCCACCACTCAAATTTTAGCTCCTTTGATTATCATTGTTGGATTATCAAATATTCTAATACTTCAAATTTTAAATACAATGAGAATGGAAAAATACATGCTTTTTTCTGTTTTAATTGGATCTATAACTAGTTTGGTTTTTAACTTTATACTCATTCCTTTTTTATATCAAAATGGTGCTGCTTGGGCTACTTTTATAACTGAAGTAGTAGTTTGTTTGATGTTGGGATATTATGTTTTTTTTAAAACTTCGATTCGTATTTGTCTAACTGCTTTTTGGCAAGGTAGTATTTCATTAATTCCATTTATTTTTTTTTATTTTTTGTTCCATGATTTCTTTTTAAATATGTTTCTTAGATTAGGCATTATAAGTATTCTTGGGATGACTTTTTACATACTAATATTGCATAAATTATTTAAAAATGAATTTATTATAGCCATGTATAATCTCTATTTATTTAAATTTAGATTAAGATGAATAAAACCTGTTTAATAATCACTTCTTGCATCTATCCTTTTTCAAGTTTTGTGGAACTAAAAAATCCAAAGGAGCGTGAACATTTACATATTTTAGCATTAAAGAGATGGCTTAATGAATCTAATTTCAAAAGTATAATTATATGTGATAATTCTGCTTATACCTATTCAAATGAACTAGTAAATTTAGCGTTAACTAAAGGTAAAAATTTAGAGATTCTCTCTTTTAATGGAGATAGAGAGAAAACATTTCTTTATGGTAAAGGATATGGTGAAGGTGAGTTAATGCAATATGTATTTTCAAATAGTGAATTACTTAAAGAGCATGACAGCTTTTTCAAAGTCACTGGAAAGTTATTTGTTGAAAATTATTTTGTTTACAATAAAACTAATAATTCTGATTTCATTTTTTCGTATCCAATTAATTTTATTTTTGTAAAAAAAGCTTTAGATCGGATTTTTACGGATTTTTATTATGCAAAGATCACGAGTTATAAATTGTATCTAGGTCAGGCCTACCATAAAGTTAGAGATAATGAGGGTTTGTTTTTAGAGCATGTTTTTGCATTAAGATTAAACGAACTTAAATTTAAAAACGAAAAAATTAAAATAAATACTATGTACCCATTTCCTAAAATTACGGGTAAAGGAGGCTCTATAGGGACTGTATATGAGCTTAATCCTATTAGAAATTGTATTAAGAACTTTTTACTACGCACTCCTTTTGTTAAGAAGGTGTAATCTTAATAAAATATTTAATGAAAAAAACTTTAATTTTTGACGAACAAATAGCTGGACATCATTTAGAATACATTCATCATTTATATATGGGTGGATTGGAGAAAATAAATGAAGATTTTGTTTTTTTTCTTTCTCCTGATTTTAAAAAAGTTTCCACGAATTTAGTTTGGCCTACTGCTCCAAATATTACAATTAAATACATTGCTGATGCAGATATTTCAAAATTAAACAAGAACAAATTGCTAAAATCTTTATATTTAAGTAAAATATTAAGGAGAATTAGTAGGGAGTATTCCATTTCACATATTTTTCTTGTATCCCTGATACAGTTTCTTCCGTTTCTGCCTCTTGTTTTAAATAAAAGAATAAGGGTTTCGGGTATTGTTTATTTAATTTACTTATACAGGTGGAAAAAATCGTCTTTTCTTGTGCGAGTAAGCGATTTATTGAAATATTTGTTGTTATCAAGATTTAAAATTTTTGAAAATATTTATTTGTTAAACGATTCAGTAGCTCCAGTTTATTTGAATAAAAAATATAAAACATCCGTTTTTAAATATTTGCCAGATCCCTTTGTTCCTGTTTCTGTTGATTCAATTAAAAATTTGAGAGAAGAATTAAGGATACCTTTAGATAAAATTGTTTTGCTTCATTTTGGAGCACTTTCAGATCGGAAAGGAACAATTAACATTTTAAAAGCTATCGCTATTGCTAATGAAAATATTTTAAGTCACTGCTGTTTTATTTTTGCAGGTAAAGTATTTGACGATATAAAAGAATCCTTCTATTCGCTAACCAATGATTTAGAGAAACACACACAAATTGTCATATTTGATACATTTTGTTCCTACGATTACATAGGATCCCTTTGTTTAACAAGTAATTACATATTAATGCCTTATAAAGATTCTGAACAGAGTAGTGGGGTCATAGGATATGCTGCCCAATTTAAAGTGCCAGTAGTAGGCCCAAGCGTGGGGTTATTAGGAAAGCTTATTAAGAAGTATAAATTAGGGTTGTTACTTGAAAATTGTTCAGAAATAAAATTGAAAGATTTTATTAATGGTATTTATGATATAGACTTCAAAGTAAAGACGAGTTATACCGAAGAAAAAACAGTTTTACTTTTTATTAATACAATTTTCAGATAAATTTTGTTTTGACATGGAGTATGTATTTTCGTTTGTTGATTTGTGGCCTTATATTCTTATTGCATTACTATTTATTTTATGTTATTACTATAAAATTCAAGAAAGTTCTAAAATAATTTATTTTACTTTACTACTTTTTAGTTGTTTACGTTATGATGTTGGATGGGATTATGATATGTATGTATGGGAAATAGGGAAAGGATATGATTTACTTATAGAAGGGAGATTTGAGCCGTTAAGTAAGGTGATTTTTATAATAGCGAGCGAACTAAACTTTTATCCAATTGCTTTTATTTTTTTTGCTTGGTTAACCTTGAGATTAGTATCGTTATCAATTGATAAATATTCTGTAAATCCAACGATTTCTTGGTTAGTATTTTATTCTTTTCCCCTTTTCTTTTTTGCATCATTATCTACCATAAGGCAATCTTTAGCTACAGCGTTAATATTGTATTCTTACCAATTTGCAGTAGAACGAAAGATTGTAAAATTTTTATTAATTATTATGGTTGCCTTTTTATTTCATACGTCGGCTATATCGGGCTTGATTATTTTACCATTGCTGTATTTGAATGTAAGTAAAAAAGGCAACTATATTTTATTTATCTCTTCTTTTTTCCTTTCTATTATTATAAAAAAAATAATTTTATCAAGTTTTATTAACGAGTTATCGGTTATATCTCGTTTGCAAGAGTTTTATATTGATGCAGATACTGCCAGTCCCACCAAACTTCAATATTTGTATTATATAATTGCTGTGGTTAATTTGATTTATTATGATAAATTAGTTGCTTTAAATAGTTTGAATAAACAAATTATCTCGATTACTACTTTTGGGATATTTTTTTTCAATGTATTTTCTTTTGAGCCAATATCTGCTTCACGAATTAGTGCTTTCTTCTTATTATTTTGGATTTACCTCATACCTTATTACAGCAAAATATTTTCGATTAGATATGGGAAGATTATTCAGCATATTATTTTTACTCTTTTATTATCATTATCTTTTTATTATTTATCTATGTATGTAAGTTCTTATCAAAATAATATTCAAGAAAAAGTATCCTTTTTGCCATACAAATTTTGGTTTTTTAATCTTTAAATTGTATAAATTTAAAAAATGAAAATTGCTATCATTATACCCAATATTATTGATTCTACTCCCTATGTCAAAAATTTCACTGATGTTTTTGATAGAATTGGAGCGGAATATGAATTCATTTGCTGGAATAGAAATGAATTAAAAATTGTTTCAAAAGAGAAAGAAAAAAAGTATGTTTTTAACCATCCTGGACCTGAATCAAATTCACTTTGGAGAAAGATGTATGATTACTGGTTATTTTCACGGTTTGTGATTAAATGTTTGAGTAATACACAATATGATTATTTGACAGTTCATACCATAGTATGTGGTTTTTTTTTAAATAATTTTTTGAAAAATAATTTTGAAGGACGTTATGTATTTGATATCAGAGACTACTCACCAATAACTCCTTTTATAAATAAGCAAATCGAAAAACTTATTTACAACTCTTCATTTTCTGTCATTTCGTCAAATGGATATAAAAAGTGGTTGCCTCAAAAATATGATTACATTTTGGGTCATAATGTTAGAAAAAAACTTATCGAAAATTCAATAAATGATCAGCGAGATGACGATATTTTGCCATTATTTGACGAAATTAGAATTCTTACCATTGGTCAAATTAGAGATTTTGAATCTAATTCAAGAATAATAGATTCATTTGGTAATAAAAACAAAATCAAACTGATTTTTGCAGGTAGTGGTTTAGAAAAAGAAAAATTAGAAAAATTTTCTAAAGAACGATATTCAAATATTTATTTTACTGGCAGATATCAAAAAAATGAAGAAAAAAAAATTGTAGAAAATTCTGATTTTATTAATATCGTTTTGCCATCTTCGAGTTTATTTAGAACCCAGATGAGTAATAGATTTTATTTGTCTTTAGTCAGCAGAAAACCGATGATAGTAAACTCGGAAAGTATTCAAGCCGGATTCGTTAAAAAATACAAATTAGGTATTGTAGTAAATTCAACCGATGACATTTATGATAAATTGACGGAATATATTAGAGAATTTGACAAGAATGTATTTGATAACGGATGTGAAGAAATGATTGCAAAGATTTTTCAGGATATAAATAATTTTGAAGGCGAGATCATAAAGCGTTTTGTTTAAATGATTTGTGGTTTTTGTTTTTTTCAATCACTCCAATTTAATGTTTTTAATATCTTAGAAGGGTTAGAATTTACTAATAATAATTTTGAATGAAAATCTCCATCATAACAGTTTGTTATAATAGTTCTTCTACTATTATAGATTCTATTGAATCTGTTCTTAATCAATCGTATCCGAATATCGAGTATGTAATTATTGATGGGAACTCGAAGGATAATACCGTTTCAATAATTGAGGAATACAAAAACAGATTGGGTTATTTTATATCCGAGCCTGATAAAGGTTTGTATGATGCTATGAATAAAGGGATACAAGCTGCGACAGGTGATGTCATAGGGATATTAAATTCAGACGATTTGTATCAAGATTTGGATGTTATTAATGATGTTATGCAACAATTTAATAATGATCCAGAGTTGGAAATATTATATGGAGATTTGGTCTATGTAAAGAGTGATGATACCAATAAAATAGTTCGAAATTGGAAATCAAAAAGTTATTACAATAATTTTTTTGAGAATGCCAATGTTCCTCCACACCCTTCATTATTTGTTAGGGCTAAAGTGTTTAAAGAAGCAGGTTTATTTAATTTATATTACAAACTAGCTGCGGATTATGAGTTTATGCTTCGGGTATTTAAAAAGCACCATTTTAAACCTAAATACATTAATAGATTGATAATTAAAATGAGATTGGGTGGCGCTACAAATCAAAGTTTTTCAAACATAGTTAATCAAAACAAAGAGATACTCAAAGCATGGAAAAATAATGGATTAAAAGCTCCATTTTACTTAATGCCATTGAGAATATTTAAACGTTTGGTTCAATTTATTTAGTTGATTAAAGTATTTATTAAATGGAAATTTTATTGACAGGTGCAAATGGGTTTTTAGGAAAATCTATTGTAAAAGAATTAGCAAGTAGTTATAATCTAATTAGTTTGTCTAGAACTTCTGGAGATTACAAGGTTTCTTTAGAAAAGGAAATTCCTGAATTTTTCCAAAAGTTCGACTTGGTTATTCATTCTGCCGGGAAAGCCCATAGTGTTCCCAAAACGGATATTGAAAAACAATCTTTTTTTGAGGTAAATGTTAAAGGAACAGAAAACCTGTTAAAAGGTCTCGAGAATGCCGGTTTGCCCAAACAATTTGTTTTCATTAGTTCGGTCAGCGTTTATGGGGTCATATCGGGAAATCAAATAAATGAAGAGCAACCTTTGATGGCCATAGATCCCTATGGGAAAAGTAAGATTTTGGCCGAAAAATTAGTCCAGGATTGGTGTGCGAAAAACAATATTATTTGTACTATTTTGCGATTACCCTTAGTGGTTGGCAAAAATCCTCCGGGTAATTTGGGTGCCATGATTAATGGAATAAGAAAGGGGTTTTATTTTAATATTGCAGGAGGAAATGCTAAAAAGAGTATGGTATTGGCGGATGATATTAGCAGAGTTTTATTAAAAGTAGCCGAAGTAGGAGGAATTTATAATTTAACAGATGGGTATCACCCCAATTTTTATGAAATAAGTCTTCTTATCAGTAAGCAATTGGGCAAAGGCAAAGTAAATAATATGCCCATTTGGATTGCTGAAATTTTCGCTTTTTTTGGTGATATTATAGGTTCCAGGTTTCCCATTAACTCGGATAAATTAAATAAATTAAATGCTACTTTGACTTTTGATGACTTAAAGGCAAGGCGAGCATTCGGATGGAATCCACAAGCGGTATTAAAAGAATTTAAAATTAATTAACAATGCTCAATAGATTATTCGGTTTATTCCTGCTTATTAGTCTTTTACCCCTTTTTGTCATTGTGGGTTTAATCATTTCATTGGAAGATGGTTTCCCAATTTTTTTCAAACAGAAACGCGTAGGTGTCAACTATACTTTTTTCGAAATATACAAGTTTCGGAGTATGAGAAAAGACACCCCAAATGTGGCTACCCATTTATTGGGGAATCCTGAGAAATATTTACTAAAAATAGGAGGCTTGATTCGAAAACTGAGTTTAGACGAATTGCCTAACCTTATTAATATCATCAAAGGAGAAATGGTATTTGTAGGACCTCGTCCCGCCTTGTACAATCAGGATGATTTAATGGTACTACGTGTGGCAAAAGGGGTTGATACCCTTATTCCAGGCATTACCGGCTGGGCACAAGTCAATGGTCGTGATGAATTATCCTTAATAGAAAAAGTGAAGTATGAAAAAGAGTATTTAGATCGTAAATCTTTTGCATTTGATTTAAAAATTATTGCAATGACCTTTACCAAAGTTTTAGCAAAACAAGGAGTAAGCCATTGATTAAATAATGTTTTTAATTAAGCGATTCGTCTGAAAATTAAAGAATAATTCAAAATTTGAAACCATCTAAAATTTACTTATCTCAACCTCATATGAGTGGTCATGAACAAAATTATGTTCAGGAAGCCTTTGATGCCAATTTACTTGCTTCGGAGGGCTCCAATCTTAATAGTTTTGAACAGGATTTAGAAAAGTATTTAGGAAATCAATCTCACGTTGGCGCTTTAAGTTCAGGAACATCCGCCATTCATTTAGGACTAATCCTGTTAGGTGTTCAGGCAGGAGATGCCGTAATTTGTCAGAGTATGACTTTTTCGGCTTCAGCCAATCCGATACTCTATCTTGGGGCCACACCCATTTTTATTGACAGTGAATCGGAAACCTGGAATCTTTGTCCCATCGCTCTTGAAGAAGCCATCACAGACAGCATTGCCAAGGGTCGAAAACCAAAAGCCATCATTGCAGTGCATTTGTACGGTGTTCCGTATCAGATCGAAGCCGTACGAGCTGTTGCCAATCAATATGGTATTCCTATTCTAGAAGACAGTGCCGAAGGATTAGGAAGCAGTTACAAAGGACAACGTTGTGGCACTTTTGGAGACATTGGAGTTTTGTCTTTTAACGGTAACAAGATTATCACTACTTCGGGAGGTGGTGCCATTGTTACCAAAACCAAAGCGCTTAAAGACAAAGCCCTGTTTTTTGCGACCCAATCCAGAGATAATGCACCCCATTACCAGCATAGTGAAATAGGATATAATTATAGAATGAGCAACATTTGTGCGGGAATTGGCCGGGGTCAGATGGAAGTTTTAGATACTCATGTTGCCTTACGCAGAACCATGCATGATTTTTATGTAGATTTATTTGCAGCTATTGCCAGTGTGACGGTTTTTACCGCACCCAACGAAGATTATTTTGCCAATTACTGGTTGAGTACTATTGTTGTGGAACCTCAATTGACTAAGGGAATTGACAGAGAATCGATGCGATTGGCATTTGAAGCTGAAAACATTGAATGCCGCCCTTTGTGGAAACCCATGCATTTGCAGCCCATTTTTGAGAAATATCCTTATTATGGGAAAAGAGTAGCTGAAACCCTATTCGAAAAAGGATTATGTTTGCCTTCTGGTTCCAACTTGACTGATGAGAATAGAGCCAGAATCAGAGAGGTAGTCCTAAAATTGTTTCAAAATAATTAGATTCATAAATAAAATTCAAGTAAACTTGCCACTTTATTATAAAATACAATGAACATAGAACAGACCCCAATATCCGATTTAGTAATAATTAACCCTGCAGTTTTTGAAGACTCAAGGGGTTATTTTTTTGAGTCCTACAACAAAAGCAAGTTAGCCGATTTAGGAATAATCATCGATTTTGTACAGGACAATCAGTCTTTTTCCAAGAGAGGAACTTTAAGAGGGCTACATTATCAAAATCCGCCTTTTGCACAGACTAAATTGGTTCGTGTGTTGCAGGGTGAGATTATGGATGTAGCAGTTGATTTGCGAAAGAATTCACCCACTTTTGGCAAACACTTCGGAATCGTATTATCGGCCGAGAACAAAAAACAATTGCTGATTCCGCATGGATTTGCTCATGGCTTTTCAGTTTTGAGTGAAACTGCCGTGGTGCTTTATAAATGCGATCAATATTATAACAAGCTAAGCGAAGGCGGCATACGATATGATGATGCCACTTTAGATATTGATTGGGGGATGGATTTATCCACTGCCATTGTTTCTGAAAAAGATACCATTTTGCCTAATTTAGATAATTGTAATTCCCAATTTTAATGAAAAAAATACTAGTTACCGGAGCCAATGGGCAATTGGGCTCTGAAATAAAAGAATTAGCCTCCCATTATCCCAATTTTGATTTTATTTTTACTGATATTGATGATTTCCCATTGGATAAAGCACAGGAAATCATTACTAATTTTAATCGTATTCAGCCTGAGATTGTGATTAATTGTGCTGCCTATACCGCTGTTGATAAAGCGGAACAAGATCAGGAAGTAGCTGATGCCATCAACCATCAGGCCATTGCCACCTTGGCCACCTTGTGCCATGATTCAGGAGCAAAACTGGTCCATGTTTCCACAGATTATGTTTTTGACGGCACTTCTCCAGTAGCTTATTCAGAGGAAGACCAACCCAATCCCCAAAGCGTTTATGGGGTTACAAAATTAGCAGGCGAAAAAGCGTGTTTAAAAAATTGTCCGGAAAGTATTATTATAAGAACAGCTTGGGTTTACTCAGAATTTGGCAATAATTTTGTAAAAACGATGTTGCGTTTGATGACCGAAAGAGATACCTTGAGTGTGGTAAACGATCAGATTGGCTCTCCCACTTATGCTGCTGATTTGGCTCAGGTTATTTTAACTATTTTGGATAGTCCTAAATGGGAACCAGGCATTTATCATTATTCGAATGCAGGATCCATCAGTTGGTATGAATTTGCACTGGACATTAAAGAGATTGGAAATAAAAGCTGTGATATCAAAGGAATTCCGGCATCAGCTTATCCAACGCCTGCCGAAAGACCTGCTTATTCTTTATTGGATAAATCCAAAATTGCAGCGGTTTACGGAATTGAGCCTGTTGATTATAAAACAAGTTTGAAGAGAATGATGTACCAATTGCAGGCGGCAGGTGGTAGATAGCAGGTGGTAGATAGCAGATAGCAGGAGGCAGATAGCAGGTGGCAGGTTGCAGATAGCAGGTTGCAGATAGCAGGTGGCAGGAGGCAGATAGCAGGAGGCAGATAGCAGGTTGCAGATTGCAGGTTGCAGATTGCAGGTTGCAGATAGCAGGCGGCAGATTAAAAAAGAAAGAGGAAAGAATAAAGAATAAAGAAGCAAGATACAGATCTATTGAAACTGTTATTATAAAATTATGAAAGGAATTATATTAGCCGGTGGATCCGGTACCCGATTACACCCATTGACTTTGGCCATGAGCAAACAAATGATGCCAGTCTATGACAAACCTATGATTTATTATCCATTGTCTACGCTGATGACAGCCGGGATTAACGAGATATTAATTATTTCGACACCCCACGATTTGCCTAATTTCAAGAAATTATTGGGAGACGGATCGGCTATTGGCTGTCAATTCAGTTATGCTGAGCAGGTCATTCCCAATGGACTGGCGCAGGCTTTTGTGATAGGAGAAGAATTTATCGGAAAAGACAGTGTTGCTTTGGTTTTGGGTGATAATATTTTTTTTGGTTCTGATATGGATGAGTTGCTAAAGTCGAATTCGCATCCTGAGGGAGGAGTAGTTTTTGCCTATCATGTTTCGGATCCGGAGCGCTATGGAGTGGTGGAATTTGACGAAAACTTAAAAGCCCTTTCCATAGAAGAAAAGCCACTGGAACCCAAATCAAATTATGCTGTTCCCGGTTTGTATTTCTATGACAATTCAGTAGTGGAAATCGCCAAGAACATTCAGCCCAGTGCCCGAGGAGAATATGAAATCACCGATGTGAATAAGGTTTATCTGGAAAAAGGATCTTTAAAAGTGGGGATTTTAAACCGAGGTACAGCTTGGCTGGATACGGGTACTTTCAATAGTCTGATGCAGGCCGGTCAGTTTGTCCAGGTTTTAGAAGAGCGTCAGGGATTGAAGGTGGGTTGTATAGAAGAAATTGCCTGGAGTCAGGGATTTATAAGCAGTGAGCAACTTAAGAGTTTAGCGGAACCTTTGATTAAATCGGGTTATGGTGATTATTTACTCCAATTGTTAAAACATAAAAAATAGATTTGTATCCCGGTCACGACCGGGATTTTTTTTACAACTGTATAAAATACCTTTTTGAAAAGCCTATACATATTAAAAATAAAAACTTTTGTTGAAGTCGAGTTTTATAAAAGTATAGCAATTAAGCAGATACGTATCTTTGTCGAGTTTATTTGCTTTTTATCGGTAAAGACACAATGTTTTATGGAGAATATTACATACTAAAAGATTAATTTGTATTTTTGTTTGTTTTTAAGATAATTAGTATGAAATAAAAATTTGTGAATATGCTTTTGAAGTTTAATTCAGTTCCCGGAATCACAACGCAAATTATTTTCAGTACCGGAGTAACATTTTATGAATTTTGAAGTACTTTGTTCAATGGCTTCAAATAATCAATTGCATACAGGATTTAAACGAAGAACCCATACTACTTTATATGGATAAAAAATACTCGAACTAAGGATGAAAGACAATAATTTCGGTAGTTATTTTTCAAGTGCCAACTTAAGATTCAATATTCATAATTTAAGCTATTTGCCCAGATGGATTATTGTATTGATTGATTTCACTATTTTAGTATTGGCATTTTTCCTCACTTATTTAATTTACAATAGGGCAGGATTGGAGTATGTTTCCACCACGCACAAAGTCATTTATATTAGTTCTTTATTTGGAATTAATATTTTTTTCTTTTGGTTATTTCGGACTTATTCCGGAATTATCCGTCATTCCTCTTATATTGATGCCGTTAAGCTTTTGTTTTCGCAAACGGCTGTTTTAGTTTTTCTTTTGTTTTTCAATTTTTTATTTGAGATGCTTTACCATGAGAAAATCTTTCTAAATTCAGGTCTTTTCATCAACATAGTGTTATCTTTTTGTGGGTTGTTTGTTTATCGTATAATTGTAAAACAAACTTTCGAACTTTATTTTACGGGAAGAAATGACAGTAAATTAATAAAAGCGATTATTTATGGTACAGATGCCAATGCGATATCAGTTGCCAATGCGTTGAACTTTGAAACACCTTCAAGATTTAAAATTATTGGTTTTGTCGATAAAAACAATCAGAATGCTTCGAAGCGAATGTTAGATTTGCCCATCTATGTCCTAAGAAAAAAATTACCTACATTAATGCGTTCCATTGATGCTGAGGCTGTTGTTATAGCAGACCGAAGTTTGACCAAAGAAAAGCAATTGGATATTGTTGATCAATGTCTGGAATTTAATTACAAAGTATATACCTTACCTTCGGTATCCGATTGGGAAAATCAAAAAGAGATTTCCCAAAAAGTAAAAAACATCCAAATTGAAGACTTGCTCGAAAGGGAACCCATTGTCCTGGACAACATTTCTATTTCTAAACAGTTAATGGATAATACCGTTTTAATTACCGGGGCAGCCGGATCTATAGGCAGCGAAATCGTAAGGCAGGTTTTGAGTTTCAAGCCTAAAAAAGTAATTATATTAGATCAGGCCGAGACGCCACTGCATCATATCAGCTTAGAAGTTAGGGGTATCCAGACTGATGCCATAATTCGTACCCTTATTGTAGATATAAGAAGCCGGGCTGCTTTAGAAAAAGTTTTTAAATTATACCGCCCTCAAATGGTATATCATGCTGCAGCCTATAAGCATGTGCCTTTGATGGAAGAAAATCCGTCCCAGGCCATTTTGACGAATGTGGAAGGAACAAAAAACCTAGCCGACTTAGCTTGCGAATACGGGGTCAAGAAATTTGTGATGATCTCTACAGACAAAGCCGTAAACCCCAGCAATGTTATGGGAGCGAGCAAAAGAATCGCCGAAAAGTATGTGCAGTCTTTGCATTTAAAATGCCAAGAGCGTAACGACGGCTTGTATGCCACTAAATTTATTACCACCCGTTTCGGAAATGTATTAGGATCCAATGGTTCCGTAGTACCTTTATTCTCCAAACAAATAGCTGAAGGAGGGCCAATTACCATTACACATCCTGACATTATTCGGTATTTTATGACCATCCCTGAAGCCTGCCAATTAGTTTTGGAAGCAGGTTCCATGGGAAACGGAGGCGAGATTTATATTTTTGATATGGGAAAACCAGTCAAGATTATCGATTTGGCCCGAAAAATGATTCGTTTGGCAGGATACGTTCCGGATCGCGACATCAAAATAAAGATTGTAGGATTGCGTCCCGGAGAAAAACTATATGAAGAACTGCTCAATGACACTTCTAAAACCCTACCTACCTATCACGAAAAAATTATGATTGCACAGGAAATTCAGGAAGGATTTGAAGATTTGCATATCGAAATCGTAGATCTCATCGGTATTGCCAGTTTCTTTGATAATGATGATATCGTGGCCAAGATGAAAAAAATTGTTCCTGAGTTTATCAGTATGAATTCTACCTTCGCCGTATTGGATAAATAAGCAACCCCACTATCTCAGCAATAAAAAAGTTTACAAAAGTAATTAAAGTGTTTTGTGAACTTTTTTAGTTATAGCCAAATCTACTCGAGTCTAAAAAACTGATTGTTTGCCATAGCCTCCGTTAAGGGTAGCAGGTCTTTTAGTTTTACTTTTCGGTCAAAGGCTGCAATGTGGTTGTCATGATGCACATCGGATCCCACAAAACTATACATGCCTTTCTGGAGTAATTTTTCGGCAATTTTAGTCACCGTTAGTCCGTAATAGCCCACTGCGGATAACAAATTTAACTGAAACAGGCAGCCTGATCGTTTTAGTTTGTTGTATTCTTCCAAATTTTGGTGATAAAACAAATAGCGTTCCGGGTGTGCCAAAACTGGAATGTAGCCTGCAACCTGTAGATCAAATAATATGCTATACAATTGGATAGGCGGATTGATATAAGACATTTCGACCAGCACATAATTTTTTTTGAGAGTCAAGAGATTTCCGGATCGAAGAAGACTCACAAAGGAATCATCCATCATATATTCTGCGGCTGCCCGAAAGGGAAGGGTAATTTGGTGTGTGCTTAATTCCTTTAGGACACCTGCTTCTTTTTCGGTAATAATCTCGGGGGTATTATCCCAAAAATGTTCTATAATGTGGGGTGTGGTAATGAATTGTGAAGTTCCAAAACTTTGAAGTGCCCTTGTGAGTCGCAACGTATCCTCAAATTTTTGGGCACCATCGTCTATTCCCGGTAAAAGATGGGAATGGATGTCGATATAATTATCCGGAATTAAATCTTTGAGAACAGGTTTTGATTTTAATAGTGACAGCATGTTGCAAAGGTAGTTAATTTGTAATTAGAGATTAATAGGGTTAATTGTTTAATTAGTTAACCCATAACCTTATATTTTCTTTAATGACTTATATGGTAAAAAAAGATTAAACCATATAAGGGATTTGAGTTCATATGAGAAACACACCCTCAACCTTGTGTTGTAAAGATTGACACACCCCCTACCCCTCTCAAGAGGGGAGTTAGGAGTGCAACTAATTAAGTTAGGGTAGATAAAATTATTTAGATTAATCCAAAAATTATTATCAGCAGGGTTCAGTTCCCCTCTTGAGAGGGGCTAGGGGTGTGTTCTTGGATTACTTCAATAACAAGGTTTTAACAACGATTAAAGCAGGCGGTATTTTATTTAATAAAACAAGTTAAAATAGTTACTTTTAATTCCTCAATAAGGCAAAACAAGCTATATGGCTAAAAGAAAAATAATCCCTTACAATCCACGACTAAAAGAGTTTGCGCGCCAACTTCGGAATGATTCCACTAGAACCGAGATTTTTATTTGGTTAAAGTTGAAAGGCAAACAAATGTATGGGTATGATTTTCATCGTCAAAAACCGATTGATCTGTATATATTAGATTTCTTTTGTCAGGAATTGATGCTAGGTATAGAAGTGGATGGATATTCTCATGAATTTCTGGAAGTTTATAATAGAGATGAGGTTAATGAAAAGAGAATGAATGAATTGGAAATTACTATTTTGCGATTTAGTGATGAACAAGTTTTAAAAGATATGGAGAATGTAATTAGGGCGATTGAGTTTTTTATTTTTGAATATGAGAAACACACCCCCGATCTCCCGTTCTAAAAACGGGATAAGCTCCCTCAAGAGGGGAGTTAGGAGTGCAAATAAATACATTTTTATAAGTGAAATCATTTAGTTTAATTCTTAAGGCTACTATTAGCAGTTTTCTGTTCCCCTCTTGAAATCGAAGATTCAACGACTCCAAAACAAATATAAACTAGAATTATAGAACTTGTCCCTTTGTAAAGATTTACACACCCCCAGCCTCCCGTTCTAAAAACGGGACAAGCTCTCTCAAGAGGGGAGTTAGGAGTGCTAGTGATTACGTTAGTGTAAATAAAAATATTCCGTTTAATCCTAAAGGTAACTATTAGCAGGGTTATATTCCCCTCTTGAGAGGGGCTAGGGGTGTGTTATTTAGTTTAATAGTAAAAGTTATTAAAAGCAGTTTTCCGTTCCTCTCTTGAAATCGAAGATTCAACGACTCCAAAACAAATATAAACTAGAGTTATAGAACTTGTCCCTTTGTAAAGATTTACACACCCCCAGCCCCTCTCAAGAGGGGAGTTAGGAGTGCAAATAAATACGTTTCCATAATTGAAATTATTTAGTTTAATCCTAAAGATAACTATTAGCGAGATGCTGTTCCCCTCTCAATAGGGGAGTTAGGAGTGCTAGTGATTACGTTAGTGTAAATAAAAATATTCCGTTTAATCCTAAAGGTAACTATTAGCAGTTTTTTGTTCCCCTCTTGAGAGGGGCTAGGGGTGTGTTGTTTGTCTTATTTAATTCTTAATAGTACTTTTAACAGAGTCAAATTCCTCTCTTGAGGGAGTTTGTCCCGTTTTTAGAACGAGAGGCTCTGTATATGTCCGGAATTTTAAAAACCACTTTTTTTGATTTTCATTCCTCATTTATAATCATCCAAAAATCAAAATTTTTATCCCGCAGTTCTAATCGATAAATTATTATATTTGCGCTGAAGCATATAGTGTCCCTATAATTTTATAAAAAAATGTTTCACCGCTTTGCTCAAAAGAGTGCATATAGCCGATACCAATGAACAAAATAGAAAATATAGAAAATGACTGGCTGTTTGAGATAACACCCAAAAATAAATTCTTTTCGCTGAACCTCAAAGAAGTCTGGCAATACCGAGATTTGTTGTTGCTGTTTGTAAAAAGAGACGTGGTTACCGTATACAAACAAACCATTTTGGGGCCTTTATGGTACCTGATTCAGCCCTTGTTTACTTCGATTACGTTTACTATTATTTTCAATACCGTGGCGGGAATAGATACCGGAACCGTACCTCCCTTTTTGTTTAATTTGGCCGGAATCACGGTATGGAATTATTTTACGGCCTGTCTTAATGATACCTCGGACACCTTCAAGAAAAATGCGGCCATATTTGGCAAAGTCTATTTTCCTCGGATCATCATGCCACTTTCGGTGGTGATTTCCAACTTGTTGAAATTTGGAATTCAATTTATGATTTTCGTGGCTTTTTATATCTTTTATTATTTGCAGGGAGCAGCCATTTCCATCAACGAATCCTTATTGTTTTTTCCTTTACTGGTAGCCCTGATGGGGATTTTAGGACTCGGACTGGGAATGATTATTTCCTCCCTGGTGACGAAGTATCGGGATTTCACTTATCTCATTGGCTTCGGAGTGCAATTGCTAATGTACCTCTCGGCGGTAATGTATCCTATGGCATTAATCAAAGAAAAATTACCTGCTTACGGATGGCTGGTGCAATACAATCCACTGGCGTATATTATAGAGACCACCCGGTATATGTTGTTGGGCATAGGACACATATCCTTTTTGGGATTGGGCTATACTTTTGCCGTGACTGCCATTGTGTTTTTGGTTGGCGTGTTGATTTTTAATAAGACCGAGAAGAGTTTTATCGACACAGTTTAGGTTTGCTTCGCCTGTTCGAGCGGAGCTCTCGGGTTGGGTTTTCTGCTACCTGCAATCTGTAACCTGCAATCTGCAAGTGCTAAACAAACTACTATTTAATCAATCCAAAAAAAAAGCAATAAATGTCAATGTATTGATGTAAAATAATAACAAAAACATCAGTGTGTTGATATTTTTTATTATTTTAGCCAAAAAGTAAAAGATGCAAAGATTATACAGTCAATTTTACGAAAAATACGCAGTTGTGCAAACGCAACAAGTGAGGGACTTTATGCATACTATTGATTGGGACAATCGATTTATAGGTATAAAAGGGAGTAGAGGTATAGGAAAAACAACGCTTCTGCTGCAGTATATTCGGCTAAATTTTAAACCAGACAAAAGTGTTTTGTATGTAAGTTTAGACCATTTATATTTTCTTGAAAACACCTTATACGATTTAGTAAGTGATTTTTATAAAAAAGGAGGCTTGTTTATAGCTATCGATGAAGTTCATAAATATCCAAACTGGGCAATTGAAATAAAAAATATGTATGACGATATGCCCCATTTAAGATTAGTTTTCACGGGTTCCTCTTTACTTCATATACAGCAGGCAAAAGCAGATTTAAGCAGGCGCGTGGTGGTTTATTCTATGCCGGGTTTGTCTTTTAGGGAGTTTCTTCAATTTGAAACAAAGATAAATTTGGATACTTATACACTAAAAGATATAGTAGCCAATCATATAGCCATCAGTATTGCTATTACCCAAAAAATAAAACCTTTACATTACTTTGATGAGTACTTGAATTATGGCTATTATCCTTTTTATATCGAAAATAAAAAAGCATTTCATCAAAAATTAAGCGAGATTTTACTAACAGTTTTAGAAGTCGACATACCGCAATATGCTTCCATTCAGGTTTCTAATATTGTAATGCTAAAAAAATTATTGGCAGTCATTAGCAATTCAGTGCCTTTCAAACCTAATATGAACAGCATAAGCGAACGCACGGGAATAAGTCTCAATACCATGAAAAACTATTTAAATCTTTTGAATGACGCACAACTTTTACAGCTTTTGTATGTAGAAGACAAAGGAATTAATAGTTTAGGCAAACCAGAAAAAATTTATTTGAATAACCCTAATTTAATGTTTAATTTGGTCAAAGAAGTCGATAAAGGAAACCTAAGAGAAACCTTCTTTTTTAACCAACTCAACTATAAGAACACTGTTTTTGCTTCACAAAGTGCCGATTTTAAAGTTGCTGGTGTATATGAATTTGAATTGGGAGGTAGAAATAAAAAGCAAAAGCAAATTAAAGATAGTAAGAATGCATTTATTGTAAAAGATCATATCGAGATAGGAACTGATATAAATATTCCCTTGTGGTTGTTTGGTTTTTTGTATTAATTTGCCTTAAGGGTTAACAAACCACGAATGGTTGGGTTTCACTGTTTAACACATAACCTACCACTTTATGGTAAAAAAAAATTAAACCACATAAGGCATGTATGATTCATATAAGAAAAAAAACTTTGTGCCTTATTGTTTTTTGTTGGAGTGTTGATTTTTAATAAGACCGAGAAGAGTTTTATCGATACAGTTTAGGTTGGTTTGTCTGTTGTTGGTTATCAGTTATCGGTTTGCTTCGCTTGTTCGAGCAGAGCTCAAGGTTTGAGTTAACGGTTTAATCGTTATCCGTTGTTCGTTATGGGTTAACTGGTTAATCGTTTAACTGATAAAAAATATCAATATCAATTTCAATGGTAATATCAATTTCTGTGCCTACAACCCACAACTCATAATCCCTCTATTTTTTATCTTCATGTGGTGATTAAACTTTATTTTTACCGCAAAAATGCGGTTATAAATTGAAATAATCACCGCATAGTTTTTTATTTACGGTAAATAATGGTTATATTTACCGCAAAAATGCGGCGTATATGTATATTCATCAAAAAAAGAATTGGCCAAAATTCACTTGGGATGCGGACCTGATTACTCCTTTACTTGGAGAAGTCAGACATCGTCAGGGCAAAATTCTTGGAGTGATGCAAGGACTTGGTTTTCGTTTGCAAGAAGAAACTGTGCTGAATACATTGACTTTGGATGTGGTTAAGTCGAGTGAAATTGAGGGAGAACAATTGAATCCCGAACAGGTACGTTCCTCTATTGCAAGACGTTTGGGAATTGAAATTGCTGGTGCTGTTCCTGCAGAACGCAAGGTTGAAGGTGTTGTAGAAATGCTTTTAGACGCTACACAACAATATGATGCACCTTTAAGTGAGGAACGTTTGTTTGGATGGCATGCTTCCCTTTTTCCAACAGGGCATAGTGGAATGCATAAAATAAAGACCGCTGCTTGGCGAGGCGATGCCATACAGGTAACTTCAGGTCCAATGGGTAAAGAAAGGATTCATTTTGAAGCCCCAAGCGCAGATCAGGTGCCCATAGCAATGATTGTTTTTTTAAAGTGGTTCAATGCCAATCAAGATATAGATCCAGTATTAAAAGCCGCTTTTGCTCATTTGTGGTTTGTTACGATACATCCCTTTGAAGACGGAAATGGACGTATAACACGAGCTATAACCGATATGCAATTGGCCCGGGCCGACCAAAGCAAACAACGCTTTTATTCGATGTCGACTCAGATTCAAGCAGAGCGCAGCACCTATTACGACATATTGGAAACTACCCAAAAAGGGGATTTGGATACCACAGATTGGTTGAAATGGTTTTTGGATTGCTTGTTGCATTCGATGAGACAGACCGATGAAACTATTGCAGCCATTTTAAAGCGTGCCCAATTTTGGGAAACGCATCGTACTACTGATTTTAACCCGCGTCAACAAAAAATACTGCAGCTACTTTTGGAGGATTTTTTTGGCAAGCTTACCGTTTCTAAATATGCCAAAATTACTAAAGTCTCAACGGATACTGCTCTAAGGGATATTCAAGATTTGATGGCTAAAGGTATCTTGGAAAAAGAAGGAAGTGGTAGAGGGATTTCTTATCATTTGCTTATTGTTTAATCGCTTAATCGTTTAACTGTTTTATTGTTTAACCGTTTAACTCATACCCAACACCCAACACCTCAAACCTCAGGTGCCTAATATGGTAAAGAAATCCGTCCCGATGGCTATCAGGAATATCTGTGACTTCGCTTTAGCGAATCCGTGTTCATCTGCATCCAAAAAAAACAGCATCTCACTTGTGAAGTGACAAAAAAAAAATAACTTTGTCCTTTAGCGCCTTCGTGGCAAAAATAGTTTAATCGATTAACTGTTTAAACGATTAACCCCATAACCAATTAACCTTCTCTTGAAAGACATTATCTTAAAAGCCGAAAACATCGCCAACGCCATACCTGTCCATAAAACATAGATTTGATTACCTTTGTAACAATGAATAAAAATCTTTATATAATCGCAGAAAAAACATTAGAGTCTGAAATTACTATTTTGAACGAGCTCAAGTTCAATAAATTGAAAAATCAATACTATGAAAACCTATAAAAGAACTCCCAATCAAACTAAAATAATTGAAGGAATGGACAAAGTTTATGAAAAGCTGATTGAATTCAAAAAGAAAATGAATAGCGAGTTAGTAATTCTTAAAGAAGACAAAATAGTAAGAATAAAACCTTAAATAGTGAGAAGCGAGAAGTAAATAGTTTCACCATTCACGCTTCATCAAATAACCAAATAAACGATTAACCAATTAACCTTCTCTTGAAAGACATTATCTTAAAAGCCGAAAACATCTCTAAACAATACCGTCTTGGGCAGGTAGGAACGGGCACGCTCAGTCATGACCTGAACCGCTGGTGGCACCAGGTGCGCGGCAAGGAAAATCCCTATCTCAAAATAGGCGATACCAATGACCGCAGTACCAAAGGCGAAAGTGATTATGTATGGGCATTGCAAGACATTAATTTTGAAGTAGAGCGTGGCGAAGTTTTGGGCATTATAGGCAAAAACGGAGCGGGGAAATCTACCCTCTTAAAAATATTATCCAAGGTTACAGCGCCTACCACGGGCAGCATCAAGTCCCGAGGGCGTATTGCTTCTTTGCTGGAAGTAGGTACAGGATTTAACGGCGAAATGACGGGACGCGAAAATATCTTTTTGAACGGCGCCATTTTGGGCATGACCAAAAAAGAAATTGCCTCTAAGATAGATGAAATCATTGAATTCTCTGGTTGTGAACGCTACATAGATACCCCCGTAAAACGCTACTCTAGCGGAATGACGGTGCGACTGGCTTTTGCCGTAGCGGCTTTTCTTGAACCTGAGATTTTGGTAATTGATGAGGTACTGGCCGTGGGAGATGCTGAGTTCCAGAAAAAAGCGATTGGCAAGATGCAGGATATTTCTCGTACTGGAGGCAGAACGGTTTTGTTTGTGAGTCATAATATGGCGGCGGTTAAACAATTGTGTAGTAAAACTATCGTTCTTGAATATGGTGCTGTAGTTTTTGAAGGCAATACTAATGAAGGGATAGAGTATTATTTACAGTCTAACCAGTACGATGGTTATATAGGGCATTATGTAAATGAAGTTGTTGTTGAATCCGGATTTGTGAGTCTTGCTCTTGTGGATAAAAACGATGCCATTAGAACCGAGTTTGGATTTGACGAACCTATTGCCATCAAGATAAAAGTGAAAGTATCTGAAGAACACCTGAAATCTTATTTGAGTTTTAGAGTTTTAGACAGGAATGAAAGAATAATATTTACTTCTGAAATTAAATTAGCATCTGAAATAGATAAAGCTGGTTTGCATCAGTTTGAAGCAAAATTACCAAAGCAGTTTTTAGTGCCTAGCAAACTAAAACTTACCTTCGGGATGCATATTCCCAATGTCGAATTGATTGATTACCGAGAAGAATGTTTGTCTTTTGAGATTTTGGAAACTGGTACTGATTTTCATATTTATGGAAGTGCAGATTATGGCTGTGTATTAATTGATTGCAATTGGAACTTAATTAAATAAAAAATGTTTAAAAAGATTATAGTAAAAGCTTTCTCTTATTTTTCAAAAAAAGAAGTTGAAGCAAAATTGCAGAAACAAAAGCAAATTGCTAATATTTTCTTAGAAAACGGACAGATTCCTTGGTCGGAAGGATACGTAAGTCATAAAGAAGAATCAATTATTGCTAGTGTTTATAGTGCAGCTGTATTAGAAAAATTTATCAAGAAAAAAGTACCTGTTAATTATGGTTATCGTTTAGATGAAAGAATTGTAGAATACCCGTGGATTTTTGCTAACCTTAAAAAAGGAAAAACTATTTTTTTGGATGCGGGATCAACATTCAATTTTGACTATTTATTGAACAATGAATTAATCGAAAATAAAGACAAATATATTTATACTTTCTTTCCTGAAAGCAAGAGTTACAATCAAAAAAAAATATCTTATGTCTATGGCGATTTAAGAGATTTACCTTTTAGAGATAATTTTTTCGAAGAAATCGTTTGCCAATCGACCATTGAACATATTGATATGGATAATTCAATGTATGGGTATGATTTGAAATCAACTTTGGAACTTGTTACAAACAAGAGTTATGAGTATTTAAAAGTTATTGAAGAATTATTGAGAGTTTTAAAAACCAATGGTCAGTTATTGTTAACCTTTCCTTACGGAAAATTTGAAAACCATGGATTCTTTCAACAGTTTGATGATGAGATGGTAGCTAGAATAATTGATAAAATGAAAGATTTAGGATGTTGTGAATTAACTTTTTTTAAATATTTAGCAAAAGGATGGATTATTGCTTCTCAACAGGAGTGTAATGATGCGGAGTCATTTAATCCTCATACTCAAATAGGAAAAAAGGATGATTTTGCAGCTCATAGTAGAGCTATTTGCTGTATGAAATTTATTCAAACAAAATGAAAATCTTAATCATAGGTTCCAAAGGATTTATCGGCAGTCATTGCGTAGATTATTTTACGGCAAAGGGATTCGAGGTTTTTCAGGCTGATGTAAACGAATCTTCAGAAAGCAATTTTTATAAAATAAAACGGCTAAATTCTGATTTCTCGGCACCTTTCAAAGAAAATCAATTTGATATCTGTATCAATGCTTCGGGTTCTGCCCATGTGGGTTTCTCTTTCGAAAACCCTACCAAGGACTTTGAATTGAATGTGGTCAATGTTCAAAAAATATTGGTAGCTATCAGGGATTATAATAGTGATTGTAAGTTGATCAATTTTTCGAGTGCGGCCGTTTATGGGAATCCAAAAGTATTACCCATTATAGAAAATAGTGGTTGCAAGCCTTTGTCTCCTTATGGTTTTCATAAATTGCAAAGCGAGTTGTTGCTCACGGAATACCACAAGTTCTTTGGGTTGAATACTTGTAGTTTGCGTGTTTTTTCGGCTTACGGGCCCCGATTAAAAAAGCAGTTGTTTTGGGATTTGTATCAAAAGGCCAATCAAGGAGATGAGGTTTCACTTTTTGGTACAGGCAACGAAACCCGTGATTTTATATATATCGATGATTTGATGCAAATTATGGATTTGGTGATCCAGCATTCCCCCTTTCAAGGTTCTATTTACAATGTTGGCAGTCAGGTCGAAACTACAATAGCCGAAGCTGCACAAATTTTCCTAAATGAATTTTCTCCCAAGAAAAAAGTCATTTTTACTGGAGAAGTCAAAGTGGGTGATCCCAACAATTGGCTTGCCGATATGGGAAACCTCAAAAGGTATGGCTTTAAACGCCAATATAATTTATCTTTGGGACTTAAAAAATATGCTGAATGGCTAAGGGAAAACGAGTAGGAATTATATACAGCTTCGATGAAAATTGGATTGGAGGCGCTTATTATATCCAAAATTTAATTCGTTCCTTGAATTATCTCCCAGAAAAGGAACAAATTCAATTGTATGTTTTGACCAAGGATAAGTTTCATTTTCAAGAATTACAAAAAGTGACGGGTTATCCTAAATTGAAATTTATTCAATATAAACCGCAATGCAACAAAATAGAACGGTTTGTTAATAGAGTTTCTCAAAAACTTTTTAAAAAGAAATGGATTGTAAAAAAGATTAAGCTGGATTGGGTTTTTCCTCTTTACGGAATTCCATTAGATTTGAAACATATTAAAGAATTAATTTTTTGGATACCAGATTTTCAGGAAAAATACTTGCCAAATTTTTTTTCGCAGGAAGAGGTAATGAATCGACAATCGTATTATGAAAATATGGTAGTTTCCAACTATCCTATCGTTTTTAGCAGTCAGTCCGCTTTAAATGATTTTAATATTTTTTTTCCTGATGCAAAGAACAAAAAAAAGGTTTTACAATTTGCAGTTGTTCATCCAGATTTGAAATCAAACGATATTGGAGAAGTAAAATTAAAGTACGGTATTGAAGAAAATTATTTTTTTTCGCCCAATCAGTTTTGGCAACATAAAAATCAGACAGCCATATTGGAAGCGGCAAAAATACTGAAAGACAAGGGAATTGGGGTGAAAATTATTTTCACTGGCAAAGAACACGATTACAGGAATCCTGACTATACTAATGATTTGAAACAAAAAGTAAATGAGTATGGACTAGAAAATGAAATCTTGTTTTTAGGTTTTATTGATAGAATTGACCAGTTAGTGCTAATGAAAAATGCACAAGCCATAATTCAACCCTCGTTATTTGAAGGTTGGAGTACCGTTGTAGAAGACGCGAAAGCATTGGGTCAAACCTTAATTGTTTCCAATTTAGCAGTTCATCAGGAACAATTAAGCGACAAAGGATATTATTTTTCACCAAATAATTATAATGAATTGGCAAATAAAATAGTTGAAGTAATGGAGAATCCGGTACACAAATTAAGATATGATTTGGACTATTCGGCAAATATCAAAAAGTTTGCTTTAAATTTGAAATCACTAATAAATAATAACTAAGATTATCTTTGATAATGAACAAAAAGCTATCCATAATAACCATCAACTACAACAACCTCGAAGGACTTCAACGAACCATTGAGAGTGTTTTGAACCAAACTTGGAAAGAGTTTGAATATATCGTTATTGATGGTGGTTCTACGGATGGCAGTGCAGCTTATATTGAAAGTCAAAGTGAGAATATTGATTATTGGGTAACTGAGCAAGACAACGGAATTTATAATGCCATGAACAAAGGCATTCTAAAGGCTACTGGCGAATATTTGTTGTTTTTGAATAGTGGGGATTGTTTTTTTTCTCAAACGGTACTACAAGAAAATTATAATTTAATAGTGAATAATGATTTAATTTATTTCGATCTTCAAGTAATTGGCACAACGGAAACATTCATTAAAAAATATCCAGATGAATTGTTATTTTCATATTTCATAAACGATACTTTGCCTCATCCTGCAACTTTTATCAAAGCTTCGTTATTTGATAAAATTGGGTTGTATGATGAAAGTTTAAAAATTGTTTCCGATTGGAAATTTTTTATAGAAAGTATATGTAAATTTAATTGCTCGTATCTAAGAATAGATGAAACTTTATCTACTTTTTATTTGGATGGCTTAAGTTCAGACCCTCAAAATAAAGTTTTGATTTTTGAGGAAAAGCAGAATTTTTTAAAATCAGATTTCCAAGCATTCATTCAAGATAGAGATGAATTATTTGAATTAAAAACTATTATCTCAAATCTCAGAAAATCAAGAAAAATTAAAATATTAGTGAAGTTCGGAATATTAAATAAATTTTAAAATGAATGCTATAGTTTCTATAATTGTTCCATGTTACAATCAAGCCCAATACTTGGATGAGGCTTTACAATCGGTATTAGACCAAACTTATCAAAATTGGGAATGTATTATTGTAAATGATGGCAGTTCAGACAATACAGAGGAAGTTGCTCAAAAATGGGTGCAAAAAGATGTGAGATTTCAATATTTTTTTAAAAAAAATGGAGGAGTAAGCAGTACCAGAAATTTGGGTATATGTTATGCAATTGGTGAGTTTATCTTGCCTTTAGATGCAGATGATAGGATTGGGAGAACTTATATTAATTCAGCAGTAAGGGTATTTAGGCGCAATTCTACTTTAAAACTAGTGTACAGTAAAGCCGAATATTTTGGTGATAAGACTGGATTATGGTACTTACCGTCATTTTCAATTCAAAATTTGGCACGATTTAATATGATTTTTTGCTCTGCAATATATAGGAAAAAGGATTGGGAGTTGGTAGGTGGGTATGATGTAAATATGATATATGGCATTGAGGACTGGGAATTTTGGATCGCAATTTTAAAAGACGGAGGAAATGTTTTTCGTTTAGATACAGTAGAATTCTATTATCGGGTAAAAAAAGTTTCAAGACAAAAACAATTAGATGGGAAAATGACAAAAATGATGAATGAATATATGTGTATTAAACATGTGGATTTCTTTGTTAAACAATTGGGGTCTTTTCTTGAGCTCAATGAAGTGATAGAAGCTAATAAAAAATGTTCTGAAAACTTAAAAAGCGAGAAATTTGTAATAGATGTTTTTTGTACTACTTTTTTTGGTTTTTCTGTATTTGGATTGTATAAAATAAAAAAACAGTAATGCTGGCTATAGTAATTCCCTATTACAAACTCATTTTTTTTGAAGAAACGTTACTGTCGCTAGCCAATCAAACAGATCAGCGATTTAAAGTTTATATTGGTGATGATGCGAGTCCAGAAAATCCTAAGAATTTATTAGAACAGTATAAAGGAAAATTTGATTTTGAGTATCATCGGTTTGAAAATAATTTTGGAGGAACATCTCTAGTGAAACAATGGGAGCGTTGTATTGCATTGTCTATTGAAGAGGAGTGGATTATGATCTTAGGTGATGATGATTATTTGAGTGATAATGTTGTTGCTTCGTGGTATAAACATTATGGTGAGTTTGATGAAAAATCTAATGTTATCAGGTTTGCTTCACGATCTGTTAATATGAAATTGAATGGAATTATTAGTGATTCCTTTACTCATCCTTTGTGGGAAATAGCACCGGATGCTTACTATAGAAGGTTTAAGGGGCTGACAAGAAGTACGATGTCAGAATATGTTTTTTCTAAAAAATCTTTTTTGAAATATGGGTTTTATGATTATCCATTGGCTTGGCATAGTGATGATGCCGCTTGGTTAGATTTCCCTGATTATAAGCCTATTTACACCATTAATGAAAGTGATATATTTGTTCGATTTTCTGAAACTAGTATTTCTGGAAGTAGTGGAAATCTAAATTTAAAAAATCTGGTATCCGTTGATTTTATTAAGAAAAGTATCTTAAATAAACTCTGTTTATTTAGTAAAAATCAGAGAATAGATTTGTTATTTTATTATGAAAGTGCAATAAAAAAAAATAGAAAATTGAAATGGAGTGAATGGGGTGCTTTACTGTATCATTACACAATGAATTTTAAATTTTTAGATTTTATGAAATTTTTAAGAAGATTTTTTGTTGCGTTAATTTACGAATGAAGCCGAAGGAATATCTGATAAATAATCTTTCAAAATTATAATTATTTAACATTTTTCATATTTTTTTTTTCAGTAATTATAAATATTTATAATTTTAGTATCAATTTATCAATTTAATATAATATAATAATCAATGAAGAAGTATATTTATCAGTTATTTAGAAAATTTGGATATAGAATTTCTAATGAATCGAAAAGGAAAAAAGAATTAATGGATTTAGTTAAATCTTATGGCATTGATAAGGATTATAATAATTTAACCTTTAGAGCTATTAGTTACTATAATAAAATAAAAGACCATTACCCTACTATTATTATAAAATCACATAAACAAGGGGTAATTATTGAAATTGAAAACTTAAAACTTTATTTAGAATCACCAGAAGAATTCTATATTGTAAAAGAAGTTTTTGTAGAAAAAGATTATAATTTTTTAGCTGATAACAAATTTGTTGTCTTTGATATTGGAATGAATATCGGTATTAGCTCCTTGTTTTTTTCTTTGAATAAAAACATTGATAAAATTTATTCTTTTGAACCCGTTTTAACAACTTATAATCAAGCACTTTATAATTTAGGATTAAATACTAAAAATTCTAATAAAATAGAAACTTTTAATTTTGGATTAGGTGGTTCAACAAGAATGGAGAAGGTTTTATATAATTCTCAAGCGAAAGGTAATTGTGGGATACGGTTAGGTTTAAGTCCCAGTATAGATATCGATAATTCTAAAGAAATTGAAATTGAAATTAAAGCAGTTGAGGAAATACTTCCGGAATTATTAGGCCAGCATCTAAATCAAAAAATAGTTTTCAAAATTGATTGCGAAGGAGCTGAATATGAAATTATAGAGAAATTAAGCAGTGAAAATTTGTTGAATATAATTGACATGCTATTAATTGAATGGCATGATAAAGGACCTAAGATGATTGAAGAAGTATTGATTAATTATAATTTTATCATAATTTCACGAGTATTTAGCCCGATTTCTGGGATGATTTATGCTTTCAAAAAAGAATAATTATGAGTCCATTAGTATCTATTATTATTCCCACTTACAATCGAGCACACTTGATTAGCGAAACGCTGGACAGTATTGTAGCTCAAACATATACTAATTGGGAATGTATCATTGTTGATGACGACAGTACTGATAATACGGTAGAAATAATAAATAAATACATTAAAAACGAAAGTCGTTTTCAATATCATTTGAGACCAAAAGGCCGGCAAAAAGGACCTAATTCTTGTCGAAATTTTGGATATGAATTAAGTAAAGGTAAATTTATAAATTGGTTTGATAGCGATGATATAATGTTATCTTGTTTCTTAGAAAAACAAATATGTTCAATTTCAAAGCAAGCTGATATGAGTGTTTGCAAGTTGGTTTATTTTGACTTTGATAAAGAAATCATAACCAAAGAAAGCACAATAGTTTCAAACAATTTAATAGAAGATTATTTGTTAGGTAAAATCCAATTTTATGTTTCGCCTCCTATGTGGAATAAAGTATTTCTTATAAAACAAGTTGAATTATTTGACGAAACTTTAACTAATTTAGATGATTGGGATTTTAATTTACGAATGTTATACCAAGCACCAAAAATAGCACTTGTAGATGAAGTATTAATTAAATATAGGATACACGCTAGTTCTTTATCACAAGAAATAAACAAACTCAATTTTGAAGAAATTAAATCCGAATTTAGAGCCAGAGAAAAACATTTGAAATTAATAAAAGGAAATAAGAATGTGAATTTATTTGTTGTACAAACATACATCAAAGATCGTTATAAGTATATATTAAGAGACGTTATGGTACAAGGAAACGTTCAAAGACGGTATTTTTTAAAAAAACTTTTATTTTCACAAGTAAAACTTTTTGATTTCGCCGGAATTTTGAAAACGTTATTTAGTTTCATAATATTTAGTATTTTTAGGAAAGGTTATAAATTTTTGAATTAATATGAAAATACTATTTATTTCTATGCCTTCTATTCATGTCATTCGTTGGCTAGAAAATCTGAAAGATACTTCTCTTGATTTGTACTGGTTCGATGTGTTAAGTAGAGGAAAACTAGATACTTTTGATAATGTAAAACAGTTTGTAGATTGGGAAAAGCGAAAGTTACCATATATACGAGGAGAGTATTTTTTAAGTAAAAAGTTACCAGAAGTTTACGAAAAAGTCAAGCCCATATTTGAAGTAACAACAAATGAAGCTTTGGAAAAGATAATTTTAGAAATACAACCTGATGTTGTTCATAGTTTTGAATTGCATTATTGTTCATTTTCAGTATTAAAAACAATGAAAAAATTTCCAGATATCAAATGGATTTATTCTTGTTGGGGTAGTGATATTTTTAGACATCAAGTTTTAAAAAGTGATATTCAAAAAATAAGGGAAGTTCTACAGCAGGTTGATTTTTTAATAACTGACTGTGAAAGAGATTTCAATTTAGCAACACAATATGGTTTCAAAGGTTTGTTTCTTGGAGTTGTTCCAGGTGGAGGTGGATACAATATAAAAGATATTGGAGCCTATTTTCAAGATATTGAATCTAGAAAGTTAATTTTAATCAAGGGTAATCATAGTGAAACAGGGAGGGCAATTTTTGTATTAAAAGCAATAAAAAAAATAATGCATTTGTTAGATGATTACGAAATTTATATATTTTCAATTAGCAATCAAACAATTGAATTTATTGAAGCACATTCAGAAATAAAAGCGAAGATTAAAATGTTGGAAAGAATCAATCAATCAGAACTTTTTAATTATTTTGGCAAAGCATTTTTATATATTGGAAATAATTATTCAGACGGACTGCCAAATACATTGTTGGAGTCATTATTGTTGGGGGCAATTCCTTTACAGTCTAATCCAGGTAATGCGACCTCTGAACTTATCGGTAAAAGATATTTTGGTGAATTGATTGACAATCCTGAAAATTCAGATGAAATTGCTGAAAAAATTTTAAAACTTGTAAAAAATAAACAAATCTATGCCGATTTTGCAAAAACTAACCATTTTAAAGCAATTGAAGATTATAATTATGAAAAGGTTGGGAATTCAATATGTAATATCTATAATTTGCTGTAAATGAATCATTCTTTAGTTTCCATAATCATCCCATCATTCAATCGTGAGGGCCTTTTGAGCGAAGCACTCGATAGTGTTTTAGGTCAGACCTACGCCAACTGGGAGTGTATCGTTATCGATGATCGATCGACTGATGGAACAAATACCTTTCTCAGAGAATATTCAAAGAAAGATGGACGATTTATAATAATTTCTAAACCTGAAGAATTTAGGAGAGGGGCTAGTGTTTCAAGAAATTTAGGACTCCAAATAGCAAGAGGAGAATACATTCAGTTTTTAGATTCAGATGATATTTTATCAGATGATAAATTAGAAAAACAGATTTACACTTTAAAAAATGAGGATAAAAAAGTAATTTCTGTTTGTATAACCAGTAATTTTAAAGAAAAAAAGGATGCAGTTATTTTTGATTCGGACAGAAAAGATTTTCGTGATTTTAATAATCCTGAAGAATATTTTGGTGTAATTAGTGAGTTTGGAGGATACTATCCGCCAGAAAGTTTTTTAATAAGTAAAGAATTAATTGATTTTTCAGGGCATTGGAATGAGAATTTGACTTTAAATGACGATGGGGAATTTTTTTTCAGGATAATTCACAACTCCAATAAAATTCTTTTTAATAATGATACTTTTGTACGTCACAGACAAAATACAGGGGATAATTTAAGTATGCTCAATTCCTTTCAAAAAGCAAACAGTCTTTTAAACAGTTGGAAAATTATTGAAATATTGTACAATACAAAATACAATGCATCAAATTCTAAATATTTAGATAAAAAGAAATGGGCCGTTTACAATGAATTAAAAAGAACCTATCCAATATTAATCAAAGAAAATAAGTTGTTTTTTTTCAATCAAAAAAAGAGAGATAATTTTTTGTTCAAACTTGATAAATTAAAAAAAAGAGTCAATTTAAGATTAAAAAACATTTTTAAATATTAAATGCGAGTAGGCTTCAATCCACATAAAGACAAACCACAATCAGCATCTGGGTATTTACATCAGGTCATCATTCCTGTTTACATTCCAAATGAAGAAGATTATTTTAAGGATAGTTTTAAAATATTTCAACTATGTTTAGAATCCGTATTCTCAACTGTACACTCTAAAACGTTTATCACAATAGTCAATAATGGGAGTGGATATTTCGTGAAGGAATATTTGGATGAATTGTTGAAGAAAAACAGAATTCACGAAGTGATTCATAACCAAAATATTGGCAAACTAAACGCCATTCTGAAAGGTTTAGTTGGTAACACTATAGAACTGGTTACCATTACAGATGCAGATGTTCTGTTCCAACCCAATTGGCAAAGGGAAACGACTAATGTTTTTCAACAATTACCCAAAGTGGGTGTGGTGGGAATAGTTCCTCAATTTAAAATGTATGAAAGTAATTGTGGGAATGTACTTTTTGATAATTTTTTTAATCCAAATTTAAAATTTCTTCCAGTTCTAAATCCAAGTGCTTTAATCCGGTTTTATGATAGTATTGGCTGGGACAGGAATTATAATCAAGACTATTTAGAATATAATTTAGGTCTAGAAATAAACAAAGATTTTAAAGTTTTAATTGGTTCAGGTCATTTTGTAGCAACCTACAAAAAGGATATTTTTGAAGAAATTCCATCTTATTTAGGTTACAAATTAGGAGGAAATAGTGAAAAGTATTTAGATGGGGCACCTCTTAAAAAAGGATATTGGCGAGTTACTACTAATGATAACTATGCCTATCATATGGGGAATACTTATGAGGAGTGGATGAAAACAGATACTAAGCAAAATTACGATGGACAATTCCTAAGTTCTAATTTTAATAAAAATACTAGTCTAATTAGTGCTAGTTACTTTATAAAAAACAGGCTTTTTATAAAATTTATTTCCATAAAGTGGTTAGTCAATTTATTTCTAAAATGGAAAAAATTACCGAAAGAAATGATTGAAAAGTATTAAATATTATGAAAAATAAAAATACTTTTTCTTTCCTCATCACTACTAAAAATCGAAAAACCGATTTGGCTTTTACTTTGGATAAAATCAAATATCTTTTAAAAGACAATAGTGTGGAATGCGTAGTTTTCGATGATGGTTCTACTGATGGTACTTATGCTTATGTAAAAAAAAACTTTCCCAAAATTCAACTGCGCAGCAATGCCGTTTCCAAAGGCTATATTTTTTGCAGGAACAAAATGCTCAATGAAACTAAGGCTGATTATGCCATTTCTTTAGATGATGATGCTCATTTTCTTACCGAGAATGCATTGGAAATCATCCGCAACCATTTTGAGGAAAATGCCCATTGTGGTTTGCTAGCTTTGCGCATTTTCTGGGGACTCCAAGAACCTTTTTCCAAATTCTCTAACGAAAAACCCCATCGAGTCCAAGATTTTGTGGGTTGTGCCCATGTCTGGAGGATGAAAACTTGGCGAACCCTACCCAATTATCCTGAATGGTTTGTTTTTTATGGTGAAGAAAACTTTGCTTCCTATCATTTATTCAAAAAGAACTGGCAAATCCATTACCTTCCTGAAGTCTTGGTACATCATCGAGTAGACGTGAGATCTCGAAGAAAGGATGCAGATTATACGATTCGGTTGCGACGTTCTTTACGTTCGGGTTGGTATTTGTTTTTCTTATTTTATCCCATTGCTGTTATCCCAAGAAAAATGGCGTATTCGCTTTGGATGCAATTCAAGCTTAAAGTTTTCAAAGGCGATTTTAAAGCCTTGCAAGCGATACTTTTGGCCTTGTTTGATTTAGTTTTAAATATTCCAAGAATCCTGAAAAATAGTAATCGGTTGACATTGAAAGAATATATTGAGTACAGCCAACTTCCTGAAGCTAAAATTTATTGGCAACCGGGGAAATAGGTATTACATTTTAAACCGCACAAATTGAAAATTACGTTTTCAATTTGTGCGGTTTTTTTTATTTACGCTGTTATATCATTGTAAATAAGGTATTTAATAGGTTGAATAAAAATAAATAACCCCATAGTTATCAATGTTGATGGGCTAAAAAGAGAGAAACTATTTGTTGATATCGTTTTTTGATTGCTGCATTTTGACTTCAATTTTCAGGTAGTTTATAATTGTTAGGTTTCTAAACTAAATTAAAATAATAAGCGAGATGCAAATAAAAATTGCTAAGTACTGATTAAATTATTATTTGTAATATCCGTTTTTAATGGCCTTTTTCGATAGCTTTGTATTTGCGAAATTACTGTATAAATGTAACTCCATCACATTATGTCAATATCTTATAAAATGGTTCTAAAAAAGCAATCTTTGGTAACTCCACCTACCGAAAAATACTATCCTTGTGCAATTCATGAGGGTATGGATGACTTAGATAGTCTGTCGAAGAGAATAGCCTTAAATTCAAATATCAGTAAAGCAGATTGCTACAGGATTGTCATGTCATTGACAAAAGAGATCGAAGAATCATTGGCTATGGGGCGTGTGGTTCATATTATGACACTGGGTTCTTTTAAAATTAACATTCATGGAAAAGGAGTTGACAGCCCAGAGGATTCAACCAAAGCCGAAATTACAGGGGCTAAGATAATATACAATCCTTCCCCAAATATGAATGAAACTCTCGGTCAGTTGACTTACAAAAGAATAAAGTAAAATCTACCTACAAGTGTAATCATTTGAAACGATGTTTGATTGCTTTCAAAACTGCCACTTTGATTAGTTTTTGGTACTTGAATACGACTGTCTTTTTTTAGGGTAGCTTGGGGAACTATGGCAATACGTTGGCTTCATAAAAATTTAAATAATTTGAAATACGGCAACGGTACCCTGGAATCGTATTAAAAAAAATAAAAACTTGTCACAGTTTATGAACAAAAATTTGTTCATGAGGAAAATTAATTTTATTTTTAACCATTGTTAACGAGTAACTGTAATTGCTCGAGGTCTTACAATAATTAACTTGCTCAAGAAAACGGGGTCCTACCAGTTATTTTTGGGCTTTTTTTATGGTTTTAGATGGATAAAAAGGATGATTATTTAAGAATTTTATGATAAATATAAGCTCTATTTGTAATCCGAAGCCATTTTTTTAAGCTAAAATTGTCTTTTGATGTTTAAAAAACCAAATTTTTTTATATTTTTTTGTGCTTTTAATCCATTTTCAGAAAGTCAATGTGAAAAAATCATCTGGTCAAGACGGAATAAAAGTCTCGTCAAGCTGGGGCAAAAGTCTTGTCAGGACGAAATGAAGGGTATTTTTGTTAAAAAACTAAAAAAAAAGACCCCGAGTAACTGTAATTACTCGAGGTCTTACAATAATCAGTTACTACTGATTACGGGGTCCTAACCAGCTTTTTTGAATGATAATCCATTCAACATAGTGCGCAAATTTTTTCCTGGACGGAAAAGTATGCGACTCTTGACAATGTTAGTCGATGAAACTTCGGTTGCGGTATCTTTTCCTTCTGAACTAATGCCCACCTGAAAATTACCTAGTCTACCCAGTTTAACAATTCGACCTTGCCCCAATTCTCCAATGATGTTATGCTCCAAAGAGAGCAAAACGGCATAACAGTCAGTGGCCGTGACTGTGCATTGGTAGGAAATCAACTCTGCGAGTCTATCCAAATCGACATCACCGTCTGCGATTGCAGCGGCATAAAATTTTTCGGGAGCAGTGGTGTCCCGAGGGTTCTTTCTAGGAAGAACTTTGTACTTAACAGCCATAGTTTCTAGCGTATTAATTTTGTATTTAATTATTTGCCTTAGTATACGGATTAATAGTATCTAACTGACATTTACAAATATACAATCGCTTAGCTTTATATAATAGCCAAACTTATTCACAATTGGCTTGAGTTTTTAACAAATGTAAGATTACATGGTTTTTTTTATATAATATATAAAATGTTGAAAATTAACAACTTAGTAAATGTGATTTTAATTCGTCCTGACGAACTTAAAAATCAGAAAACTTTTTATTTAAAAAACAAGTTTTTTTATTAAAATAAACAGTAGTTACAAACAAAGCCTGTTTTTTAAAATAGCGAGCTGAATATAAAATTTAGTATATCCCAAAACTTTGGTATTATGATTTTGACACTCAATTTTAAAAATAAATTCATAGCTCTTCAGAAAAATAAGTATTTTTACCATCAGCAAAAATTAAAATGAAAACTATAGCCATAATTCCCGCTCGCGGAGGATCCAAGCGATTGCCCAACAAGAATATTTTGTCTTTGGGAGGAGTTCCCTTAATAGTGCACAGTATTTTATATGCCCAGAAAAACAAAGCCATTATTGACGAAATCTATGTTTCCACGGATGATGAAACGATTAAGAAAATAGCTCTTGAATATGGAGTTCAAGTGATTGATAGACCTGAATATTTGTCTGGGGATTTGGAGCCTACTGTTTCGGCTTTGAGACACGTTTTAGAAAGCTTGGATTTTGAAGTGGAAAATGTAATTTTATTACAACCCACCAATCCACTGCGAGAAGAAAAATTATTAAAAGATGCTTTTGAGGTTTATCAAAAAGGAAATTTCGACAGCTTATTTACCGTAAGCAGGAGCCATCATAAGTTGGGTAAAATAAATGACAATACCTTTATTCCTTTCAATTATGAAATTGGGCAACGCAGTCAAGATTTAGACCCTTTGTATTTTGAAAATGGATTATTGTATATTAGCAAAGCTCCTTTGATTTTACAAGAAATCATTATTTCAGAAACGGCCTATCCTTTGGAAGTAAATTCGAATTTTGCCAATGTTGATATAGATACTCAAGACGATTTGGATTATGCGGAATATTTATGGGATAAATTTTCTTTCAAGAAACAACACACCCCCAACCCCTCTCAAGAGGGGAGTTAGGAGTGCCGTCAATTATATATGTACAGATTAGATTTATTGTTTAACGACAAAACACGAATGATAGCAGGGTTTTATTCCCCTCTTGAGAGGGGCTAGGGGTGTGTCAATTATACATGTACAGATTAGATTTATTGTTTAACGACAAAACACTAATGATAGCAGGGCATTATTCCCCTCTCGAGAGGGGAGTTAGGAGTGCCGTCAATTATACATGTACAGATTGGATTTATTGTTTAATGACAAAACACTAATGATAGCAGGGTTTTATTCCCCTCTTGAGAGGGGCTAGGGGTGTGTCAATTATATATGTACAGATTGGATTTATTGTTTAACGACAAAACACGAATGATAGCAGGGCATTATTCCCCTCTTGAGAGGGGCTAGGGGTGTGTCAATTATACATGTACAGATTGGATTTATTGTTTAACGACAAAACACGAATGATAGCAGGGTTTTATTCCCCTCTCGAGAGGGGCTAGGGGTGTGTCAATTATATATGTACAGATTGGATTTATTGTTTAACGATAAAACACGAATGATAGCAGGGTTTTATTCCCCTCTCGAGAGGGGCTAGGGGTGTGTAAAATGGCAATTAAAACAAACAAATTACCTAAATACTGAATCATATTCCCTCTTGAAATCGGAGATTCAACGACTCCAAAACAAATATAAACTGGAGTTATAGAACTTGTCCCTTTTTTTGAACGGGAGGTTAGGGATGTGTCCTTAAAATTTGAATATAAAAAAGATGAAAAATCCATACATAGAAATAGCCGGAAGAAAAATAGGACTTGATTTTCCACCTTTGGTCATTGCCGAAATCGGCATTAATCATGAAGGCTCTTTAAAGGTCGCCAAAGAAATGGTCGATGCAGCACACAGAGCAGGAGTGGAAGTGGTCAAACACCAAACCCATATTGTAGCAGATGAAATGAGTGGTGCCGCCAAAAAGGTAATTCCGGGCAACTCCGATGTTTCAATTTATGAAATTATGGAGCGTTGTGCGCTCAATGAAGTTGATGAACTGGAATTAAAAAACTATGTCGAGACTAAAGGGATGATTTTCATATCTACCCCTTTTTCCCGTGCTGCCGCCAATCGATTGCAAAGTTTTGATATTCCTGCCTATAAAATTGGTTCCGGAGAATGCAACAATTATCCCTTACTGGAACATATTGCTTCTTTTGGCAAACCCATTATTTTAAGTACTGGGATGAATACCATTGAAAGCATACGTAAAGCGGTAGCTGTTTTTGACGAACATAAAATTCCCGTTGCCTTGTTACACACTACTAATTTGTATCCAACACCTATTTCTTTGGTACGATTGGGAGCCATGACAGCCATGCATGAAGCGTTCCCTAATAAAGTTTTCGGGTTGAGTGATCATACCCTGAACAACAATGCCTGTTTGGGTGCAGTGGCTTTAGGGGCAAGTATCTTAGAACGCCATTTTACAGACCATCTGGAGCGAACTGGTCCGGATATTGTGTGCAGTATGGACGAACAAGCTACTGCAGCATTAATTGTCAGTTCCAATGAAATCTGGCAAATGCGTGGTGGTACGAAAGAGCCTGCCCAAGAAGAGCAAGTTACCATTGATTTTGCTTTTGCTACAGTTTGTACCATTGCTCCAATAAAAAAAGGAGAACTATTTACAAAAGAAAATATTTGGGTAAAACGTCCTGGAACCGGGGAGATATTGGCGGAGCATTTTGAAGGTGTTTTGGGTAAAATAGCCATCAGGGATGTGGCAAATGATGAGCAGTTGGGGTGGGAGGACTTTAAATAACACACCCCCAACCCTATAACTCTAATTTAGTTTTAGTTTTGGAATCGTTGATTCTTCGATTTCAAGAGGGAAGCTAGGAGTGTAAATAATTGCGAATCTATAATTAAAGGGGTTATTTAAATACTAAAAAATTTATGTAAGCAGGATTAAGTTCTCCTCTTGAGAGGGGTTAGGGGGTGTGTAAAAACTAATTAAATGAATCATAAATATATTTTTCGCATCTTTGAACTTATTGAGAAAAAAAGAGCAAGTATTCAAAAATGAAAAGAATCCTATTCCTCACCGGAACCCGTGCCGATTTTGGCAAAATAAAATCACTGATCCAAATTTTGGAACAACAGCAAGGATTTGAAGTCTTTGTATTTGTCACGGGCATGCACTTACAAAAAGAATATGGTTATACCTTGATCGAAATAGAAAGATGTAATTTCAGTAACGTACATACTTTTGAAAACCACACCCATGAAACTACCATGGATTTGACTTTGGCCAAAACCATAGAAGGATTATCGACTTATGTAAAAAGCATCAGTCCTGATATGATTATTGTACATGGAGATCGGGTCGAAACCTTGGCAGGTGCCATTGTGGGTTCGTTGAATAATATTTTAGTGGCGCATATCGAAGGTGGCGAAATCTCGGGTACTGTTGATGAATTAATTCGCCACAGTGTGAGTAAACTGAGTCACATACATTTTGTTTCCAATGCGGAAGCTGCCAAGCGACTGAAGCAAATGGGCGAAATAAAATCTTCTATTTTTACTATTGGTTCTCCTGACATTGATAGTATGTTTTCGTCAGAATTGCCTAGTTTAGAAATAGTCCAAGACTATTACCAAATCCCTTTTGATGCGTATGCCATTGTCATGTTTCATCCCGTTACTACTGAAGCCGCAGCCATGCAAAAGTATTCAGAAGATTTTATAAAGGCTTTAGTAAACGACACCCACAATTTTGTGGTTATTTATCCCAATAATGATTTAGGAAGTCAATGTATCATTGAAGCATACAAAAAACTGAAAGACAATTCGCGATTCCGGATTTTTCCTTCGTTACGCTTTGAATATTTTTTGACCCTGTTGAAAAACAGTCAGTTCATCATAGGCAACAGTAGTGCCGGAATTCGGGAAGCCCCTTATTATGGTATTCCCATTATTAACATTGGCACGAGGCAACAAAACAGAGCTATACATTCCGATATATTGAATGTAGATTATAGTATTACAAGTATTGCTATTGCATTAAAAAAAATAGATGAGCACAAAGTAAACAATACAAAGCCTGATTTTGGGGAAGGAAATAGTGCTCAATTATTTTTTGAATCAATAAAAAATAAGAATATTTGGACTATTAATCATCAAAAACAATTTAGAGACATCAAAAACAATTAGAATTTTAAAGAGTTGGCCATAGAAAATTAGTATTCATTAGGCAGTTAAAAATAAAACAATCCATAAGATTAAAAAGATTAAATTTATATTATGCAATGATAACATATTCTAAACTTGGTATTAAAGGAAATCTTGGTAATCAAATGTTTCAAATTGCTTCAACAATTGGGATTGCAGAAAAGAATGGACAGGGCTATTTTTTTCCCAATTGGAATTATTCAAAATATTTTGATTATGACTTGCCCATTTCTCATAAAAACGAAAATTTCAAAATAATAAAAGAAGTAAAACATAATTACCACGAATGGAATTTAGCAAATGGAGATTATGATATTGAGGGATGGTTGCAGTCTGAAAAGTATTTTAATTGTGAAAAAACAAAAAAAATCTTTAAATTGAAGAATGCATTATTCAAAGAATTGTATCCTAAATATGATTTTTTATTTTCAAAAAAAACAATTTTAATTTCTGTTAGAAGAGGTGATTTTGTAAATAACCCTAATTTTTTTCAATTATCATACAAATATTATTTGGGGGCAATAATAAATAATTTTCCAGATTGGAATAATAGAAATTTAATTTTCACAAGCGATGATATTGATTATTGTAAATACCATTTTTCATTTTTAAAAAACGCATTTTTTTTAAAAGATTTGACACCTTTAGAACAGTTGGCGATAGGAATAAAATTTGATGATTTTGTAATTAGTAATTCGACTTTTTCATGGTGGATCGCTTGGTTAGGGGAAAAAAAAGATTCCAAAATAATACATCCAATAAAAAGTTTTAGAGGTCTTTTTGGCATTCAGAACGATGATTCAGATTTTTTCCCTTCAAGGTGGATTTCTTTCAATGATAGTTTATTTAAATTAGAAAAGAAATATTTTATTTTGAATATAAAAGGGAATGTTTATTCTTTATTTGTAAATCTAAAATTTGAGTATTTAAGTTTAAAGAAAAAGAGTAAAAATTTTATAAAAGGTGGATTAGTGTTTTTACATTTGCGTAAAGACTGATAACCTAAATTTTAAAAATTAGGGTATAAATACTTTATTAAATCGAATTTCATTAAAATTCTAAAACAAAAAGAACTTTCTTTGTAACATTAGTCCCCATGTTTATTGAAAAAATAGGTACTAAGTATTAATTTCATTAACTTTTATCGTAATGATTCCTGAAATAAATATAATTATTCCCTTATATAATGAAGAGAAAGTTTTCCCGTTGTTAATATCGAGGATTACGGCATTATTAAACCAAAGCCAATTGGCTATAATGGTGATTCTGGTGGATGACGGCAGTACTGATGCTACATCGCTCTTGATGAAGCAGCTTTCAATAGAAGACGAACGATTTTCAAGTATAATTTTGTCTCGAAATTTTGGACATCAATTGGCTTTGACTGCCGCTTTGACCATGGTCAATGCCTCGGAAGCGGTGCTAATTATTGATGGTGATTTGCAAGATCCTCCCGAATTGCTGGGCGACATGTATTTGTTGTACAAAGAGGGAAATGATGTGGTTTATGCTGTAAGGGAGTCCAGAAAAGAAGGTTTCTTTAAGGTGGGATTTTACAAATTATTTTACCGTATGTTGCAAAAAATAGCCTCGATAGATATTCCTTTAGACTCGGGTGATTTTTCACTTTTAAGTCGCAGAGTTGTTAATGTTTTTAATGCCATGCCGGAAGAAAGTCGATATTTGAGAGGGATGAGAAGTTGGGTGGGTTTTAAGCAAATAGGATACAAATACAGTCGCCCGGATCGTCAAGCTGGAAATACGCAATATACTTTCAGACATCTTTTACGATTGGCGATGAATGGCATCTTTAATTTCAGTGAATTTCCCATTAAATTTATTACTTTCATGGGCGTTTCCACGATGTCGATAGGTGTCATTTATTTTATAATAACATTGATTAAGCGATTTTCGAGCGATTATGTGCCAGACGGATTTACAGCCATCGTTTTTTTGATTATTCTGTTCGGCGGGGTTCAGCTTATTTCAATTGGCATTATTGGAGAATATTTAATTCGCGTTTTTTTTCAAGTAAAAAAGCGTCCTTTGTTCATTATTAAGGAATTAATTGTCGATAAAAAGGAAATTAAGAATAATGATAGTACTTCGAGACTATTTTAATAAAATAAGTTATTCAATGAATTGGCTTTATCAGAAAGGAAACAAGATTTAATATAAATGAAAAAGCTAGGAATAGTTATAACGGATGGGGTAGGTTTTCGCAATTTTATCATGAGTGAATTCATTTTGGAAGCTACAAATCAGTTTGATGCCATCACCATCTATTCGGGTTTGCCGATAAGTGCTTTCCATTCCATTTCGAAAAATAATATAGACATCAAAGAATTGGATGTTTTTGTAGAAGGAAAGGCAACCTGGTTTTTCAGAAAATGGAAAGAAGTCGCACATTTGCAAAAGCATCAGTCTTTTTATGGAATGAAAGATAATCTAATTGTTGGTTATCCTAAAAATAATTCGGCAAGAGCGCTATTGGTAAAGTTGATTTATTTTTGCACTCGATTTGTCCATTCGGATGTTAGTATTTTATTAGCTGAAAAATTGCAGTTTCTCTCTTTTTCTAAAAATAAAATCGCCCAATCCTATTTTCGAATATTAGAAGAGGACAAACCCTCTCACGTCTTTTTCACCCACCAAAGACCCCCTTTTTTAGCCCCTTTTTTATATGCAGCACAACAATTAAAGATAACCACAAGCACTTTTATTTTCAGTTGGGATAATCTGGCTTCCAAAGGAAGGATGTTAGGGGCTTTTGATTGTTTCTTGGTATGGAGTCATTTGATGAAAGCCGAGTTGGTACATTTTTACCCTATGGTAAAAAGCGAAAAGGTAAAAGTTGTGGGAACTCCTCAGTTTGAGCCTTATGTAATGTCAAAATACAAAACCACAGCCGAAGCATTTTATACCAAATTCCAATTGGATTCTCGTTTAAAAACCATTTGCTACAGCTGTGCCGATGTTTCCATTGGTTCCAACGATCCTATAGCTATTAGAGCCATTGCTGATGGTATTCGGAATAATTCCATAACCACGAAAGTACAATTGCTAGTGAGAACTTCTCCCGCTGAAGGCGATTCAAGATTCCATACGATTCGAGCGGAATACCCGGAGATCAAATGGAATGTTCCCAAATGGGTTTTGACCCGGGGAAACCACGCCGAAAGTTGGTCACAACGTGTGTCTTCGGAAGAGGATATAAAAGACTTACGATCCTTACTGGAATATGTCGATTTAAATGTTAATATGTGTTCGACGATGAGTTTGGATTTTATGTTGTTTGATAAACCTGTAATCAATACCGTTTTTGGGAATCCTGAAAATGGTTTGTATAATGACCAACGCTTTTTGAATTACGATCATTATAAAAAAGTGGTCGATAGTCAATCGGTGACCATTGCCAAAAATGAAACCGAGTTGATTGATCAAATCAATCAGGCATTAAGCCATCCAAAGGAAAGAACTTTACAAAGAAAGACAATGATAGATTTACAAATAAGCGAACCTTTAGAAGGTACCAGTAAAAGAATATCCAAAACATTATTTTATTTGAATGACTAATCCAACAAAAATAGCTGTCGTCTGCAATTATGCCTTGAATCCAAACCGCATTGGGGGAATGGATCGGTTTTATGTAGCTTATGACCAAAGAGCAAAAGAACTGGGCTATTCCATTGATTGGTATTTTTTGCAGTATGAACCCTTTGCTTTCTACTCGGGACTGACTATTTATAGTGCAAACCACCAAAATGTGGAATCCTTTTTCCTGGAAAAAGTAAAACAAGAGTATTTAAAATATGATATATTAGTCACTCATTTTTTGGCTTTGTGTACCTCTTTTTTCAAAAAAGCAAAAGCTTCGGGTATTCAACAAATCATCGCTGTCAATCACAATCCAAGACCTCTGGAAGGTTTTTCGCTTTTTAAAATCATAAAAAATAAAATGAAAGGAGTTTTGTATTCCCAATACATTGATCAATTTATTGGTGTTTCTAATTACACCCGAAAGCAGATTCTAAAGGATTATGGTTTTTTTCTGGACAATAAAACGTCTGTGATTTATAATGGGATTGCTACTTCAGTTTTCGTAAAACGAACTCAAGAAAATAGTAATACGTTTGTAATAAGTTCGCATTTGCGCCATTCTAAAGGAATTCAGGATTTGATAAAAGCAGTTTCCGTCTTGGAGGATGCTATCAAAAATCAGATTCAAATTGATGTGTATGGTGAAGGGCCGTACGAAACCGAATTAGTCAAATTAACCCAAAAGGATAATCTAGAAGGTGTTATCCATTTTAAAGGAGGTTCTTCCCAACTCAATGAATTATTGTCCCAGTATAGGTATTTGTTACAGCCTACTTATATGGAGTGTTTCAGTCTTTCCATTTTAGAAAGTCTGGCAGCTAATGTGCCCGTAATCACGACGACTGTAGGGGGTAATCTTGAAATTATTACAAATGGTAAAAATGGATTTATCTTTGAACCCAAAGATTATTTGGCTTTGGCTGATATCCTGAAAAATATAGTATTAGGAAATTTAAAAATCGACAAAGACGTCAGCCTGCGAATTGAATCCGATTTCAATTTGGACAAGATGGTGGAGGGACATATTCAATTATTAGTGAATAGTGAGAAGTGACCCTCCAGCCCCCTAAAGGGGAGTCAGGAGTGCGAAAAATTGCGATTGTAATATAGAATATGTTTACCTGATTCCTATAAGATTTCTGTTAGCAGGGACAAATTCCCCTCTTGAGAGGGGCTAGGGGTGTGTAATTTATTGCAATTAAAAAATGGAGATATAATGACCAAAAGAAAAATCATACCCTACAATCCAAAGCTCAAAGAATTGGCTCTTCAATTGAGGAATGATTCGACCAAAACTGAAATTTTTCTGTGGTTAAAATTAAAAGGGAAACAGATGTATGGTTATGATTTTCATCGTCAGAAACCCATAGATAATTATATTTTAGATTTTTTTTGTTGCGAATTGATGTTGGCGATAGAAGTTGATGGTTATTCGCATCAGTTTTTAGAAGTTTATAATAAAGACGGAATAAAAGAAAAAAGGATGAACGAATTGGGGATTTCTGTTTTGCGATTTAGTGATGATGAGGTGTTAAATGATATGGAAAATGTACTTCGCGCCATTGAGTTTTATATTTTTGAATACGAGAAACACACCCCCAACCCCTCTCAAGAGGGGAGTTAGGAGTGGAAATAAAAAAAGTAAATAATAAAATGAAGATAGCCTTTCTAACCCCCGAATACCCACACCCCATAACAGGAAGTTCCGGTGGAATTGGCACGAGCATCAAGAATCTGGCTATTGGACTTTTACAGCAAGGTCATTCGGTTCGGGTTTTGGTCTATGGTCAAAAAGAGGAAGGTGTTTTTGATGATACCGGGATTACCATTCAGCAAATTAAAAATGTAAAGCTCAAAGGGTTGTCCTGGTGGCTGACACGAAAAAAATTGGAGTGTATTGTCAATCAATTGTATGCCAATCAGGAAATTGATTTGGTCGAAGCCCCTGATTGGACAGGAATCACTTCCTTTATCCAACCTCGAAAATGCCCTATTGTCATTCGATTGAACGGTTCCGACACTTATTTTTGTCATTTGGATCACCGTCCTGTAAAATGGATGAATAAATTCCACGAACGAAGAGCCCTCAAAAAAGCAGATGGCTTGCTCTCCGTAAGCCAATTTACTGCCGATTTGACAAATAAAGTATTTGGGTTGCATAAAAAATTTACGATTATTCCCAATTCGATTGATGTTGATTTTTTTAATGTCAATGGCAAAAACAATGATCAACAAAATTTAAGTATTTCAAGCTCCCCTGTCATTGCGAGGAACGAAGCAATCCTTTGGAGAGGGGTTGTGGGTGAGGATATTATATTGTATTTCGGTAGTCTGATTCGTAAAAAAGGATTGTTGGAATTACCATTCATTTTCAATGCAGTCATTGAAAAAAATAGGGAAGCTAAATTAGTACTTGTGGGCAAAGATGTGCCGGATATTGTTTCAGGGCTTCATTCTACTTGGCAAATGATGCAAGAATTATTTACACCTGAGGCCATGCAAAACGTGAGCTATTTAGGAAGTGTTCCGTATCCGGAAATAAAAAAGCAAATAGACTTGGCGACGGTCTGTGTTTTTCCTTCCTTTGCCGAAGCCCTGCCCGTTTCCTGGATTGAAGCAATGGCCATACAAAAAGCAGTAGTGGCTTCTGATATTGGCTGGGCTAAGGAAATTATTACCGATGGAGTAGAAGGTTTTTTAGTCCACCCAAAAGAGCACCATCAGTATGCCAATAGGATTCTTGAGTTATTAGAGAATTCGGAATTGCAACAAAAATTTGGTATAGCCGCCCGAAAAAAGATTGTCAATACTTTTAGTATTGAAATTGTAGCAAAACAAAGCCTATTATTTTATGAAGGTATAATCAAATCAAAATGAAGAAACAGTTAAAAAAAATAATAAGTGCCCTTTTTCCAAAAGGCAATCTGAAAGAACAAATCAAATTAGTCTATTACAGCATCAATAGACCTAAGCATACAAAATATGAACTAATAATAGATAAAGAAGGTAGAGTAGCTTTCAAAACTACTTTTGAAGAGGTGTCTATGATTACCAATGAAGCTTTATACTTTATTGTTCCGGATTTTAATTATTATCAGCATTTTTACAAAGTAAGGGCAAACGATATTGTTTTGGATGCCGGTGCCAATTGTGGTCATTTATCCATTTTCTTTTCGAAATTGATTGGAAAAAATGGTCAGGTCTATGCTTTTGAACCCGATAGGTTTAACATTGCCCGAATTAATCAAAATAGGGTTTTGAATAAAGGCCTTGCGGATACTATTAAAATCGAAGAATTGTTGTTGTGGAATGAAAATAGATTAGTTGATTTTTACGAAGCCGGAACGGTGGGTTCTTCGGCGGTATGGATTCCGGATGCTGATAAATGCGTTCAAAAAGAAGCTGTAAGAATTGATGACTGGGTATTGAAAAACAATATTAAGAAATTGGATTTTATAAAGATGGATATCGAAGGAGCCGAAATAGAAGCCCTGGATGGTTGTGTGCAAACCATCGAAAAGCTAAAGCCTAATTTTGCCATAGCTTCGTATCACATTGTAGATGGAGCACCCACTTATATTAAAGTGGAGGAATTTTTTAAGAAAATGAATTATCCTTATCAAACGGTGCGATTCCGAAAAAATGAAATTATTACATTCGCTGGGGCATCCGTAAAAGAGTAATGCAATGATACTATTATATCATAATGGAGATACTATTGTGGAGCTGGCTAATGCCAGTGATTTTTCAATGGAAAAGCACCATAATTTATCTATTGCAGCCGTCCTTGTTGCAGTTGCCAAAGCCTATCCGGAGGAAATTTTAATATGGTGTCATCAAAGTCTGAATGAACAACTCAATAGTTCAGCAATAGAGACTTTGTTTCATCATAAGAAACTAATGCTTTCCTATAATCCATCACATACTAATTTTATAGACCAGAACATCGGTTATATTGATGCTTCTCCTTTTATCCTAATTAATAAAGCAGTCACTTTCGCTACTTGGCAAATGAGCAGCTGGGTAGGTGGTATCCATGCTGAAGTGCTTTTGGCTTTCAATGGTAAAATTCCTTTCGATAAAGATTTTGATTATTTCCTGTGTTCTCTAGCCAAGTTGGGAATGCAAAGGGGACTGTTGTGTTATTCCGAGCCCCTACTTTTTAAACAAAAGAAAGATAGTTCTCTAACAAAACCCAGCAACTACACCCTTTTTCGTTTTGTTAAACAACATTATAGAACACGTTGGGTATTCCTGTTATTTTTTAATTTAGCGGTGTATGAACGTAAAACCCCCTTTTTACCTTTCCTTTTTTCCCTTTTCTACAAGAACAGGACTAAGGCGAGTATCAATTTGGATACTATCAGGATGCAATCTTCGAGAAAAATAATCGACAAGGCAACTTTGGATGTTATTATACCGACTATTGGTAGAAAAGAATATTTGTATGATGTGCTTTCGGATTTGAAATCACAAAGCCATTTGCCCACCAATGTTATCATAGTGGAGCAAAATCCAGATGAAGGAAGTCAATCGGAACTGGATTATTTAACCAATCAAGAATGGCCATTCAAAATAAAGCATATATTTACCCATCAGGCGGGAGCATGTAATGCCAGAAATGTTGCTTTGAAGCAAATAACCAGCGAGTGGGTTTTCTTTGCTGATGATGATATCCAAATAGAGGTTGATTTTATTGAAAAAGCGCTTGAAGAAATTGCTGTATTTGGGGTTAAAGCGGTTTCTGTTCAATGTTTTCAAAAAGGCAATTCTAAAAAAGGAGGCGTGGTTTTTCAATGGATTACCTTTGGAGCGGGTTGCAGTTTTGTTTTTGCAGATAGTATTAAACAATCTAACTTTAATAGGGGTTATGAATTTGGTTTTGGAGAAGATGGTGATTTTGGGATGCAATTGCGCAATCAGGGTACCGATGTTTTGTATCTGCCGGATCCTGCTATCCTGCATTTGAAAGCGCCCATAGGAGGTTTTAGGACAAAACCACTATTGCAATGGCAAAATGGTAGCATTCAACCCAAACCTTCTCCAACAATAATGTTGTTTCAAATTTCGCATCATTTGCCGGAACAAATTAGGGGGTATAAAACCATTTTGTTTTTTAAGTATTATGCGATTCAATGCATTAAAAACCCCATCCTATATTATATTCATTTTCAAAAGCAATGGAAACAAAGTGTATTCTGGGCCAACAAACTAAAGCAACAAAATGAAGTTTAGTCTTATCATCTGTACTTATATGCGGCCAGAGGCATTGCTGCAATTGTTGCAATCGGTTCAGCACCAAACGGCGTATCCAGATGAAATTCTGATCGTTGACGGCTCCGCCAATAGAGAAACGGAAATTATTCTAAAAGGAAATCATTTCAAAAACCTGTATTATTATGCAGTGCCACCCGAACATCGTGGTTTGACCAAACAAAGGAATTACGGCATAGAAAGAGTGGGAACAGATATGGAAGTGGTTTGCTTTTTGGATGATGATACGGTGCTGGAAAGCGATTATTTTGAGCAATTACTCCAAACCTATGAATTCCATCCGGAGGCTTTGGGGGTTGGAGGTTATATTAGAAATGAATCTCAATGTGAATTTGTCGGGGAACAGTATCAGCCTAAAATAGACGACTATTTTTTTGATGGTTGGAAGCGAAAGGACAGCAGTCGTTTTATTCTCCGAAAAAGATTAGGATTGGATAGCGATTGTCCTCCGGGATACTCCTCTTTATACTCCCATGGACGTAGTGTTGGTTTTTTGCCTCCAAGCGGAAAAACATACGAAGTAGAAATGTTGATGGGTGGGGTTTCCTCTTTTAGAAAAACCATATTTAGGACCCTGAAATTCTCTACCTATTTTGAAGGTTATGGGCTGTATGAGGATGCTGATTTCACTTTGAGAGTCTCCCAAATCGGGAAATTATATATGAATACGGCTGCACAATTAAACCATTATCACGCTAATTCTGGCAGACCCAACCAATACCAATACGGTAAGATGGTAGTCCGAAATGGATGGTATGTATGGCGAATCAAGAATCCAAATCCAGTATTAAAAGACAAATTAAAATGGCATTCTATTACTATATTGTTGACTTTGATACGATTTTCCAATACATTTACCACCAGTAAAAGAAAACAAGCTATTACAGAAGCTGCGGGAAGATTGGTGGGCTGGTGGAGTCTGTTTTTGAATAAACCCAAATTAAAGATTTAAGTATTATTTTTAAATTAATAAATTTTCTCAAGCAATAGGAATATATGAATAAAATAGATTTTTCTACTAAAAGAATCAATTGGACAATTGTGTTGATTTCAGTTTTATTGATGTTGGTAGTTTTGAATTTTCCTTTTAGGGCGAACCGTTTTGGAGATGCTACCTTTCACGTGGAGTCAAAGAATTTAGCTTTGTATCTTAAAGGAGAAGTTGCTGCAGACAAGGTGATGATTACCAAGGCTCCCGGGCCCATATTGTTTTATACGCCAGTCTATTTGTTAGCCGCAGTTGATGCGAATGATGATCGGTTATGGGTGTATGCGGTTGTCTTTACATTCATTATTGGTATGATTAGTTTACTGCTTATTTTTAGAATAGGAACCACCTTCTTTTCCAAAGAAGTAGGGCTTTTGAGTGTGTTGTTATTTTTTGCATTCCCCATTCATTGCTATTATTCCTTGGGGATATTAGCGGAGATGCCCGCTTTTTTTTCTTTGGCTTTGGCTATTTATGGTTGGTCCATAGCCTTCGAGGATCCCGATAAAAAGAAAGGTTGGATCCTTTTATCACTTGGAATGTGGTTGTTAATTCTGAACCGACCCAATGCCATCTTGCTACTTGGGGTACTTTTTTTAGTGATTGTGTATTCCTTTTTTAAAAATAAAACGTTCTATGCAACCTATGGCAAAAAATTAAGTTTTACTTTTTTGACAGTCTTGATTTTGGGTATGGGGACATTACAATTAGCACGAAGTATAAATGGAAACGAGTCAGGAGGAAGTCAGGAATCCTATTTTTACTATGTGGCGCATATTGGACGTTTTCAGTTTAGGGAAGAACCCACCGATTTACGGTTTTGGGAAAGTGATAATCGACCGGATAGTAAAGATTATCAAAGTTGGATACGAAGCGGAGGCGAGCTGGATGCGGTTATGGCTAAAACAAAACGTACTTATAATACTGTTTACAGCCATTTTATAATTGGCGATATGCTGGAACATCCCTTTTGGACAGCAAGACAGTTTGTGATTCGGTGTTTTTATGGGCATATCAATATTATCAGCAAAGTACAACCTGATCAATTTGATTTAGGACCATTCAAAGGGTCTCTTGGCTATTGGACTTTTCTTTTCATTATCAATTCCATTAATTTATTGGTACTTGTGGGGGCAGTTTTATTTTTGTATCACGAAAAGAACTTGATTCAGTATTGGATTTTCTGGGGAATATCTGTGGCTTTGCTTATTTTTCATGGATTGACTTATATGGAACCCCGCTATATGTTTCCTTCTAAAGTGGCCTTGTATAGTATGAGTGCAGCAGGTTTATATCGTATTCCTTTGATTAAAAAAATAATCGATAAAATTTCAATACATGTATTTCCAATTGCTAAACCTGTAAGATGAGGTTTGGTATTTTAATAACCTATTGAAACTTTTTTGTGGAAATAAACTACTTCGGGCTTGCACGGAGAGATATTAGTAAAGTTAAACACAAATTCCGCCAATTTACACAAACAATAAATCTGAGTAAATCTGTGCAATCTGTGGCAAAAAAAATAGTCCGCTTGGCGGACGTAAAAAAATAAAGAACGTAGAATGGAAATAGAGTACGAAAAAAAATATCATGAAGTGGAAACCGAAAACTGGTGGTTTGTCTCCCGGCGACGTTATTTGCTCGATGTTTTGAAAAATGCACCAAAAGACAGCCTACTATTGGATATTGGTTGTTCCTCTGGGATTTTTCTAAAAGATTTAGAACGGATAGGCTTCAAACCGGAAAACCTTTTTGGGATTGATATTAGCGAAAAGGCCATCGCAAACTGTAAAAAGAACGGGATTCAAAATGCCTTTGTGATGGATGCCCAAAAGATTAGCTTATCCCAGAAATTTGATATTATTGTAGCTTCGGATTGTCTGGAACATTTACGTGAGGACACCGCAGCTATTATAAATTGGTCTGATTTATTAAAAACAGGAGGTATGCTGTGTGTTTTTGTCCCCGCTTTTCAATCCTTATGGAGTACCCATGATGAGGTGAATATGCATTATAGAAGGTATACCAACAAGGAATTAAAAGATAAATTGATAAGCGAAAAATTCACTATTTTGAAATCGAGTTATTGGAATTTTTTATTGTTTGTTCCTCTTTATCTTTTCAGAAAAATCGATGCTGTTGTATCGAGAAATAAGAAAAAAGAAGGGCAGATTATTGATGGAAAATTCACTAATGTTATTTTATTGAAACTCCTTTTGTTCGAAAACAAACTCCTGAAATATGTCAATTTCCCTTTTGGAGTAAGTACCTTTTGTATCGCCCAAAAAAGGTGAATTAAAAAGTCAATCCCAATAAAAGATACTACAGGTTTTAATAATTTCCACAAACCAAACCATTGTAATTTTCTCTTAATTTTGTCTCTTATGGCATTTATTGCAACCAGCCTATTATTTTAAAAAAGAATTTCACTAAACCAAAATTCAATAGTTCAGATAAAAAAATATTTCTATTTTGAATACGTGCTTTATTTAACTAATTTCACATCCAAAGTAAGCCAAGCAGGAGATAGCATAATAGGAGAAGGTATTGTCGGAGCCTCAATTGCATATTTGGTAAATTGGTTTGTACGGACGACTTTTTTTACTGGTCGAATTTAATTAATGCCTAAGAGAAATAAAATATCAATAGGGTCTAAAAATAGCTATAAATGAAAAAAGAAGATCTAGTCTATTTCAATTTAATCCTTTTCCATGCGGTATTGGGCTTCTTAGTGTATGTATTTCCTTTTGTATCCAAACTCTATGGCTATGCCATTTTTGTTGTGGGTTTCTTTTACGTCTTAAAAAAACAAAATAAGAACAACGAAGCCTTGATTTTCGCTGCTTATATTGTAGGGAGTGAAGTTTTTTTGAGGATGACAGGGGGTAATCCTTTGTACGAAATATCCAAATATGGGGTAATGTTTTTTGTTTTTATGGGGATGTATTTTAGCGGGTTCTCCAAGAGTGCCACCCCGTACTGGATTTTTCTGCTGTTACTGGTACCCAGTATTGTGATTACCACCTTTGTACTTAATTTTGGCACTAACATAAAAAATGCCATCGCCTTTAATATCTCAGGCCCCGTTTGTTTGGGCGTAGCCTCTATCTATACCTACAGGCGAAAGATTCCCTTGGAACAGATGAATTCCATTTTGCTCAGTTTGGGACTTCCCATTGTGACCTGTATGGTGTATCTGACCTTTTATACGCCTAACATTCGGGATGTGATTACCTCTACCCAATCTAATTTTGAAACCTCAGGGGGTTTTGGTCCCAACCAAGTGGCTACTATTTTAGGGTTGGGGATGTTTATCTTTTTTTCCAGAATGATATTGGAGTCCAGAACGAAATTTATGTTAGGACTCAACTTACTCATTGCCATTAATATGAGTTATCGGGGTATAGTGACCTTCTCGAGGGGTGGTATGATTACGGGCTTTCTAATGATTTTATTGTTAGTGCTATTTCTCTATTTCAAATCCAACTATACCGGCAGGGTCAAACTCAATTATATTATTGTGTTTATTGCCGTAGCTATGGTTGCGACCTGGGTCTATACTTCCTCGCAGACAGGGGGGCTCATCGATAAACGCTATGCGAATAAGGATGCCGCAGGAAGAGAAAAGGAATCCAAATTTACCGGGAGGGAGGATGTCGCAAAGGGTGAAATCAATGCTTTTCTGAATAATCCCATTTTTGGCGTGGGCGTGGGCAAAGGGGTTGAGGTACGTCTGGCTGAGACTGGAGATGGGACTTTGTCGCATGATGAAATTACCCGTATGCTTGCGGAACACGGTTCACTGGGTATTGTGGGTTTGCTGATCCTGTTTTTTACGCCTTTGTTTTTATATGTGGAGAACAAATTTAATATGTTCCTGCTGTGTTTTGTGGCGTTTTGGTTTTTTACCATCAATCATGCCGCCATGCGCACCGCTGCACCGGCCTTTGTGTATTCGTTGTCGTTGCTTAATGTTTATTTTCAGGAGAATAGTCGGGTAGTAGAGGGCAGGTAGCAGGTAGCAGGTTGCAGAGGGCAGGTAGCAGGTTGCAGGTTTCAGGTTGCAGGTTTCAGGTAGCAGTTGGTAGATTTCAGGTAGCAGGTAGCAGGTAGCAGGTAGCAGATGGCAGATGGCAGAGGGCAGATTGCATGCAGTTGCATATTGAAATATTTATAAAAATTTATCTGGATTATTCATCATATAGTTTAATAGCTTACCAACTTCAAGGCTTTTTGATGTTAAGGTTTCTAAATCATTTTTAGTAATATAATCACAAGCATTTGCATATTCTAATCCTACTTGAGTTTCAGCATTTTCAGCATCACTATCTGTTAATTTCGAAACAAAATGTTTTTCATATTTTCTTTTTCTTGTTGCTTCTGCGATATTAGCCGATACACTTCTGGAAGAACGCCTAATTTGATCTGTCAATGAATATTTTTCTTCAGAAGGAAAACTTTTTGAAATAGAAAAGATTTCCATTGCTAATTCAAATGATTTCTTATAAGCTAGTAAATCCTGAAATCTCATAATTTATTATTTTAAATTTATCCAATCTGTTTTCTGATACCTGCTACCTGAAATCTGCCGTCTGCTTCCTGAAATCTGCCATCTGCCGTCTGCTACCTGAAATCTACCGTCTGCTTCCTTACTCCCGCCGTCTGCAACCTGCCTTCTGAATACTGCTAACTCCTCTTCTTCGCCTTGATCATCATTTCCAACTGATCCCAAAGTGCTTCCGGAATGGCTTCGAGAATGTTGAATTCTCCGGCTCCTTTCAGCCATTCGCCTCCGTCAATCACGATGACTTCGCCGTTGATGTAGCCCGAGAAATCAGATACCAGATAGGCCGCGAGATTAGCCAATTCCTGATGGTCACCCACTCTTCCCAAAGGTACTTTTTTAGCCATATCAAACTTTTCGGCCAGGTTACCCGGCAACAATCGATCCCAGGCACCTTTCGTAGGGAAGGGGCCTGGAGCAATGGCATTGGAACGGATTCCGTATTTTGCCCATTCTACAGCCAGACTTCGTGTCATCGCCAGAACCCCTGCTTTTGCGGCTGCTGAAGGCACGACATAAGCCGAACCGGTAAAGGCATAGGTAGTCACGATATTCAATATGGTTGAAGAGGTTTGTTTGGTGTCAATCCAATGTTTTCCAAAAGCAAGCGTGCAGTTCTTGGAACCTTTCAAAACGATATCAATTACGGTATCAAAAGCATTCGCCGATAATCTTTCGGTAGGAGAAATGAAATTCCCTGCGGCATTGTTCAATAAAACATCTACTTTGCCATATACTTTCAGCACTTCCTGCAACATGGCTTCGACCTGGTCGTAATGGCGTACGTCGCATTGCACTGCCAGACAGGTTCCACCAGTCTCCAATTCCAATTCCTTGGCTGTGGTTTGCAGTTTTTCGAGATCACGGGAGCTAATGGCGACGTTTGCACCCAGTTCCATAAAATATTTAGTCATGGCTTTACCTAGTCCGCTACCGCCACCCGTTACCACAATTACTTTGCCTTTTAGGGCATCGTCCCGAAGCATTTTTGCTGAGAAATCCATAGTCTTGTTTTTTTTAGAGTTGTAAATATAAGGAAAAATAATTAGTAGGCGTGCATAGTAAAAGTAGAAATGTAGGAGTGTTTGCAAAGAAGACTACTCGTTGTTTTTTTGCCAGAGATTATTCGGATGAAACGGATTTTGCTTGAATAAAATAATGTGTCTCTTCGAGTGATTTTAATAGTAAAGCGACAGCTTTACTATTAAAAATTGTATCGAGAAGCATTTTGAATCAGATGGTTCCCGATACTATTTTTAAAGTATTATATTTTTTTCATTCTTCAACATATGTTCGGCCTTAAAAATCACAACCATTGACACTTAATGTATTGAAAAATAGTATTTATAAAATAACACACCCCCAGCCCCTCTCGAGAGGGGAGCTAGGAGTGATTCTAATTGTTATCTGTTTTTTATTTCCTTGCGCCGGCTGGCTCCTTCGCTAAAACAGTCCACTGGACTGTTTTTTAACGCTCGACCCTCAAAGTCAAGGGGCGTAGGAATAAAAAAAAATATTAAATGCGCCATTTTATTGGGCTTTATTAGAAATAACATTATTACACCCCACACAATCGCTTTGCGGCGTCTTCCAGGGTTTTGTTGTCTTTGGCAAAGCAAAACCGAATCCGTTTTTCGTCTTTGGCATCGCCATAAAATGAGGAAAGCGGAATGGCTGCCACGCCGTGTTCCACTATGAGTCGCTTGCAAAAGTCAACATCATTCTCAGCACTGATGGAAGCATAAGAAGCCACCTGAAAATAGGTTCCTTCGCAGGGCAGTAATTCAAATCGGCTGTTTTGAAGCAACGTTCTGAAATAGTCCCGTTTTTCCTGATAGAAAGTTCCAAGTTCATCTACGGCAACCACATCCAGATACTCGCTGATGGCAACCTGTGCAATACTGTTCACACTAAAGACCATAAACTGGTGTACTTTTTTGACTTCGTTCATCAAATGTACAGGTGCTACGAGATAGCCCACTTTCCAGCCTGTGATGTGAAAGGATTTTCCAAAAGATGAAATCACGACCGCACGATTTGTTAGTTTTTCCCGAGAATGTGCCGAAATATGGGACTGTTCAAAGGTGATGTATTCATAGACTTCATCGGATAACAGGATGACATCGGGGTATTTTTGCAGGAGTGTTTCCAATGCCTCAAAATCGGCTTCGGTCAAGGTTTTTCCTGCGGGATTGTGCGGATTGTTGACGATAATCATTTTAGTTTTCGGACTGAATGCTTTTTCGATTCGTTCCCAATTGGGGGTATAATCGTTATTTAAATTGATACGAACGGGTTTTGCCCTACACAACAGCACGGGGGCTTCATAGCAATCGAAGCTTGGATCCAGAATAATGACTTCGTCGTCTATATTTATCAAAGCCGTAATGGTGGTAAAAATGGCCTGGGTAGCACCGGCAGTCACGAGTATTTCTGTTTCCGGAAGGATAATTCGGTTATAGGATTTCAGTACCAATGCGGTTATCTTTGTCAATAGCGGGGTATACCCCGACATGGGGAGGTATTGGTGTACATTTTCTTTGGCCAGTCGGGCAAGGTTATCGGTCAGTCTTTCGTCGACTCTAAAATTTGGAAATCCCTGTGAGAGGTTGATGGCATTGTATTCGGCTGCCATTTTAGACATCACCGTAAAGATACTCGTTCCGACGTGGGGTAGTTTGGACATACTCTGTGTTTTGTGTTCTAAAAGTAGGTAAAAGGTTTTGCTTTAGAAAATGTTTTTTTAGGAGGCCGATGGTGTTGAGGGTTTGTGGGGCGACTGATTTGGTGCGTTAATTGGTGCGGATTCGCTTTGCGTAACATAGATTTTTTTGGACACGGATTGACACGGATTCGTTTTGCGAAACAAGGATGAAAACGGATTTTTTTGATTGTTTATTATATTTTTATTAAAATTCTATTTATGATTGAATAATGTGATTCTAATTGTCATCTGTTCTTTTTTCTCTGCGCCGCCTGGCTCCTTCGCTAAAACAGTCCATCGGACTGTTTTTAAACGCTCGGCCCTAGATTTTTGCAGAATCTTCGAAAAGTGGGTGCCCTGCTGCCACAGTCAATGGGCGTAGGAATTCAAAAAAACAATAAATGTGTCATTTTATATTGCTTTTTAATAAAAATTATCCCTTGAACTGACGGTTTTAATAAGTACACACAACGGTTTATTTAATGAAATTTTTATCTGAGGGAATGCTTTGGGAGATAGGTTACCAAAAAAAAGCACTCCAAATTGAAGTGCTTTTGTAAAGGTTTAGGCATGTATTTTATTAATTTGGGGAATCTGAATTGCCCATATCTCTGATGCAAACATATTTGCCATCTCTTTTTTCGAAAAGGCTGAAGTAGTTTCCGCTTCGTAATTTTGTGCCCGTGGAATCTGAAAATTGGAATGCTCCAATTTCTAATACGTATTTTTCCATTATCGGCTACATAAACCTCTTTGGTTTCAAAGGCAATTTTATCCCTTTTTGCAAAATTGGCCAGTTCTTCTTTCAAGGATTTCTTTACCCACTACAGCTAATTTACCGTTGAAATAACTTGTCGTATCGTCTGCATAATAAGTCAGGGCATCTACATTTCCTGTATTGTAAACGCTTGCAAAAGCATCTTCAATGGCTTGAATTTCAGCTTTTACCTGTTCTTTGTCCACTACCGGAGCGGTAATAATTTTTTCCTCTTTCTTTTGATTGCAGGCTATTGATACAATCAGTATAATCCAGCTATTAATATCTTGATTTCATAATTATAATTGGTTTAAAAGTTATTTATAGTTGGTTTAATATCAGTGTTTTAAATAATAAATTCAATTAAAAATATTGAATATCCCGTAATTTTATTCGTTTTTTTAAAACTGACCCGTTTGGATTGATAAACCTGTCCCGTTTTGAAATCTGTCCCGTTTGGATTGATAAACCTGACAGGTTTCTAAAACCTGTCAGGTTTGGTGGGATGTAAACCTGTCCCGTTTGGATTGATAAACCTGACAGGTTTCTAAAACCTGTCAGGTTTGGTGATATGTAAACCTGTCCCGTTTGGTGGGATGTAAACCTGTCTGGTTTGGAAAAGACCTGTCTCGTTTGGCAACGTCTAAATCCCTAAGAACGTTTCTATTGGGAGACCATTACTTTTTATTTCATGAATGTATTTGAAGTTTTCAATGTCATCAAAAATTTCAATTACTTCTTTGCGTTTTAATTTTGTTGGTTGATTAGTAAGACAAGTGCTGTAAGAACTCCAAGGATAATCTAAAGGATGTTCGCAATAATTGTGGTGAACAGGATTATTATGGATATATACTATCCCGTTTTGAAAATAGTTTTCGCTTTCAATAGATTTTCTTCTAAAAGGTCTTTCGAAAAGAGCTCCATGTCTATTGTATTTTTTGTTAAATGCTTTTGTGTAGGCATTGAATAAATTAGAAAATGATTGCGATGGTTGTATTTTCTTTTCTGTTTTTATTTCATCAGCGTCTTTAATTCGTATCAAAAAGTGGAAATGGTTTTTCATCAGGCACCAAGCATAGGTTTCTGCTATGGGCTCAATATGTACATCATACAATTTCAGGAAATACTCATAATTACCATTTTCTTTAAAAAGGATGCTGCTATTTATACCCCGATTGTAAATGTGGTAGTACTTTCCGTTTTCAAGTGGTTGTATGGTTTGCATATAGTTTTGTTATTAAACCTGACCCGTTTTAAAAACGGGTCAGGTTGGGTTGGTGATATTATAAACCTGACAGGTTTTTAAAACCTATCCCGTTTGGTCGTTGTTACTAAACCTGACAGGTTTTAAAAACCTGTCAGGTTTGTGTTGTTGTTGAAAACTATCCCGTCTGGTCGTTGTTACTATACCTGACCCGTTTTAAAAACGGGCCAGGTTTGTGTTGTTGGTTGAAATCTATCCCGTTTGGTCGTTGTTGCTAAACCTGTCAGGTTTGTCGTTAGTCCGTCAGTAATATTTCCAGAATACTTATGGCTGCTTCACTGATTTTGGTTCCGGGACCAAAGACGGCTACTGCACCGGAATCAAACAAAAATTGATAATCCTGGGCAGGAATTACACCCCCCACAATAACCATAATATCTTCGCGACCGTATTTTTTGAGCTCATCGATTACTTGGGGTACCAATGTTTTGTGTCCCGCGGCGAGTGAGGAAACGCCAAGAATATGCACATCGTTTTCAACGGCTTGTTTGGCGGCTTCGGTCGGTGTTTGAAAAAGAGGGCCTATATCGACATCAAAACCCAGATCTGCATATCCGGTGGCCACTACTTTGGCCCCGCGATCGTGTCCGTCCTGACCCATTTTTGCAATCATAATTCTAGGGCGACGCCCTTCTTTTTTGGCAAATTCGTTGGCCAGTTGTTTGGCTTTCTCGAAGCTTTTGTCGTCTTTTATTTCTTTGCTGTACACGCCGCTAAAGGATTTAATTTGTGCTTTGTATCTTCCGAAAACGGTTTCCATGGCATCGCTGATTTCGCCTAGCGTCGCTCGGTTTCGCGCTGCTTCAACAGCCAGTTCCAGCAGATTGCCTTCGCCAGTTTGGGCACAAAGGGTTAATTTTTTGAGTGAAAGTTGTACTTTTTCGGTATCCCGATTTGCTTTAATTCCGTCTAATTGTTCGATTTGTTGTTTGCGTACCATTTGGTTGTCAATATCCAAAATTTGCAACGGATCTTCTTTCTCCAATCGGTATTTGTTGACCCCCACAATAATATCCTGACTGCTGTCGATTCGTGCCTGTTTTCTGGCGGCGGCTTCTTCGATACGCAGTTTCGGAACTCCGGTTTCTATGGCTTTGGTCATTCCGCCAAGTTCTTCGACTTCCTCTATGAGTTTCCAAGCATTTTGGGCTATTTCATTGGTTAAACTTTCGACGTAAAAACTTCCTGCCCAAGGATCTACGGTTTTGGTAATCTTAGTTTCTTCCTGTAAATAGATTTGGGTATTTCTGGCAATTCTGGCAGAGAAGTCCGTTGGCAAAGCAATGGCTTCATCCAAAGCATTGGTGTGCAAGGATTGTGTTCCTCCCAAAACTGCTGCCAAACCTTCGATGGTGGTTCGTGCCACATTGTTGAAAGGATCCTGCATAGTCAGGCTCCAACCCGATGTTTGGCAATGGGTTCGTAACGCCAAGGATTTTTCATCTTTGGGGTTGAATTGTTTGACGAGTTTCGCCCAGATCATTCGTCCGGCGCGCATTTTGGCAATTTCCATAAAATGGTTCATTCCAATGGCCCAGAAAAACGAAAGGCGAGGAGCGAAGTCATCGATTTTCATTCCGGTTGCCAATCCGGTTCGGATGTATTCAAGTCCATCGGCCAGAGTGTATGCCAATTCAATATCGGCAGTGGCACCTGCTTCCTGCATATGATACCCTGAAATGGAAATCGAGTTAAATTTTGGCATTTTCTTGCTGGTGAATTCAAAAATGTCGGCAATGATTTTCATCGAAGAAGTTGGTGGATAGATGTAGGTATTTCTCACCATAAACTCTTTCAGAATGTCGTTTTGTATCGTGCCTGAGAGTTGTTCGGGTTTCACGCCCTGTTCTTCGGCAGCGACAATATAGAATGCCATGATAGGTAAAACGGCACCATTCATCGTCATAGAAACCGACATTTCGCCCAAGGGAATCTGGTCAAACAATACTTTCATATCTTCGACAGAATCAATGGCCACACCAGCTTTCCCTACATCACCTACCACACGTTCGTGGTCAGAATCGTAACCGCGATGCGTTGGTAAATCAAAGGCGATGGAAAGTCCTTTTTGTCCTGCAGCCAGGTTTCTTCGATAAAAAGCATTGCTTTCTTCGGCTGTCGAAAACCCTGCATATTGCCGAATCGTCCAAGGGCGACGCACGTACATTGTGGCATAAGGGCCGCGTAAATTTGGCGCAAAGCCAGCTCCAAAATCCAGTTGTTCGAGGTTTTCGATGTCTTGCCCGGAGTAAGTTGGTTTTAGTTCGATGCCTTCGGCTGTGAGGAAGTTGTCAGGTTGCAGGTTGCAGGTTGCAGGTTGCTTCGCCAGTTCGCCATTTGGGCTCGGGTGCAAATTGAAAGCAACAGACTCAATACTGTTTTTTAATTTAATATGTTGTAGATTTTTGCGTATCACCTTTCAATAATTTTAAAGGACCATTTGTTATTAGAATTGTTGGCATTGATGCCTTCGAAAAGACCGGCACTTATGGTAACCCCTGAACCCACGGTAAACAGTAAAAAGGCAGCGTCATTTCCGCCGGAGGCTGCCACTAATGAAGCCCCTACGATTGCCAGTCCCACAATCAGCACCACGGTTTTAACCGTTGCCAATGTTTTGGGTTGATATTTAATGCTTTGCAGACTATCGATTTTCACCGTTTGATCATTGACTGTAAAGGTTAGCGTATCCAAAATTTTAAGGTTTCCAATGTGTTTTTTTCCGTCCAAAGTTCTTATTTTTATGCGATGGTTTTCTACAAAGACTTTCACTTTTCCCGTCTTGATATTGGTAATCTCAATGGTTCTGTGTTGCGAGAAAACAGCGTATGAAATTAAGAATACCAATAAGTATATTATTTTTTTCATTCTGTAGTTTTCAATTAATTTTCTTCTTTGAGTCTTTCCTGTTCTAATTTTTCGGCCAGTCGTTTTTCGATTAGGGGTGTTATCAAGGTTTTTCTTGGTTTTATTTTCACGAAAGGGAACAGTTCTAAATCGTCCTTCATTCGGTCTTTTTTGTTGGGATATTTATTGGTTCCCAGCAGGATTTCTTTTCCGGTATCGAATAATTCCTGTTCCTTGTCAGCACTTTCCTGAATTTTTCTTTTGATGATTCCATTGTTGATTTGCTTGAGGAAACCGCCGTTGGCTTCGATATCTTTGAATAAGGTCAATGCTTTTTCGGCTAATTGATGGGTTAGATTTTCGATGTAATAACTTCCATCCGCCGGGTTATTGACTTTGTCAAAGTAGCTTTCGTGTTTAAGAATAAGGAGTTGGTTTCGGGCGATTCTATCACCAAATTCATTGTCCTTATGGTATAGAGTATCGTAAGGTAAGTTTGCAATGGTGTCAGCTCCACCCAGAATAGCACTCATACATTCAGTTGTGGTACGTAGCATATTGACGTTGTAATCGTATAATGTTTTGTTGCGTTTAGAAGGCGAAACCAATAGATGACAATCGAATTCGTGGTTGTATTCCTTTGCGATTAGATTGAAAAGCAATCGGAATGCCCGTAGTTTTGCGATTTCGAAAAAGTAATTAGTTCCCACCGATATTTCGAAAACGATTGGATTATTTATGTTCGTGATTCGGTTAAAATATTCGTTGGCGTGCGCCAGGCAGTAGGCAATCTGTTGCACCATATTGGCACCGGCATTTTGATATAAACCTCCGTTAATACTGATGAAAGAAAGGTTTGTTGTTGCTGCCGAAATTAGATTTAAGGTTTCGAAATTGTTTTTCTCTTTGGTGGTAAACCAGTTTCCTTCTTTGGCTAATTGGCCAATGGGGTCCAAGGTGCAGAAAATTGTTGCGTTTTTCCGCTTGGCAATATCGTTTATTTTTTTCACGAAATCGATTGATATAAATGCCAAGTTGAAATAGGTAGTTATTTTTTCCAAAGGAATATTTTCCAATAGTTTTGCCACATCGGTATTTTCATTTTCAATGGTGAAACGAATGCTTTCCGCTCCGCGATTGATGCTGTCAATGGCTCGAAGGTTTGACTTTTCGAGGTCGTGAACAAAGATGTTTTGGCAAATCTTAAACTCAGATGCTTTTGTATTTAGGTTTGAGGCTCCCCGAAATTCATCTTTATGATAAAATGGTTTTACTTGGATGTCTTCGGGTGAATTCCAGATTAGGGTTTCGTTATAGTCGGCACCATTGAGTTCAAACTGGATTTTTTGTTTCCATTGTTTGGAGGAAATGGGATTGAAATCATCAAATAGATTTTTCATTTATTGGTTTAAGGGTTTAATATTGTATCCTTATGAAATTACTGCTGTAAGCTTGTCGATAGAATCCCTGCCAAAATCAGGATTGCTATCATGGATGTTTTTAAAATTACTATTATTGAAAAACAGTGTTTTAAAAAACACACCCCCAACCCCTCTCAAGAGGGGAGTTAGAAGTGCTTCTAACTCATAAATACGTCATATCATATTGCTTTTTTTAAAAATTCAACATCGATGAGGTGTACTATATTACTTAACTTCTAATCTATTTTTTAATGTCTTTTTCAATGGTATCACCTTCGAATTGGATGATGTAGATGTCTTCACTATCTTTTTTCATATAGTATTTTTCCCGGGCATATTTTTCGGTCTGGTCCGGATTTTTTAGTTGCCGAATGTTTTCCTTGTCTTTTTTGATTTCCTGCTTGTAGTAAGCAGCGTTGTCTTCGAGTTCATCGATTTGTTTGTCTAAAAAGCGATGGTCGAAATAGGAATAGTTATCCAGAAATATCATCCAGGTCGAAAAAAACAACAAAACCCAAACGTATTTGTTGCTTAAAAATTTGAACCAAGGTTTGTCTTTATATGAATTTGTCATTTAAAATTCTGTTTTTCTAGCCCTGATGGAGCCGATATCCTTTGTGAGGCACGAACAAAGATAAAGGTGACAGCGGGAAATAGCTTCAAATAATTAATGTTATAAAGTTACAATAAATTTATAAAATTCTTTGATTTATTACCGCACGAACCACATCGATTGCGACGGTGTTGTATTTGTCGTTTGGTATGATGATGTCGGCAAATGTTTTTGTGGATTCGATGAACTGCTGATGCATAGGCTTTAAAGTGGTCTGGTAGCGTGTTAATACTTCCTCCATATCACGACCCCGTTCTGCTATATCCCTTTTTAACCTTCGAATTAATCGTTCGTCAGAATCGGCGTGAACAAATATTTTGATGTCGAACAAATCACGAAGTTCGGGATTAGAAAGAATGAGAATTCCTTCAACTATCATTACTTTTCGGGGATGTGTTACTATTGTATCGTCGGTTCTGTTGTGTGTGGCAAAGGAATAAACGGGTTGATTGATGGTTTTTCCTTCTTTGAGTTCCTTAAGGTGTGTAACCAATAAATCGAAATCAATAGCTCTGGGATGGTCAAAGTTGGTTTTTGAACGTTCTTCGTAACTCTCGTTTGTGGATGCTTTGTAGTAGGAATCCTGAGTAATAATTCCCACTTCGGTATGTGGCAATTCATTCATTATCTGATGCACTACGGTTGTTTTTCCGCTTCCTGTTCCGCCTGCAATTCCTATTATCAGCATAAAATAGTTTTGTTGTGTTATTGATGCAACAAAAATAGGGATTTATCTTTTTAGATTTAGGATTTATTTTTGATTACAGGGGGCTGAGTTTTGTTTAAAATAAAAAAATCCCTTTTGCAAAGCAAAAAGGATTTCTTGTGTCGGGGTGGCAGGATTCGAACCTGCGGCCTCCTGCTCCCAAAGCAGGCGCGATAACCGAGCTACGCTACACCCCGAAAGCGGTGGCAAATATATAACAAATTTTTGCTTATCCAAAACTATTTTAGAAATAAGAAATTGATCAGATCTAATCCTGAGTAAATCGTATGAATTACATCCTTGAATTAATTTGTAACTTTACCAATCTAAATAATTTCAAATAAATGACCTGCGATGAAAAAGACAATTCTTGTTTTATGTATACTGTTACTTATTGGATGTAAATCAAAATCTGTTGTAATTAAACCCGTTGAAAAAAAATGTGTGAAGCTGTCTATTTCAGAAGTAGATGAAAGTCAAAAGAAAAAAGCATACGATTTAGGTAAAAGAGTTTTAATGATTTGCAACACTTCAAAGTTTATTCCGTTTAATAAAAGCGAGGCAACGCCATCTGTAATTGCAAATACAACTTTAGAAAAACACTCTGCAACCTGTTTAAAATTCCGAGCGAGATATGGTAGTTTCAAAGACCTTAAATTGGTAGAAATACATAAAAATATAACAGAAAACACCACTATTTTTCGCTACAAAGCACTTTACGAACACGAAAATGCCAATAAGGAACTTCGGGTAACGCTCAGTCAAGAAAACAAGGTTTCGTCCTTAAAAACAATGGAATGGGCGGATGTATTTAAATGTAAATTTTAAAAGCTGAAACACTTCTTGTTTAGTCAGAAACAATAGTCTTTGTTCTTATTCAAATGATTTTTCGTGTTTTATTCGTAACTTACAAAAAAAACTGGAGAGACAGTCTCGATTTATATCGTTTGGAATAGCATGAATTTTGTAACTTCTTTTTTTAGCAACCTCATTATTATCCTCACACTTCAATTAAAAATGTGTGAATTATACAACTTTTTTATAAAGTTATATAAGTCTTCCAGAGCATTTTTTATTGACTTTTACATAATCCTTCAAAAATAAAATAATTTGAAATTATATATAAAATCACTACTAACCGATTAATATTTTTAAACAGAAAGGGCTACTTTTAAAAGTAAGCCCTTTTTTTCATATATTTTGAGTGACAAAAAACAAAATTTATGAGTTCCAAAGATATTGAA
>NZ_JADHEC010000011.1 GCF_015277675.1 Flavobacterium soyangense
AAGAATTTTAGCTAAAATAACAGCTTTAACTTTGGTTCAATTCATCAATAGATTTATTTTTGAAAGACCAATAAACAATATTAAAACACAAATAGTTTAATTACACCCAACGGGTTATTATTATTATTATTATTATTATTATTATTATTATTATTAGCAATTTAAATTGCTAAAAAAGGTTTTTTATAATTTCCAGTTTTACTTACGTCAATAAATATTTGAACATTATATGGCACATCTCGACCTTTATAAACATTTGTATGAACCTTACTGCCTAATGGACCATAAATTGAATAGTCATCAAATATAGTTAAGAAATCAATTTTTACATTGGAAACAATATATTCAAAATCATCAATCCAGATTTTCCTATCTTTTATAATTGAAATACCAAAATTACTATCGTAATTTCCAAATGAATTATTGATTTCATAAAAATCACTTGAATCAAATATTACTTTGTCAACATTTACAGATTTGTCAACATCAAAAATTGTAAATCTGGGATATGTAGAGATTCTTCGATCGTTAATTTTATCAATTTGTTTATGGACTGCTGATATTGTGTAGCCAGACGTTTTGTCTTTAGTTGATCTCAAAAAAAAGGAAGCATCTCTACCTGTGATTTTCCAATATAATTCGCGAATAATCTCTTTCATTTGTGAGAATTAGATATTATTACTTTAGTGTTGAAATAATATTATTTTTTAAGTTCTTGTTTTACTTTTTCTACCGCTTTTGATATAATTTCACTTCTGTTCGATAACTTAAGAACTTCATCATTTAAAGCATTTAGGAAATCTATTTTTCCAACTTTCTCTCCTTCTTCAAAAGAATGTTTTATCATTTTTGACATAAGCATTGATAAAATATCAAAGGACAAATGAAAAAAGTAGAATTTGTATCTGAATTCCTCACTTTCGGGTTTGAATAATGAAAATTTTGTTAGATAATATTTGTCAAGATTTTTTTTAACAACTTTTCCACTACTACTTAACTCAAAAAAATCTTGAAATGTTTCTATGGATTTAATATGAGCAAATTTATTACGAATCATCATTAAATCTTCTAATTTATTAGAATCTATTTTATTCAATCCCTTTAAATCTTGAATTATTTTTACCTTTTGGTTAAAAGATAATGAACCTGAACTGTAACCAAAAGATTTAGACTTTTTCCAATCAATATTTAGAATAGTACCTAGAGATTTTGAAACTAGTTCTTCTATTAATAAAGTATGTTCCAAGATATATAATCTTAAATTTTGTGATTTTGAAATTTCATTTATATATGAATATTCTTCCATTATTTTTAAGAGTTTATATTACTTAAAATAGTTTATAACTTTTTATTCCTCCCAAATATACCAAAATAAACAAAACAAAACTTACAATTCCTTCTCAAAGCACACACTATTTTCCACGCCTTCATACTTGCCAAAATTTGGAATAATGTTGTAATGATTCTTTTTATAAAGGGCGATGGCTTCGGGTTGGTTTTTGCCTGTTTCTAAAACGCATTTTTTGATGTCCAGTTCTTTGCACCAAGTTTCTAATGCTTTCAAGATTGTGTAGGCAATTCGAAAACGCATACTAGCGAGGAAGAGGTATAAATGTTGGGATTGTGTTAGAAAAATGCCAAGAATTTCATCGGCTTTTCGCTGTTTACTGTAATTTATTTGTTTTGATTTCTATGTCAAATTCAAAAAAAATAGAATTTAAAAATTTTAATGCATTTGACCTGATATAAATCATTTTTAAGCACTTTATTTTTTATTACTTTTACTGTCGCATTAGCGTTAAACATTAAAATTAATTTAAAAACATATAATGAAAAGAGTATTAGTTGCCACAGGAGGCGGAGATTGCCCTGGGTTAAATGCCGTTATTAGAGCAATAGTAAAAAGAGCATCACAAGAAAAAGATTGGGAAGTCATAGGAAGCATTCAGTCATTTGATGGCATACTGCGTGAACCAACAGAGATAATGATATTGGACGAAAAAACAGTTGCTGGTATTCACGTTGACGGTGGAACCATAATTGGAACAACCAACAAAGGCGGTCCATTTGCCTGGCCAATAAAGAACCATGACGGAACCTGGGGTGCTGTGGATCGATCTGATGAAATGATTCGTAAATTACAGTATCTGGGAGTTGATGCCGTTATTAGTATTGGAGGAGATGGTTCTCAAAGAATTTCCCAACAACTTTTCGAAAAAGGATTGAATATTATTGGAGTTCCAAAAACCATTGACAATGATCTATCTGCTACCGATTTTACTTTCGGATTTCAAACGGCGGTTCAAACTGCCACTGAAGCAGTAGATAAATTAGTTACAACAGCTGCCAGTCACAATCGTGTTTTAGTTCTTGAAGTAATGGGAAGAAATGCCGGTTGGATTGCTTTAAATGCAGCAATTGCTGGAGGGGCTGAAGTATGTTTGATTCCTGAAATTCCTTATGATATTGAGGTTGTTGCCAAAAAATTACAAAGTAGGTACAACAGTAAAGGGAAAGGGAATGCTATCGTTGTAATCGCGGAAGGTGCAATGCCTAAAGGAGGAACTTTATTGTCTGAAAAAAGCGATGAAATTGGTTATGAAAATCTGCGTTTAGGTGGTGTAGCCCATAAATTAGTAAATGATTTAAAAGCTATGGGTTTTGAGCCTGATATGCGTGAAACAGTGCTAGGACATTTACAGAGAGGTGGTAGTCCAATTGCTTATGATAGAATTTTGGCTACGCAATTTGGAGTGAAAGCTTTCGAAATGGTGTTGGAGGGCAAATTTGGTCAAATGGCGGCGTATCGTCATCCGGATATTATTTCTGTTCCTTTCAAAGACGCCATCGATAATCCAAAATTAGTGGATCCAACTTGTGATTTAGTAAAAACCGCAAAAGGTGTTGGAATAGGTTTTGGAGACTAATTTTTATAAGTTCTAAAAGAGATTATGACTTTAATTAGTCTAAAAATAAGACCGCAAATTTAAAAATTTATAATCTTTGATTAATTTGCGAATTTGCGGTTTATTCTTTTAAATTTTTATAATCTAACTCAGATTATTTGGCACGATAATGTGAACTCTGCACAATTTCACTGCGTTCAATTTCTTTCTCCATATAGGTTTTGAATATTTGATTTATTCAAGCCCCAATTGGGCGCAATAAGTAAATCCCAATCTGATATTCCAAACAAGCGTTGGATGACGATATCAGGTCGCAATAGCGGAAGTATTTCACAAAGCAAATCAGTATATTCTTCCAAAGTGAAGAGTTTAAAAGTGTTTTTCTTGTATTTAACTCCCATAATTGAGCCTTCAACAATATGCAAATGATGGAATTTTACGAATTTAATTTGCGGAAAACGGTTGATTTCGTGTATATAACCTAGCGTCATTTCCCGGGTTTCCCATGGGAGTCCAAAAATCGTATGCACACACAAATCGAGTTAGCTGTCTTTTAACAATTCCACTGCGGTAACAAATTCGGCGTGGCTGCAACCACGGTTGATTTGATCTAAAGTTTCATCATAAATCGATTCCATTCCCATTTCTAAATCCACATCAAATCGATCGCAATAGCTTTCTAACAATGCGACTTTTTCGGCATCAATACAATCTGGTCGTGTGCAACAGAAAATCCTACAACAACTTCGGTGTTAATGGACAAAGCTTCGTCGTACATTGTTTTTAATAAATGTACTGGCGCATGCCTATTGGTATTTGGCTGAAATTAAACAATATATTTATCGGCTTTGTAGAAGTTTTTGGCACGCACCATTCCGTCCTTTAACTGTGTTTGAATTGTAGCTGAATTTCTGGAAATTTCAGGAGTGTTTGAATCGACATTGCAATAGGTACAACCACCGAAGCCTTTACTTCCATCCCTGTTTGGACAAGAAAAGCCACCATCAACAATTACTTTATAGACACGCAGTCCGTTGTGTTTTTTGGGCAAGTGCGCTCTGTAATTGTTGTATCCTTTGGCTTCTAAATCGGGTGTCGTGATCATACTTCAAAAAGACGAATTTAGATTCACTGGTTGCAATTTGCTTAATTGTTTATTTCGAGTTTCATCAACAAGTCAGTTTGTCGTTCGTCGCCCAAGATAAAAGTATGTTTGTCAAATTCGACAAAACCATTTTTGTTGTAAAATTGCAAAGCTCTATAATTTTCTTCCCAAACACCTAACCAGAGGTAATCTACTCCACTTTGGTGTCCGATTTTTATTGCTTCGCCAAGCAATAACTTTCCTATCTTTTTTCCAAGAAATGCTTTCAAAATATATATCCGTTGGATTTCTATTGCTTGTTGACTATTGATTTCAGTTTGTGCATTGCCAAAATTTATTTTTAAGTATCCAATGGTTTCGCTGTCCAAAGTGGCAAGATAAAATGCCGATTCCTGATTGTTAATTTCTGAAGCCACTTGTGTTGAATTGAAATTTTTCCGGACATAATTTCCCATATTTTCGGGTGTGTTTACATCTGCAAAAGTTTCGACGAAAGTTTTCTTGCTGATTTCTTGGATGATTCCAAGATCGGAAATTGTTGCTTTTCTAATTATAATTGGATTCATAAAAATATTGGAAGTTCTATTTGTATTTCATTCAAAAATACATAAATAAAAGGAGAGACAATTTTCATTTTCGGTTTTTCAATTTGTACTTTTGAAACTTTCAATAAAGAGAACTTATAACTATGAAAATTGTCATATCACCAGCCAAATCGTTGAATTTTGAAAAAATATTGCCAACCACAAAACATTCTGAAGGATTATTTCTAAAAGAAGCACGTCAGGTTCACAAAGTTTTGAAGCAAAAATCACCCGCAGCACTTTCGGAATTAATGGATATTTCGGATAAACTGGCCGATTTGAATTGGCAACGAAACCAAGATTGGAAAACACCTTTCACTAATAAAAATGCACGTCCGGCAATTTTTGCTTTCGATGGAGATGTTTATACTGGATTGGATGCTTATTCGATTCCAACAGAAAAACTAGACAATTTACAGAACAGTTTGCGGATTTTATCGGGTTTGTATGGACTCTTGAAACCATTGGATTTAATGCAGGCGTATCGCTTAGAAATGGGAACAAAACTGCCTATTGGCGAAAGCAAAAATCTTTACGAATTTTGGAAACCAATAGTTACAAAAGCTTTAAACAAAGAACTTCATGAGGAAGAACTTTTTATCAATTTGGCGAGTAATGAATATTTTTCGGCTATTGATGTGAAGCAATTGAAAGTTCCTGTAATTACACCAGAATTCAAGGATTACAAAAACGGAAAACTTAAAATAATTAGTTTTTTTGCCAAGAAAGCCAGAGGGTTGATGGTGCGTTACATCATTGATACAAATGCTAAAACTGTCGAAGATTTGAAAGGTTTCAACTATGAAGGCTATCAGTTTGACGCCAATTTATCAAAAGGAAACCATCTGGTTTTTACACGATAATGTTTTTCTACAAATCGAAACTTATATTATATTTGCCATTCATAAATCAATAATTTAAAAATATGAAAAGAAAATCGATACTTTTAGTTGTGTTAATTGTCTTTTTTGGTTTTTCAAAAACCAATGCACAAATTAAATTTGACGACAAAATGATAGGAGCAGTCCAAAAAGGGCTGGCAGGATTTACTTTTACTGATGCTGATGCCGCAAAACTTTCAAAAGTGTCAGTCGATAAAATAGACTCAGAACACATAATTGCGGGGGCTACAGATCCATATATGATTCGGCTAAATAAAATTTTTGGAAAATATACCACCGGTTACGGTTACACTTTCAACTATAAAGTTTATATCATAAAAGATGTAAATGCGTTTGCAACCGCTGACGGAAGTGTTCGTGTTTTTTCCGGATTAATGGATATCATGGATGATAATGAATTGCTGGTAGTAATTGGGCACGAAATGGGACACGTTGTCAATCACGATTCAAGAGATGCCATAAAGGCGGCTTATCAAAAAGAAGCTATGATTGAAGGAGTGGCTTCACAATCAAAAACTGTGGCGACTCTTACTGGTAGTGAGTTGGGGAAAATAGGTAGCGCAATGATTGATAGTAAACACAGTAGAAGGCAGGAATCAGAAGCTGATTTGTTTGCCTATAATTTTATGAAAAAAAATGGTTACGATGTTAATGCAGCAGAATCTGCTTTTTCAATTTTGGCAAAAATGAGCGAAGGAACTCAGTCTGATTTTATAACACGAATGATGAGTTCACATCCGGATTCAAAAGAAAGAGCTGAAACCGCAATGAAAAGAGCACAAATGGATGGATTGTACAAGCCATATGTGCATCAGGCAGCAGTTGTAACTCCAGTAAAAACTTCGGTAAAAACCACAACAAAAAAAACTACAACTAAAAAGAAATAATGTTTCTGTTTCAATACGGTTATAAAAAAAGCATCCCGAAATTTTCGGGATACTTTTTTTATGATTTTTTTTCTAATGCATTGCATCAGCTGGGTTAATTTTATTTTTTCCTTTTTTGATCATCAGAATAAAAGGAATACAAAGTAAAAATAGGATTCCTAAATACATAAAAATATCCATATACGTCAATACGGAACTTTGAATCATAACTTTGAACTCAATGGCTTTATAGGCTTTCGATAAAGCTTCATTGAAAGTAAATCCTTTTGCAATAAATCCTTGTTGCAACCTCTGCACAGTTTGTTGCACTTGGAAAGAGGTTTGGTCAAGGTGTGAAATCAAATTTACCCTATGTTGCTGATTGAATATTGCAATGAAAGTTGTGATAATGGCAATTCCAAATGAACCTCCCAATTGTCTCATCATTCCAGTAAAAGCAGCACCTTCGCCAATATTTTTTCCTTTGAGTGTAGATAATGAAAGTGTCGTAATGGGTACAAACAATAATCCTAATCCAACACCTCTTAATATTAATGGCCAAAACATTTCTCCGGCACTGGTATCAGGGGTAATGACATTGTGCATCCAAAACGTAAAAAAGAAAAACACCATAAATCCTACGGCTACCATATAAGCCTGAGGTACTCCACGTTGAATCATTTTGCCAATAAAAGGCATCATAATTCCAGTAGTGATAGAACTCGGAATCAATAATAAACCTGCATCAGTCGCACTCCATCCTAAAACCGATTGCGTATAAATGGGTACAATAAAAGTTGAACCATATAATCCAAATCCCATAATAAAACTCATAATAGTTCCAACCCTTAAATTTGTATTTTTTAACACTTTTAAGTTAACAATAGGGTGTTTATAGGTAAGTTCTCTTTTTATAAAGAGGATTAATCCAAATAGTGAAACAACACTTAAGCTAAGAATCAAGTTGTCATTAAACCAATCGTCTTGTTGGCCGTGTTCCAACACAAATTGCAAGGAACCGATAAAAGACGCCAGATAAAATATTCCCCACCAATCGACTTGGTTGGCTTTGAGTTTGTCGCCATATTTTGGACTTTTAACAAACATTAGCGTAAGTATTGTGGCAATAATCCCAATTGGAATGTTGATATAAAAAATATAAGGCCAAGAAAAATGGTCTACAATATAACCTCCCAAAGGCGGGCCCAATGTAGGTCCCACAATTACGCCCATACCATAAATGGCTTGTGCCATTCCTCTTTTGGCAACTGGATAACTTTCGGTAATAATGGTTTGCGCTGTTACTAGCAAAGCTCCACCGCCAAGCCCCTGTATAAATCGAAAGGCGACGAGTTCCCAAATATTGTCGGCATTTCCACATAAAAAAGAAGCTACCGTAAAAATAATGATGGAGGCAGCAAAATAATTACGTCTTCCAAATTGCTGTGAAAGCCAACTCGTCATTGGAATCACGATTACGTTTGCAATGGCATAAGCAGTAATTACCCAAGCAATATCCGTTAGTGTGGCGCCAAGGCTACCTCGCATATTGTTCAAAGCCACGTTTACAATAGTGGTATCCACGATTTCAAGCAAGGCACATAGAACGGCAGTTATCGTAATAATTATCCTCCTGAAACCATATTCTACTAATTCGTCTTCCACCGTTTTTTGCTGTTTTAAATTAATTATTTTGTCTCTTTCTACAAATGGGAGTATTAATCCAAATGAACATCAACTTCGACATTCATTCCCGGACGCAATAATTTTATTTTTTCGGTATCGTTTGACGTATTTAAACTTATTTTTACCGGTAATCTTTGTATGGTTTTTACAAAGTTTCCGGTTGCGTTATCCGGAGGCAACAAGGAAAATTTAGAACCAGTTGCTGGCGAAAATGAAGTAATCGTTCCTTCAAAATCGTAATTAGGATATGCATCTACTTTTAGTGTTACCTTTTGTCCAATGACCATTTTGTCCAATTGTGTTTCCTTGAAATTAGCAATTACCCAGGCCGTTGTATTGTTAATAATGTAGAATAAAGATTGTCCCGGTTGCACTAATTGTCCTGGTTGAATATCAATTTTCGAAACTTGTCCATCAATTGCAGCCGTAATTACAGTATACGTTAAGTTTAGTTTTGCAGCATCAAGTTGCGCTTTGGCTCTTTTAATATTGGCTGCAGCCACTTCGGTTTGTTTGTTCGAAACGTTTGATTTGGCCACAATCGCTGATTTTTGATAAGAGCTTGCTTTTTGTTGTTGTTGCAAAATGCGAACCTGATTTTCGGCTTCTTGTTTTGCAGTCAAAGCTTGTTCGTATTGTTGTTTTGTTATGGTGTGATTTTTATATAAATTACTATATCTGTTATAATCATTGGTCACCTGATTCAATCTAATTTTTGCCGATTCAATATTTCCACTAGCCGATTGTACATTCGCATCAGAAACAGAAATACTCGCCATTGCACTTCCAATATCTGCTTTTGCAACTTCAAAACTTCCTTCGGCTGCCGCCAATGCTGCGTTTGCATCTTCTACTTTTAATTGATAATCACGAGTGTCAATGGTAAATAAAGTATCGCCTTTTTTGACAAAATCATTGTCTTTGATGTAAACTTTGCTCACGTATCCAGAAACTTTAGGAATTATTGGATTCATATTTTTCTCGATTTGAGCATCATCAGTACCTTCGTGTGACAAGGAATGAATGTATTTGAAAGCGCCATATGTTCCGCCTACAAGTATGAATGTAGCAAATATGATGATGAATTTTTTATTTGATTTTTTCTTTTCCATAAGAGATGTCGATTATATTTTTGAAAGATTGAAAGTTTGAGATAATTGTCCAGTCACTGAAAGCAACTCATAATATTTTTGAATGATGTTGGCTCTAGCCAAAGCATTATTGATTTTTGAACTTAGTTGTTCCACATCAGCTTCGAGTAAATCATTCGTGTTCGAAAGTCCATTGTCGTATTTGTCTTTTACGATTCTGTAATTTTCCGATGATTGCGCTGCCGCTTCCAGATAAACCTCATTTTGTTTTAAGGCCAAATCATAGTCTTCAATGGCTTGTTTTACCTGAGCCTTGATGTTATCAGTAAGGATTTCTTTGTAATTCTGAGTTTCAAGCGATTTGCTTTCAGCAATTTTTACATTTGTGCCGTTTTTTAGAATCCCACTCAAATCATATGAAACTCCTACTCCAAAGTTTATTGCATTTTGAATCGTAATCACATTCTCCAATCCCAAAGAAGCATAACCTCCCAGAAGTGAAACGGTTGGATAATAGGAACTTCGCGCCATTTTCACGCCTGCTTCCTGCGCTTTTTCTTGAAATCGAACAGCTTCTAAGTCCTTGCGGTTTTCTAATGCAGGTTTTTCATCCGTTGGAATATTGTTCATTTGGAAATTAATAAAATCACTTTCCTTAACTGTTAATTTTGTTTCTGGTGACAGTTTCAAAAGTGAAACTAAATAATAGTTTACGACATTCAAATTGTTGTTCATTTCGTCAATGGACAATTGTATTTTTGAAACCTGTAATTGCGATTTCAATAAGTCGTTTCTTGGAATAATTCCATTTTTTTCCAATTCTATAAAATCAACCACGCGCTGTTCTGCTTGTTTTTGATTGTCTTTTAACAGTTCCAAAGTTTTTTGTGTCTTGTATAGACTGGCATAATAATTTACGACCCGCATCGCAATTTCTTCTTTAGTTTGCGCTGCAGTTGCTGTTTCTGCTTGGTACAAATTTTCTGAAATCTTGATGTTATTCTGCGTTTTGAAACCTGCAAAAACAGGAAGGTTAGCATTAATTTGTCCAATCAGCAATTGATTTCCGGAGGGAAATGGAGTTCCACTTTGTTTGAATTTTATGTCGACCGTTGGCCTAATAAAATTTTGATATTGACCCCAAAGCTTGAGGTCAGGATATTGAGTGTTTTTTTTCGATTGTAATTCGTATTTTGATGAATTTACTTTGGAATTTGCCAAGCTGACTTCACTACTTTTCGACCAGGCCATATGAATGGCTTCGTCAAGCGTTAAGCTAGTTTTTTCTTGTGCATCTATGGATAAAATTCCAATAAAGTAAATCCCCAAAAGTAATAATTGACTAAGTTTCATATATGTAGATTTTGTTTTTTAGTGGTCATATATGGTATCGCCTTTTTATTTATTTGTGTTTGCTTGCGCAAACTAGTCTTTAGTGGCGATTTCATATATCAAAAGGGCTTTTATGGTTTGCTGAATGTGCTTTGTTAAATCGGTTTTTATATAGTTGTTGTATAGCGTGTCTGTTTTTAAACCTAATATTTCTTCATAGAAGTCTTTGTTCATTTGAAAATGAAAGAATGTTCCAATAATGGTTGGAGTTATTAGCGGGATATTGATGTCTTTTCTAAATATTCCTTTAGCTTGACCTTCCTTAATTATAATCTCTAATGACTTTAAATTAGATTTTTTTAATTCTGTAAAATAGTGGTGAATATTTTCATTTTTCTTAGTCGTTATCTCAAAATGCATGATACGATAAATCCCTCTATTACAGTTAATTCTATTAATATACAGTTCAATTAACTTATTTATTTTTTCTATTGGTTCAAGATTTTCCTCTAATAAATTCGCTAATTGTTCCTTAAGTCCCCCTGTTTTGTGTTTAATAAGTGATTCTAATAATAAATCTTTCGATCCAAAATAATAAGAAACCATAGCAATATTAATCTTTGCTACTTTTGAAATATCCCGAATTGAAGTTCCGTCAAATCCTTTCTCGGCAAATAGCGTTTCGGCTACTTCGAGGATTTGAATTTGTTTATCGTTTAAATCTGTTTTCAAAGCTTTTTGTTTTTTAAAGCACAAAATTAAACTAGCGTTTAATTTAAACAGTTGTTTAATTTTGTTTTAACTTTTTTTTAACGTTCGTTTAGTGGTAATTTTTGGGTTGTGATTCTGACTATATTGGCTTTTGGCCAAAAAAAAGCAGCTGCAAGAATTGTTCTCTCGCAGCTGCTTAATTAATTAGTTTTGTTTGGATTAATTCATTTCCACAGTAATTGGTAAATCATACGCTGTTCGCACAGGTTTTGAATTAATCATTCCTGGACTCCATCTGGTTCTCAGGGATTTCAAAACCCGAATAGCTTCTTTGCCCAAGCCATATCCAGGGTCTCTTTTTACGTGAATACTGGTCATACTTCCGTCTTTTTCTATTACGAAGGGTACATAAAGTTTCATTGTACTCATACCTTCGATGTCTGGTTTTTCATAATTATTGCCAACATAATTATAGAATTTTTGCATTCCACCCGGAAATTCAGGGAGTTTGTCCAGCGCTGACGCAGTAACTACAATATTGGGATCTACTATTGGCAATGTTGGATTTTCGATGGTTCCGGTTGTATTGGCTGTTCCGGTTCCGCCTTCAGTTTCAGGATTTAAAGGATGATTTTCTATTATGGCATTTGTCGGAATTTCAGCCAATACATCTGGAGTTGCAGAAACAACTAATGGTGACAAAGCAGTAGGTTCTTGAGGTGTTTTTGTTTGACCTGTATTTACTTGTGTTTTGGGTTGTATCGGCTCTATAAGATAAGGGGTAATGTGAATAGTTTTATCAATAGTTGTTGGAATCTCAAACACTATTGGTTTTCCAATTAAATTCGATAATGTGAATATTGCTCCAAAAGCAGCAGTCAATAAAATCCCTGAGAAAAACGCCATCACGGTAGTTTTTGAACTGTCACGGCGCAACTGGTAGGCACCATATTCTTTGTTCCTGTTTTCAAAAACAAGGTTAATCCAGCCGGTTTCGTAAATACTTAATCTAGACATAATAAATGGTTTTAAGGGTTAAGTATCTATCGAGTCATATGCAGCTATTTTAACATACAACGCAAATTATATGTAATATAATATATAAAATGTTGTTTATTTTATAATTATTTTAACAAGAAGAAAAAAAGTGTATAATTTAAGTAAAAAAACCGTTTTGGGAATAATCAAATTACCCGCTCCCAAAAGTATTCTTGAATACGAAAAGTTTGTTAAGAAGCAGAATGCTGTGCGAAGTCTCCCGACTTCGTACCCATTCCTATATGCCATTCCAACTTTATCACAATCAATATCCGCTCCCAAAAGTATTCTTGAATACGAAAACTTTGTTAAGAAGCAGAATGCTGTGCGAAGTCTCCCGACTTCGTACCCATACCTATAAGCCATTCCAACTTTATCAAAATCAATATTCATTATATCGGGTAAAATTATTCAAATTCAAAACATCAACAATTGGAATGTCTGCTTTTTCTATTTTTAATAAGCCAGTATCGCATACATAATTGCTGGCACTGGAATAAATATATTCTGATGCTTTCTCAACAATTCCTGCACGAACAGGATTTAGATGAATATAATCCAACTTTGACCACATAAATTTGTTGCTGTAAATTTCTTCAGGATGATTACCATACTGCCAAAACTGATATTTTTTGTTTCTGGAATGACTTTCGGTTGCTAATTTAAAACGCTCCAACATCCATTCTCTTCTGCTCTCTGGGTCTGATTTTATTTTTTCTATAATTTTTGCAGCTGTAAATTTTTTAAAATCTCGCATCAAATCCGATAATTCTCCATTGCCAGATTGAACTACCATATGCAAATGATTACTCATAATCACATAACCATACAAGACCAAAGCCTTTTCTCTAATACAAAAAACCAAACATTCTATAACTAGGTCTCTGTAACTTTTTCTTGTAAAAACATCAACCCAATCTACAACAGTAGCCGTTACAAAATGTGGTAAAGTTTGATCTCTTATTTTATATCCGTCTGACATACTCTTTTTTATTCAAATATATAGTTTTTACTACAAATAAATACTTGACGTATGTTTGTTGCCCTTGTAAGTTGCCTATTGGAACGTGTACGAAGTCGGGAGACTTCGCACAGCGCTCCAAGATTTCAAGAACGTTTTATTTTATGGAAGTCTTCGGATAGCGGGGTACGATTCGTCATTATAGTTTTTTTGAGAAGTACTTGTAAACATCGAAGAATAAATTTTTTACTGGAGAAACTCGAAGAAAAAGTGATGGAAAAAGCTAAAAAAGCTCTTTTTGCCCAAATATCCGTATTGCGAAACAGGTAATTTGCATCGGATTGCGGTTTTCGATCAGCGTGGTTTACCTGTTTGGTATCTTGGCGGAGCCCAAAGATCCCGTTTCTATAAAAGTTAAATTACGAGTAAGGGATTTTATGTTCTAACGTGAAGGAAAACACAAGAAAACCAACATTTAAACTACTCCAAAAATATAGGCTCGCTTGCCTCTTGTAATTCTCTCTTAAAACTTTACGATAAGTCCATAGTGTTAACGGCATGTAATCGGTTCCGTTCAACAGGAGTTTCATTGTTCGTGCTGCGCACGCAACGAAACCCTAGCTGTTATGCGACGGATTAATTTACTTTTTCGAATTTAACGCTACAACCTTCATCACAATTCATATAGGTCGGTTTTAAAATTAATTGTAAACTTGTATTTGTTTCCACTTTTTCTAAATAGCTATTTGTGAAACCAACACAATTATAGGTCATATTTACTTCATTTGTCGGGGAAATTATATAACTTCCAGTTGTACACTCAATATGTTTTGTTGAAGTAAAAGTTCCGTTACTAAAAAACTCTAATACATAGCCATTAGTAACAGTATGCCAAGTTGGGCTAGTTCCTCCGTCACTATTGTATAATTCTATTAGTTTCCATTTTCCAATAATGCTTGGTTTTGACGAATCGTCGTTGTTGCTTTTTGAGCAACTCATTGTTAAAAATAACAGTATAGGTAAATAAATTAATGTTTTCATAATATTCATATTTTAATTGTTAATTAATAAAGTAGTTTTTTTACTCTACTATAATTTGATGGTTTTCTATTTGATTATTTGTATAGATTTTTAATATATATATATTCCCTTTTTTAATCCACTAACAGAAAAAACCGCTTTGTTGTTTGTTATTTCAACTTTCAACTTTGATTGACCTATTAAATCGAAAAGTTCTCCTGAAATTATTGCTCCTTTTTCGGGTTGATTGTTTTGGTCTCTTAAATCGATATTGACAAGCTCTTCTGTCGGATTTGGATAGACTTTGAATGTAATTGCTGATGGAGTAGAATTATCTACCCTAGCAGTTGCTCCACACATATTAATCATATCTTCTGTAAAAAAACTAGTGAATCCACAGCTATTAGTAGCTTTAACTGTAAATTCTAACAAGCCTGTGTAATTCTTTGGAACATTAAATATAATTCTATCGTTGGCAGCAAAAGTAGCCGTAACGCCTGCTGTAAAAACTTGTATTGAATAGGAATCAGATAATTTTCGGTTTCCAATTACATATTTCACATAGTGAAATTTTATATCACAGCTTTCTTCTTGAGTGCTAGCTCTTGAAATATTAAATGTTGGTTCTCCTATCCATATGATTTTGGTATATATTTGTCCATTTAAATTTGCTGTAATTGTTGCTAAACCACTTATTGTTGCGTTTATTGCTTTAACTGTAATTCCAGTATTAGAAGACGTTATTATTTGAAGGTTTGAAGTTATCGACCAAATAACAGTTGTATTTTGTGGATTACTAAATGTGTATTGGTAATTTGATATTCCACAAATATTACTTGAACCTATTATACTTGCACATTGATTACTTAACGTTGCTTGCAATATAGAAGAACCACCTATTGCATTTCGCATTCTTGCACCTTGTTGAGTTGTAAAATGGTCTCTTGTTGTATAATAAGACATTGTATTTGTCAAATCAGGACTATATCCACCTGTCGCTCCTATATTAGCATCCGCAGGAGTATCACAAACATTATCTCCACAAGAACTACAATTTGAACCATTTGTAAGTTCCGCACAACCACCAGTTTCAGAGGCAGTTCCTTGAAAAGTGTGTAATAAATTAAAACAATGCCCTAATTCGTGTGGTGCTGTTGGAGCTAATACTCTGTCAATTCTGATTACAAGATTATTGCTAATAATTGCACCAGCTCTGCCATAATATGGAGCTGAATTTACTATATAAAAATTTATAGCATTTGGTTCATTATTTATTGCTGTAAGTTGACTAAATTCAGCATCATCAAACGCATTTAAATTTGAATTGTTGATATAATCAAAGCCAATACTTGAAACATTTATCAAGTGCGAATTATAGAATTGATTTATATAATTAATCGCATTCGGTATTTGTGTAGCGTCAAATCCACCTGTTCCATCTGTTTCTCGAACGATGTGAAATTTAATACTGACGCAAAATTGGGCATCATAATTTGCAGGAATATTAAAAACTTGATTTGTTAACGAAATTGGAGTACCACATTCTTGGGCGTGTGTATTAAAGGCTAACAATGCAACTAATATTAAAACAATTTTTTTCATTTTATGTTTTTTAATTTGTTAAATCTACTTTTTTACTATTGACTTTAAGTCATTCGTATTCAATGTTTTGAAAGAGTACAGACTGTAATACTCAAAGAGTTCCTTTGGTTTAGTAATTTTGTTTTTCATTTCCATTACGTTTTGCTAAATCTGTCGCATAACTATCTTATAGCGACCATAAAATGGCTCCAATCTATCAAAAATGGATTGGCTTTGTGCCATAAAAAGTTCTAGTATTTATTTGGTAAATTTATAAAAAAAATATTACAAATCAACAATCGGAAATTTAATATTTCGCAAATTTTTGTTACTTACGTGGGTGTAAATTTAGGCTGTTTTGTAAACCTAAATTAACGGTGGTCCTGAATAATTTCGGCCAGTAATTTCTTAGCGCGAAGCAGTTTTATTTTGACGTTACTCAGCGGTTCGTCAATTTTGTTGGCAATTTCCTGATAGCTCATTTCCTGAAAATAACGCAACTGGATCACTTCCTGATAATGCGGTTTGAGTTCCTTGATGAATTGCAACAATTGTGAAAGGTTTTGCTCTGTAATCAATTCATCTTCCGCAGATGGTGTAGTGTCGGCTATATTGTAAGCTTGTTTGTCTTCATCGTCAGTGATTTCGATAAAAAGAGAAGATTTCTTTTTTCGCAATAAATCGATGTGAACATTTTTGGCAATGGCAATCAGCCAAGTGTTGAACTGAAATTCAGGGTTGTAACTGGCGATTTTATCAAAGGCTTTCGAGAAGGTTTCGATGGTAATATCTTCGGCATTGGTTTCGTTTTCAGTGCGTTTCAGCATAAAACCATAAACCTCGTTCCAATAAAAATCCAATAAAAAAGTGAAGGCTGCTTGATCACCTTTTTTCGCTTTTTCTATCTGTTTGTTTATTTCCAATGTACCGGTTTTGAAAAAATATTGGTGATAAAGATATTCAATTGGGTGAAGATAAGCACAATTTCAATAATTGGAAACCAATACATCACATCTTTTTCTTTTAATTTTCCGGCCGAGAAACCTAAAATGATCCAGCTAAACAAATAACGAAATCCAATTAAGCTTAAAACCAGAATCCATTGGTATTGAAATGCCAGTAAAATTATAGGCAAAATTATAAACAGCAATTGTGAAACATAAAAAAGTGCCAGTTGAACTTTGTCAAATGATTTGTAAAAATTGGCTGTGGAAACGTGTCTGCGTTTTTGGGTAAACCAACCTTTGAATGTTGTTTTTGGTTGTGAATAAGTGAAACTTTCCGGCGAAAAGCAAATCGCTGTATTCTTGCTTTTGGCCACTTGATTAATGAATAAATCATCGTCGCCAGAGCGAATTTTCATATGGCTGATAAAACCTTTCACGTTATAGAATTCTTCTTTTTTATAAGCTAAATTTCGACCAATTCCCATATAAGGATGTCCTGTTTTGGCCCAGGAAAAATACTGAACTGCAGTTAACATCGTTTCAAAACGGATAATTTTATTCAAGAATGAGTTGGCTTTTTTTTCATAAGCTCCATAACCCAAAACGATGGTTTTGTGCATCGTGAATTGTGCGCTCATAGTAGTTATCCAATCTTTTGTGGCTGGATAACAATCAGCATCCATAAATAATAAATAGTCCTTTTTGGCTGCTTTTATTCCAAGAGTCAGAGCGTATTTTTTGTTTCCCCAAAAGGCTTCGTTATTTTGCACTTTTACCAACCGAATATTGGAATATTGTTTCTCGAATTCTTCGAAAATTTCCAAAGTATTGTCGCTTGAAGCATCGTCAATCAATATGATTTCATAATCAGGATAATCTTGTTGCGCTAATAGTGGGATGAATCTAGCCACATTCTCGGCTTCATTTTTGGCACAAACGATTACCGAAATTGGGATTCTTTTTGGAGTAGACTTTTGTGTTTTGGCGAAAGCAAATTTCCCAAAAACAAATAGATAATACGAAAATTGTATCGCAACTATAATAATAAAAAAGTATAATGTAATGGTCAACATATAGGCTCGTCTTCTTTTTAAAATGGGTACAAAGGTAATTATCAATTGTCAATTATCCATCGATAAACGGCAATTACTTTCTACATTTCGACATTTCATTTGCAATTGCAGTGGCTTGGGGATTTTCCGTCTTATTTAATTCAGAAATGATGTTTTCATAATTCTTTTCATCACGGTTTTGAGATAATTTACGTTTGGCTTGTATTTCCTCAATTTCAATTTCAAAAGCAACAATTCCGCGGGTTTGCATCATTGTTTTCTTAGAAAAATCTTCTATTTTGACTGGGTTTTCAGAGTTTTGTTCGTATTTATCGACTAGTTTTTTTAAACTTTCAATAACTGCTTTACCTTCAATAATTTTAATGGTTCCATAAATGTGAACTGCTATATAATTCCATGTTGGTACGTTTTCGTGATCGTACCAAGATGGGGAAATGTAGCTGTGAGCTCCAGAAAAAATAGCCAAAATTTTATCGTTATCCAAGAATCCTTCCCATTGTGGGTTTTCTTTCGAAATGTGACCTTGCAAAACTTGTTTTCCGCTTTTATTGGTGTCTAATTCTAAAGGAATATGAGTTGCCCACAATTTTCCATTGGTTTGATTTACTAAAATCCCGAAGCTGTTTTTCTGTAGGAAATCAATAATTTCTTCTTTATTTTCGTTTTTATAAATATCTGGAATGAACATTTTTGATTGGGTTTTAGGCGAAAGGTTTTAGGTTTTATCTAAAATTCATTAATTAAATTACGTTTACTTCGGCTTCAATGTGAATTCCAAAAGTCTTGAAAATCGTTTCTTGAATTTCCTTCGAAACATCTAGAATTTCCTGTCCGGTTGCGTTGCCATAATTGACTAAAACTAAAGCTTGGTTTTTATGGATTCCTGCATTGCCAAAGCGTTTTCCTTTGAATCCGGCTTGTTCAATGAGCCAACCTGCAGGAACTTTTACTTCGGTTTCAGAGACTTCATAGTATTTCATTTCTGGGAATTTCTGGTGAATTTTCTCGAAATCGGTTTTTAAAAGGATGGGGTTTTTAAAAAAACTCCCGCTGTTTCCCAATTCTTTTGGGTCTGGTAATTTGCTTTGACGAATGGCGATCACGGCATTGCTCACATCCTTTAAACTAGGATTTGTGATGTTGTTTTTTGCTAATTCTGCAGCAATGTCACCGTATGATGTATTGATTTTATGATTGCGTTTGGTCAACTTAAAAACTACGGATGTGATGATGTATTGGTCTTTTGCCTCGTTTTTGAAAACGCTTTCCCGGTAACCAAAATGACATTCGGCTTTAGTAAAGGTTTTCATTTTCTGGTTTTCGATTGTCATTGCTTCACAGGAATCGAAAGTGTCTTTGATTTCGGTTCCATAAGCACCAATGTTTTGTACTGGAGTTGTGCCTACGTTTCCCGGAATAAGTGACATATTTTCTAATCCGCCAAAGTTTTTGTAGATAGTCCAAATCACAAATTCGTGCCAGTTTTCGCCAGCCTGACTTTCGACCCAAACGAAATCTTCATTTTCCTTGATGATTTTTCTGCCTTTCAAATCGATGTGAATAACTAAGGCTTCGATATCTTTGGTCAAAAGCATATTGCTTCCGCCGCCAAGGATAAACTTTTTTTGGGATTTATTTTGTTCCAAAACTGCTTTTAATTCAGCTAGATTGTGAACGGCAACAAATTGTTTTGCTTTGGCTTCAATGCCAAAAGAATTGTAGTTTTTCAGAGAAAAATTATTTTGTATTTCCATAAATGGGAGTGCGTTTAAACTTAAACCAAAAGTAAGTATTAAAATTTATTTGCGTAGTTTTTAAGCCAAATATGCATCATAAATAGCGGCATAATGTAAGGAATCATTTTAGTGTCGCCTTTTCGCAAATTCTCGACAAGTTTATGGGCGTTGATATGTTCAAAATAAGGTATCCTGAACAAATCACTTTTCGAAAAAGCCTCTAATTCGGCAATAAATCCGGGGCTTTTTATTAAATAATCGCCCCAAGGAACGCTTAGTCCCACTTTTTTAAATTTTAAAATTTCTTCCGGTAATCGTGTTGCCATTGCTGATTTCAGGATGAATTTCCATTTTTTGCCCGTAAAAAGCCATTTGTCATCTAAAGAGCCCAATCCAATAATTAGCCTTTGATCCAAAAAAGGCTCCCTGCATTCTATGGAAGCACCCATTGTACAACGGTCATTGCGGTCGAGTAGTGAACACAAATACGTGTGTTGGTCAAAATAAAGTGCTTGTCTTCTTAAATTATTTGGATACAAAGATTTTGCGTCTTGCAGAATTTGTTTTCTGTATTCATTTTTTGGTGGAGCTGTGATTCCAAAAGTCTTTACAATGTCATTCGGATAAATATTGGAACCATTGTAAATCACTAAATCGTCATTGTCTTTTATTTGGGAATACCGGGCTAATTTTTCATAACGCGGTTTTGTCGTAAAATAGTCCATATGGCCAATTGTCGCAATCGAATTCAATAAAGACGGATATTTTAGCGCTTTGTACCTTACGTAACCGCCCATCAATTCGTCAGCACCTTCACCAGAAAGCAACACTTTTACCGATGGTTTTGCCAATTGTGCGAGTGCTAAAATATGCGGTTCGCTCAAATGCATAATGGGTTCATCCTGAAAATAAGTTGAATTGACCAGTTTGTCAAAAAGAGCGTTGTCCTCTAATTGCATTGTGTGAAAACCATAATCGAATTTCTCGGCCATTATTTTGGCCAAATGGGATTCGTTGTGTTCTTTTTCTTTAAAACCAATATTGAAAGTTTGGATGTCTTTGTGATTTTGGTGGTTTAGCGATGCCAAAATCGAGGAGGAATCAAGTCCGCCGCTCAATAAAACACCTGCAGGAACATCACTGACCATTCGCAATTTTACGGAATCATCAAAAGTTTCCCGAAACCATTCGACTGGATTTTTAATTTTGGGTTGGTTTTGAATTTCTGCTTTCAAATCCCACCATTTTTCATTGGTAGTTTTTCCACTTTCAAGAATGGTCAAAATGTGTCCCGGCAATACTTTTTTTACGTTTTCGTACAAGGTATTTTCGCCGGCCACAAATCGGTTAAAAATGTATTCTTCCATTCCGTCTTTAGCCATTTTCAAAGGAACTCCTGCTGTGAAAAGCGCTTTTTGTTCAGAAGCAAAATAGAAAGTCTCGTTGTAAAATGAATAATATAAAGGTTTAACGCCCATTCTGTCTCGAACGGCAGTCAGTTTTCGCTCTTTCTTGTCCCAAATCACAAAAGCAAACATTCCGTTGAGTCGGTTGAGCATTTTCAGACCGTACAATTCAAATAATTTCAATAAAACCTCTGTGTCGGAACTTGTTTTTATATCGAATCCATTGCTTTTTAGCTCTGGATAAAAGTCCTTGAAATTGTAAATTTCGCCATTATAAACCATTACATAACGTCCGTCGTCCGAAAGAAATGGTTGGTGTCCTGCCGAGGAAACATCTAGGATTGAAAGTCTTCGATGTCCCAAACCAATGTTGGTTTCAATAAACAAACCTTTGTCGTCAGGACCGCGATGCTCCAGCGAATCGCGCATCCTTGTCAGAATGCGTTCATCCACTTTTTTCTGTGATTGTAAATGTAAAATTCCATTAATTCCACACATAGCTAGTTGGGTTTAGATGTGTTAATTAATTCGTGATATTTGTCGGCAATGATTTTCATGTTGGTTTTATAATCTGCATTTTTTTCGACAAATTGTCTGTTTTTTAAAACTGCAGTCTTTCTTATTTCGTTATTTTCGAAAGCCCAAAGTATTTCTTCGGCCAGTATTCTGAAATTGTCAATGGGTATTAATTGTCCATTTTCACGGTGTTTAATCCAACTTTGATTTCCCGGAATATCAGTTACAATTGGATAACAATTAGAAGCCATCGCTTCAAACAAAGAGGCCGAAACCCCTTCTGTTATTGGCATACTGATATAGATATTAGATTTTTGTAATAACTCCGGTAATTTTGTATTTGGAATTCTTCCTGTGAAATTGACCTTTTTTTCGATGCTTGATTTCTTTGCTAATTCCTTCAGCTTTGGTAGTTCTTTTCCATCGCCAACAATGGTAAGTTCAAAATCAATTCCTTTTTGGTTAATGATTGAAAAGGCTTTTAAAATAATATCGTGGCGATAATCGGATGTTAGTGATCGAGTGACTATGGCATTGATTTTTGAAGAATCTGCAGTGTTTTGATTGTTGAATTTCACTAAATCGATTCCTTTTGGCAAAACCAAAACTTTGTTCATTTCGACATTGATAGCTTTCATCGAAATTGTCATAACGGGTCCCCAAGCGTGAATCAAATCCGCTTTTTTAAAAGCATAATCCTGAATTATTTTTTTTAATGGCAGTAAAAGCGATTTTTCAGGCCATAAATCGGTTCTGCCTTGTTGTGCAATTGCTATTGGTTTTACTCCTGATACTGCTGCAAGAAAACCATAACTTGTGGTTCTCTCTGCAATTACCATATCAGGTTGGTGGATTTTAATAATATTTCTGACTTGAAAGAGTCCCGTACAAAATTCTAATAGTCTTAGAAAACGGCTGAAAAAAGTATGATTTGGTGTTTTTAATTCCCAAGTGACAAATTCAAAGTCGCCAAATTCTTTGAGTCCATTCATCCAGGTTATGGCGTCCGCTCTGTAAGTTTCTCCTAGAAATAGTATCTTTTTTTTTGCCATTTATTGAATTATTCTTCGGAAGTTAGCGCCCGATTGATGAAATCGTTCAAGGGTTTCAAAACGATAAACTTCTTGCTCATTTTAGTAACGAAATCTTCTTTTGTCACTTCGTCAATGTCAAATTTCTGTGAAGTTTCGAAGCTTTTTAATTTTAAAAACTCAATGGCAGGATGATCCTTTTCGTAGCCTCTTGGCGGGTTTTTTAGTATGTTTTTTTCATTCCTGTCAAAATCTCCAAATTCCTTTTTGAAGTTTTTGTCATTCATGATTTCTTCCAAATCCTCGTGAAAATAGGCGATTTCCTTGCGTATTTTTTTCAGCTCGCCGGCCTCGGGACAATAGAATCCTCCGGCAATGAAACTGGTCCCTTTTTCGATATGAGCATAATAGCCGGAGCGACCCCAGCCTTTTACCCCGCTCGAAATCCAAATTCCCAAATGGGCTTTGTAGGGTGATTTGTCTTTTGAAAATCGAATGTCACGGTTGACTCTAAAAACACAGTTTTTAACCTCAAGCATTTCTAAAGATGGATCGAGAGGTTTCATTGCGTCAAGCAAATCACCAACAAACTGATGATAATCTTTTTTGACAGCCTCGTAGCGTTTTTTATTGTCCAGGAACCAATCGCGATTGTTGTTAATTTTTAATTCATCCAGAAATTGTAAAGTGTCTTTTGAAATCATGTTTTATTGATTATTGCAGTTGTTTTTTCAAATCTTCTTCGCTAATATAACCGGAATGTTTCCATTTTATTTCCTTATTTTCATATAATATAAGAGTTGGAAGTTCATCGATTTTCATTTCACTTATTAAGGTTTTATTTTCGTCGGCATCTAATCTAATGATTACCACTTTGTCAGTCATTTCTTTTTGCATTTTATCAAGATATGGAGCCATTTTTTTGCAAGGCGCACACCATTTGGCATTAAAATCTATTAATACTTTTTTATCGGTGTTCAATAATTCGGCATATTCCTGGCTGCACATTCCGATGATTTTGTCACTTGGTTTTGATAATCCGGCAGCATTCCATTTGATCATACCGCCGTCTAGGGTATAGATATTTTTGAATCCTAGTTCAACTAATTTTACCGAAGCTTTTGCGCTTCTGGCACCGCTTTTGCAATAAACAAAAACCGGTTTTGATTTGTCTAATTTTTCAGCATCTGACACAAAATTATCTCCAAGCCAATTTATATTTACGGCATTGTCGATATGTTCCGATGCGAATTCTTCGGGGGTTCTTACATCCAGAATTTGTGCTTTTGGTGTTTCCGCAATTTTTTTGGCGAAAGCCTCCGGAGCAATAGTTTGGATATTTATCGTGGGTTGCCCGTTGCAGGATAATATTGAAAAAGATATTAAAAGGATAAAGACGGAACAAAATTTCATGATAGGATGAATTTAATTTTAAAGATGCTAAAATAAGTATTTTCTGTTTGCTATTCAGTAAACATGAGTTAAAGAAAACTAAATTTTTTAATTTGTATTTCCTTCTTTTACATAATAAAAACTTTTCTGGTTCGTGCGATAGCTTTTGATTCTTAAAAGGGAGTTTTCGCTAATGTCTTCCCAAAATAAATTCACATCGCCTGAATGATAATTTCGCATCAAAAATGCAATATAGCGATAAGGAAAATGTGGTGTTGATATCCAAATCACTCCATCTGCAATATGGGTGTCAAAACTGTTTTTATACATTTTACCATTGGAATACAAAAAACCTTTGTGAAGTTCCCGCTTTGCAATGGAAGTGGTGTCCCAAGTTATCGGGTTAATCACTACTTTTCCTTTGAACCATCTATATTTACTTTTGTCAAATTTTTTTTTGAAAGTATTCCAGGTTACAAAACCTCCTATTTGGTCTGGATGCTCCATAAATGAAATAGTTTTGTATTGATTTCTATCTAAACCTACACCGGGAATATATGCCGCAACTAGTTGTTTTTGCAATGGTTTGCCGTCAAAAAAATCGCGTAATAAATAGGAAACATGTGTACTTCCTTGACTGTGACCTGCCATAATAATTCCGTGACCGTGATTATAGTGTTTTAAATAATATTCAAATGCCGCTTTCACGTCTGAATAGGCAAATAATAATGCTTTTGTGCCGCCATTATCAAGATTAGTATAGGAACGAATATGCGCCTGTTGATAATATGGAACATACAAATTGCCGGAACTAGCCCAAGCCGAAGCCTGAAAACGTACGGCAACATTCAGAACTTTATTTCTTTGAATGCTATCATCAATGGGAACATTCCATCTTTTATCTTTTTTTGAAACAAGTAATGTTGGATAAATATAAAATACATCAATCGAATCTTGCGGATTCTGCACGGTATATTCCTTTAAATTATCAGGGTAATTTCCGGGTAAAACTGCCCAATTTTTGTCGGATGAATAATCAATAGAATCCAAAAGAATATTTAGACCTATTTTACTTTTATTTATAGAAGTTGTTGGGTGATTTTTAGTGTTTTGTACACTACAACCAAAAAAAAGAAAACCAACAAATAGCAGCGAAAGGATTTGGTGTTTCATTTTAAGAGGTTTATTATCAGGCAAATATACGAATAAATGAGAAATTACAGATTGAAAATTTTATAAGTTTGATGAGTTGATTTGACAATGGTTTCAGTTCTTTCTGGATGTGTGTCTGAAATGAAAAGCTGTCCAAAAGTATCGCTGTTGACCATTTCGATTATTTTGGCTACCCGACTTTCGTCCAATTTATCGAAGATGTCATCAAAAAGCAAAATAGGTTTAAAACCGCTTTGAGTTTTTAAAAATTCGAATTGCGCCAGTTTCAAGGCAATCAAAAACGATTTTTGTTGGCCCTGCGATCCAAATTTTTTTATTGGATAATTATCAATTTCAAAAGACAAGTCATCTTTATGAATTCCAACGCTGGTGTAATGCAAAGCCCTATCTTTATTGATGTTTTCCTCTAAAAGTTTCCGCAAATCATTTTCGAATAAATGACTTTCGTAAACTAATTGAACCGTTTCCTGTGAGCCTGTTATAGCTTGATGATGCGTATTGAAAATAGGAATAAATTGCTCGATAAATTCTTTCCGTTTTTCGAAAATGTATTTCCCAAAAGCGTCGAGTTGCTCATTATAAATAGAAAGCGTGTCGGTTTCAAAAACATAATTGACCGCAAAATATTTCAACAAAGCATTGCGTTGACTGATCACTTTTTGATATTGAATGAGTTGTTTCAAATATTGGGAATCCAATTGCGAAATGACGCTATCCATAAACTTCCTGCGGGTTTCACTGCCTTCAACAATCAAATCCGTGTCAGCAGGTGAGATAATAACTAAAGGAATGAATCCAACGTGCTCCGAAAATTTATCATAGATTTTTCCGTTGCGTTTCAATATTTTTTTCTGACCCTTTTTTAAACTACAAATGATTTGTTCGTTTCTTTTGTTGATTTCAAACTCGCCGTCGATGACGAAAAACTCTTCGCCGTGTTTGATGTTTTGCACTGCCAATGGATTGAAATAACTTTTTCCGTAGGATAAATGGTAGATTGCATCCAGCACATTAGTCTTCCCAATTCCGTTTTTACCCACAAAACAATTTATTTTGCCCACAAATTCGAAATTTGCTTCTGAAAAGTTCTTGTAATTGAATAATGAAATCTTTTTTAAATACATTGGTAAAGCTTGCAGGTATTGATAATCTTCCTGATTTTGGATAAATTTTTTAAAGTGGGTGCAAATTATTGAAAAATATCGATAAAAGAGGTTTTAGATTTGAATAAATATTATATTTTTGCCACTCACTAAATTAAATATTTAAATGGCAACTTATAATAAAAGAGGATATAAACCAGCAAAAGAAAAAGAAGAAAAAGAAGTTACCGAAGACATAAAAGTTCTTGAGAAAAACAGCAAAACTGCAGAAGTTTTTTCAACATTGGACGCCACTGCATCAAAAACTGAGGATTTTGTAGCTAAAAATCAAAGAATTATTATTGGAGTAGTTGGTGCAATTGCATTATTGACTGTTGGATATTTGACCTATCAAAAATTTGTTGCTGCGCCTAAACAAGATGAAGCCGCTACCGAAATGTTTGTTGCACAACAAAACTTTCAAAAAGCTACAGACGGAGTTGCAAGCGATTCTTTATATAAACTTTCGTTGAATGGTTCTGAAGGAAAATTTGGCTTTATAAAAATTGCCGATGAATATTCAGGAACTGATGCTGGAAATCTAGCTAATTATTATGCGGGTATTGCTTATTTGAATACTGGAAAATATACTGAAGCGATTGATTATTTAAGTAAATTTAAATCAGATGATATCGTTTTGAGCGCTTTGGCAAAAGGAGCAATTGGAGACGCTTATTCACAAAATAATCAACCAAAAGAAGCTTTGGATAATTATATAAAAGCGGCTGAAGCCAATAAAAATGATTTTACTACGCCACGTTTCTTGTTAAAAGCAGGAAAAACAGCGTTGGCTTTAGGAAATAAAGCGGATGCATTAAAATATTTTACTGATATCAAAGAAAATTTTGATGCGTCTCCAGAAGCTGCTTCAATTGATGTATTGATAGGATTAGCACAGTAATTTTAGGATTATACATTTAGATTTGGTAACTTTATACTTTTAATTCTAAATCTTTATTTCTAAAATAAAATGGCAACTATAAATAAAAACTTATCCGAATACGATAAAAATTCAATCCCAGACGCGAAAAATTTTCGGTTTGGGATTGTTGTTTCAGAGTGGAATGACACCATAACCGAAGGGCTTTGTTTTGGGGCAGTTACAGGACTTTTAGAAAATGAAGTGCCATCAGAAAACATCATTCGTTGGAATGTGCCGGGAAGTTTTGAACTCATTTATGGAGCAAAAAAAATGTTGCAAACCCAAAATGTTGATGCAGTAATAGCTATTGGTTGTGTAATTCAAGGGCAAACCAAACATTTTGATTTTGTTTGCGAAGCAGTTTCGCAAGGCATAAAAGACCTGAATGTAGAAACCGATATTCCTGTTATTTTTTGTGTTTTGACGGATAATACTATGCAGCAATCCATAGACAGAAGCGGAGGAAAACACGGAAATAAAGGAACCGAAGCTGCTGTTGCGGCTATAAAAATGGCCTATTTAAGACATCAGGCTTCGTTTAGTCACCAATTTAAAAATCACCAATTATTATCAACCGGTCCATTGCAAATCGAAGGTTTGACAATGATAGAAGAATAAAGTCAAAAATCACAAATCTAAAACCTATACTGTTCTATTGATGGTATAGGTTTTTTGTTTTTTTATGATAAATTTAGGTAGCAATCCAAACAGAAATTACTTAAATTTGCTCACCATTGGTTTTCGAAAATTTCAAACCTTAAACTTTAAACTATTTTTTTAATGTCGAGTATCATTCAATTGCTTCCTGATCACGTTGCTAATCAAATTGCCGCTGGAGAAGTCGTTCAGCGACCTGCTTCGGTTGTAAAGGAATTGCTTGAAAACGCCGTTGATGCTGGAGCAAATGATATTAAATTAATCCTTAAAGATGCAGGAAAGTCATTGGTTCAAGTGATTGATAATGGACAAGGAATGAGTATCACCGATGCACGTTTGTGTTTTGAACGTCACGCCACTTCTAAAATTCGTCAAGCCGAAGATTTGTTTTCTTTGCACACCAAAGGGTTTCGAGGTGAAGCTTTGGCATCGATTGCCGCGATTGCTCACGTTGAAATGAAAACCAAGCAAGATCAAGAAGAATTGGGGACCCATATCGTAGTTGAAGGCAGCAAGTTTGTGTCACAAGATATGGCAGTTTTGCCAAAAGGAACTTCTTTTGGAGTCAAGAATTTATTTTTTAATATTCCTGCTCGACGCAATTTTTTGAAATCGGATACTGTTGAATACCGCCATATCATTGATGAATTTCATCGAGTGGCTTTGGCACATCCGAAAATATTTTTTACTTTTTACCACAACGGAAGCGAAATGTTTAATTTGCATCCTTCGAGTTTGAGACAACGAATCGTGAATATTTTTTCCGGTAAAACCAATGAAAAATTGGTTCCTGTTAACGAAGAAACAGAAATTGTAAGCATCCAAGGTTTTGTTTGTAAACCTGAGTTTGCCAAGAAAAATCGTGGTGAACAATTTTTCTTTGTCAATGACAGATTCATAAAAAGTGGTTATTTACACCACGCAGTTATGGCAGCTTACGATGGGCTTTTGAAAGATGGAGCACAGCCAAGTTATTTTTTATATTTAGCGGTTCCGCCAAACACCATCGATATCAATATTCATCCCACGAAAACCGAAATTAAGTTTGATGATGAATCTGCTTTGTATGCTATTTTACGGGCTTCAATAAAACACAGTTTGGGACAATTTAATGTTGCGCCAGTTTTGGATTTTGAACGCGATGCTAATTTGGACACTCCATATCATTACAAAGATTTGGAAGGAACTACACCAACGATTCAAGTTGATGGCAGTTTCAATCCATTTTCTGAAGAAGACAAACCCAATAGACATTTTGCAAATACTAATTATAGAAAGCCAGAATCTACAACAAATTGGGAAAGTTTGTATGTGGGTTTAAAACAGGATTTTGATGAAGTTGAAACAATGACTTTTGAAAATGAGGCAGTGACTTCATCTTTATTTAATAGTGAAGAAGTGGAGCAAGCGATTCATAAGACACACCAAATCCATAAAAAATACATTGTTAATCCAATAAAATCTGGAATGATAATAGTGGATCAGCAAAGAGCACATCAACGCATTTTGTACGAACAATTCCTGACTAATATCACGGTCAATTTAGCATCAAGCCAGCAATTGTTGTTTCCGTTGCATTTGTATTTTTCGAATGGAGAAATGCAATTAATAAAAGAATTAAAGCCTTCATTGACTAACACTGGTTTTGTTTTCGAGGAGACAAATGAGGACAGTGTCGTTATTTCTGGATTGCCGATAAATGTCTCCGAAAGCGAAGCTTCGCTGGTTTTGGAACAACTTTTGAGTGATTTACAAGATGGAATTCCGGAAAGCAGTTTCAGTCAGAATGACACGATTGCCAAATCTATGGCACGAAGTTTGGCGGTAAAAACAGGAACTTATTTAACCGAAAAAGAACAGGAAAACTTGGTAAACGGACTTTTTGCCTGTAAAGACCCCAATGTTTCCCCATTTCAAAAACCTACTTTCATCACGATGCGTGTGGAAGATTTAGACAAAAAATTTGCACTATGATGAATATCACACCAGTTGTAAAGCAACTTTTAATAATTAACATTCTCTTTTTTATTGGTTCCTATTTTGTGCCGGTATCTTATGATTTATTCGCTCTTTATTATCCTGAAAACGATGATTTCAAGATTTGGCAACTCATTACTCATATGTTTATGCACGCCCCTTTTCCTAATATTTCGCATATATTGTTCAATATGTTTGCGCTGTATTCCTTTGGAAGTGCGTTAGAGCATTTTTGGGGTGGAAAAAAATTCTTGTTTTTCTATATTTCTTGTGGATTAGGGGCTGCTTTATTGCATACTGTAGTCAATTATATAGAGATTCATTCTTTGTTATCACAAGTGGCAAATTTGAATTTATCAACTTCAGAATTACATCAATTATTAAATGCCGATTATAGTTCACTTTTTGATGAAAAAGGTAAAATGATGGCTGGTGAAATCAATACTCTTTTAGAAAGGGTTCATTGTACACAGCAACAATTTAACGCCATTGGAGAAGCATCTATGATTTCAAAAGGCACTGTTATTGGGGCTTCGGGAGCTATTTATGGATTATTGGCTGCTTTTGCTTTTATGTTTCCAAATGCAGAATTGGCCTTACTTTTTATTCCTATTCCAATAAAAGCGAAGTATTTTGTTCCGGGAATTTTGGCAATTGATTTGTTTTTAGGATTCAATGGGCAATCTATTTTTGGTGCCGGAAGTACAGGAATTGCTCATTTTGCGCATATTGGTGGCGCATTGACCGGTTTTATAATGATGTGGTTTTGGAAGAAAAACCAGTTTAACAGGAATCGTTGGAATTAATATCAGTTTGCAGATATCAGTGTTTTGTTTTTGTGTTTAAATTGTAAATAAAAATGGCTAGTATTATAGATGACTTAAAAATGCATTATAAATTTGGTGGAATAGCCCAAAGGCTTATCTACTGGAATGTGGCTTGCTTTCTGGGTTCATTATTTTTTTATGATTTTAGTGTAGGAACTTTTAATTTTCCCAATTGGATAGCTTTGTCCTCTGAACCTTCGGTTTTTATGACAAAACCTTGGACATTGCTTACCTATGCTTTTTTTCATGATGGATTCAGTCATATATTTTTCAATATGATTGTCTTGAATTTTTCCAGCACTTTATTCCTTACTTTTTTCTCCCAAAAACAATTGTTGGGATTGTATATCTTGAGCTCAATATTTGCCGGAATTGCCTTTGTTTCAGGCTATTATTTCTTGAATTTTAGTGCTTCAATTGTTGGGGCTTCGGCAGCAATTATGGCGGTTTTAGTCGCTACAACCACTTATAGTCCCTTGATGAATGTAAGGTTGTTGCTTATTGGAAACGTGAAGTTATGGCACATTACACTTGTGATTCTGGTTATTGACCTGATGCAAATTCGCATTGAAAATACTGGCGGACATATTGCTCACCTCGCAGGCGCCTTTTTTGGCTTTATTTTTATTAAATTATTGCAAAACGGAACTGATTTAAGTAAAATTGTTTCTACCATAATAGATTTTTTTGTTAATTTGTTTCGGAAATCCCCATCCACACCATTTAAAAAGGTTCATAAAAATTATAAAAAACCTGTTGCGAATCCTACTTCAAAAATTGTAACCAAAGACAAAACGCAACAGCAAATAGATGAAATTCTGGATAAAATAAGTCGTTCTGGATATGATTGTTTGACAAAAGAAGAAAAAGAATTTTTGTTTAAAGCTGGGAAATAGAATTAGTGTTCAGTAGCAGTTGGCAGTTTTTCAATTAACAACAAACAAACATAAAAATGAAAAACCTTTCTTGGTTTAATAAAGTGATGTTTTTTTTGAATATAGTGCTAACTGTATCGACATTTGTTGCTTATGTTTTGCCTTTTCTGGCACCTAAACTTTTCCCACTTTTATCCGTTCTTACATTATTTATGCCTTTGTTTTTTATTTTGAACGGATTGTTTTTCCTGTATTGGGGAATTCAGTTCAAGAAGCGAATGATTTTGTCTGGCTTGGTACTTTTAATGGGGATTACTTTTATCAATAAATTCTATAAATTTTCGGCTAAAGAATATCTGGAAAACGAAAAAGATTTTACGGTAATGAGTTATAATGTTCGTTTGTTGAATGTCTTCAAATGGTTAGACAGAGACGATGTTCCCGAAAATATCCTGACTTTTATCAATGACAAAAACCCCGATATATTGTGTATTCAGGAATATTCTAATTCTGCCAAAATTGATTTGAAAGTGTATCCACATAGATATATTTTGATGAAAGGAAATCTGATTAAAACCGGACAAGCAATTTTTTCTAAATTTCCCATTATAAATCAGGGAAATATTGTGTTTCCAAACTCTAATAATAATGTAGTTTTTGCTGACATCAAAAAAGGAAAAGATATTATCAGGGTCTACAATATGCACCTTCAATCCATAAAAATTTCACCCGATGTTACTGAAATAAATGAAAATATTGATGCCCTTGACCAAGGCAAATCACAACAACTTTTTAATAGAATAAGCAAAGCGTTTAAGCAACAGCAGCAGCAAGCCGAGATTATAAAAGAACATAAAAAAAACTGCACTTATCCCATTATTATTTGTGGCGACATGAATAACAGCGCGTTTTCATATGTTTATCGAAATATAAAAGGAAAATTAAAAGACACTTTTGAAGAATCCGGAAAAGGGTTTGGAGCGACTTATAAGTTCAGATATTATCCTGCCCGAATCGATTATATTTTTGCAGATGATAAAATGACTGTCAAAAAATTTGAGAGTTTTTCTGATTTCGAAAACTCCGATCATTACCCGATTATGGCAAAATTATCAATGGAATAAGTTGATGGCTTATATGATAATTAAGTCCTGCTTTTTCAAATAATCAAAAGCATATTTTCCCTCATTGAATATCAAATCCAAAACGCTCAAATTATTCAAAAATCCGTGTTTATCATCAAAAACCTGAGTGTAAGTTTCGAACTTGGAATTGTCTTTTTTTCCGTCTGCCAAAATTCTAAAATCCAAAATTGAATTTGAATCCACCTTGTGAAAATATTCGGTTGTAGTATCATATTCGAATTTCATTCGAAGACATTTAGACACAAAATTCATCGTTTCAAAGTTCAAATCCATCAAGAAATTGTATTTTTTTTCGAAAATTGGACGAATGTCATCTTCGAAATATTCAAAAAAAGGAGAACTTCTGTACCCCGCTTCCAATGATTTAAAATGCTGTTTTTGCCAGTCAAAATCGGTTTCTATTTTGATGTCTTTCGTTTTTTGATGTATTTGTTGCGAATGCTTTACGGGGATATTCAGCAACTGAATTCCATTTGGACTGTATATATAAGTTCGATTGCGATTGGTTTGCTTTTGGAAATTATCCTCCATTTCAAGCACAAGATTTTCTGCCTGAGCCATTGCAATACAATGACTAATCGAAGGGAAATAGGTCGGATGGATTAGAGTTTTCATCTTTTATTTGCTAAGGTTTAAAGTTTAAGTTTGTTGCTATAACCTTATACTTTAAACACTTTTGACTAAATATTTTTTCTCTATTTTCTTTTTTTCCAAAAATACTCACCCACAAAAAAGGCAGCTAAAGCAAATAGGAATAATTTAAAATAAGATTGTGGTTGACCATCTCCGCCTACGGTGGTAAACAATCTTTCCCAGCGGATTTTACCCAAACCTTTGCCGTTTGTATCCCAACTCATCCAGATAAAAACTGGTTTTCCTACGATATGATCTTCGGGGACATATCCCCAATAGCGACTATCCTCAGAGTTATGGCGATTGTCTCCCATCATCCAGTAATAATCTTGTTTGAAGGTATAGGTGTTTGTTTTACTGCCGTTGATATAAATATCGCTGCCCTTAACTTCCAACTTGTTCTTTTCGTATTCGGTAATTATTCGGCTATAAAAAGGCAAAGTCATAAAGTTTAATGCAACCGTTTTTCCTACTTGCGGAATGTATATTGGTCCAAAGTTATCACGATTCCATTTATGGATGTGTGGAAAAATTCCATCTTCAACACCTTTAGAAATTATTCTTGTTACAGATGTGATTCCGGGAACATTTTTCAATCTCTCAACACTAGTTGCGGGTAAAGCAGTTACGTATAGTGTGTCTTTTTTATCACTCGTGAAACCTGCTCCATCAGTTACGTCCAGATCTTTGAATAAATATTCAAAATCTATGGGTGTTTTTCCGTCCAATGCTATTTTGTACGAATATTGCGGTTTAGCTCTTTCAGGCAAAGCCAATATTCTACCATTGATATATACAATTCCATCTTTTATTTGCATACTATCACCAGGAACTCCAACGCAACGTTTTACATAATTTGATTTCTTGTCGATTGGTTTATCAACGTGCCTTCCCGATGGATCTCTAAAAAAATAAACGGTATCTACAGGCCAGTTAAAAACTACGATGTCACAATTTTTAATTTTTTGGAAAGCGGGTAATCTAAAATAAGGCAATTGAGGCCAATTCAGATAGGATTTTCTTTTTAGCAATGGAATTGTGTCATGAACCATTGGCAACGCTACCGTTGTCATTGGAACTCTGGCGCCATAATTCATTTTACTCACGAATAAAAAGTCGCCCACCAATAATGATTTTTCCAATGATGAAGTTGGAATGGTGTAGGGTTGAAGGAAATAAGTGTGCACAATTGTAGCAACAACAACTGCAAATAGCAAAGAACTTATAGTGTCAGCAGTTTTGTTATCTGGACTCAAACTCCTGTCACTTACGTAATTTAATTGCTGTGTATAATTAATAAAATAAATGTATAAACCAAAGGTTGCTATACCTAAAAAAGTGTCTAAACTTGAACGTTTTCCAAAACTTCTCAAAGTTTCTACCCAAATAACTGGAAACATAATCAGGTTGATTATAGGAATGAAAAGCAACAATGTCCACCAAGTTGGGCGACCGATTATTTTCATCAAAACGATGGAATTATATACTGGAATTGCAGCTTCCCAGCGTTTTCTGCCAGCAGCTTCATATAATTTCCAAGTTCCTAAAAAGTGAATTACCTGTACAATCAAGAAAAACACAAACCATTGATATAGTGTCATAATTATTTTGTTTTAAGTTTGAATTTAAGGTTATTCCAATTGAAACTTCTCCTTAAACCTAAAAAAGTTTATTTTAAATTTAATACATCTTTCATAGTGAAAACTCCATGTTTCCCCACAATCCATTCGGCTGCAATAACAGCACCAAGAGCAAAACCATCACGATTGTGAGCCGTATGTTTTATTTCAATTGTATCCACTGTTGAGTTATAAGTTACGGTGTGCGTTCCAGGAACGTTTTCAGTTCTTATGGCTTCAATATGGATTTGGTTTTCTTTTGCTTCATCCAATGTCCAACTCTTGTAATCACTGTTTTCGATGACTCCTTTTGCCAATGAAATTGCGGTTCCACTTGGCGCATCCAGTTTTTGAGTGTGATGAATTTCTTCCATTTCAACTTTATAAGAATCGAATTTGGACATCATTTTTGCCAAATATTCATTGAGTCCAAAGAAAAGATTTACTCCTAAACTGAAGTTGGAACTAGAAATAAATGCTCCGTTTTTTTCTTGGCAAAGCGCTACCATTTCGTCATAGCGGTCTAGCCAACCCGTTGTTCCTGAAACCACTGGAACATTGGCATAAAAGCCACTGGAAATATTTTCTACAGCAACTGCCGGTATGCTAAAATCTATGGCAACATCTGCATTCGAAATCCCATCATAGGTATTAGATTCGTCTTTTTTCAAAACAATTTCGTGGCCTCTTTCCAGCGCAATTCTTTCGATTGTCTGTCCCATTTTTCCGTATCCTAAAAGTGCGATTTTCATTTGTTAGTTTCTAAAAATTATAATTAAATGTTAGACCCACATTTGTCTTAGATGTTACACCATTCAAATACAAATCTGGTCTTACGGATAAATTTTCATTTACATTAAATTGTATCAATGCGGCGTCAACATTAGCGTCAATGATATTTAATACATAAAAACCAACCACAAATAATGCGGATAAATCTCTATTTCTTTGATAAAATTTCTGTGCTGTAATCAATCTGCTTTGATCTAAATAGGAAAATTTATCGTCTGTATAGCCTTCTAACCTGCGTTTATAGGCGTCTCTATATTGATGATAACTTTTATTGCTGTCAATATAATAATAAAGACTGACTCCAATTGCTCCATAAACTAGAGGGATTTTCCAGTATTTTTTGTTGTAAGCCTGTCCCAATCCTGGTAAAATAGCCGAATAAAAAGCAGCTTTTGCAGGTGTCAATGGGTCTATGTCATTCGATTTCAAAGTGTCTTTTGCTGTCGGGACATCAGTTTTCTTTTGCGAAAAAACAGCTGTATTTCCTATGATAAAGAGGAACAGAACTATGAAACGGATTTTATACACTAGTCTTTTATTAGTTTGATAATTCTGTTGAAGTCTTCTTCTGAATGAAATGGAATTGTAATTTTTCCTTTACCGTTTCCAGCGATTTTCACATCTACTTTTGTTCCAAAATAAGTATTAAAAGTATTTTTCTGAGTTTCAGCAATTTCAAATGAGGAAGATTTGGCTTTTGTTGCAGGTTTTGGTTTTAAACTTTCCTGATAATTTTTCACCAAAGATTCAGTATCACGAACCGATAGGTTTTGACTCACTATTTTTTGATAAATATCAGTTTGTACATCTTGGTCTTCAATATTGATTATCGCTCGACCGTGCCCCATACTGATGAATCCGTCACGAATGCCGGTTTGGATAATTGGATCTAATTTTAAAAGCCTCAAATAATTGGCAATTGTGGAACGTTTTTTACCTACACGTTCGCTCATTTGTTCTTGTGTCAATTGAATTTCATCAATCAATCTTTGATACGAAAGCGCAATTTCTATTGGATCTAAATCGTGGCGTTGAATATTTTCAACCAAAGCCATAATCAAGGATTCATTGTCATTTGCAATCCGAATATAAGCAGGAACAGTGGTCAATCCTACCAATGTTGAGGCACGTAAACGTCTTTCTCCTGAAATTAATTGGTATTTATTGAAGTCTAATTTCCGAACAGTAATGGGTTGAATAACGCCTAATTCCTTAATAGAAGAAGCCAATTCTCTCAATGAATCTTCATTGAAATTACTTCTGGGCTGAAACGGATTTATTTCGATTGAATCAATTTCAAGCTCAATAATATTCCCGACTACTTTATCGGCATTTTTATCGCTTACAGATTTTATGTCGTTCTCCGGATCTTTCAATAAAGCAGATAATCCTCTTCCTAACGCTTGTTTTTTTATTGCTTTTGCCATAAAACTATTTGCTGTTTTTCTTTATAATTTCATGAGCTAATTGTAGGTAATTATTAGCTCCTTTGCTTGTTGCGTCATAGTTTATAATGCTTTCGCCAAAACTTGGAGCTTCACTCAATTTTACGTTTCTTTGAATAATAGTTTCAAAAACCATATCGTTAAAATGTTTCTGAACTTCTTCGACTACTTGATTTGACAAACGCAATCTGGAATCAAACATTGTCAAAAGCAATCCTTCAATGTCTAAGTCTGGATTGTGAATTTTTTGAATGCTTTTTATCGTATTCAATAGTTTTCCCAAACCTTCGAGTGCAAAATATTCGCATTGAATTGGAATAATAACAGAATCTGCTGCTGTCAAAGCGTTCAGTGTAAGTAAGCCCAATGATGGCGCACAATCTATAATGATATAATCGTATTCGTCTTTGATGCTTTCCAAAGCTTTTTTGAGCATATATTCTCTATCTACTTTATCAACCAACTCGATTTCGATGGCAACAAGATCAATATGCGATGGAATCACGTCTAAGTTTGGAGCGGAACATTTCATTACAGCCTCTTTTGGTGTATTGCTATGTTCTATAATTTGATAAGTTCCAATTTCAACAGTATTAACATCAATGCCCAATCCTGAACTCGCATTTGCCTGTGGATCAGCATCTATTAATAACACTTTCTTTTCTAAAACACCTAGTGATGCTGCTAGATTTACTGACGTTGTAGTCTTTCCAACACCACCTTTTTGATTAGCAATCGCAATGATTTTGCCCATTTATTTTTCTAAATTTTGAACGGTAAAAATACAATTAATTATGGTTTCTGAAAATCTATTTTGTTAACATTTGTTAAGGTTTGATTAGCAGATGATTTTTGGCAAACTGTTTTTGAGGATTCAATAATTTTCAGGAGGATTTTCTTAAATAGTGTAAACCATAATATTTAAATTCTTGTGTTGATATTGATTAGATTTAGCAATACATTTACACAAGAAATTTTAATTCGCAACCGAATAATCTAAAATGACTTTTGCCATCATTACTCATGTGCCTCATATCCTTGAGCAAAATCAATATTTTGCTTATTCACCATATGTTAGAGAAATGAATATCTGGGTAAAACAGGTAGATAAGTTGATTATAGTTGCTCCTGAATCCAAATCTGGAAAAACACCAATTGACATAAACTATGAGCATGATAAAATAGAATTCATAGCTATTGAAAGCTTTGATGTATTGAGTTTAAAGGCAATTTCTAAAACAGTTCTCAAAACACCCAAAATTTGTTGGAGGATTTATTCTGCTATGCAAAAAGCAGACCATATTCATTTGCGATGTCCCGGAAATATTGGCTTATTAGGAAGTTTGGTTCAAATTTTATTTCCAAATAAAGCTAAAACGGCTAAATATGCTGGTAATTGGGATCCAAAATCAAAGCAACCATGGACCTATCTTTTACAAAAATGGATTTTGAGTAATACCTTTCTGACTCGAAATATGAATGTTTTAGTTTATGGCGAATGGGAAGGAATTTCTAAAAATATCAAACCTTTTTTTACGGCGACTTATAATGAAACGGATAAATTGCCTATTGTTCCTAAAGAATTGCAAGGCCAAATTAGTTTTATTTTTGGGGGAGCCTTGGTACACGGCAAAAATCCGTTGTATGCCATTCAGTTGGTGGAAACATTATATAAAAAGGGATATGAAGTTGTATTAGCTTTATATGGAGAAGGAGTGGAGAGGAAAAAATTGGAAGAATATATTAGCCAAAATAATTTAGGGAACATCATTTCATTAAAAGGGAATCAAACTCAGGAATCGGTAAAAAAAGCTTACGAAGCCAATCATTTTGTGCTATTGCCATCCGAAAGTGAAGGTTGGCCAAAAGCAATTGCTGAAGGGATGTTTTGGGGCTGCGTTCCCATATCAACAAAGGTTTCTTGTGTGCCGTTTATGCTAGATTTTGGAAACAGAGGTGTTCTGTTAGAAATGGATTTAGAAAAAGATGTTCACCAAATGGTAGTTCTTTTGAAAAACGAAGTTGATTATTTAGACAAAAGCCAAAAGGCTAGTGAGTGGTCAAGACAATATACTTTGGATGTTTTTGAAGGGGAGATTAAAAAATTATTGCAATTATGAGAGTTCTTCAAATCATAGATTCTCTTGAGGCTGGCGGTGCTGAACGAATGGCGGTAAACTATGCGAATGCGCTTGCAAAAGAAATTGAGTTTTCGGGCTTAGTTGTAACTCGAAAAGAAGGGGCACTTTTGAATCAGGTTAACAAAGATATTTCTTATCTTTATTTGAATAAAACGCACACCATTGATTTAAAATCCATTTATAAATTAAGAAAATTTGTAATAGATAATAAGGTAGAAGTTGTTCATGCTCACAGTACTTCTTTTTTTACGGCTTTTTTGTTGAAATTGATTTATCCATCCATAAAGTTAATTTGGCACGATCATTATGGAGATAGTGAGTTTTTATCAAAAAGACCTTTGTTGAGTTTAAGAATGGTTATTCCTTTTTTTAATGGAATTATTGCAGTAAACCAACAACTTAAAATTTGGGCTGAACAAAAAATACATTTAAAGAATGTGATTTATTTGCCTAATTTTCCATCTGAAGAAAATGCTATTTCGGAACAAACTATTTTGCAAGGAATTAAAGGGAAAAGAATTGTGTCTTTGGCAAATTTAAGGGTTCAGAAGAACCATTTTTTATTGTTGGAAGTGGCTAGAAAAGTTAAAATATCTCATCCTGAATGGACATTTCATTTGGTGGGAAAAGATTTTGAGGATGATTATTCCAAAAAAATAAAGACTTTAATTTTGGATTATAATTTAGAAAATAATGTTTTCATTTACGGCTCCAGACAGGATATAAAAAACACTCTCAATCAGTCAACTATAGGTATCCTGACTTCACAATCAGAAGGCTTGCCAGTTGCATTACTTGAATATGGCTTGCAAAAAAAAGCTGTTGTAGTAACTAATGTAGGCGAAGTTCCTTTGTTAATTCAAGATGGAATTAATGGTTTTATTGTTAATGCAACTGAATCACAATTATTCTATGAATTACTTGTGAAGTTATTGGATAATAAAACTTTACGGTCAGATTTTGGAAAAGCTCTTCAAAAAACCATTAATAATAACTATTCTGAAGTAACCGTTATTAAGCAATATTTAGATTGGTTAGATAACTTTTAAAATTAATAAGAAAAGCACTTTAATAAATCAGTTAACCGATAAGAACTGTTGGTTGTCGATTTTTTATTGGTTTGATGGGATGTTTATGTAGATTTGTTTTCTATAATAGAATTCGCAATTGTAACAATGAATAAGAATAACAAAATACATTTTGAAGTCTCTGAGCGAAAAATATTGCTTAGAACTTTTGATGTTTTTTTTGTCTTGATGGCATTATATTTTACTGGTAAATCACTTGGTTTGGTATATCTCGAAGCCTCAACAAGTAATTTTCATTATGCGATTGCTCTAGTACTTTACCTCAATATTATTGGAACTGTATTTGAAATGTATAATCTGCAGGTTGCCAGTAATCAATATAAGGTGTTAAAAAGTTCTATTCTTACTGCATCAACCACTGTTTTATTTTATTTGTTGACACCAATTTTCTCAGCAGAGTTGCCCAATAATAGGTTTCAAATTTTGATTTTTTATTTTACATTACTTTTGGCCTTAGTTCTATGGAGAACTTTTTACGTCAAGTTTTTGGCCTCTAATCGATTTGTACAAAACGTTATCTTGGTCTGTGAACGGGAGCAGGTAGAGGAATTAATTCTGGTATTGGAAAACTCTGACCCACATTATAGAATTGTTGCTTATGTAAACTCTGACAGGACTAATAATGACCTTTTTGAATACCATTTTGTACAACATATTGGTGTTAATGACTTAGTTTCCTTTGTAAATGAAAATAACCTATTCGAAATTGTTGTTGCCTCTCAAAATACGGAAGATATTACTGTGGAATTATACCAAGAATTACTTCATTTGTTAGAATCCGGAACAACCATTCGAGAATATACCCAAGTTTACGAAGATAAAACCCAACGAATTCCTGTGCAATATATTACAAGGGATTTTTATAAATTTTTTCCTTTTAATAGAAGCAATAATAATCAACTTTATTTATTGAATGTTAAAATAATGGAAGCACTAATTTGCATTTTCGGTTTGTCATTCGGGATACTATTATTTCCATTTATTGCATTAGGAAATGTTGTTGGAAATCGCGGAAAATTATTTTACACTCAGGAACGAGTAGGAAAAAATGGCAAAGTATTTCAGATACTCAAATTAAGGACTATGATTAAAAATGCTGAAATAAAAGGTGCAGTATTCTCGGGGCCAAATGATAGTCGTATTACTCCTTTTGGAAAATTCTTACGTAAAACCAGAATCGATGAAATCCCTCAATTTATCAATGTCTTAAAAGGGGAAATGGCAGTTATTGGGCCGCGACCTGAGCGACCTTTCTTTGTTAAGGAAATTGCTGAAATAATGCCTTTTTATGAAACCCGTCACGTGATAAAACCGGGACTTACAGGCTGGGCACAAGTGAATTATCCCTATGGAGAATCTATGGATGACAGCTTGATAAAATTGCAATATGATTTGTATTATATCAAACACCGAAGCATTTTTCTGGATTTGAATATTGCAATTAAAACAATAAGCACTGTCCTTTTTTATAGAGGACAATAATTAAAAAACGATTGGAATGCGTTTGCTGTTTTTGACAGCTATTTTTATCAATACTGCTAAACTGGTTATAATAAGTGGCAGCATAATCAATAAGTGTGCTTTATTAAACATTAAAATTAGATAAACTCCCATCGAAATAACATTAAAAACGCATAAATTGATAATCCATTTTCTGTTTTTTCTGAGTATAAAATAGAATAATACAAGTAGTGCAGGATTAAACAACATCATATTGTAGTTATAAGCCAACTCTTCATGGAAAGAATAAAATCCCATAAAACCAAAGAAAATCCCCAATAATCCCATCGTTAAAATATAAAACAAATCGATACTTTTTTTGTTCAAAATAAGAATAAGTCCAAGAAAGATCACAAAAGTATAAATAGTGTCCCACCAACAATTGGGTGCTGCTTTTTTGAATTCCAATAAGGTTTTGCTTTCCTTGCAAAGAGGATGATTTTCGAATGATATTAATTTTAAACTTTTATGAAGTTCTAATGGCAAAAAGATTTTTGTGCCATATTCATCAACCTTCTTCCCAAATATAATGCTCGTGCCCAGTTTTTCATAAAATGAATTGTCAAAATAGGGATATAAAATACTTCTATATGTTTTATCCGTGTCGGTTTTTTTGACAATGGTTTTGGCACCCAATGTTTTGTTCAAGATTTCCACCACCATCGAAGTACAGTTTTTGTCTATAAACTTATAAGTATAATAACTTTCGCTTGAGGCTAATGTAGTACTCAAATTGTCTAATAATTTTTGTTTATAAACCAGAGGAACAATCAATTCCTGTTCATAAACACTCCTGTGTTCATAGGTATATTGGTTCATAAAATCAGAGAAGACATTGACAACTGCAAAATATTGTAAATCCCCTTTGGCAAATTTTGCGACAAAATTAGGCGTGGAAAAATCAAAAGCACCATAATTATATACAAGATCCAGATTATTTTCTATGTCGGTAATCCGTATTGCGGTGTGTCCAAAAAGAGAATAAGATTCGTTTCCGGTATCGCAAGTGATTATGCTAACACGAGCGTTTTTTGATAATATACTGTTCTGTGCAAAGTTGCTCATTGAAACAATCATCAATGTCAAACAGAATATTTTTTTTAATAAAGATGAATTCATTTATGGATATATAAAAAAATAAATTAATTTCTAAAAAAACCCAAATCTACTTTTAACGAAAAAATATTCGAATATAAAGCTGCACTTTGATTCCCTAAATTGGTTAGCGCATAATCAATTTGGATACCTTTGTATTTGAATCCCAACCCAATATTAGGCTGAAAGCCTACTTTTACCGAATCATCAATTTGTTGTATTTTTTGAAAATTCCCCACACCGGCACGCAAGAAAACCAAATCGGTATAACCAAATTCAAATCCGAGTGCAGGATCAATACTGACAAAATTCGTTGAAAAAATATCGTTGGTTTTGGCAAATTGCAAATTGATATTGGCTGCAGCCAAAATGCTGTAATCATAACGAATAATAAACTTTTTGGACAATCCCAATTGTGCTTTTGGGGCAGTAATCTCGGTGCTTTCCGGTAATTCCTGATTTTGTCCTGGAATGGCATTGGCAATTTTTTTATATTCGGCTTCGTCAATGTTCCAAACATTATAGGTAGTGGTAATGTCTCGAATCATCAAGCCAAATTGCCAGTCATTTTTCTCGAATTGCAGTCCGGCATCAAATCCAAAACCCCAAGAACTGGCAAACTTTCCTATAATTCTTCGAATTACTTTGGCATTTACACCATATTGAAATCCGGGGACTTGCAGTTTTCGAGCATAAGAAAAGGTAACGCCATAATCTGCAGTAGAAAAAAGACTGATGCGATTGTAGTCAATATTACCTTGGCTGTCGATTAATTCGGTTGTATTCAAAATGTCATCAACCCCAAAACGGATTAAAGAAATGCCCCAAGCACTATCATCATCAATGGGATTTGCGTAAGCGATATAGTCGTATTGGGCAATATTAGCAAAATAATTGGCGTGCATCAATGACAATTGTTGATCTTCAAGATGAACCAATCCTGCGGGATTCCAATAGCCAGAATTTACGTCATTAGTACTTGCTGTCACTGCGTTTGCCATTCCAAATGCAGCAGCATCGACACCAATATTCATAAACTCGTTCGAATACTTTCTGACAGTTTGCGCATACGAACTGGCACAAAGCAAAAGGAGAAAGAAGAATATTTTTTTTTTAAACATTGATTATTTTGCAGATATAAGACCTGTTTAATTTTTCCCAAAAATATAATTTTTTACTGAGCTAATTCCTTACTTATGGATAAATAAAACTACTGATGAACTCGCTGTTTAAAAAACTCTATTAAAAACGCACTTCTCCGTTACTTATTATATTAAATTTGTGAACTTTGATAATCTAATTAGAATAATAATGAACATAAAAAAACACATACCGAATATAATTACACTGCTAAATCTTTTTTGTGGTTGCATTGCCATAATTTTTGTAAGCGAAGATGATTTTGAAATGGCTTTCTTTTTTGTGTGTTTGGGTATTTTTTTAGACTTTTTCGATGGTTTTTTTGCGCGATTATTTAAGGTTTCCAGTCCGTTAGGATTACAGTTGGATTCTTTGGCAGATATGGTTACCAGCGGTGTCGTTCCGGGATATGTGATGTATTCATTGTTGAAAATGTCCCAAAATCCTGCTTCTACTGATGTAATTATTCCTTATTTGGGTTTCATCATAGCTTTGGGATCCTGTTATCGACTGGCTAATTTTAATATTGACACTCGTCAAACGGATTCTTTTATCGGTTTGCCAACGCCTGCCAACGCCTTATTTATATTGAGTTTGCCTTTGGTATTAAAATATTCTGATTCGTTAGTTGTTTTCGAAATTTTGTCTAATCAATGGGTTTTGTTAATCATTACTTTATTCAGTGCTTACATTATGAATGCCGAAATCCCTTTATTTTCTTTAAAAATAAAAGATTTTACATTCAAGAAAAACACCCTTCAAATTATCTTTTTGACTTTGTCGATTTTGTTGTTGGGTTTCTTTCAATATTTGGGAATTCCTTTGATTATAATCACTTATGTTTTACTTTCAGTTGTGAATAACAAATTTCTGAAAAAGTAATTTGCCCAATGAAACGGAAATCGGTCAGAATCAAAGCCGCAATCAAACGAAAACCTAGAAAGAAAGGTTCTTTTTTCTCCGGAAAGTTGTTGCGTTTTTCGATAATTATTTTTTTTATTTTGCTGTTTTTTGGAATTGGCTATCATTATCGAAATGGATTCTTGTATTATCTTGGTTTCAAATCCTATAAATTAAAATATGAACAAGCAGAAGCTAAACGCATTTCGGATGTTCGAAATTATCAGGTTTTGGAAAATCATCAAGGAAAAGCTATTGGTTTGGATGTTTCCGAATTTCAAGGAAAAATTGACTGGACTTTGGTCGAAAACATAGAAAATGACTATCCGTTAGAGTTCGTTTTTATTCGGGCCACCGCCGGAAATGATAGAGAAGACGAACAATTTGCAACCAATTGGCTTGGTGCCAAAAAAAATAAATTGATTCGCGGGGCTTATCATTATTATCGTCCCAACGAAAATTCATTGGAACAAGCCCAGCTTTTTATCAAAACAGTGCATCTTCAAAAAGGCGATTTGCCTCCTGTTTTAGATATCGAAAAACTCCCCAAAGAGCAATCTTTAGATAGTTTGAGAGTAGGGTTGAAGCGTTGGCTGAAAGCGGTTGAAGCACATTATAAAGTGAAACCCATTATTTATACCAGCGAGAAATATTATGATGATTTCTTGAAGGAAGATTTCAGCAATTATCTTTTTTGGATTGCCAATTATAATTTTTATCGGGAGAAAATTGGCGACGATTGGCTTTTTTGGCAATTTACCGAAAAAGCTTCTGTTTTAGGAATAAAAGGCAATGTAGATGTCAATATTTACAATGGCGATGTGGAGCAGTTGCGCTTTATTACGATTGAGTGATTATTTTTTTAATCCAATCATAAATTCAACAAATAGTATTAGAAGCAGCATTATAAAAACAAATAGGAAAACTGAATTGCTATTGGCAAAATTTACGGTCCAACCCATAAAAGGGATTCTTTTTGTTGGCATCAAGCGTTTGTCCTCTTTGTTATAGTAAAAATTCCCCAAATCCAGTTGTTTGGGTCATTCAGCCATTTTTCTTTTGTTTCTTGACTTGGTTCTTCTTGATTTTCCATTCTTAAAATTTTAAAATTCTAATTTTTTCTTTCTCAATTCAAAATTCTGTCCTAAATATACTCGACGCACCATTTCATCTACTACCAGTTCTTCTGGTTTTCCTTCTTTCAAAATACCGCCTTCAAACATAAGATAGGTCTTGTCAGTTATCGCCAAGGTTTCCTGAACGTTGTGGTCTGTAATTAGGATTCCGATGTTTTTATTTTTTAGTTGTGCCACAATGCGCTGAATATCCTCCACGGCAACGGGGTCAACACCAGCGAAAGGTTCATCAAGAAGAATAAATTTTGGATCAGTGGCAAGACAACGCGCAATTTCAGTACGACGACGTTCTCCACCCGAAAGCAAATCGCCACGGTTGGTGCGAATGTGTCCCAAGCCAAACTCGTCAATAAGACTTTCCATTTTGGCTTCCTGTTCTTCCTTTGATAGTTTTGTCAATTGCAAAACACTTAAAATATTTTCTTCGACACTTAATTTTCTAAAAACTGAGGCTTCTTGAGCCAAATAGCCAATTCCTTGTTGGGCTCTTTTGTACATTGGAAAATGAGTGATATCCAAATCATCAAGATAAATATTGCCCATATTGGGTTTTACCAATCCTACAATCATATAAAAAGAGGTTGTTTTTCCGGCACCGTTTGGCCCCAAAAGTCCCACAATTTCACCTTGGTTTACCTCTACAGAAATGCCTTTAACAACGCTTCGTCCTTTATATGTTTTAACTAAATGTTCGGCTCTTAGCTTCATTTCTTAATTGTTATTCAAATTCAATGTTTCCAATTCTTCCCAAAATTCATATGCTCTGCGCAAATGAGGAACGACAATAGTACCGCCCACTAGGGTTGCGATTCCCATGGCTTCCATCATTTCCTCTTTTGAAATTCCTTCTTTATGGCAATTTTCCAAATGGTATTTTACACAATCGTCACAACGCAAAACCGCAGAAGCCACTAATCCCAATAGTTCTTTAGTTTTCACATCGAGCACTCCCTCAGCATATGCATTGGTGTCAAGATTGAAAATTCTTTTTACAATTTTATTATTGTCGGCCAATAATTTTTCGTTCATTTTAGAACGATAATCATTAAATTCTTTAACTAAGTTGCTCATTTTTTATTTTTATTTTATAAACGATGGAAGAGATAATTACACTTAATTCAAAAATAATCAGCATCGGTATGGCAACAATTGTTTGGCTCACCACATCAGGTGGTGTAACTATTGCTGCAACTATTAGCACAATTACAATGGCATATCTTCGATATTTTCGTAAAAATTCAGGAGTTACTAATCCTAGTTTTGTCAGGAAATATATGATTATGGGTAATTCAAAAAATATTCCACTCGCTAATACAGATGTTTTAAACATTCCAATATAGGAGTCTAAAGTAAATTGGTTTTTCACAACATCACTAACAGTAAATGTTGCCACAAAATTAACAGACATTGGGATGACTATATAATACCCAAAGAGAACTCCAAAAAAGAAAAGAATGGAAGAAATAAAGATAAATATTTTGGCATTTTTCTTTTCTTTTTCATACAAAGCGGGACTGATAAAGCTCCAAATCTGCCATAAAATATAAGGAAAAGCCAAAATAAAACCTGCTAAAATACACATCCAGACAAACATATTTACCTGACCTTCCATTTCTGTGTTCTGGATAATAAAGGGTAGTTCGGTAATGCAAATACTATCGGCAAAACCTAGTTGGTGGGATAAATCACAAAAAAACCGATAAGTAAAAAAAGTAGCTCTCGTTGGGCCAAATATTATGGTGTCAAATAAATAATCACTTATAAAATAAGTAAGGAAAGCCATTATTATTACTGCTGCAGAACTTCGAACTAATAACCATCTTAATTCCTCTAGATGATCTAAAAAGGACATTTCTTTAAGTTGCTTTTTCTCCATTATACAATTCCTTCTTTTAAAATGTCATGTAAATGGATTACCCCTTTGTATTCTCCATTATCCACAACCACTAATTGTGTGATGGAGAAATCTTCAAGAATATTTAATGCTTCGGCAACCATAGTGGTTGATTGTATCATTTTTGGGTTTTTTGTCATAATATCTTTGGCAGTCAAATGGGTAAAAGTATCATTTTCGTTTAGCATTCTTCGAATATCTCCATCAGTTATAATTCCTATCACTTTTTCGTTTTCAATTACGGCTGTAACACCAAGACGCTTTGCCGAAATCTCAAAAATCACTTCTTTAATACTTGAATTTGGTTTAACTTTAGGTTTATGGGTTTCATCAAGCATATTGCTTACGCGCAACAATAATTTTTTACCCAGAGCACCTCCAGGATGGTATTTTGCAAAATCTTCCGGAGTGAAATTTCTCATTTGCATTAAACATACAGCAAGCGCATCGCCCATAACAAGTTGTGCAGTTGTGCTATTTGTTGGTGCTAAATTATTCGGGCAAGATTCCGCATCAACTGTGGTATTTAAAATAAAATCGGATTCTTTAGCCAAAAAAGAAGTAATATTTCCGGTTATGGCAATTAGTTTATTGCCAAAACGTTTCAATATAGGAATGAGAATTTTTATTTCGGGACTGTTACCGCTTTTTGAAATACAAATCACGACATCATCGGGTTGAACCATGCCTAAATCGCCATGAATGGCCTCAGAAGCATGCAAAAAATGTGATGGAGTCCCTGTAGAATTGAATGTGGCAACCATTTTTTGAGCAATAATCGCACTTTTTCCTATTCCCGTAACAATTAATCTTCCATTGGAATTAAATAGGATTTGGGTGGCTTCTGCGAAGTTAATGTCAATAAAATCAATTAGTTTCGCTATAGACTCACTCTCGGAAAGAATGGTCTTTTTTGCCAAAATCAATATATTTTCTTTTGTGTCCAAAATAGAATTATTATAAATATTTGTATGTGTAAAAGAAATTAGTATCTTTATGTGTCGCAAATTTAGATAAAATACCATTAATAAAGAATGAATTCAAACGAAATTGATATCCACAAAGAATTAAAGAAGTATTTTGGCTTCAGCCAATTCAAAGGTTTACAGGAACAAGTTATAAAAAGTATTCTTAATAAAGAAAATACCTTTGTGATTATGCCTACAGGCGGAGGCAAGTCACTATGTTATCAATTGCCCGCTTTAGTTCAGAGGGGAACAGCCATAGTTGTCTCCCCTTTAATTGCCTTAATGAAAAATCAAGTCGATGCCATTAGAAGCCTGTCTTCTGAAAATGGAGTCGCTCATGTTTTGAACTCATCCCTTACCAAAACGGAGATTGCTCAAGTTAAAAAAGATATTTCTTCAGGTTTAACCAAACTTTTATATGTAGCTCCCGAATCCTTAACTAAGGAAGAATATGTGACTTTTCTGCAAACGGTGCCTATTTCATTTGTTGCTATTGATGAAGCCCATTGCATCTCAGAATGGGGACACGATTTTAGACCTGAATATAGAAATCTTAAACATATTATCAAGCAATTAGGAGATGTTCCAGTTATAGGTCTTACGGCTACAGCTACGCCAAAAGTGCAGGAAGATATCCTAAAAAACCTTGATATGGTTGACGCAACAACTTATAAAGCTTCGTTCAACAGACCTAATTTATATTATGAAGTTCGTACTAAAACTAAAAATATCGAGTCTGATATTATTCGTTTTATCAAACTACATAAAGGTAAATCAGGAATTATTTATTGTTTAAGTCGCAAAAAAGTAGAAGCAATAGCTGAAGTTTTACAGGTAAACGGAATTAGTGCCGTTCCTTATCATGCAGGTTTAGATGCGAAAACCCGAGCCAAACACCAGGATATGTTTCTTATGGAAGATGTAGATGTGGTCGTTGCAACAATTGCTTTCGGGATGGGAATTGACAAACCCGATGTGCGTTTTGTAATTCACCACGATATTCCAAAATCATTGGAAAGTTATTACCAAGAAACAGGCCGTGCCGGTCGTGATGGAGGCGAAGGACATTGTTTAGCCTATTATTCTTATAAAGATGTAGAAAAACTCGAGAAATTCTTATCCGGAAAACCCGTTGCAGAGCAGGAAATAGGTTTTGCATTATTGCAGGAAGTCGTGGCTTATGCTGAAACTTCGATGTCAAGAAGAAAATTTCTTTTGCATTATTTTGGTGAAGAATTCGATAACGAAACTGGTGAAGGCGGCGATATGGATGATAATGTTCGCAATCCAAAAGTTAAGATTGAAGCAAGGGATCAGGTCGTTAAATTACTTGAAGTGGTTCGTGATACAAAACATATCTATAAATCCAAAGAAGTTGTTTTTACTCTGATTGGGCGAGTAAATGCAGTTATTAAAGCACATAGAACGGATAGTCAAACTTTTTTTGGTACTGGTTCAGATCATGATGAAAAATATTGGATGGCTTTGTTGCGACAAGTATTGGTTGCTGGATTATTATCCAAAGATATTGAAACATATGGAGTCGTAAAAATTACCAAAAAAGGACTGGATTTTATCAAAAAACCAGTTTCCTTTATGATGTCAGAAGATCATGAGTACAACGAAACCGAAGACGAAGCAATTGTAACTGCTGCAAAATCAACCGGTGTTGCCGATGAGGTTTTGATGGGCATGTTGCGTGACCTGCGTAAAAAAACAGCAAAAAGATTAAGCGTTCCTCCTTTTGTGGTTTTTCAGGATCCGTCGCTCGAAGATATGGCCCTAAAATACCCAATGACTATTGATGAGTTAATAAATACTCACGGTGTTGGAGAAGGAAAAGCAAAGAAATATGGCAAAGAATTTATTGAATTGATCAGCCATTATGTCGAAGAAAATGATATTGTTCGACCGGATGATTTGGTTGTAAAATCAACCGGAGCAAATTCGATAAATAAATTATACATCATACAAAACATCGACAGGAAATTACCGCTCAATGATATTGCTTCTGCCAAAGGCTTGACAATGGATGCTTTGATTGCCGAAATGGAACAAATTGTAAACTCTGGAACCAAGCTAAATATTAAGTATTGGATTGATGAAATGCTGGATGATGATCAGCAGGAAGAAATTCACGATTATTTTATGGAATCCCATTCGGATAATATCGAAGAAGCGCTCAAAGAATTTGATGGCGATTATGATATTGATGAATTGCGTTTAATGCGAATTAAATTTATAAGTGAAGTAGCGAACTAATTCTGATTATAATTTCAAAAATTCCAAATTCCATTCAATATGTTTAGAATTTGGAATTTTTATTTAACTTTCAAAAACTTCCCCACGATGCGGTTTCAAAGCATCTCGTACTTGAATCATCGTTTCATCTGTAACGACCATGTAAGCAATCGCATACATTTCGTTAAGGACTTCAAAACCGGTAATATTTGGCGATAAATTTTCAGCTACTATATATTCTTTCAAATGAATTTCGTGATGCTCGGCCGTTTTTCCAGAGGCTGGACCACGAAAATCCCATATTAGTTTAATTTGTCTGGACATTTTGGATGTTTTTAGAGGGTAAATTTACGAAGTTTATTTTGATGTTGTATATACAGTATATATTGTATATATTTGTGTAAAAATATTTCCAATGAGAAAATTAATAGATATTGACGAAAACACTTTAACCAAATTGAAAGTAATTTCAATATTTGAAAAAACAAGTGTGAAAGGATTGATTGAAAATGCAGTACAAACTTATGTGAAAAATAGGCAAACAAGTCAATTCAATAATTTATCCGATGAAGAAAAAGAGGATGTTGGTTTAATGATGTTGATGCAGGAAGCTGATAGGAATGACAAGGTTAGTGAAGAAGAAATCTTCAAAATTTTAGGTAGATGACAGTCGAATACTTAAAACAATTTTCAAAAGATTTGCTAAAAGTCAAAGATGAAAGTTTGAAAGATGATTTGTTCAATACAATTATTGCTCTAAAAAAGGCTGAAACATTAAATGTACTTTCCAATATCAAAAAGCTAAAAGGATATCAAAACGCTTGTAGAATCAGAATTAGAAAATATAGATTAGGATTTTATTTTGATGGAGAAGTTATAGAACTTGCCAGATTTGCCAAACGGGAAGATATTTATAAATTATTTCCATAAAATTTCACAAAAAAATGCCACAAGAATTACTCTTTCAAGTATCACCAGAAATAGTTACAAACGAATTGTTGCTCAAACAACATGTTTCCAAATTAATTCAGGTTAATACCAAAGAAATCCAACACATTTCTATTCTAAAACGTTCGATTGATGCACGTCAAAAAGCCGTAAAATTCAATTTAAAAGTCACGATCTATTTGCAAGGCGAACCTATTCAAGAAGCTAAAATTGAACTGCCAGAATATAAAAATGTCGAAAACGCTCAAGAAGTTATCGTTGTAGGTGCTGGACCTGCAGGATTATTTGCCGCTTTGCAACTGATAGAATTGGGTTTGAAACCAATACTCATCGAACGTGGAAAAGATGTTCGAGGTAGAAGAAGAGATTTAAAAGCCATCAACAGAGATCACATTGTCGATAAAGATTCTAATTATTGTTTTGGCGAAGGTGGAGCAGGAACATATTCAGATGGGAAATTATACACGCGTTCAAAAAAGCGTGGTGATGTCAACAGAATCTTGGAATTATTGGTCGCTTTCGGAGCATCTCATGATATTTTGGTTGATGCCCATCCGCATATTGGAACTAATAAATTACCGCAAATTATTCAGGATATGCGGGAGAAAATCATCGAAATGGGAGGTAAAGTTCTTTTCGAAACCCGATTAACAGATATTCTTATCAAAAATAGTGAAGTGCAAGGAATCGTTACTAAAAATGGAGACACCATTCTTGCCAACAAAATAATCTTGGCCACTGGACATTCAGCCCGAGATATTTTTGAGTTATTGGATAGAAAACAAATTTTTATCGAAGCCAAAGCTTTCGCTTTGGGCGTTCGGGCAGAACATCCACAATCATTAATCGACAGCATTCAGTACAGTTGCGATTATCGTGGGGAGCATTTGCCCCCATCGCCTTATTCCATCGTGAAGCAAGTAGGAGGTAGGGGAATGTATTCTTTTTGTATGTGTCCCGGTGGCGTGATTGCGCCTTGTGCGACAAGTCAGGGTGAAGTTGTAACTAATGGTTGGTCGCCTTCAAAGCGAGATCAGGCTACTGCCAATTCCGGAATTGTGGTTGAATTGAAACTCGAAGATTTTAAACCGTTTGCCAAATTCGGTGCTTTGGCTGGAATGGAATTCCAAAAAAGTATTGAACAAAAAGCGTGGCATTTGGCAGGGGAAACCCAAAAAGTTCCCGCCCAAAAAATGGTCGATTTTACCCAAAATAAAGTATCTTCTAATATCCCAAAAACTTCCTATGTTCCCGGAACGACTTCGATAGAAATGGGGCAAGTTTTCCCTGGATTTCTTACCCAAATATTAAGAGAAGGTTTCATAGAATTCGGAAAATCAATGCGTGGTTTTTTGACTAACGAAGCGGTTCTTCACGCTCCAGAATCAAGAACATCCTCACCAGTGCGCATTCCTAGAGATTCAGCAACATTGGAACACCTTCAAATAAAAGGGTTGTATCCTTGTGGAGAAGGTGCAGGTTATGCCGGAGGAATTATTTCCGCAGCCATTGATGGCGAAAAATGTGCATTGAAGATTGGAGAGGTTTTGAAGAAAAATTTATAATGTCCACACTGCAGCTGGTTTGGAAATAAATTTAGTTTTATTTTTGGATTTGTCAAAACTTCCAAATACAAAACCATTTTCCCATTAAGCATATTGTCCAAATCCGTTCTAAATGTTGTGTGCAGTTTAATTTAATTTATTTAATAAATCCCAAATGTAAAATGATGGGGTAATTGCAGCTAATTTTCCACCAGTATTATCTCCGGCTGTTCCGTGTACAACCCCAATTAATAAAGTTCTACCAGAACCCATATACATTGCCTTTTTTACTGAACAAAATACGCCACCACCACTTGCTCCTTGCATACTCGGTTGATCTAAATAATAAAAAGTGCATTTTGATTTAGTATCATATCTTTTATTGGTAATTAAGCCACTCGCAAGATATGCAGTAAAACTTAGCGATGAAAAATGTTTAAGATCCAAATCAAGTAATGGATAACCAAAAAATGTCACATCATTATCTCTCGGTAGAGTATCTTGTCCTTTGTATATAAACTTTGATGAAAATGATGATTCTTCAAATCGTTTTTGAATATCATTATTAAAAGGTAAAAGTTCAATAATAGATAAATCTGCTTCATTGTGATTAATCCAATCAATTTTATGATTAAGAGTAAATAAGGAAAGATTTAAAATTGCAGGTTTATCACCTGCTATTCGAAAAACAATTTGTGAATTTACTTTCATTTCTTTTGCAACATGATTTGCAGTCAAAAGAAAATACCGTTTATTGTGATTAATTATTGTTCCAGTACCACCTATTCCTGTTGTATCTGTGACTTTTTGATATAGATAAACAGACATATTAGAAATTTCATCTATTGTCCAAAGTGAATCCTTTTTCATTTTAACTGATTGGCTAAAAACAGTTAAGTTAAATAATAGAAGGCAAAATCCTATAATCTGAATAATCTTTTTCATATGTTTTAATTGATGACTTCGGTATTGGAAATTGTTCACAACTTATAGATTGGTCTGACAAAAAAACTACTATTATACATCATAATCGGGTTGCTATGAATCATAAATGAACTGTTTTTATCTCTTTTACAAACTTAATGAATTCCCTTACTAAAAACAATCTTTTTTATAAAAACAAAAAGATAATTATCTATTAAAAGACTAATGTTAAATAAAATCCTAAATTCCAATTCCTAAATCTTAAATAAATTATCTTTGCACACTGAAAAAAGTTATATGCAATTTGATTTATTACAAAAAGATCCACATACCAAAGCCAGAGCAGGAAGTATTACCACTGATCATGGCGTGATTGAAACCCCAATTTTTATGCCTGTTGGCACGGTTGCATCCGTAAAAGGAGTACATCAGCGGGAACTGAAAGACGATATTAATCCAGATATTATTCTCGGAAATACCTACCATTTATACTTGCGTCCTCAAACCGAAATTCTTGAAAAAGCCGGAGGTTTGCATAAATTTATGAATTGGGATAGGAATATTTTGACAGATTCTGGTGGTTATCAAGTGTATTCGCTTTCGGCAAATCGAAAAATTAAAGAAGAAGGAGTAAAATTCAAGTCACATATCGACGGTTCTTATCATTTTTTTACGCCCGAAAACGTGATGGAAATTCAACGAACCATTGGCGCTGACATCATTATGGCTTTCGACGAATGTACGCCATATCCTTGCGACTATCGATATGCCCAAAAATCGATGAAAATGACGCATCGCTGGCTAGATCGCTGTATCAGTCATTTGGAAAAAGTACCAACAAAATATGGATATGACCAAACTTTCTTTCCAATAGTTCAGGGAAGCACGTATAAGGATTTGCGCCAGCAATCGGCCGAATATATTGCGAATTCAGGTCAGCAAGGAAACGCCATTGGAGGACTTTCAGTGGGTGAACCAGCCGAAGAAATGTATGCAATGACCGAAATTGTTTGCGAAATTCTTCCAGAAGACAAGCCTCGATACTTAATGGGTGTTGGAACTCCAATAAATATTTTAGAGAATATTGCTTTGGGAATTGATATGTTTGATTGTGTGATGCCCACTCGAAACGCCAGAAATGGAATGTTGTTTACTGCAAACGGAACCATAAACATCAAAAATAAAAAATGGGAAGATGATTTTTCACCAGTAGACGAAATGGGACATACCTTTGTAGATACAGAATATACAAAAGCTTATTTACGCCACTTATTTGCAGCCAACGAATACCTCGGAAAACAAATTGCAACGATACACAACCTTGGTTTTTATATGTGGTTGGTTCGTGAGGCTAGAAAACATATCTTAGCCGGAGATTTTAGAACTTGGAAAGAAATGATGGTTCGAAATATGAGCCAGAGATTATAACTAGGTTCAGGGTTTTAGGTAATAATTTTACCAACACCCGACACTCAACACCAAAAAAATGAAAATAATTGACAAATACATTCTAAGAAAATATCTGACCACTTTTGCGGTGATGTTGATGTTATTTGCGCCTATAGGAATTGTAATTGATGTTTCGGAAAAAATCAATAAAATGATTGAAAACAAAATTCCACTTGTGGATATTTTGATTTACTATTTTAATTTCACCATCTATTTCACCAACTTATTATTTCCAATATTCTTGTTTCTATCGGTAATTTGGTTTACCTCTAAATTAGCCAATGATACTGAAATCATTGCCATTTTAAGTTCTGGAATTTCTTTCACCAGATTTTTAAGACCTTTTATTATAGGAGCTTCCATCATTTCCGTTTTTATTTTGTTAATGGGTTTTTTTGTTGTTCCAAAAGCTAGCGAGGGATTTAATAATTTTAGGTATACTTATCTTAGAGGTGACGGAAAGCAAGCGATGAGGGGCGATAATACTGACGTTTACAGACAAGTAAGCAATGACGAATATATTTATGTCAATAGTTTTGATGTAGTGTCAAAAACGGCTTATAATTTTAGTTATGAGAAGTTCAAAAAAGATAAACTAGAGTATAAAATTACAGCTTCAAGGATACAATGGAATCCTAAAACCAAGAACTATACGATGTATGATTATGTCAAAAGAACAGTAGGTGAATTAGACGACAAAATTGAAAAAGCGGACAAAAAGGATGCGAAATTCAATTTTGATTTAGAAGATTTAACACCTGTGGTTTACATCGCCGAAACATTAAATCTGGGAAAATTAAACCAATTTATTGAGAAGGAAAAAAAGCGAGGTTCTTCAAATATCAATGTGTATATGGTTGTTTTATACAAAAAATACAGCATTCCTGTTTCGGCATTTATTCTTACTATTATTGCCGTGGCGGTTTCATCAATGAAACGAAGAGGTGGTATGGGATTGAGTTTAGCAATTGGGATAGCAGTGGCTTTTTCATTTGTGTTTTTTGATAAAATATTTGGGACATTAGCCGAAAAATCAAGTTTCCCACCTTTATTGGCCGTTTGGTTTCCTAATATTGTTTTCGGAATTCTGGCAATTTTTTTATTACGAAATGCGAAACGGTAAATTAAAAAGTTATTTAAATCTTCATTTAATTGTTTTTATTTGGGGATTCACGGCAATTTTAGGAGCATTAATTTCGATTCAGGCGGATGCCTTGGTTTGGTACCGAATGCTTTTTGCAGGTGTATTTCTATTCCTGTTTATTCTTTTCAAAAAGCAATCATTTCGAATCCCGATAAAGGAATTTTTTAAATTGATTTTTGTTGGATTATTGATTGCTGTCCATTGGATATTTTTTTTCAAGGCCATTCATGTTTCCAATGTATCCATCACATTATCAGTTTTTTCTTTGGGAGCATTTTTCACCTCCATACTGGAACCTATTTTCTATGGAAGAAAAGTGCTTTGGTACGAAGTTTTCTTTGGACTTATAATTATTGTTGGACTTGCTATGATTTTGCAGGTCGAAATAAATTATTTTGAAGGAATGATGTATGCCTTAGTTTCGATAATAATTGGAGTATTATTCACATTGATGAACGGGAAATTAATCGAAAAACACGAACCTTCTGTTATTACGTTTTATGAGTTTCTTGCAGGGGTATTTTTTATCTCAATTTACTTTTTATTCGAAAATAAATTTTCTGTCGAATTCTTTATTCTGACTTCTAATGATTGGCTTTTGTTATTTATTTTGTCCTCGATTTGTACTGCTTATGCCTTTACGGCTTCGGTAAAAGTGATGCAGAAATTATCTCCTTATACCATTATGTTAACTACAAGCCTAGAGCCTGTTTATGGCATTATTTTGGCTTTTTTTATTATTGGAGGGAAAGAAAAAATGAGTGTTGAATTTTATATCGGAGCAATTTTAATTGTGATTACAGTTATACTGAACGGCATTTTGAAACATTATCTTACTGATAAAGAATAATTATTTTCATTGAATTTTACTGTGAATTTATTTATAATTAGATAAAAATAGACGTTTTTGATAATTTTAAATTTTATATTTGCATTTCAAATCAAAACAAAAACTCGTATACTCCATGGAATATTTAGATTTTGAACTTCCAATAAAAGAACTTGAAGACCAACTGGATAAATGTCTTGTTATTGGGCAGGAATCAGAAGTTGATGTTACAAATACTTGTAAACAAATCAACAAAAAACTTGAAGAAACCAAAAGGCATATTTATAAACATCTTACAGCTTGGCAACGGGTTCAATTGTCAAGACACCCTAATAGACCATATACTTTAGATCATGTAAAGGCACTTTGTGGCGATACTTTCCTTGAACTTCACGGCGACAGAGGTTTTAAAGACGATAAAGCGATGATTGGCGGTTTAGGAAAAATTTGTGGACAATCATTTATGATAATTGGTCAGCAAAAAGGATACAATACGAAAACACGTCAATATAGAAATTTTGGAATGGCAAATCCAGAAGGTTATCGAAAAGCGTTGCGATTGATGAAAATGGCCGAGAAATTTGGTATCCCAGTTTTATCTTTGATTGACACACCGGGAGCCTTTCCTGGAATTGAAGCAGAAGAACGCGGACAAGGAGAAGCTATTGCCAGAAATATTTTCGAAATGGTTCGATTAAAAGTTCCTATTATTGTTGTAATTGTTGGCGAAGGTGCTTCGGGTGGCGCATTAGGAATAGGAGTTGGAGACAGAGTTTATATGATGGAAAACACTTGGTATTCTGTTATTTCTCCGGAATCTTGTTCTTCTATCCTTTGGAAAAGTTGGGATTATAAAGAGCAGGCTGCCGAAGCATTAAAACTTACTTCAGCCGATATGAAAAAACAAAAATTAGTGGATGATATTATCCCTGAACCTTTAGGAGGAGCACATTTTGACAGAGTAACTGCTTTTAAAACAGTGGAGCAATATATTATGAAAGGATTCAATGAATTGAAAGACTTATCAACACAAGAATTAGTTGCCCAAAGGATGGATAAATACTGTAAAATGGGAGAATTCAAAGAGTAAAATCCTACAAATATTTAAATGATCCGAAGCCTTATCGTTTCGGATTTTTTTTGGCTTATTAACAAAAAAGATTGTTTATTAACAATTATTTGTAATAACTCAATGGTAATAATTTTTTTAATTTTCGTTACATTCGCTCTATGGAAAACGTCAGGAATATAAGCCCAATTAAAACAGAAAGAACAAACATCATAAGCCTAGAAAAAGGCAAACTCCCTCCGCAAGTTATTGACTTAGAAGAGGCTGTGCTTGGTGCGATGATGATTGATAAAAAAGGAGTTGATGAGGTAATTGACATTCTGCAGCCTGATGCTTTTTATAAAGAAGGACACAAATATATTTTTGAAGCTATCGTTCAGCTGTTTACGGATACACAGCCTATTGACTTATTAACAGTTTCGGCACAGTTACGAAAAAACGCAAAATTAGACTTGGCGGGAGGTGATTTCTACCTCATTCAGCTTACACAGAAAATTTCTTCCTCGGCACACATTGAATTTCACTCCAGAATTATTCTCCAAAAATATATTCAGCGTAGTTTAATCAGAATTTCTTCGGATATTATTGAAGAATCCTATGATGAAACTACGGATGTTTTTGATTTATTGGACAAAGCCGAATCTAAACTTTATGAAGTTACCCAAGGGAATATAAAACGTAGTTCTGAAACTGCCCAGACTTTAGTTTTACAGGCAAAAAAACGAATCGAGGAAATTGGAAACCAAAAAGGGTTAAGCGGTGTAGAAACTGGTTTTACAAAACTTGATGCCATTACTTCTGGTTGGCAACCGAGTGATTTAATTATTATTGCTGCTCGTCCTGGTATGGGAAAAACAGCTTTTGTTCTTTCGATGGCTCGAAATATTGCAATAGATTCTAAACTACCAGTTGCTTTATTTTCTCTGGAAATGTCTTCGGTTCAGTTAATTACAAGATTAATTTCTTCGGAAACAGGATTGTCTTCGGAAAAACTTAGAACTGGAAAACTGGAAACACACGAATGGACCCAACTGAATACTAAAGTGAAAGACTTAGAAAAAGCACCACTTTTTATAGACGATTCACCTTCGCTTTCTATTTTTGATTTAAGGGCAAAAGCAAGACGTTTAGTTTCGCAACATGGAATAAAAATTATCATTGTCGATTATTTACAATTGATGACTGCCGGTGGAAACGGAAAAGGAGGCGGAAACAGAGAACAGGAAATATCTACAATTTCAAGAAATTTAAAAGCATTAGCCAAGGAATTAAGCATTCCGGTAATTGCATTATCCCAATTATCGCGTGCGGTTGAAACCCGTGGTTCAAGCAAAAGACCTTTGCTTTCTGATCTTCGTGAATCGGGAGCTATTGAACAGGATGCTGATATCGTGTCGTTTATTTATAGACCTGAATATTATAAAATTGACGAATGGGATGATGACGAGCAAACACCATCAGCAGGCCAAGCCGAGTTTATTATTGCAAAACACCGTAATGGTTCTCTTGAAAATGTTCGGTTGAAGTTTATTGGAAATCTCGGTAAGTTTGACAATTTGGAAGATTTCAGCGGAAGTTATGACGATTTGCCATCAAAAATGAATCACGATGACAATCCATTTCAAACTAAAAATCTTCCATCTCCAAATGAAGCTTTCGGAAGTAATTTGAATAATGACGAGGAAGATGACGAAATGCCTTTCTAAAATATTAATTTAAAATTCGCTTATTAAGCGAATTTTTTTTATCCTTTAAGTCAAATAAAAACTAGTATATTTGATATATAAAAACATCAAAATGACTTCTAAAAAGTTAATCTTTATATTTCTGATCCTGATTTCCTTTTCAGCAAGAGCTTCTTTTATTCTTTTGCCAATGGATGAAACCACGCAACAAAATCATCTTAAAGCTTATGGAATTACCTATTGGTGTATCGAAAAAAAGTATAAGGCCAGTTGGTTACTTAATTATCGTGGAGGCTCCTTTTTATTGGCTGATGCTCCTGAAATCAGAAAAGAATGTCAAATACGAGGGGTGAGTTTTGAAGTGATGAGCGATACCGAAACCGATCAAATTTTGGAATTAATATCCAGCCCTTCTCAAAATATGGAAGCGGTAGCACTCGAAAAAGCACCTAAAGTGGCTGTTTATACACCTAAAGGTAAACAACCTTGGGACGATGCGGTTACTTTGGTTTTAACCTATGCCGAAATTCCGTTTACGCCTATTTATGACGAAGAAGTTTTAAGCGACCAACTCATTCTTTATGATTGGTTGCATTTGCATCACGAAGATTTTACTGGGCAATATGGGAAATTTTACGGTTCTAATAGGAATTCACCTTGGTATATAGAACAAAAGAAAGATGCCGAAGCTTTGGCAACCAAATTGGGTTACAAAAAAGTTTCGGAAGAAAAATTGGCTGTAGCCAAAAAAATCCGAGATTTTGTTATTGGTGGGGGATTTATGTTTGCTATGTGTTCTGCAGCCGATAGTTTTGATATTGCTTTGTCTGCAGATGGAGTCGATATTTGTGAACCAATGTTTGATGGCGACACAAGTGAGCCTAACTATCAATCCAAAATAAATTATGTTAACACTTTTGCATTTAAAGATTTTATTTTAGATCGAAAACCAGAACATTATGAATTCTCAGATATTGATATGACCGAAAAAAGAATGATGATTCCAATGGAGAAAGATTATTTTACCCTGATGGAATTTTCGGCAAAATGGGACCCAATTCCTTCTATGTTATGTCAAAATCATACCCAATTAATAAAAGGATTTATGGGGCAAACTACAGCTTTCGACCAAACTCTAATTAAATCGAACGTTTTGATTATGGGAACTTGCGAACTCAATGGAGAAGCAAGGTACATTCACGGAGAAAAAGGCAAAGGAATGTTTACGTTCTATGGAGGACACGATCCGGAAGATTATCAGCATAGAGTAGGTGATCCTGTAACTGTTTTGGATTTACATCCAAATTCGCCTGGATATCGTTTGATTTTGAATAATGTATTGTTTCCTGCAGCTAGAAAGAAAAAACAAAAAACTTAATAAAAATAGTAAAAAAAATAAAATCCCAAAGACCAGAAAAATTCTGGGATTTGGGATTTTTATTTAACACATTGCTTAGTTCTAAATCAATTTGAATTCTTATCAAATTGGTTACAAACTCTTTGAATATGGAATTCCTTTTTAATCTTTTCCATAAACTTTTCCGTTTGCCTCTTGATTGCCAATCGTTAAATGATAGAGGATTATTCCACGACCTACATCATTAAATTCAACAATTGTATTCTGGTCTTTTTCAATGGAAACCTCTCTTTTTGCCAGTAATTGACCTAAAATTGAAAACAATTCTATCTGTGCTTTTCCATCTTCGGGTGAAATGATGGACAGATTGAATAATCCTTGATGAGGATTTGGATACGCTTTTACCGAGAGTTTTTCAACAGCAATTACTTTTGTATTGGTAGAGGCATATTTAGCAGGATTGGCCACTGGCAAAATAGACAAATCATAACAATTAAAAGATAAGCCTCCTGTTATTTGCACGTAGTAGGTTGTGCCTCCAGTCAATGCATATTGTTTTGAAGTCGAAGTTGGACTCGTAGGGACAAGAGCGGCTGCATTATTAGCTGAAGGATACATATTAAAAGTGTAATTAATCGATTGGTGTGTAATGGTTAATTTATAATTTCCAGTAATTGTAGGAGTAAATTTAAACCAATCTGCGGTATCTGTTGCCAATGCAATTCGAGCATTAATTGTAGTGCCAATTGAAATTAATTTAGCTTGGCTCTTGCTGTTGTTGCTTTCATATTGATCGCTGCCATTATCAGTAATTGCTACCACTTTTGAACTGGTACAGCCATTGGCATCTTTTACCCAAACAGTATAGCTACCACTGGAAAGTAATGCAAAATTACTTGTTGATTGGTAATTTCCATTGTCTAATTTGTATTCATAAGGGGATGTACCTCCACTAGCTGTTGCTGTTATTGTGCCTAAACTTCCGCCGCAACCAGTAGCATTGGTTTTGCTTGCAGCTAACGAAAGGTTAGAAGCAGGTTGCGTGATAACATATGATTTAGTTACAATACAACCACTTCCAATATCTGTAATAGTTACATTATAGTTGGTGCCAGCACCAAGATTTGAAATTTCTTTGTTTGTTGATGTTGTACTTCCTGTCCAATTATAAGCAAATCCGCTTTGGCTTCCGCTTCCTCCAGATACAGTAAGCTTGATGGCTCCGGTCAGTGAACCTCTGCATAAAACATTTGTAACAGCAGCATTAACGGATATTGCATTGTAAGTTGGAACATTGGCATTTAGAATTGTAGTACATCCATTATTGTCAATGACTGTCAAGGTATAGCTTCCTGCTACAAGTCCACTGATATTTTTTTGTGAGGAAGTATAGCCAGTACCTGTCCAGCTATATTTTAACGCACCCGAACCTCCGGCTGTTGCTACAGAAATAGCCCCTGTGCTTTGACCTGAACAAGTGCTTTGTACTGTAATTATTGTCGCGATAAGCGATGCCGGTTGTGCAATTGTTTTTGTTGTAAATCCAGTACATCCGTTGAAATCTTTAACAGCAATGTTGTAAGTTCCTGCCAAGAGTCCGCTGAAACTGAAAGGGAATGTTCCTGACACGAAAGTTATCCCATCTTTGCTAAATGTAAAAGGAGCAGTGCCATTGGCATTGGTGACAGTGATGGCACCATTACTTCCCCCAAAACAACTTACATCAGTTACTGAAGCTGAAGGATTAAAGGCTTCTCCAACAATGAGGGTTATGCTAGCAGTTGTAGAACATCCGTTTGCATCTTTAACCGTTACATTGTACGTTCCAACAGGTACATTATTGATGGATGCGGTAGTGGCGCCATTGCTCCATAAATAGGTGTAACCCGGTGTTCCAGCAAGTGCAGTAACTGTCGCATTGTTGGAACAGGCGGTTGAATTGTTTGCAATAGAAGCAGTTAATATTGATGGTTCTGAAATTACAATGTTAGACAATGATGCAGTTGAACCATTTGTATCAGTTAACAATAATTGATAAGTGCCTGGTCCAAGATTTGTCAGGTCTTCAATTGATGAACTATATCCTGGATTGTCACTATTTGTCCATAATAAATTGTATGGAGCAAGACCATTAGAGGCGATTATGTTTATTGTTCCATTTTTGGCACCATTGCAGGTAACATTAGTAGAATTATCTAATATTACTGCAACAGGAGTTCCATTACAAACATCAGGTAATGGCTTAAATCCATTGGAAACTAAATCGGAGTCTGTTCCGTTGGTCAACCAAGGGGTATAATTTACTGCCCCGTTTATTTTAGAAGTAACTGTTGCTGCTATAGGAGACCCAAACCAGTTGCAACTCGCTATTGGCTTATTGCCATTTGTTCTTTCTATGGCAAAACCACTTGTGCCAACAATACTGTTTTGAGTGTAGTTACCATTGAAGCTGTTTGCCAACATCCCATATCCAAAATAATTTTGAATGATGTTATTTTGAATAATGAGTACTGGCAGTGGCCCAAAATCAAGCCCTGCAAAAATTCCTGCAAAATAACCACCAGCTTTTGAAATAGTGTTGTTCAAAATATTAGCAGTTAAACCAGCTCCTTGACAATTGATTCCAATGCCATTGGGTTGGATTGTATTGTTTTCAATCAAAACTGTTTTAGTGACAGATTCAATTCTGAAAAAAATTCCTTGCCCACCGTTGAGCAGTTTACAGTTTTTTACACTGCCACCACTTTGAATAATAATATTTTGTGAACTTCCATCCACACTATTAACAGAAATATTTCTGATATGAACATCTCCAATTCCTTGTGTTGTTTCAATTAATCCTATTTCTGTAAAAGGTCCTGGAGCAGGAACAAGTGGAGTTGATGGTGTAATAAAAGAAGTCAGATCTTGTCCTGCACCAATTATGGTAACGCCTTTATTGATAATAACTTGTTCTGGATAGGCTCCGGCATCAACATAAATCGTATCTCCCTCGTTTGCAATTGAAAGTGCATAAGTTAGAGTTGCAAAAGGTGCGGCTTTTGTTCCAATATTGTTATTATTGCCTATTGCCGAAGTAAATACATCTCCTGATTTGCTATTGTCATTTACATAATACGTTTTAAGGGCTGGTTCTTTAATCAATTTATACGTCCAAAATCCCGCCCCAATATTAATACTAAGTGTCATTATAGTACCGTTATCTAAAAAAGAGACATTATAGGTAATTGAATTTGGTACGGAACCATTTGGCAATTCATAACCATTTACAACTTTTGGCAATCCTAAATAAGCGCCTTGCCCATTCAATGTAATAGTCCCAGCATTTTGATTATAAACATAAGTAGCATTAGGACTATTATGAGGGGCTACTGGTGCTCCACATTGGAATAAAACACCTTGCCAATCTTCGAGGAAAGTCTCGGAGCCCAAGACATTTTTAAAACTTCCGTTCTCATTAAATTCATATTTATCATCCAGATAGCAGGCTCTGGCTACTATATCTTCTTGTTTCAGGAACCACCACTCATCTGATCCTGGTGTAGGACCAACTTTTAAGGCTCTTGTTTCTGGAGCTACAATCCAGCTGCCGGCTAGAGAAGTGGTAGAACAATTTTCACTAAATGTTTTGCCCGAATTGGACATGGATACAGATACGATTGCATCAGCATTTATGCAGGCTAAATTTGGCGTATTATAAGCTTCAAAATAGACTACATTTACATTATTCCCGTTTTTAAGTGAAACAAAAGCTAATGGGTTATTTGAAAGACCAATTACTGATAGTTTCGAATTCAGGTCTAAATTTTGAGAAGTGATATTGTTATTGTTACACCAAAAGACTTCTAGGTTCAAGTTTTGGGACACATCTATCAGTGAAATATTGTTAATACCAAAACCAAGTACTTTTAATAATGGGTTCAGGGATACATTTAATCCGGTTAATTGATTTCCTCCACATTCTAAAACAGTCAAAGCTTTATTATTGCCAATATCCAATACTTGAATTTGGTTGGATTGGCAATATAATTTAGACAAATTGGTAAAAGCTTGGATTCCTTCTAAACTGTTTATATTTTTACCATTTACATTTAATTCTGTAACTGCTTCTGCATCGCTTCTAGAAATAGAAGCATTGATAACACCGTCTTTATCAATGCCTAAATCGATTAAAGCTTGTTCAAAATTAGGATCAGGTATGGCTACTAATGCTGATTTAATAGTATATTTCAATGTATTGAAATCTAAAGTAATAAGATAGCGCCCTGCTGTAATTGCAATATTGGCGCCATTTGTATCCAATGAACCATCTGCACCATCATCACCATAATTTACAGACCAATTATTATTATTTCTAAATTTAATTTCGCCAGTATTAAGTGATACAACAGCGCTCCATTTATTTGAAATGGCATCGTAGGCGAGTGGCATATCTGGTCCGACCCAATCGTTAGGAGTAGCTGATCCTACTATACCCCAATTATCAGTGGGTGTTGGGACAAATGAATAGGCTTTTGTAACAAAATTGTAAGTTACATTCCAAAATCCTAGTGTGCCAGTAATGTCTGTTCCAGGCACTGCTGAAACTCCGGTTGGGAAGCCAGGTGCAACTGAATAACCTGCCGCTGACACCCAAGTTCCTTCAGTAAACTTAAATCGACCATCACCAATGATTTGAATATTTGTTGCGGTAAAAATTCCACCACCATTGTTTGTTAACTTTATCACTCCGCCTTCAATCCAATTTCCAAAGGCTGTGCCTGTAAGCCAAACTTTTTTAGCCCCCAATACTCCCTCCGAATTGTTGTATTTGAAAACTTCAAAACCACTCACTCCATTATTAGCAGCAAAGTAAACTGGATTGCCGGGAGTAAAAGTATTTGGATTTGAAGAATTAGTACCTGGATTAATATCCGCAGCTATTAGAGTATTAGAAGCTGTTCCGTCTGTAATCCAAAGTTCCGATCCTTCAGTAGCGGTAGTTGCCCTAAAAAGTATTGTATTGTTTGAAAGCACCAATGAACTTGGGGAACTATTCGCAATACCTGGATTGATGTCTTTAACCAATACAGTACCTGAAGCACTGCCATCACTTTCCCATAGTTCCGTTCCTGAATCAGCTTTAGTAGCAGAAAAATAAACACGATTATTCATAAAAATTAATCCTGATGGATTTGAATTTAGAGTGCCGGGATTGATGTCAGCAACCATATTCGTTCCGGCTGCTGTTCCGTCGGTTGTCCATAATTCTTTTCCATTACCATCTAGGCCAGCAAAGGCAATGTTATCGCCAATAGTGGCAGCAAATTGTGGATAATTATTATTACCTGTTGTTCCAATTGTTTTTACGGATACTGTTCCTGCTATTGTTCCATCACTTTTCCAGAGTACATTTCCAGTACCCGGTTTTACAACCATCCAATAAAATAAGCCACTGTTTGCTGGCATATACCAACTCGCTACATATTGATTCAACCCAAAATCTTTAAGCATATACGTGCCTGCGGTAGTTCCATCGCACCTCCATAATTGATCAATACCGGTACCGTTTGAATCATAAAGATTAAAATATAAAATGCCATTAATAACTTTAAATAGACCAGGTTCTGGTGCAGTAGTGTAACTGCTGAATTCAAATACAACAGAAGTACCGGCAAGTGTGCCATCTGTTCTTTTAATTTGTGTTTTGTTATTGGTAGCAGCTACTCCATAATAAACATATCCATTCATTGCTGCCAGTTCGTACACAGCACCTCGGTTGGTAATAGTAGGTTGAAACCTTTCAATGGCAATTGTCCCTGCCTGTGTACCATCACTGGCCCATATTTCGCCATAGTTGGTGGAATTGTCTCCGGCAAAAATTACTTTATTCCCAAGCGCAGTAAGCTTTTCTGCCTTGGTACTTTTATAATTGTTAGGTGAAGGAGGAGGATCAGGAAGATAAGTAAGATTTAATTTAATAGTTCCCCCGGGTGTCCCATCAGTGCGGTACAAACTTCTGTCTGTAGCAGCTCCTCCATCGTTTTCATTAAAAAAAGTATAGTTACTTGTTTTTACAATTTGAGCAATAGTTCCCGAAGTGTTGTTACCAGGAGTCACGTCTTTAAGTAATTGTGGGTTTTGACAAAAAGCCATTAAGCCATTAAGAAAAATAACATAGGAAAAGAAGAATTTTTTCATAATAAATAATTTAAATAATGGATACAATCCAAAGGGTTATTAAAAAGGGTAACAACATTAAATATGTAGGAAAAAAAATCTTTGAATTCTGGGGAATGAATTCATAAACTGCAGTGGCAAACAAAAAATAGTATTCTAAAAATCAAATACTAATCACGGTCAATATTGTTATTAAAAGTAGCATTTTAAAACTACTTTTTTTAATATTGAAAAGGAAAATTATTCGTAAAAAAACTAAAAACTAATATACAAAAATTTTTTTATAATGATATGTGGGGACCATATCGTGAAATAAACTTTTGATTTTTATCAAGATTAAATAAAAATAATATGTGAATTTAAAAATATATATTATAATAGTTGTTAATTTTTGTAATTATTTTCGCAATAATCGTTTAAACGCAAAAAAAAGCGTTTAATTACTAAATTTATCTAATCGGATAAAAATTAGAGAATTATAATTTTATAGTTAATAGCAGTCTTGATAATTTGTTATGTTTTTTTGAGGAAAATCATAAAAAAAAAGCTACGTGTTAAAGTAGCTTATAATAACCAATGTGTCCCGTTCTGAAATAAGTCGATTTTGTGTCAACTTATTTCAGTACGGCACAGGAAAATAGCTCCTAAATCTACTTATTATTCTCTATCACATAATTCAGAACCTTTGTCATTAAATGTACTCTGTCTTTGCCTGTGACATTGTGTTTGTGCATAGGGTAAGCAAAAAAGTCCACCTGTTTTTCGGCTTCAATAAACTTTTTGAGTAATGCAAAATTGTTTTGCATCACTACAGTATCATCGCTGGTGCCGTGAATTAAAAGCAATTTCCCCTTTAAATTATTCACGTATTTCAAGGTGCTGGCTTCGTCAAACCCTTTTTGATTTTCGGCAGGGGTATCCATATAACGTTCGCCATACATCACTTCATAATATTTCCAATCGGTTACTGGTCCGCCGGCAACGCCCACTTTGAAAACATCTGGTTTTCGTAACATAATTGATGTGGTCATAAATCCGCCAAAACTCCAGCCGTGAATTGCCAAGCGATTTCCATCAACATAAGGTAGAGATTTCAAATAATCTACGCCTTTCATTTGGTCGTCGATTTCGTTTACGCCCAGCCTTCCGTGTATGACACTTTCGAACGCAAAACCACGATTGTCAGAACCTCGATTGTCAATTGTAAAAACTAAATAACCTTGTTCCGCCATCCAATACATCCAAAGATTGGCACCATCCAGATAGGAATTGGTAATCATTTGAGCGTGTGGCCCTCCATAAAGATAAACCAAAACCGGATATTTTTTTGTGGGGTCAAAGTTGCTTGGTTTGATTAATCGGGTGTACAAATCGGTTGTTCCGTCAGCAGATTTTATGGTTTTAATTTCGGCAGTTCCCATTTGGTAATCAGCATATTTGTTGTTGCTTTCTAATAGTGTTTTGGCTTTTAGATTTTTATTGCACATCAACGATATGGAAGGTGTTGAATGATTGGAATACTCATCAAAAAACCAATTTCCGTCATTACTTATGGTTACAGTATGAGTACCCTGGTCTTTGGTAATCAAAGTTTGTTTTCCTTTCAAATCCACTTTGTAAACTAACATATTCGTTGGATTTTCACCAGTTGACTTGAAATAAATTTCAGTTCCGCCAGCATTGCTTCCTATGATTTCTCTAACCGGGAATTTATTATTAGTTAATTGTTTGATTAATTTTCCCTCAATGGAATAATAATACAAGTTATCGAAACCCTCTTTTTCGCTTATCCAAACTAAATTATTTGACTTATTACTTGGAAAATAGGCGGGATGTTCAGGCTCAACCCATTTGTCGTTTTTCTCGTTGTGAATTGTTCTTACAAAAGTTCCGGTTTGCGCATCATAAACATTTAAGGACATATCATTTTGGCCACGGTTCAGTTCAGCAATAACAACATATTTTTCATCCGGAGACCAGGAAAGATTGGTCAAATAATCATCCTGATTTCCCCTTGGCGAAATGTAAATCGTTTTCTGGCTTGCCAAGTTGTAAATTCCCACTCTTGGTTTTTCACTTTTTTGACCAATCATTGGGTATTTTATGCTGACTAGTTTTCCTGGAGTTTCTGTAATATCCAGCAAAGGATAATCAGCGACTTCAGTTTGGTCTTTTTGATAAAAAGCTAAAAAATTAGATTTTGGTGACCAAAAAATACCGTCTTTGATGCCAAATTCACTTCTGGCAAAAAATTGACCTGAAACAATCGCTTCGTTGGTTTCATTAGTAACAGTGATTTTCTCCTTGTTTTTATTCAGAAAATACAAATTGTTTTTCTCAGTGAAAGCCAGATTTTGTTTGGTGCAATCAAAAGTTTGGTTTTCTGCCGTTTTCGAAGTTTCCTGAATTTTAGTTCCGTATTTGGTTGCTAATGAATACTTGAAGAATTGTGCACCTTCGGTTACTAAAATTGTGTTGGCGTCAATCCATACAATCCCAGAAAGTGTTTTTAGATTTGTGCCTAATGATTTGTTGATTTCATCTAATGTAAGCAAGGTTATAGCTTTGCTGTCTATTGCTTTTGCGGAGACCATTTTGGTTAACTTATCAGTGTAATATACATAATTATTAGTGTTTGGAATCCACTGAAAACCGGATAATTTATCAGCTTTAAATTCTCGATTTTGTTCTAAAACACCTTGTTCGAGAGTTATTTTTTTGGTTTGACCAAATGTGGAAATTGCGACAATACAACTTAAGGCCAAAATAGAAATTTTGTTCATATGAGTAGGTTTTTTTAATGGTGTATAAAAGTACAAAAAGGATGACGATTACAGACTTTTTATAGATCTATAATTATCATCCTTATGGTTTATAAAAGGATAATTAAACTAAGTCCTGTTCATTTTCTTTGTCCAAGTATTCCTGAACAATTTCAATAGCATTAGTGACAACATCACTTAAAGCAGTGATAAAACTTCCTTCTTCAGCACTATCAATTGCATGTCTGATGGCTTCCGTTTCTTTTGGAATAATTTCGTAAGTTACTTTTTTACCTGAATTTTTAATTCCTTCGAGTATCAAATCAATGATTTCTTCTTCAGTTCTTCCTCTTAAATATTTTTCTTGGCGAATGATAATATGGTCAAACATTCTTGCGGCAATACTAGCACATTCTTTGATATCTTCATCTCTGCGGTCTCCAACTCCGGCAATTATTCCAATCTTTTTTGTAGCTTCAACACTTTGTAAAAACTCTTCGACTCCTCTGTAACCGGAAGCATTGTGTGCAAAATCAATTAAAACCTTAAATTTTTTGAACTCGAAAATGTTCATTCTACCTGGAGTTTGTGCAGCACTTGGAATAAACGTTTGCAGTGACAAGCTAATATCTTCGGTTTTGAAACCCCATAAATAACTGGCTAAAGTGGCTGCAAGAACATTGGCAATCATGAATTTTGCTTTACCGCCAAGGGTTAACGGAACATGTGTGGCTCGTTCGATTCGGATTTTCCATTCCCCTTTTTTGATAGTAATATATCCGTTTTCATAGACTGCAACAGTTTTTCCTTCGGCACATAGTTTTTTAATTAACGGATTTTCTTCAGTCAAACTAAAATAAGCAACATTACAACTCAGTTCAGAACCAATTTTTATACATTGTTCATCTTCAGCATTTAAAATGGCCCATCCGTCTTTTTTGATACTTTTCACTACGGTACTTTTTACGCGAGCCAAATCATCAAGGGTGTGGATGTCGCTTATTCCTAAATGGTCTTCCTGAATATTGGTAATTATACCAATGTCACAACGGCTGAAGCCAAGACCAGAGCGCAAAATTCCGCCACGGGCAGTTTCTAAAACAGCAAATTCTACGGTTGGATCTCTCAAAACATATTCGGCACTTTGTGGACCCGTAGTATCACCTTTCTCCATCATATGGTTTTGGATGTAAATTCCATCTGAAGTTGTGAAGCCTACTTTATAACCATTATTTTTTATAATATGAGCCAAAAGTCGGGTAGTAGTTGTTTTTCCATTGGTTCCCGTAACCGCAATGATAGGGATGCGACAGGTTTTTCCCGGAGGATAAAGCATGTCAATAACTGGTGCGGCTACATTTCGTGGCAACCCTTCAGAAGGAGCTAGGTGCATCCTGAAACCTGGAGCTGCATTGACTTCGAGAATAACGCCTCCATTTTCTTTTAGGGGTTGAGTTAAATTTTCGGCCATTATATCCACGCCACAAATGTCTAATCCTATGACTCTTGAAATTCTTTCGGCAAGAAATATATTTTCCGGATGCAACATATCGGTGATATCAACAGAGGTTCCGCCAGTACTTAAATTGGCTGTCGATTTGAGATAAACTATTTCGCCATTTTTTGGAATGGTTTCCAAGGTGTAATTTAATTTATCCAATAAATCTTCGGTATCTCGATCAACATCTATTTGAGTCAATACATTTTCGTGGCCATAACCACGCCTTGGATCTAAGTTGGTTTTGTCTATCAATTCTCGAATAGAATTTAGGTCATCACCAACAACATGAGCAGGAACACGTTTTGCAGCTGCGACAAGTTTATTATCAATTACTAATATTCTGAAATCAAAACCTGTAATAAATTTTTCTACTATGATACGATTGCTGTATTTTTTGGCGAAAGCCAAACCTGAAACAGCATCTTCCCAATTAGTTACATTAATTGAAGCTCCTTTTCCGTGATTGCCATCCAATGGTTTCAGGACAATCGGGTAGCCAATTTTTTCTATGGTTTCTGCCAAATCTTCTTCGTCAACGCAAATACTTCCATTGGCAACAGGAATCGAAGCCATATCGAGCATTTTTTTTGTAAGCTCTTTGTTGCACGCCATATCTACGGCTATGCTGCTGGTTTTGCAAGTTATAGTTGCCTGAAAACGCATTTGATTTACTCCATATCCCAGTTGTACTAAGGAATTAGTTCCCAATCGGATCCAAGGAATATCTCTGTTTACAGCTTCTTCGACGATGCTTCCGGTGCTTGGTCCAAGACGAACACGTTCCCGAATTTCCCGCATTTTTTGCAAATCGGAATCCAAATCATAAGGAACTCCTTTTATTAATGCTTCGGCAATTGCAACTGCACTTTCGGCAGCAAAAAGGCCAACATTTTCTTCGGTATAACTAAAAACAACATTGTAGGTTCCCGGAGTTTTGGTTTCTCTTGTTCTCCCAAAACCCGTATCCATTCCTGCTAATGTTTGAATTTCAAGTGCAATATGTTCAATAACATGCCCCATCCATGTCCCTTTTTCCAAGCGCATAAAAAATCCACCTCGACAACCTTCTGAGCAACGATGCTCAATCATGGTTGGGAACATGGTTTCTAATCTTTCTTTAAATCCATCTATTTTATTCGTAGGAAATTGTTCCATTTCCTCTAAATCTAAACGCATTTGGATTAATTTTTTTCTTTGGATACTCCAAATATTTGGACCACGAAGCGCTTGTATTTTTAATATTTTCATAAAACAGAAAGTTTAGTTTTGGGATAATTAATTGATTGTGATGTTTTTAAATATTCTTTTTTAGGGTTTTAATAAAAATTGATAAGGAATTTTATTAAAAAAAATGAATATAATGCAACTAAGTTAGATTTTTAAAGTTAGTTATCAAAATTTATCGAGTTTATAATTATTAACTTTCATTGGTTATAAATTATTGGAAAAAAAACAAGACTTCAATTGCTCCCTTTATGTTTTTGGTTATTTTTACCAAATGAACATATTTGGAAAACTAATAATAATAGGTGGTGCGGTAGACAAAGGAAGTTTTACTGAAACAGACTTTGATAAAAGTGCTGCAAAGAACTTGAATTTTTTTGAAACTGGAATTTTAAAAAGAATTATCGACGAGTCAAAATACAATGAACTATCTCGAATTGAAGTAGTTACAACAGCATCTAAAATCCCAAAAGAGATTGGTCCTGAATACCTTAAAGCCTTAAGCTATTTAGATGCAAATAATGTTGATGTTTTAGATATTGTTACGAGAGAACAAGCATCAGATCCAATAATTTTAGAAAGATTGAAAGCTGCTGATGTTGTTATGTTTACTGGTGGTGATCAATTACGTCTGACTTCTATTCTTGGCGGAACTCCTTTTCACGATATTCTTTTGGAAAAATACAGGAATGAAGATTTTATTTACGCTGGAACTTCGGCTGGAGCAGCTGCGGCTTCCAATAATATGATTTATCAAGGAAGCAGTTCAGAAGCATTATTGAAGGGTGAAGTGAAAATCACCAGCGGTTTAGGTTTGATTGACGATGTGGTTATTGACACACATTTTGTACAGCGAGGCAGAATTGGAAGATTATTTCAGGCTGTTGTAGGTAATCCAAAAGTGCTTGGAATAGGTCTTGGCGAAGATACCGGTTTGCTGATTACCAATGGACGACAAATGGAAGCCATAGGCTCTGGACTGGTGATTTTAGTGGATGGTCGCAAAATAAAAGATACGAATTTAACCGAAGTCGAATTAGGACAACCCATTTCAATCTCACATTTGGTAACCCACGTGATGAGCAAATATGATACTTTCGATCTCGATACGTATAAAATGACTATCAAATCTTCGCAATACATATAAATCAGATGGCAGTTTTCAGTTTTCAGATGGCAGTTCCTACCTGAAATCTGCAATCTGCAATCTGCAATCTGCAATCTGCAATCTATGAAACTAATAATCCACGGTGGTTTTTTCTCAGAATCATCTACCAATCACGAAACCAAAATAGCCAAGCAACAATCTTTAGAAAGAATTGTAAAGAATTCTTATGAATTTTTGAAAACACATTCCGCTTTAGAAACAGTAGTTTTTGCAGTTTCCCTTTTGGAAGACGATGAATTGTTTAATGCTGGCTTGGGTTCCCAAATTCAAAGTGATGGAAAAATCAGGATGAGTGCGGCTTTGATGGATGGTTCAACCCAAAAAATGAGTGGTGTTATCAATATTGAAGAAGTGAAAAATCCCATTCAGGTGGCCGAAGTTTTATTTAATTATGATGACAGAGTGCTTGGAGGAAGTGGCGCAACCACCTTTGCCAGACAAAATGGTTTTGAAAAATGTTCAACAGAAATTCCACAACGCCGAGCCGAATACGAAGCAAAACGCAAAGCTTCAGGAACGGGAACTGTAGGTTGTGTAGCTTTGGACAAAAATGGAAAACTGGCGGTTGCCACATCGACAGGAGGAAAAGGGTTTGAAATTCCGGGACGAATATCCGATTCAGCCACCGTGGCCGGAAATTATGCCAACAAATTTTGTGGTGTAAGTTTGACCGGTGTTGGTGAAGACATTGTAAGCAATGCGACTGCTGCAAAAATTGTTACGCGAGTTACCGATGGATTTTCGCTTCAAGATGCTTTCACCAAAACTTTCAACGAATTAAAGCCTTATGATGGTTTTGCTGGAGCTATTGCTATTGATAATAAAGGAAATATGTTTCATCAAGATTCACATCCCAGTATGGTTTATGCCAGTTTTGATGGGGAGAATTTTGAGGTTTTTCAGTAATTAATACAAGGAGAATTCCATCCAAATAGGAATATGATCTGAGATTATTCGGGCTTCTTGCAAGGAATTGAAATTTTTGTAAAAAGTAATGATTCCCGCATTTAGTGCTGTAATTTTTGAAGAATTATAAAACATATTATCAAATTCCGAAGCGAGACAATTGCCATTTTTACACTCTTTTTTCAATGATGTCTTCTGATTGATCAAAATAGATTGATACCCCATTTTCTTTAAAGGATTAAAAACCATATGCGATTGCGGACAATTAAAATCTCCCACAAATATCAAATTCAGACTTGGATATTCCTCGGGCAGGAATTTGAAATATTTGATCTCCGTTTCAGGTTGCCTTTTTTTGGTTATGGCGTGAAAATTAGCCACCGTGAATTGTATCTTTTCATATTCAAACGTGCAGAAATAAGGTTCTCTGTCAATCTCTAAATGGTATTTCTTTTCGAGCCAAGCTTTTCCTATTTTCTTAATTTTGCTGGTTCTCCAGAGAAAAGCATAACGCTCAGTTTTATATGCACTGTTACTCGTTGGGTCGTTAATTACATAATCCCATTGGGCTCCTTTGCGATTGAGTTCGTCTGTTAGTTTGGCTATAGCTTGTGCGCCACCATAACCCGCCACAACTTCTTGAATGGCAATGATGTCATAATCTCTTAAAGTGTTGGCAATATAGCTTATTGTTGTTTCTGATTTTGATTTTCCAAAGTTTTCGAGGTTCCAGAAAAGGAGTTTGGTTTGCGGAAAAATGACAGTAGAAAAAAATATAAAAGATAAAGTAAGCCATTTTTTCATTGAGGATATTTATTATTTAAAATTGCTCCTTAGTCGTATTAACTAAGGAGCAATTGGTGAAAAAAAATAATACATTAGCCCGATGGGTTTATTTATTATTTTGCTAAAATGAAATTTCCAAAAACTTAAAAAATATTATTGCATTGCCTGTAACATTTTAGTTTGTATTTTAGACATTCTCGTAATTTGTTCCATACTTAATTGATCATTGCCCTGTGCTTCTTGCATACTTTTTTGCAATTCGGTTGCTTTTTCCATCATTGCTGGATATTCAGATAACGCATCGGTATCACCTTTCATTGCTTTTTTGTAAAACTTAACATACTCCACAACATATTCTTCATAGTCGTCAAGCATTTTATCATAGTCCTGACTTCCTGTACTTGTAATTTCCGTGTTTTCTAAAGTTGTTTCTGCAACTGCTGATGTATCAATGCTTTCAGTTCCAACAATTGGTTCTTCAACATTTTCGACAGATTTTTTGCATGATACTAGCAAAAATAGAGCGCACGATAAAACAATTAATTTTTTCATTTTGTTTGAATTTTAATTTTCCTACTCGTATGGATTTTCAGTTACTCCCCAAAATTTAATTGTTATGGATCAATTTGTACATATAATCCAGATTTCTTTTATATAATTAAAAAGCAGGTGTGATTATAAACACATTTGTTGTTTGTTTTTAAGAAAATTTCCTCATTGTAAATGCACTTATTATACAAGTAATTTCAAAGGCTAATATTCCTAATACTGAAATCATTAAAAAATTATCTTGTAATTGTGGAGAGGAAACTAGACAAAAAACAATTTTTATAAGTCCAGTCAATATAAAAATAGCTGTTAAACCTATTTTATAACCTGTTGAAATATTACTATTAGAAAACAAATAAATCAAAAAGGTTGAAAATAAAATACTAAAGTCTACCATTAAATAATTAAATGGATGATATGTTGAGATTAATATACCTGTTAATGTATTTAATAAAATTAAAATTACACCAATTATAAGAAATAGATTTTTCATTTAAAGTTAGATTAATAAATAATAGTAGAAACTTGAACTATAAGTCCTTACTATTATACTATTTGTTTACATTTTTGATAATATATCCTTTTTTGCAGTATCAAATTCTTCTTGTGTCAAAATTCCGTTATCTAACATTACTTTTAACTTTGTTAATTTTTCCATAGGGTCTTCTGCAATTGCAGTTTGTGGTTGTGAAGAAGGAGTATTAATGGTAATTCCACCACCAGCAATAGCTCTTTTATCTTCTAAATCTCTATGCCTACGTTCTTCTCTTTTATTCTCTTCCATTTCCTGAGCAAATCTATAAAGTCTTCTTGCTTGTGCTTTTGGAATATCTTCCATACTATCAGTTTTGCCAGTTGTAGTTTTTATAGTTACAGTTGCAGCAAATACACCTTCTTTCATGTGTACATCGGCAACATTAATCCAAGAATAATCTTTAAAATCTAAAGTTAGACCAAATGTTTTTGGTCTAATTAAGATTATTCTTTTGTTAGTTAAAGCTATACAATCAGGCGAAAAATTTACTCCAAGAGTTTTCTTTTGCACAGCTATATATTGTATCTCTTCATTTGAAGTGCAATAATCTTGTACTTTTGGTAATACTTTTTCAATTACTTTCGTGTCTTGGTCTTCACTTACAAGTTCTTTAATTGATAACATAATTTTTGTTTTTTAATTATTAATGAATATTTATTTAAACTTTTATTTGAACCAACCTTTTTTGTCTTCTACAAGTTCCAATTTTAATAATTCAATTTGCTGGCGAATGAAATCATCGGTTTGTGAATAGATAGTCAATAGGCTTATTGCCTGTTCTGCTTTTGTTTTCCAAGCATCTTTTATGGGCTTATTTATTTTATTTTCATTTCTTGCATTATCTGTTAATGCAACTTTATTTACTTTAGTGTTTTTAAAATTTGACACGGATAAATTGCCTATTTCCAATAAATCATCAGGATTTTTAGGTAAAGGAAAAGTCTTAATAATAGTTGCTTTTTTTTGATTTAAACTATCAATTTTTGAATTTCCAAAAGCTCTTGTCAGCATTCCGTCCAGCACACCCCAAGTACCCGCACCATCATTTTCTTTTATAATTTCATTTTCAACGTCATTAAGTTTATTCATAAAATCGGTTAAACTACTTTCAGAATTCTTTCCGTTGTTTTCAGATTTTATTTCTTCAACACGAATTATTTTTGCTCCGCACCACTCACAATGAATTGATGTTACAGAGACTGGATTTTTACAAGAATTACAATTTGGCATTTATGTTTATAGTTTAGATAAAAGTTCTTTTTTCTTTTCTGTGAATTCTTCTTCTGTTAAAATTCCCGCAATTTTCAATTCTCCTAACTCCCTTAATAGTTTTAATATTTCATCTTTATTTACAATGATATTATTTTCTGAATTTTGTTGGATATTTTTAGTAGCATTTGTCATAAGATTTCCCATTGTATTAGCAATTGGCATTGCCATGCCAAGTCCTACAACTGTTCCTAAAATCCCGCCTTCTCCACCAACACCACCACCAATATTTTCGGCTGCTTTTTCTGTTGTATCAAAAGTTCGTTCAATTTTATAAACTTCTAAATTTTCTCCTCTACGTTTCAGCCTCATTCTCTCTTCCATATCTTGAGACATTAGGCGATGAAAATCTTCTACAATTTTCTTAACTCTTGGATCTTCATCTACTACTGGAATAGCTTCAATATTGAAAAATTCTAAATGTAATCCATAAATCGAAAGTGCGTCAGAGATAATACCCTTAACTGTGTCAGAAACTTCTGAAACTATTGATTCTAATTCAAGTGGATTTAGATTTCGTTCTTTTGAAATTTTTGTGATAGCAGTTTTTACATTTTCTGTTATTATTCCTCTGAAAAATTGAGTTAATTTATTTACTTCAAAGTCAGGAACCGTCCCTATTATTTGATTTATAAATGTTTTAACATCTGTAACCTTAATTGCAAAACTTCCTCTTGATGTAATTGGAATTGGAACTCTAAAGTTTGGTTCAAGCATATTAAAAGGGATAAGCCCGAACTTTGTATCCATTGCAATAGCTTTATTTATAAAATAAACTTCAGCTTTGAATGGACTTTGTCCACCAAATGCAAGTCCTATAAGTTTTGATAATATTGGTAAATTTTGAGTAGATAAAGTGTGCGTACCAGATTCAAAAATATCTAGAATTTGACCGCCCTTAATAAAAATTGCTTGTTGGGATTGATTAACAATAAGTTGAGTTCCAAGTCTTAATTCTTCATCACGTTTACTTACAATTTTTGGTCTCCATTTCCAAGCTAAAACATTATTTGGACCGTCATATTTTAACACATCTATTATTGCCATATTGTTTTGGTTTTATTTATTTTGAATCAAAAAATAATTCAATTAATATTTTCTATTTATTTGATTAATTTCATCAAGTTATTTTTTAGTTTAGTATTTCAAAAACAAACCTATAACTATAAAAAATCACTTTTTTACGGTTTCCCACATTTGAGGTCTTTTTTAATAATTGGTTTTTATTTAATGGCTTGATTTTTTAATGTTAATTGTAAAATATAATCGTTGCAATCTTTATATCTTCATTACAGAAATACAACATTAATAATGTTTTACTTCTATTTTTCTCACTTGAATCTATTTTGCTTAAAACAAATGTGAAAATTTTCGGCTAAAAAGCCGTGTCTAATTAAAATTTATTTTGTTATCGTTGTTTTCATTTGTTTTATGCAAAGTGAACTGGATGAAATACAATTGGAAATAACCAAAAGAATATATATTTTATTCTTGGAAAAATTCAATGGTAACAAGCTTGCATTTGCAAAAGCGGCTAATTGTGATGAAAAAACAATCAGAAGGCTGTTTGATAACAAACAAGGTATGACAATTAATCTATTGTTTAAATTGGCGTTTGCCCTTAAAATAAAACCTAGCATTCTTCTTGAAAATTTAAATTTAAATGACCAAGATTGATATTATCTGAGCTTTATTTGTATAATTTTCCATACTATTAAGGATTTTCAGCTTCCCCGTTTATTTTAGTGGTTTCTGGACTCCACTTTCAATTTATTTCTCCATATTTTCAACATCAAAAAAACCGCACAAACAAACCCAAAAGACATTACAACTAATTGTATAGACATAACTAAATCAATAGCGAAAAACGAAATTTTTTTCATTGAAATAGCTTATTTTTTATCCAAATTTACGCTCATTAAAAATGATTTCTTTACGGAAAATCTCATTTAAGGTAATTTTTCGTGAATTTTAAAAATTTCATTTCTTATTTCTAACTTTTTCAAGTTTGTGTTTTTTAGTTTTTGATGCTTTAGTGCTCCTCTTTATTATTTCGTCATCATCAAGTTTGTAATTTTGGTTATTGTTGTAGTTGTAAAAGATTGTTGGTTGTTTTTTTTCTATTTTTGAATTACAGGAAATGAAAATGCAGCAAAGAAGAAGCAACATTTTTAAGCTAATTTTTTTCATTTATTTGGTTAAATTATATTTTGGCACAACGCATTTATAGCATTTTTGTTTGAATTTTTGATATTCGTTTCAGTTGCTTTTTAGTCAGGAGACTTTTGTTTTGGGCATCATTAAGTTGCTCACACAATGCTTCAGATTTTGCTTTCATATATGGGTATTTTGAGAGTGAAACGAGATTACCTTTTAGCGATTTTTTATAATCTTTAATGTATTCCTTTACATAGTTTTCATAATCATTAAGATACTTGTCCCATTTATTCAAAGCGTTTGCACAGCACTTATTTGTGTTTTTTAAAATACTTTCAACTTCTTTCTCCATCATAATTTATTTTTTAATGTAAGTTGGATTTTATAATCAAACTAAATTAAATTCTATTTTGCTTTTTATGGAATTTTAATGCTTTTTGTATCTGTTTTTTAAAGCCGCTATCAGGAAAACAATTTGCAATGCGAACATTAATGGAATAAAAGTGATTTTCCAATCAAGACTTAACCAACTTGTTTTCACTAAAACCAGAATAAAAGAAAAAATAATTGCGACAGAAATAATGATTGAATTTGAAGTTATTTTTTCTTTTTACTGGTTAATTTCTGAATGATTTTCATTGATTGCAATTTTGTTTGCGGTTAGTTTCCAAAATATGTTTTAATTAATTCCAAAATTAATCCGAATATAAGTCACATCCTTACGGGAAACCGTAAATCGAAAAAAAAATGATTATTCAACATCAAAATAATACTGACAATACACAAAATTAAAATAATGAGTTTCTATTTCTGGAGCTTTCATTAGAGCTACAAATGCATCTAAAGACACTCCAAAGTACTGATGAATGGCTTGAAGTTTGAATTCTATTTCGAGTGTTTTATGCATCTCGTCATAGCCAACAGAGATAATGTTGCGGTCGTTTACGGTGTATCGTTTCATGGGGTTTACGATTTTTTTTTCAAATGTAAATCCAATAAAAAGTACATCCTTACGGGAAACCGTAAAACAGTAAATATTTTTAAAAATTTTGAAAAGGAAAAGAATTAAAACAACGCAATCTTCAATCTTCAATTAAAATCACACTAACCCCAAATCTTTAGCAATGGCAATAAGATGTACATTGTTATTGGCTTTGAAGAATATCTTGAGTTTGTTGATTCGTTTCTCAATACTGCTGCTGCCATTGGGAATAATTCCTGAGTTTTTGAAATCTAATGCAATTTCATCTAAAATTAATCCTTTAGATAATAACTTTAGAAGTGAAATATCATACGTTTCAATTTCTATTAAGGATTTGTCCCTTAATGCATGGGTTAATTCTTGAGACAGAATTTTTGTGTTATTGTTAAAAACTCCTTGAATGGCTTTTTTGAGTTCCGGAATACTGTTTCTTCCCTTAGCAACGTAGGCATTAATACCTAAATCATTAAAAAGTGATTTTATCCTAAAGGATTTGTCTTCAATAGAAAAAACTACTGTTTTTATGTCAGGTTGTACTTTTTTTATGGCTGCAATCAATTCGTCGCCAGAGTTTAATTTATTTTCTCGGTGATCAGTTTTGAAAGATAAATCGCTAATCAATAAATCGTAAGGCAAATTGTCTTTGATTGCTTTTTTTATTTTTAAAAAAGCATCGTCACAGTATTTGGCGTGGTGAATTTCAGAAACGGAAAGTTCCTCAAGTGCTTGTGCAACCGTGATACTGATACTATCAAAATCTTCGGCTACTAAAACTTTTTTGAACATAATGATATTAATTATAAAGGGATTGTGAAACTTGTTTTGAATCCTTTTCCAGATTCAGTATCAAAAGTAATAGTTCCTTTTATAGCCAGAATACGGTTTTCCACATTTTGCAGTCCATTTCTTGAATTTATTTTATCGAATGCTGTTCCAATCCCGTTATCACTGTATTCAATTTTTAATTTATTTTCAATTTTTTTAAAAGTAATTACGGCCAAACTGGATTGACTGTGCTTTTTCATATTGACCAATAGTTCTTGTAACACGCGATAAACAATAATTTTTTTATTTGCTTCCAATGCGTTCCAATTAACTATGTCCAGTTCGTTGATCAAGACATTTGTAGCTTCAGTACTGAAACCTGCCATCATTTCTTTTAGACTTGAAACAAATTGCAATCCCGTGTCAATTGAACTGTTTTCTTTGGAAATATTGCGTGTTCTTGAATAAATGGTATCCAAATTATTGAGCAATATCTCTTTGTTTTGACTAGAAGACAAATCTTGCGTTTCTGCAAATGCCATGGTGTGATAGACATCGTTTGCAAGTTCGTCATGCAGTTTTTTGGCAATTCGGGTTTCAGTATCGTAGGAGGTTTGAATTTTTTCTTTTTTGTTTATTGCTTTTAAAAAATGATATAGAAAAACAGTAGATATAAAGCCAATTAATATCAAAAAATACAAGAGCAGGTTTTTGTTTTTTTGTTGCTCCAGTTCAAATGCAGTTTGGGCTTTCTGGCTTTTTAAAGCTTGATTTTCATCCTTTTCTTTCTTAGAATCGTATTTTATTTTGGCAAATTGATTTCTTGCTTTTTGTCTAGCTTTAATGATGCTATCATTGATATGGATGTATTTTTCGAAATAGAGTTTCGATTGATTTCCCGTGCTGGATTGGATTAATAATGCTAATGATTCCAATCGATTATCAACATTATTCACTTTTGTAGCTTTTTCGTAAGCCATTTGCGCATAATTATTAGCTAATCGCGGATTGGTTTGTTTGTAATATTTAGTAAGATTAAGATAGCTTGTCGCCATTCCTAAGTCATCCTTTGTTCTTTTTTTTATTTTTATGCCCTGATTTAAATAATCAATTCCTTTAGTATTACCCACTTTGAAGTAAGAATAACCTAGATTATCAAGTACTTTTGAATAAGATGCCGAATCATTTATAATTTCTTTTTTCAAAGTCAAAGGAAGGAGAATTTGTATGGCTTTATTATAATCATTTTTAGCCATATATGTTACAGCAATATTGTGGATGAATTTCAGTTTTCGAATTTTGTCGATTTTTGAATGTAACCCCATATTGTAATAATATAAGGCATTGTCATAATCATATAGTTTCATATAAACAATCCCCAGTAAATTATAAATGGAACATTCGTAAGATGGATGCATCGTTTTATTTAAAAATGGGATAGCTTCAATGGCAGTAGTCTCACTACCGGTATAATCTCCTAGGTTTTGTTGAATTTCGGACATTCTTGCCAGAGAATAAATGATTCTGGTTTTGTCTATTCTAGGATTACATAAAGACTTTGCCTTATTGAGATAATAGTAAGCACTATCATATTTCACTTTTTCAAAATAGTTGTCACCAAGGTCAATGACACGGTCAATTTCTTTTAGATTACTTTTTTTATCGGGGAGGTTTTTTGGTTTTTTTTCGCAGGATTGCAGTATGAGAAATAATGCCACTAAAACAAAAATCGGGAAATTGACTTTTTTGAATATCATTTCCCGAAATTACAGAAATTTATTATATAATAATAAATCTATTGAGATAATTTATTTATTATGGTTTAATAGGCGGGATTGGAATGGGATCTCCCGGATTATCTGCTACTACTCTCACTTTATTATTACTTTGGGATTTTCCCGCGGTATCATCTGTGCAAGAAAACACAACTATACTGGCGATGACGTACATCGATACTAAAAATATTCTTTTCATTTTTTTTGAATTATAAATTTGACATAGGTTGGGCTGTTCGATATTGAAATCGAATCATTGCCTGAGCTTAAATCCATTATAAATGGATTGCTCTTTTGCTTTTTTTGGGAAGTGAAATGTGCAGAAACAGAATAGCAGGATTTATACTTCCCGGATAAATATGTCATTCTGAATAGCAACATTTTTTTAGAACTAGTTTCGTACATTTGTCTGAATTGCAGGTTAAGACAAGAACTAATTCTGAAGCAAAGGAATAGGGTTTTAGACTGACTATTGACAACGGATTCCAATCATTCCGAAGATTCCGAACAATTCCATAAAGGCTATGAACAATAACACTACTGATGATTATAAAACAGCTGTAAAGACTAAATATGAAGATGCTAAAGCCGGAAATTTTTCAGGATTTTTATTAAAACCTTCTCCTGCCGAATTGAAAAATTTATGTTTAGTATTGTTTGATAAAGGAATCAACAAATTAGACCAAGAAATATTGGATAGATTTTTTGAGCTTGATGATAAGTCCAACAAACGGAAACAGATAGAAAATTTTGATGTGGATAAATTAAGACCAATCAGTAATTTTTTGAAGGATAAAACAGAAACAACTAGGGTTGTAAATTTGGATTTAATGGCAGTTTTGGTAGATTTTAATCCAAGACCATACAGGAAGTTTTTGACTGGAAAGGAAATAGTGAAGTTGACAGCTGATTTTAGTATAAATGAAAGTTCAAAAAAAGATAAGAAAAGAGAGGAGACAATTGAAAAAAGTGGAGGGGTTTTAGAGGAATTTAAAAAGAGTAGTATTTCGAAACGAATGGTTTTAGTAGTTTTGGTATTGTTAGTTTTTGGTTTAGTGGGTTATGGTGTCAAAAGCAATTTTTTCCCAGATAAGAATTGTATGGTTTGGGTAAAAAATCACTATCAAGCTGTTGAATATGATAAAGTGAAAGACACAGCTGAAGTGAGTCCGATAAATCAGGATGTTTTGGATAATTTCAAAAAGATAACTGTTTCTGATTCTACCTCATTCTTCAAAAATGGGGATTATAATCACCCATTAGTTTGGTATGGAAAATCTCCAGATAAAAAACAATATGAATATTTTAATCAACCAGGATTGCATCCCGAAACAGGAAAAACATTAAAGCCTATATCAAAATATATAATTAAGAAATATATACTTAGTAAATAGTGGGTTTGATTAAATTCTTATTTATGTTAATTAGAATAAGGTGATTGAAATTGAAAAAGTGTAAAATAGCCCCGATAGCAATGAAAATCCCACGTCATTGCGAGGCACGAAGCAATCCCGTGGATTGAAATGCATAGCGGGACAACTCGTGTAAGGGGAAGCAAATGTTACGCTCCTGATATTTTTAGATGAGAATGACTCACAAAAAAACCCAATCTTTCGATTGGGTTTCTATATAAGTAAGTAATCTTAAATTGAGTTGATAAAACGTTTATTTTACTTTATTAAGTATGGCTTTGAAAGCTACTGGATGATTCATTGCTAAATCGGCAAGAACTTTACGGTTCAATTCGATGTTATTAGCTTTGCATTTCCCGATGAATTGTGAATAAGACATTCCTTCTAATCTGGCTCCAGCGTTGATACGTTGAATCCACAAAGCACGGAAATTTCTTTTGTTCACTTTTCTGTCACGGTAAGCATAGCACATTGCTTTCTCAACCGCATTTTTTGCAACTGTCCAAACGTTTTTACGACGACCAAAGAAACCTTTGGCTTGCTTCATTATCTTTTTTCTTCTTGCTCTTTTAGCAACTGAATTTACTGATCTTGGCATAATTTTTTTGTGTTTTTGTAGCTGGCGTCCCGAATTTAATCAAGGGAACTTAAGGCCATACTCCAAGGTTATTTTAAATTGTTTTAACCTAAAGAATTGGTTGTTAGTTATTGGTTTTTAGTTGTTGGAATTTTTTACCATCAACCATCAACCGAAAACCATCAACTATAGTATTCTTAATTGTTGTTTGATGCTTTTCATATCTGTTTTGTGAACTAGCGCTGAGTGTGTCAAAGCTAATTTACGTTTTTTAGATTTTTTAGTCAATATGTGACTTTTGAAAGCATGCTTTCTTTTAATCTTTCCAGAACCAGTAACTTTAAAACGTTTCTTGGCGCTAGATTTGGTTTTCATTTTAGGCATTTTTTCCTAGTGTTTTTAATTTATTCCTACTTACTTATTTTTTAGTCCAAAGTTTGAATGTATAAAGTCTAAATATCAGTAGCTGACTTTTGACTTTATGACCTTCGACTTTAAGACTTATTTCTTTTTCTTCGGGGCAATGAACATAATCATTCTCTTTCCTTCAAGAACGGGCATTGCTTCTACTTTTCCAAATTCTTCAAGATCTGTCGCTAATCTCAATAACAAGATTTGACCTTGGTCTTTATATATGATTGAACGCCCTTTAAAGAAAACGAATGCTTTCAATTTAGAACCTTCTTTCAGAAATTTTTCTGCATTTTTTCTTTTGAATTCATAATCGTGCTCATCTGTTTGAGGGCCAAAACGAATTTCTTTTACTACAATTTGAGTAGATTTTGCTTTAAGCTCTTTTTCACGTTTCTTTTGCATGTAAACAAACTTTTTATAGTCCATTATCTTGCAAACAGGCGGCTCTGCATTTGGCGAAATTTCAACCAAGTCTAATTCGAATTCGTCTGCTAATCGTAACGCTTCAGAAAGTTTAAAAACTCCTGGCTCGATATTTTCACCCACAAGTCTTACTTCTTGCACACCACGGATAAGATTATTAATCCTATGGGCATCTTTTTTTTCTACTCGAGGTTGATAACCTCTATTGCTTCTTATTGCTATGACTTTATAATTTAAGTTAAACTGTAAATGTTTTTAATGTTTTGCCTATTTCTTCGTTTACAATTGCAGCAAATTCCTCAATTGTAACGGTAATGTTTCCTTTTCCTTCTTGTCCGTGACGACGTATGGATATGGTTCCGTTTTTCTCTTCTTCCTCGCCTACAATCAGCATAAACGGGGTTTTTTGCATTTCTGCATCTCTAATTTTTCTTCCAATTGACTCGTTTCTGTTGTCAATTAGGGCGCGAATTTCGTGATTTTCTAGCAGATTTAAAACTTTTTTCGCATATATTTCATATTTATCACTCAAACACAATATTATAGCCTGTTCTGGCATCAGCCAAAGCGGGAATTTACCTGCTGTATGTTCGATCAAAATGGCGATAAATCGTTCCATCGATCCAAAAGGAGCTCTGTGAATCATAACTGGTGTATGTAGTTGATCGTCAGAGCCTTTGTAAGTTAATTCGAAACGCTCTGGCAGGTTGTAATCAACCTGAATGGTTCCCAATTGCCATTGTCTTCCAAGGGCATCTTTTACCATAAAGTCCAACTTTGGGCCATAGAAAGCAGCTTCGCCATAAGCGACAACTGTTTTCAGTCCTTTATCGGCAGCGGCATTGATAATCGCATTTTCCGCTTTTTCCCAGTTTTCATCGCTTCCTATATATTTTTCTCTGTTTTCTTGATCACGCAACGAAATCTGAGCCGTGAAGTTTTCGAATCCTAACGAGCCAAAAACATACAATACCAAATCAATAACGTTTTTGAATTCTTGATCCAATTGATCTGGCGTACAAAAGATATGGGCATCATCTTGAGTAAACCCACGAACACGAGTCAAACCGTGTAATTCGCCACTTTGTTCGTAACGATAAACAGTACCAAATTCTGCGTAACGTTTTGGTAAATCTTTGTACGACCAAGGTCTTACATTAAAGATTTCACAGTGATGAGGGCAGTTCATAGGTTTCAATAAAAACTCTTCACCTTCGGCAGGAGTATTTATTGGTTGAAAACTATCAGCACCATATTTAGCATAATGACCTGAAGTCACATATAATTCTTTTTGTCCAATATGTGGAGTAACTACTTGCTCGTAACCCGCTTTCTTTTGTGCTTTTTTCAAAAACTGCTCCAAACGATCACGCAAAGCAGCTCCTTTAGGCAACCACAATGGCAAACCTTGACCAACTTTTGCCGAAAAAGCAAACAGTTCCAGCTCCTTTCCTAGTTTTCTGTGGTCACGACGTTTCGCTTCTTCCAGCAATTCTAAGTATTCGGTTAAGTCTTTTTGTTTTGGAAATGAAATACCATAAACACGAGTAAGTTGTTTGTTCTTTTCATCACCACGCCAGTAAGCACCGGCAATACTCATGATTTTCATTGCCTTAATGATTCCAGTATTCGGAATATGACCACCACGACACAAATCAGTGAAAGTAGAATGGTCACAAAAAGTAATCGTTCCGTCTTCAAGATTAGTAATCAATTCAGTTTTGTAAACGTTGTCTTTGTATACTTCCAATGCTTCCGCTTTTGAAACAGGACGCAATTTAAATTCGTGTTTCTCTCTCGAAATAGCTAAAACACGATCTTCGATTTTTTTGAAATCGGCATCCGTAATCTTTTGATCTTCAAAATCAACATCATAGTAAAAACCATTGGATATTGCTGGTCCAAGTGTCAGTTTTATCCCTGGATACATTTCTTCAAGAACCTGTGCCATCACATGCGAAGTCGAATGCCAGAAAGCCTTTTTACCGCCTTCGTCATTCCACGTATATAATATAAGACTGCCATCCGTCGTCAAAGGAGTTGTGGTTTCCACAATTGTACCATCAAAAGAAGCCGAAATCACGTTTCTGGCAAATCCTTCACTAATGTTTATCGCAACATCCATAGGAGTTACTCCTTTTGCAAACTCTTTAACTGACCCATCGGGCAAACTAATCTTAATCATTGTTTTTAATTTTGTGAATGCAAATATAGCGCATTACTAAAATACATACAATATATATGTACAAGTTTATACATTACCCGTTGGGTGTAATTATTTGAAGTAAAAAATATTAATTAGATATTGCTCAAGACACTGAAATTCAGTATCTTGAAGTCGCAAAACAAACAATATCCATGTCAAATATAATAAAAA
>NZ_JADHEC010000012.1 GCF_015277675.1 Flavobacterium soyangense
ATGCAATTCTTCTGAAATATAGGGAGGTAGGTTTTTTATTTTACAAAATAATCCTAGCATTTACTAGGGTTAAAAGGAATTTATTGCCTAAATCTTAGTTTTGTCGGTCGATAGTGATTTTCTTATTATTAATGATTCAAATTTTATTTAGGTTTTATCTTAATTCTTTTTAATATATTGAAAATCAATTGTTTTTGTTTTTTTTATGTGTTTTTAATGAAATTATTCTGTAACTTTACTTTACTAATTTTAAACATAAACAATCATGAAAAAAATTATTTTATTATCGGTTGCTTTTTTAGCATTTAGTTTTGCTAATGCACAAGACAAAAAAGATATGTCTTTTGGTGTTAAAGGAGGCTTGAACATTTGTTCGGTTACGAATGCTGATCAATATGGGTCTAATTCAAGTTCTTTGATTGGTTTTCATCTTGGTTTGTTTGGGGAATTTATGGTAAGTGATAAATTCGCTATTCAGCCTGAATTGTTGTATTCTGCACAAGGTGTTAAGGTTGATTCCGATGGAGATAAAATTGATGTTAAATTAGATTATATCAATATTCCGGTTATGGCTAAATATTATATAGCTAAAGATTTTAGTCTTGAGTTTGGTCCGCAAATTGGTTTTTTACTGTCGGCAAAAGCTAAATCTGGCGGAGTTAGTGAAAATTTAAAAGACTCTACTAAATCTACTGATTTTGGCTTAAATTTTGGAGCTGGATATGATATTGGAGACTTTACTTTAGGAATACGCTATAATTTAGGTTTAAGTCAATTGCAAAAAGATTTGATTTCAGGAGAATCTGCTTCACATAATTCAGTTTTTCAAATAGCTTTAGGTTATAAATTCTAAGTAACTTTTTTTACTAAAAACCACGCCATTGGCGTGGTTTTTTTATGTCCAAAAATAGCTTTACTTTGCTTTTATGAATTGGAGTATTTTTATAAGAAATTATCAGTCGTATCTTAGGATTGAAAGAGGTTTGTCTAAAAACACCATTGACAATTATACTTTTGATATTGAGAGATTGTGTCTTTTTTTGGAAGAAAATGCCATAACTGTCTCGCCAATAAAAATCAGTGAAGAAACTATCCAACAGTTCATTTATAGTGTTTCAAAAGAAGTAAATCCCCGATCGCAAGCCAGAATAATTTCGGGATTAAAAAGTTTTTTTAGCTATTTAATTTTTGAAGACTATCGCACTAATAATCCTTTAGAATTAATTGAAACCCCAAAAACCGGCAGAAAACTTCCCGATACTTTGTCTATTGATGAAATTGATTCTTTAATTGCCGCTATTGATTTGGATTCAAATGAAGGCGAACGGAATCGAGCAATGTTAGAAACGTTATATGGTTGCGGACTTCGAGTTTCGGAATTAGTTTCGCTAAAAATTTCAGATTTATTTTTTGATGAAGGATTTCTCAAAATTACAGGTAAAGGACATAAACAACGTTTTGTCCCTGTTGGTAATTTGACCCAAAAATACATTCAAATTTATAAAGACTATAAGCGAACCGATTTGAATATAAAGAAAGGACACGAAGATACTTTGTTCTTGAATAGAAGAGGAAATCAGCTTTCGAGAGCGATGATATTTACGATAATCAAGGATTTGGCAGCCAAAATTGAGTTGAATAAAAGCATTAGCCCGCATACTTTACGGCATTCTTTTGCAACACATCTTCTTGAAAATGGAGCCGATTTACGTTCAATTCAACTAATGCTCGGTCACGAATCGATTACAACCACAGAAATTTATGTGCATCTGGACAGAAAATTTTTGAGAGAAGTTATGAATACTTTTCATCCTAGAGGATAGATGGCAGGTTTCAAATAGCAGATTTCAGATTGAAAAAAAAATGACTTGTTGAAAACAAGTCATTTTTTAAATATTTTTTATTATATATCAATTAAGTTGCTAGCTGAAATCTGCAAACTGCCGTCTGTCACCTATTTTGCAATATTTACTGCCCTAGTTTCTCTAATTACAGTCACTTTTACCTGACCAGGATAAGTCATTTCAGTTTGTATTTTTTGTGAAATTTCGAAAGATAATGTAGCTGCATTTTCATCAGAAACTTTTTCGCTTTCTACAATAACACGTAATTCTCTACCGGCTTGAATTGCGTAAGCGTTTTTTACTCCGCTGAATCCATAAGCAACTTCTTCTAAATCTTTTAAACGTTGAATGTAAGAGTCTAAAACTTGTCTTCTTGCACCTGGTCTTGCACCTGAAATAGCATCGCAAACTTGAACAATCGGTGATAATAATGATTTCATTTCAATTTCATCGTGGTGTGCTCCAATGGCGTTGCAAACTTCTTCTTTTTCGCCATATTTTTCAGCCCATTGCATTCCTAATAAAGCGTGAGGTAAATCACTTTCGGCATCTGGAACTTTACCAATATCGTGCAATAAACCAGCTCTTTTGGCAAGTTTTACATTTAGACCTAATTCGGCTGCCATAATTCCACAAAGTTTGGAAACTTCGCGTGAGTGTTGCAATAAATTTTGTCCGTAAGAAGAACGATATTTCATTCGACCCACAACTTTGATTAATTCAGGATGTAAACCGTGAATACCTAAATCGATTACGGTACGTTTTCCAACTTCTATAATTTCGTCATCAATTTGTTTGGTAGTTTTTGCAACAACTTCTTCAATACGGGCCGGGTGAATGCGTCCGTCAGTGACTAATTTATGCAAGGCCAAACGTGCAATTTCTCTTCGTACTGGATCAAAACAAGAAAGTATGATAGCTTCTGGCGTGTCATCAACTATAATTTCTACTCCGGTTGCAGCTTCAATCGCTCTAATATTTCTACCTTCACGACCAATGATTCTTCCTTTTACATCATCCGATTCGATGTTGAAAACAGATACACAATTTTCTACTGCTTCTTCTGTTCCAACTCTTTGAATGGTATTTATGATTATTTTTTTAGCCTCCTGTTGTGCTGTTAATTTGGCTTCTTCAATAGTGTCTTGAATATGAGACATCGCTTCGGTTTTTGCTTCAGCTTTCAAGCCTTCTATCAATTGATTTTTGGCATCTTCAGTAGATAAACCAGAAATAACCTCTAGTTGTTGAAGTTGGCTTTTGTGTAATCTGTCAACTTCTGCTTGTTTTTTGTCTAAAATTTCTATTTTTGAATTATATTCTAAAGTTTTAGCTTCATAATCGTCATTTACTTTTTTGGCTTTTGACAATTCGTTTGAAATTTGAGATTCTTTGTCTCTAATTCTTTTTTCGACTTCAGCCATCTTTTGGTCACGAGAAAGAATTACTTGCTCGTGTTCTGACTTTAATTCGATAAATTTTTCTTTTGCTTGTAGAATTTTATCTTTTTTGATGTTTTCGGCTTCAAGATTAGCATCTTTTAAAATAGAAGAAGCCTCTTTTTTTGCTCTTTTGATCAAATTAGAGTTGTTGCTTTTCTCTATTGTTTTGGCTATACCAAAACCTCCTGCAATACCAGCAATTGCTGAAATAATTATTGTTAAAATGTCCATGTTTATCTAAATTTAGTATATAAAAAAGCCTACATTAGGTTGCTTGAATAAACTCGGAAATACAAGTTTTGAGCTAACTCGTTGTTCAAGCTTCCAAACTGAATTGGCTTGCTATAGTAACGATGATTTGCTCATTCTAATTTGTTAGTGTTGAGTTTACCAAATATGAACTAATGTAGGCAGTATCTTAGTTTCTGTAAAGAACGTGTTTAATCGCTGAGATATTGATCTAAAAGCGAATTGATTTTTTTAATTCTTTCGATAGTTGCTACTCCATCGATGGCATTATCAATTTGTTTTTGTTCTGTTTGAGAGGCAAATTGCAAAGCACACATTGCTAATACATCCTGCTTGTCACGAACGGCATAATTTTCTTCAAACTGCTTTATCATAGTATCAATTTTTTTTGAAGCACTTCTTAGTCCTTCTTCCTGAGAGAGCTCCACGGTCAATGGATAAACTCTGTCCGCAATCGATATCTTAATTTTAAGCTTTTCGTCCATATCTTTTATTAATCTGATAGCTGTGCTATGCAGTAATCAATTTCACGAATTAATGAATTTATTTTAAGCTTTGTTTCTCTTTTATTATCCTCACTGCCAAGTAGTGCGTTAGCTACTTTAAGTGTTTCATACTTTGCTTTTAATGCTTCAATCTCTTGAGACTGAGTTCGTATGATAGTTGCAGATTTTGTTAATTCAATTTTCAAATCTTGAGATTTTTTCTCCAAACTATTTATTTTTGTAAATAGCTTTTCAATCTTATTTTCAAGAGTATCAATTATTTCTGCAATTACACTCATATTATATCCTACGTATTACTTAATCCTACAAAGTTAGTATTCCTTTTTATTTTTACAATATTTTAGGGGCTTTTTTATTCTTAAAATATTAATATATTGTATATCAGTTAATTACATTTAAATGCTTTTTTAAATTTTTTTAAAATACTTTTTTTATCTTAGCAAAAATGTATTCCATGAGATTGTACCTACTTATCCTGTTATTTTATAGTTCCGTTTTTGCTCAAGTTAATTATCCAAAAGATTATTTTAGTCCGCCACTCGCTATTCCAATGCAGCTATCAGGGAATTTTGGAGAGTTGAGACCCAATCATTTTCATGCAGGTTTTGATTTGAAGACGATGCAAAGGGAAGGTTTAGAAGTTCATGCGGTAGCCGATGGTTATGTGTCAAGAATTAAGATTTCGACCTTTGGAAACGGAAAAACTATATATATAACGCATTCTAATGGCTATACTTCAGTTTACGGGCATTTACTAAGAGCTACTGATTTTATTGAAGCTTTCATCAAAAAAATGCATTATGCTGAGCAATCATTCGAGATAGAAATGTATTTGAAACCCGGAGAATTAGTGGTTAAGAAAGGTCAGATTATTGCTTTTTCAGGAAATACCGGTGCTTCTGAAGGTCCTCATTTACATTTCGAATTTCGGGATAACATTACAGAAAATATTATTAATCCGATGCTTTTTGGGTTTGATAAATATATGAAGGATACTAAAAAACCACTTATTTCAAGTATTTATGTTTATCCTTTAGATAATAAAACTATTGTGAATCAATCAAAACGTCCTTTATTGCTCAACTTGTTATTGCAAAAGGACGGAACTTATTTAGCGGATCAAGTGGTTTCCAATGGAAAAATTGGTTTTGGAATCAATACTTTCGATTATGACGATGTTTCTTTCAATAAAAACGGTGTCTATAAAGTACAAACTTTTTATAATGGAATTCCTAATTTTGGTTACCAATTTGACACTTATTCCTTTGATGAAATGCGTTATGTAAATGCCCTAATTGATTATCCACGATATAAAAAAACGCTGCAAAGAGTTCAAAAATTATTTATGCGAAATCCATATGGATTGAGCATAATAAAGACAGATAAGACTAACGGAGTTCTTACGGCAGTCCCTAATTTGAGTTCAAGTTATCGTATTGAAGTTTCTGATTTTTATGGCAATCTGACTTCAGTTTCCATTCCAATTAAATATGATACTCAGCCCGCCATCATTGTTCCGGAACCTATTTTATCAAAATATTTTGTAAAAGCAAATAATGACAGTAATTTCACCAAAGACAATGTTTCAGTTTCTTTTCCCGCAGGAACTTTTTATGATGATTTCTATTTAAATTTCGACGTAAAGAACGATACTTTGTATCTTCATGATGATACAGTTCCAGTTCACGCAAATTTCACTATCGAGATAATTGATAATAAATTTACAAAAGCGCAAAGAGAAAAATTGTTCATAGCCACAATTGACGACAACAAAACAGCCTATAATTTTACGTTTCGAAATGATAGTGTTTTTACTGCCAAAGTTAAAACTTTAGGAAAGTTCGCTTTAGTTTTGGATACTATTCCACCAAAAATCAGCATTGCAAATTCAATTGAAGGAAAGTGGTTAAATGATAAAAAGTTTATACAATTCACCATTAGCGATGGGTTATCAGGCATAAAATCCTATAATGGTTATTTGAACGGTAAATGGATTTTATTTGAATATGACAATAAAACCAAGAAAATAACCCATGATTTTAGTGATGGTATTGTTGCCGAAGGTGCAAATGAATTAAAAATTATAGTGGTCGATAATTTAGGAAATTCCACTATCTTTGAAACTCGGTTTTTTAGAAGTCAAAAAAAATAAAAATTAAATTCCTTGAGTGTACATAAAATAATACTTGTTTTCTTCTTTTTTTGTTTTGGTGCTACAACTTTTGCACAATCAGCCCACATAAAAGGAATTATTCTCGATAAAAAGAATCAACCTGTTGATAACGTGAATGTATCTTGTCCCAGTAAAGGGACAAAATCCAACGAAAATGGTTTTTACAGTTTAGAAGTTCCCGCTAATCAAAAAACAATAGTAGTTTTCTCCCACATTTCCCTAAAAAAAGTTACTGTTGCGGTTACATTAAATTCAAACGAAGATTATGAGTTTAACTTGGTCATGAATGACAAAGATGAGCAAATGGGCGAAGTTGTAATTACGGTAAACAATAAAAAAAGAGTTCAGGGAATTACAATTATCGAACCGGAATTGATTCGGAAAATTCCTGGCGCCAATGCAGGTGTCGAAAATATTTTGAAATCCTTACCAGGTGTAAATTCCAATAATGAATTAAGTACGCAATATGCTGTTCGTGGTGGAAACTATGACGAAAATTTGGTTTATGTAAACGAAATCGAAGTTTATCGTCCTTTTCTGATTCGCTCGGGTCAGCAAGAAGGTTTGAGTTTTACCAATACGGATTTGGTTCAAAATGTTGATTTTTCTGCTGGAGGTTTTCAGGCAAAATTTGGAGATAAATTATCTTCTGTTTTGGATATTACGTATCGAAAGCCAACAAAATTTGGAGCTGTTGCCGAAGCCAGTTTTCTTGGCGCAAGCGTTGCTGTCGATGCGGTTTCGAAGAATGGTAAATGGTCTGAAATCACCGGAATTCGGTATAGAAATAATTCACTTTTGGTAAATAGTCAGGAAACACAAACAAATTATAAACCAACATTTGTCGATCTTCAAACCAACATCAATTTTAAGTCTTCCGATAAATGGGAGTGGAGTTTTCTTGGGAATATTTCCCAAAACGATTATCAATATCAACCTTTGACACGTCAGACTAATTTTGGAACCATCGATAATCCAATGGCACTTTTGATTTATTATGAAGGTCAGGAAAAAGATAAATATACCACTTATTTTGGAGCAGTGAAATCTACTTATAATGCTTCAAAAAACTCCACTTACAAACTAATTGTTTCAGCTTATAATACAAAAGAACAAGAGCATTTTGATATTTTGGCACAATATCGTTTGGGCGAAGTAGATTCAAATTTTGGTTCCCAAAATTTTGGTAATGTCTCATATACAAGAGGAATTGGCTCGCAACTCAATCACGCTAGAAATGATTTGGATGCCTTAATTGTAAATACAGAGTTAAAAGGAATACATAATTGGAAGAAAAATCTATTTGAATGGGGAGCGAAGTTCACGCGAGAATCTATTCGAGACAGAGTTATAGAATGGGAAGTGATCGATTCTGCTGGGTTTTCCTTAAATACACCAATTCTCATTTTACCAAAAAATGACCAACCTTATTCGCCATACACAGGACCATTGGTTCCATATAATAATGTAAGGGCGACTAATTTTGTTAATATTAACCGGTTTTCTGGTTATGTGCAATGGAGTCGAAAAGGATATATTGGCAATAACGAAATATGGTTAAATGCTGGTGTGCGTTCACAAAATTGGGAAGTTTTAGGCGATAATTTAGTGAGCAATACACAGTTTACTTTTAGCCCAAGAGCACAATTTTCTTTGAAACCCAATTGGAATAAGGATATTTTTTTCCGACTATCGGGAGGGCTATACCATCAGCCACCTTTTTATCGAGAGTTGAGAGATGCCGATGGGGTAGTGCAGCCTACAGTGAAAGCGCAACAAGCAATTCATGTCGTTTTAAGTAATGATTATAGTTTCAAAATGTGGAATCGTCCTTTCAAAATGGTTTCCGAATTGTATTACAAATCGTTGACAGATGTAAATCCATTTACTTTGGACAATGTCCGAATTCGCTACGCTGCAGCCAATAATGCAAAAGCGTACGCGGAAGGTTTTGATTTCAGAGTAAACGGAGAATTTGTTCCTGGAACCGAATCTTGGTTTAGTTTTGGCTATCTAAAGACCGAAGAAAACATTGACAATAAAGGATTTATTTCCAGACCAACGGATCAAAGATTAAAATTTGCGCTTTTGTTCCAAGATTATATGCCTAATATTCCAAGTATAAAATTATACCTTAATTTAGTTTACAACACAGGATTGCCTGGAGGTTCGCCATCCTACGCTGATCCTTATTTGTACCAAAATAGATTGAGAGATTACCGTCGTGCTGATGTTGGTTTCTCCAAAGTATTAATTGATGCTCAAAATCCGTCTAATAAAAAATGGTTGCAAAGTTTCAAAGAATTGGCCATTGGACTAGAAATCTTCAACCTTTTCGACAATCAAAACGCAATTACCAATACTTGGGTACGCGATGTGTATTCTAAAAATCAATATGCGATTCCTAATTATTTGACCACAAGAGTTTTTAATGTGAAGGTGAATATGAGGTTTTAATTCTATATCAAAATATCACTTTCCAAATCCGATTTTTCTATCTTAAAATCAAATCCTAGTTTCGAAACTAATTCGATTACAAGGTTTTTATACCAGTTTTCTGATTTAGGGTGAATGTAAATTTTTTCGATTAACTGTTTAATGTCCACATCAATTTTTAGACCATCATTCAATTTGATGTTGCTTAGGGTGACATCAGAAATGATGCGAACTTCTCTTTCGTATTGAAAACTTTTTCGCTTGAACAAAAATGGGAAAAACATATCATCAAACGGAATATGTTCCTTTTTGTAATCTATATAATTGACTTCGCCAATGTATTGCTCGTATTTTTTTTCCGGAATAACTGCATTTTGCAATCTTCCGATAGTAGATTGAATGGCCAGACCTTCGCTATTTTGAGTGAAAATCTGCCACATTGCAAACGATTCGTATTCATTGATGTGCCAGCTACTGATGGCAACTTTTTCTCGATGTGATTTGTAATATTGTAAAAACTCAGGGTTGTTTTCTGCAATTCTCTTTATTTCTTCGTAGGTTGGTTCGCTAAATGTACCTTCATATTGGTCTTCAAATTTATCCGAACGTGACATAAAGAGTTTTTTAGACATCAACAAATCGAGAAACTTTGACAAGTCCAAGTATTTCCAAACAATGGTGTCAGGATTCTCCGGAAGCTTGATATTTTTGTTATTGAGGTACATTTAATTTAAAGATTGAATAATTCAAAAATTTAAAAATTCGACAGAATCTGTATTTTACTTGAAATTTTAAGTAGAAAAATCGTTTTTTTTTTTCCGTTTTCGCAAAGCGAATCCGTTTTATCTGCTTTCCATTAAAATCAGATTGCTTCGTTTCGCAATTTTAATCACTACTCGAAAGATTGCAAAGTCACTAATTTGTTATATGTTCCGTTTAGCGCAATTAATTCATCATGAGTGCCTTGTTCTACAATTTTTCCTTTTTGCATCACCACAATTTTATCTGCTTTTTGAATGGTCGAAAGTCGGTGCGCAATCACAATCGAAGTTCTGTTTTGCATCATATTTTCTAAAGCTACTTGCACAAATTTTTCACTTTCAGTATCCAATGCTGATGTGGCTTCATCCAAAATCATTATCGGTGGATTTTTCAAAACCGCACGGGCAATTGATAATCGTTGCTTTTGACCGCCTGAAAGTTTGTTCCCGCTATCGCCAATGTTAGTGTGAATTCCAAGTGGTAAATCTTTTACAAATTCATAAGCATTGGCAATTTTCAAAGCTTCAATAATCTCATCATCGGTTGCATCTAGTTTCCCTATTGAAATATTGGCTTTTATGGTCTCATTAAACAAGATACTGTCTTGTGTTACCAATCCCATCAAACCGCGAAGTGAATGAAGACTGATATCTTTTATATCAAGGCCATCAATGGAAATCGTGCCTTCATTCACATCATAAAAACGAGTCAATAAGTTGGCAATCGTACTTTTTCCGCTACCGGATTGACCCACGAGTGCCACAGTTTGCCCTTTTATTACTTCAAGTGAGAAATCTTTTAAAACAACTTCTTCTTCGTATTTAAAATTGATGTTTTTTAACGATATTTTGTCTTCAAAAGTGGTTTTGGCAATAGCATTTTCCTTTGAAGTAATTTCGTTTTCTACTTCAAGAACTTCAAAAACCCGTTCTGCAGCAGCTAACCCATTTTTTACAGCATAGGATGCTTTTGAAATCGCTTTGGCAGGAGTAAGGATGTTAAAAGCCAAGGTCAGATAAACAATAAAAGCAGCTCCTTCAAGGGTTTTGTCTATTAGAACCAAATTTCCTCCATACCAAAGCAATGCGGCAATAGTTGTAATCCCTAAAAATTCACTCAAAGGTGTTGCCAAATTGTTTTTGTCTCCAATGCTATTTGATAAGTTTAACAATCGAGTAACCGATTCGTTAAATCTACTTTTGAAATTAGCTTCTGCATTGTAGCTTTTTATCACTTTCAAACCACCCAGACTTTCATCCACAATAGAAATAAGAAAACCACTTTCTTTTTGAGCTTGCAGAGATTGCGCTCTCAAATTTTTGGCAATTTTTGAAATTATTAAACCTGAAAGAGGGATAAAAACTAAAACAAACAAGGTCAGTTTTACGCTTATAAAAAACATCGTTATTATAGCAAAAACAATAGTTAAGGGTTCTTTGACAACAAGCTCTAAAACTGAAAAAAATGAATTTTGAACTTCATTTACATCACCAAGCATTCGAGCCATAATGTCGCCTTTTCTTTTTTCTGAATAATAAGAAATGGGCAATTCAATTATTTTATCATACATAGATTTTCGTAAATCTCTTAATACGCCATTTTTTAGGTGCATAATATGGTGTGAAGCCAGATAATTGAATAAATTTTTGAATAAAAAAGTTATAATAACTAAGGAAACCACTAGTAAAAGTGCCAGTTGTGGTCCATTTTCTTTCGTTAATTCTGAGATTTTATAATATAAAAAATCAGTTGCAAAATCCTTTATATTTCCAATACCTGTATATATTGGCGCTTTGTCAATAGTTTTGGTTTTACCAAAAAGCACTTGCAGGACAGGAAGCAACGTCAACATTGAAATGGTGCTAAATAAAGCATATAAAATGTTGTATATCACATTCCAAATGATGTGTGATTTATACGGTTTTGTATAGGGAAATAGTTTTATTAAATTCTTGTCCATTAGTTTAATTGCATTGCAGCAATGATATTTTTAATTTTAGTATTTAAAATAGTTTCGACTTTCGTAAAATTTTCAACACTGTCCAATTCTGCATTAACACTGATATAAAATTTTATTTTGGGCTCCGTTCCGCTTGGTCTGGCGCAAATTTTAGAGCCGTCTTCGGTATAATAAATCAACACGTCAGCTTTGGGAATATTCATCATTTCTTCTTCACCGGTAAGTAAATTTTTGGCAACAGATGATTTGTAATCTTCCAGCATAATTACTCTTTGTCCGTTAATTTCTTTCACGGGATTATTACGCATGGTAACCATCATCTGATTGATTTCTGCCAAACCTTCCATTCCTTTTTTAGTAATCGAAATCAAATGTTCTTTATAAAATCCGTGTTCTACGTATAATTGTAATAATTCTTTGTAAACAGTGCTTCCTTTGGCTTTTGCCTGAGCTGCTATTTCGCAAACTAATAATGTCGCAGCAACTGCGTCTTTATCACGAACTGCATCGCCCACCATAAATCCAAAACTTTCTTCGCCACCGCCAATGAATTCCAATTCAGGAAAATCCTTAATCATTTTGGCTATCCATTTGAAACCAGTCAAACCCACTTTGCATTCTACTCCATAAGCTGTGGCCAATTCCATAATCATCGGAGTTGAAACAATAGTTGAACCCACAAATTGCTTTCCGTTGATTTTTCCTGCTTTTTTCCATTGTTCCAATAGAAATGCGGTCATCAAAATCATCGTTTGGTTTCCGTTCAATAAAATCATCCTGTCTTCATCATTTCGCACTGCAACGCCAAGTCTATCGCAATCCGGGTCGGTACCAATAACAATGTCTGCATTGATTTTATCAGCCAATGCCAATGCCATAGTCAATGCTTCCGGCTCTTCTGGATTTGGTGATTTTACCGTTGGAAAATTACCATTTGGCACTCTTTGTTCTTCAACAATATGCACGTTTGGATAACCTGCTTGGGCAAAAGTATCGGGAACCAAAGTAATCGAAGTTCCGTGTAAAGAAGTAAATACAATATTTAAATTATTTTTTGCTTCTTGAGATGTCCCGAAACTGGCATTCTCAATAGTTGATTTTATAAAAGCTTGATCGACTTCAGTATCTATATAATGTATCAAATCTTCGTTGGCATCAAACTTTATTTGATTGTAATTTAATTTTTCAATTGTATTGATTATGCCTTCATCTTGTGGAGGAACAATTTGACCGCCATCTTCCCAATATACTTTGTAGCCGTTGTATTCTGGGGGGTTGTGGGATGCAGTAAGAACAATACCGCATTGACAGCCCAAATATTTTAGGGCAAATGACAGCTCTGGAGTTGGTCTCAAATCAGAAAACAAATATACTTGAATCCCGTTAGCCGAAAAAACATCGGCTACGGTCTTAGCCAAAGACTTGCTGTTATGGCGACAATCGAAAGCAATTACGGCTTTTAATGGTTGTTTAGGAAATACTTTATGCAAATAATCAGAGAGTCCTTGAGTACTTTTTCCGAGCGTATATTTGTTGATGCGGTTATTTCCAACTCCCATCACTCCACGCATTCCGCCTGTTCCGAATTCTAGATTTTTATAAAAACTTTCTTCTAAATCTTTTGGTGAAGAAGTCATTATTTCTTTGATTTCTTTTTGGGTTTCATTGTCAAATGTTGGCGTAAGCCATTCATTTACTGCGTCTAAAATGTTTTTTTTGATTTCCATTTCTGTATATTTATTTGAAATTTGAATATTTTTTTAAGATTAATTGATTTCCTTCGAAACTTTATATCTTTCCTCGTTGTTTTTTGTTCTCAAAATGATTTCACCTAGAAATCCCGCCAAAAATAATTGCGTTCCTAAAACCATAGTTGTTAGCGCAATATAAAACCAAGGATTGCTTGTGACTAAATGATAAGGTAAATTATTATAGAGATTGTATAATTTCATTACACCAATATAACCAGCCAATAGAAATCCAATGATAAACATTACTGAACCCATAGCACCAAATAAGTGCATTGGTCTTTTTCCGAATTTGGACAGAAACCAAATGGTGATTAAGTCCAAAAAACCATTTACAAAACGATTCATTCCAAATTTGGTCTCACCATATTTTCTGGCTTGATGTTGCACTACTTTTTCTCCAATTTTTCCAAAGCCGGCGTTCTTTGCCAAAACCGGAATATATCGATGCATTTCGCCTGAAACCTCAATGTTTTTTACAACTATATTTTTGTAAGCTTTTAATCCGCAATTAAAATCATTCAATTCTACACCCGAAGTTTTTCTGGCAGCCCAATTGAATAGTTTTGAAGGGAGGTTTTTTGAAACTACAGAATCATATCGTTTCTTTTTCCAACCGGAAACCAAATCAAAATCTTGTAAGGTGATCATATTAAACAATCCTGGAATTTCCTCAGGACTATCTTGCAAGTCAGCATCCATGGTGATGATTACGTCACCTTTAGCTTTTGCAAAACCAGCGTGAAGGGCTTGTGATTTTCCAAAGTTTTTCATAAAACGAATCCCTTTCACATTTGGATTTTCGGCAGCTAATCCTTCGATAATGGACCAAGAATGATCAGTACTTCCATCGTCTATAAAAATGATTTCATAGGAATAATTGTTGGATTTCATAACCGAAATTATCCAAGTATAAAGTTCTTTGATTGATTCGTCTTCGTTGAGAAGTGGAATGAGTATAGATAAATTCATTTATATTTTTTTATTCTTGAGTAGGTTTGGTTTTGAAAATTAAAGCCAAAAGTAATCCAAAAAGAGCGCTAAAAACGATACTAAATACTGATCCTTTTAATAGTTCAACAATCGAAAACTGATCGTTTTCCTGAAGTTTTTTAACTGCTTCGTTAATGGCTGAGGAGGGTGTTCCAAATTTTTGCATCATTTCGACAGCATATTTTATGGATATTTCTTTGATAGATTCTTTTGATGATGGGTCAATAAAATTGAATAAAATAATATTGAAAACAACAGAAATTAATATTCCAATAACAGCAGAAACAAAATAGGTGGTAAAAGCATCTTTAAACGGGAAAATCCCCTTTAATTCTTTCTTTGTTTTAGAAAGTAATACAACACCAATAATGATATAAAATGAAATACTTAAAAGGCTTACCCACCAAGCGGTAAATAATTTTAAATCAATTGCATATATTGATGTTGTAATTAATGCAGCTACAACACCAGTAATTATCCCATAAGAAACCCCGTTTTTCTTTATAATTTCATTCATAGTTGAAGGTATTTATTTATTAATCTACAAAGATAACAATTCCCAATTTATTCAAGGGAAAAAATCGTTTTTTACGATTATAAAAAAAAGTAATGTAAAGATTTGATTATTGAAAAATTAGTGTAAATTTGCAAACTCAAAATAAGTAAAGAGTTTTAAACAAAAAGAGTAGTTGCATTTACACCTTTTTCTAAATAGAGAAAGCTTCAAAATTAAGACGCTCAAAAAAATAAATAAAATAAAGATGAAAAAAGGAATTCACCCAGAAAATTACAGATTAGTTGCTTTTAAAGACATGTCAAATGAAGACGTTTTTATCACTAAATCTACTGCAGATACAAGAGAAACAATAACTGTTGATGGTGTTGAATATCCAGTTGTAAAATTGGAGATTTCTAGAACTTCTCACCCTTTTTACACTGGTAAATCTAAACTTATTGATACTGCAGGGCGTATTGATAAATTCAAAACTAAATACGCTAAACACGGTAAATAATAATTATCGGTTTTTAAATTATATAGAACTCTCCAATTTTGGGGAGTTTTTTTATTTTCATTGCTATTCAAAACTTTGTAACTTTGAGACTTCAAAACTCTGAACCTTCATCAAATGAATTATATACTTTTCGACGGACCTGCAAGAACCGCTTTATTGCCCTTTACTTTTACACGTCCGGTTGCCGATATTCTTGTTGGGATAATGACAATTCGTCAAAAATGGGAAATGCTTTTGGGTTCTACCACAACAACATTGACGGAGGAATATTTATCCGATAAATTTCCGATGGTGGAAATGGAGGAAAATGTCATGATAAACGCATCCTTTCTTCCCAATACAATTTTGGCTGAAATGGTCAGTAATCTCGAATCGAATCAGGCTATTTTTAAAGGAGAAGATGTTATTGCCTTTTATACAAGTGAAAATCAGGAAGAAGTTGATTTTGATACTTATGAAATAATCGAATTTGAAGGCGAATGTATAAGAATTGAGCATACTTGGGATATTTTTTCGAATAATGAGGCTGCAATTCGGGAAGATTTTGGACTTTTAACCGAAGACAGGAAATCGCAACCAATTCCGAAAAGTGTTAACGTAATTTCGAAAGAAAATATATTTATCGAAGAAGGAGCAAAGCTTGAATTCATAACTTTAAATGCATCGACAGGGCCAATTTACATTGGGAAAAATTCCGAAATAATGGAAGGTTCTGTTATTCGCGGGCCATTTGCTTTGTGTGAAGGAGCCGTTGTTAAGATGGCAGCAAAAATTTATGGAGCAACAACCGTTGGGCCTTATTCCAGAATTGGAGGTGAAGTCAATAATTCAGTGCTGTTTAGTTATTCCAATAAAGGCCATGATGGATTTTTAGGGAATTCAGTTCTGGGTGAATGGTGCAATATTGGTGCTGACAGCAACAACTCCAATCTGAAAAACAATTATGAAGAAGTGAAATTGTGGAGTTACGAAACTGAAGGTTTTGAAAAAACAGGACTCCAATTTTGTGGGCTAATGATGGGAGATCACAGTAAATGCGGAATTAACACGATGTTTAACACGGGAACAGTTGTAGGAGTAAGCGCCAATATTTTTGGTGCTGGATTTCCGCGCAATTTTGTACCTAGTTTTTCATGGGGAGGAGCCTCAGGTTTTACAACATATTTGACTAAAAAAGCTTTTGAAACGGCTCGTTTGGTAATGGGTCGCAGGAATATAGAATTTGATGAAAAAGAAGCCGCGATTTTAGAACACGTTTTTGAAGAAACTAAAAAGTGGAGGAAGGAGTAATGTTCTTTATATTTAATTTACCGCAGATTCGCGGATTGGATTTTTAATCTGCGAGTTAGGGGTTTTATTTTATAGATTTCTAATGTATCATTTTTAGAAATATTGTCCGTAAATTTGCAATCTCAATTTTTTGACAACGATTTCATTAATTGAGTTATTTTATGGAAAACAGAAAAAAAGTGGCGTTCTATACGCTAGGTTGTAAATTGAATTTTTCGGAAACATCTACAATTGCCCGAAATTTTCAAGACGAAGGTTTTGACCGCGTCGATTTTGAAGAAGTGGCTGATATGTATGTCATTAATACGTGTTCGGTAACTGAAAATGCAGATAAACAATTCAAGCAAGTCGTGCGAAAAGCGATGAAACTTAACGACAAAGCTTTTGTGGCGGCGATTGGCTGTTATGCCCAATTAAAACCCGAAGAATTAGCTAATGTTGATGGTGTTGATTTGGTTCTGGGTGCCACCGAAAAGTTCAAAATCACCGATTACATAAACGATTTGTCCAAAAACGATTTTGGCGAAGTGCATTCTTGCGAAATTGAAGAAGCCGATTTTTATGTAGGCAGTTATTCCATTGGCGACAGAACTCGTGCTTTCTTGAAAGTGCAAGACGGTTGCGATTATAAATGTACGTATTGTACCATTCCGTTGGCAAGAGGAATTTCCCGAAGTGATGAACTGGAAAATGTGCTGAAAAACGCCAAAGAAATTTCAGGACAAGGAATTAAAGAAATTGTTTTGACAGGCGTAAACATTGGTGATTACGGAAAAGGGGAATTTGGTAACAAAAAACACGAACACACTTTTTTGGAATTAGTTCAGGAATTGGATAAAGTGGAAGGAATCGAGCGTTTGCGAATTTCATCTATCGAACCGAATTTGTTGAAAAATGAGACCATTGAATTTGTGTCGAAAAGTCGAACTTTTGTGCCGCATTTTCATATTCCGTTGCAATCCGGAAGCAATGAAATCCTGAAGTTGATGAAACGTCGTTACCTTCGAGAAATATATACAGAGCGAGTAAACAAAATTCGAGAAGTAATGCCTGATGCTTGCATTGGCGTGGATGTAATTGTTGGTTTTCCTGGAGAAACGGATGAACATTTCCTCGAAACTTATCATTTTTTGAATGATTTAGACATTTCGTATTTGCACGTTTTTACTTATTCAGAACGCGATAATACAGAGGCTGCCAAAATGGAAGGCGTTATTCCTGCTAATGTTCGAGCAAAACGCAGCAAAATGTTACGCAGTTTATCCGTAAAAAAACGTCGTGCTTTTTATGAAAGCCAAATTGGAACTAACAGAAGTGTTTTGTTTGAAAGTGAAAATAAAGAAGGTTATATTCACGGTTTTACTGAAAATTATGTTCGTGTAAAAACCCCTTGGAATCCGGATTTGGCAAACACTTTACAAGAAATCAATTTAACAAAAATTGATGAAGATGGAAGTGTGCGAATGGAATTCTTGAATATCGAGGTTTAAATTGAATTGCGACTTTCTATAAATAACAAACCCCTTTTTTCAGGGGTTTTGTTATTTAAAAAAGAAAAACATTACGGATTCGTAGACCAAATACTGCTATTTTTTATAAAAACACGTCGGTTTAATTTTAGTTGAGCGATGATTAATTCGGCCATATCTTCGGCTTGCATCACTTTTTCTGGATTACCGTCAGTAAGGTTCAGTTCTTTGGCCATATTTGTGGCAACGGTGCTTGGCATTAGAGCTGTCACGCGGATATTATGTTTTCGAACTTCTTGCATCAGCGAGTCGGTCAATCCTAAAACTGCAAATTTTGACGCACTGTAAGCACTTGTCAAAGCATTTCCATTTAGCCCTGCAGTTGAGGAAATGTTGATAATATCACCTATTTGTCTTTCGATCATATTAGGCAAAACCGCGCGTGTTACATAATAGGTACCCATTAAATTGACCTGAATAATGCGTTCCCAAGCAGCAGGTTCCAATTCCATGAATTTTCCGAAAGCAGCAATTCCAGCATTATTTATTAAAATATCGATGGTTTTAAATTCAGCTAAAGCTCTTTCTATGGAAGCATTTACCGAATTAATATCGGCAACATCAGTGGTTAATGCCAATGATTTTACTCCTAAAGTATTTGCTTCTTTGGCAACTTTATCCACATCTGCTTGGGTTCGTGCCAGCAAAATTACATTTACTCCTTCTTTGGCTAAAGCCAATGCGATTGCTTTTCCAATTCCTTTTCCTGCTCCGGTAATCAGTGCATTTTTATTTTTTAAGTTTATCATTATTAGTTGTGTTTTATGTCTAATGTTAATTTGAAAATTGTAGTTTCTAAAACTTCAGAATCTTTGTCTTCACAAAGGAAAAATTCCATTTTGTCTTGGGTTTTATTATAAAGTGTGAGACCTTCGAATTTATTGATGTCAGTGATTTTTTGTGTAAAATCGATTTTCATTGTTTGAGTGTCAATTCGGCCAATAATGCTTCCCAATATTTCCCCATCAGCATAAGTTGAAGTTGTGTCTTCTGCAGTTGCCAAAAAGTAGATTTTATTTTCGACTAAAATAGCATCAGTGAATGAAGTTTCTATATGTTTTATTTTTGGTAATTCGATTAAAATGAATTCTATTGTACCTTTTTCATCGAAATTATCATTTAATATTGCAATTCCATTTTTTGAATTGGCTCCGTTTCCTCGTTGGAATAAGTGCCATTTTTCGTTGAAGAATATAGCACCTTCAATGTTTAAATCTTCGTCAGAAAGTGTAGCGGTTTGTTTTATTTTTTTGTATAACTTTGACAAATCTTTTTCTTCTGTTGCTGCAGTTTCAAGATTATAGGTTATTTCTTTTTCTCTTTTAGCAGTTGAACCGGAACCAAAAATATGAAGTTTATTTCCTTTTAGTGCAATGGATTCAAAATCGTATTTGTCTTTTTTTGGTATATTTTCCTGAGCATTTTTTACTAATGGAATTCGGGTTAGTTTATTATATGGAATGTCAAATTGATAAAGAAATGAACCATTGTCTGAAATGATAAACAAGGAATTTTCTTTGTAAACTAATCCTGAAGCAGAACCAATACCGGTGATTTGGAATTGTGATTCGAGTGTAAATTTTTCCATAGAAGTGATTTTTAAACGAATACCCTAGCCCAGATAGAAGTGAAAATCCTTTTCTTTTTTTTTCTTTAAAAAAAGAAAAGATTGAAACGAATAGCTGGAAATAGCTTCGGATTATTATTTTTACAAAGATAAATTATTTATTATGAAGTCTATAAATCCGGATGATTTTAAAGTGGTTGACAAAATTGAATTGTCAAAAATCCCTACAAATTTATTTAATGGTGCCGATGGAGACGAGAAAGAATCCAAGCTAAATAAGGTGCAAGCTAAGTTGAGCGAGTTTCAGGATGTGATGTATGCGCACAATAAATATGGCGTTTTGATTTGTTTACAAGGAATGGATACGTCAGGAAAGGACAGTTTGATTCGGGAAGTTTTCAAGGAATTTAATCCGCGTGGTGTAGTTGTTCATAGTTTTAAAACGCCGAATTCATCCGAGTTCGAGCACGATTATTTATGGCGACATTATTTGGCTTTGCCAGAAAAAGGTAAGTTTGCTGTTTTTAATCGGACACATTATGAAAATGTATTGGTGACCAGAGTGCATCCTGAATATATTTTAAGTGAGAACTTGCCTGAAATTGAAAAAGTGGAGGATATTACTCCTATGTTTTGGGAAAATCGTATGAAACAAATCAATAATTTTGAGAAACATATTTCGCAAAACGGAACGATAGTGATGAAATTTTACTTTCATATGAGTAAAGAAGAACAACGAAAGCGCTTGTTGCGAAGATTAGAGGAAGAAAAACATCATTGGAAATTTTCGCCTGGAGATTTGAAAGAGCGAGAACATTGGGATGAATATATGGAATATTATGAGGAAGCGATTAATAAAACTTCTACGGGAATTGCACCTTGGTATATTATTCCCTCTGACGATAAGGAAATGGCACGATATATTGTGGCAAAAATTATTTGGGAAGAAATGCAAAAACATACAGATATAAAAGAGCCGGAATTAGACGAAAAGGTAAAAGCTAATTTTGCAGAATATAAAAAGCAGTTGGAAAATTAAATTTTTAAAAGCGGTTTTTATTGTTATCCCTTTCAGGATTTTAATCCCTAAAAGGGATAATTTTTTAAGTATATTTGCCAACCAAAATAAAAGAAATTGAATTTATCACAATATACCAAAGAGTTCTCCTATAACTTAAGATTAGCTTATCCCGTAATTTTGGGAATGCTAGGTCATACCTTAATAGGCATTGTTGACAATTTTATGGTTGGAAATCTTGGTTCAACAGAGTTGGCTGCGGTTTCGCTTGGCAATAGTTTTATATTTATTGGATTGTCATTGGGAATTGGATTTTCTACAGCAATAACACCTTTGATTGCTGAGGCCGACGCTAAAAAAGATGACAAAAAAATCCGAACTACCTTTCATCACGGATTGTTGTTATGCACGATTTTAGGAATTGCAGTATTCGTTTTAATCGTTTTGTCAAAGCCAATAATGAACTTGATGAATCAGCCTGTAGCAGTTGTAAAATTAGCTACACCTTATATTGATTGGGTTGCTTTTTCATTGATTCCAGTAATAGTTTTCCAAGGTTATAAGCAATTCTCGGATGGTTTATCGCAAACAAAATATTCGATGTATGCGATTTATTTAGCCAATGTTGTTCACATATTTTTTAATTATGTTTTAATTTATGGTGTTTGGGGTTTTCCAAAACTAGGAATTTTGGGAGCGGCTTTAGGAACTGTGATTTCCAGAATTATGATGGTGGTTTTTATGCATTTCATTTTAAGAAAAAATGCCGCTTTCAAGCGATATTTCAAGAATTTTAGTTTTAAAGAAATTCGAAAGTCAATATTGAATAAAATTATCAATCTTGGTTTTCCTTCGGCAATGCAAATGTTGTTTGAAGTGACATTATTTACAGCTGCAATATGGCTATCGGGTTCTCTTGGAAAAAACAGTCAGGCAGCAAATCAAATTGCGCTTATTATGGCATCAACAACCTTTATGTTTGCGATGGGTTTCAGTGTTACCGCAATGATTAGGATGGGTTTTCATAAAGGGTCGAAAGATTTTAAAAGCTTAATAATTACTGCGCGTTCTATATTTTTATTGACTATAATTTTTGAGATGTTTTTTGGGCTAATTTTTGTGGTTTTTCATAATTATTTGCCCCATTTATTTTTGAATATGTCCGATCCTACTCAAGTTTTAGACAATGCGGAAATTATTATTATTGCATCCAAATTACTTTTGGTGGCTGCGGTATTCCAAATTTCGGATGGAATTCAGGTGGTAGTTCTTGGTGCTTTGCGTGGTTTGCAAGATGTAAAAATTCCAATGTATATCACTTTTGTTGCCTATTGGGTTGTGGGATTTCCAACATCCTATTATTTGGGAAAACATACAAACTTAGGAGCCACTGGAATCTGGATTGGACTTTTAGCTGGACTATCATCGGCAGCTTTATTTTTGTATATTCGCTTTGCGAGATTGACAAAAAGGTTGGCATTGGAAAATTCTTAAAATTAAAGTTTTTTCTTAAAAAAGTGTAACTTCCTATTCAGTAACACGTATAATCATCGAACAAATTAATTTTCAAAAAAAAATGATACTATTAATTATTATTGGAGTTGTTTTATTGGTTTTAAGTTTTGGATTAAAAAGTAATGTGAGTAGTCCGTTTTCGAAATTTTCGAGTACACTTAGAAATATTGGACTTTTAGTAATTGCATTAGGGGTTTTCTCATCTATGTTCAAGCAAATTGATGCGGGAAAAGTGGGTGTTAAATCACTATATGGAAGCGTTCAACCGGATGTTTTGGAGAGTGGATTGCATTTGATAAATCCGCTTCTTGATGTAACCGATTTTGATATTCAAACTCAAAATTATACAATGTCCGCAATTCACGGTGAAGGAGCTCAGGAAGGCGATGATGCTATTCGTGTTTTGTCTAATGACGGACTTGAAGTGGTAATTGATTTGACCGTTTTATATCGAATTACCCCTGCAGATGCACCAATGATTTTCAAACAAATTGGGGTGAATTATAATGATAAAATTGTTCGACCAGTCACTAGAACCCGTATTCGAGACAATGCTGTTTATTATGATGCCGTAGCATTGTATTCTACTAAAAGAAACGAATTTCAACAACGAATTTTTAAAACTATTGAAGCAGATTTTAAAACCAGAGGTTTGGTTCTAGAGCAATTGTTGATTAGAAATATCAATCTTCCTCCTTCGGTTAAAGCATCTATAGAAAGTAAAATAAATGCAGAACAAGATGCTCAAAAAATGACTTTCGTACTTCAAAAAGAAAAACAGGAAGCCGAAAGAAAAAGAGTCGAAGCTCAAGGTATTGCTGATTATCAAAGGATTATTTCAATGGGATTAACCGACAAACAATTGCAATACGAACAAATAAAAGCACAAAAAGAAATTGCCACTTCTCCTAACACCAAAATTATTTTTATGGGTAAAGGAAGTGCACCAGTAATTTTGTCTGATAAATAATTTTAAAAATGAAGTTTGAAATGCAATATGTTCAAACTTTATTTTTATATCTAAAACCAAATATTTAAAATGGAATTACCAAAATTTTTACTCGGCGATAATACTGATTTTCCCGAAGATATTTTTATCATTCACCTTGATTATCCAAGATTTATTATCAATTTAAAAGATGATGAAGTCGAATTTATGGAAGAAGCTGAAGACCTTGATGAAGGTGAACTCAATGCCGAAATGGAAGGATTGATTGTGCTTGCAAATGAATTTTATGATAGAGAAATGGAACGATACGAGAAAGAATAATTTTTTTTATTGCTTTTCTAAAAAAAAAATAGCGGTTGCAAATGAGGATATATCCTCATTTTGCAACTGCTTTTTTATTGGTTGATTGAAAAAAAGTTATATTCAAATAAAAATAGTTGTAGTTTTAACAAATTAACATTCAGTACATTCAGTTTTTTATTAAATAAAAATTAAAAACTGGGGTAACAAAAACCAACATCTATTTATATATAAACATAACCCATTAAATTTAAAACAAGATGAAACATCCAAAAACAATTTTCAAAATTCTTATCGTTTTTCTTTTTGTTGCGCAAAATAGTTTTGCAAATAAGCCAATTCCAGGAGTTGGTATTGTAGTTAAAAAGAATCCAGGAACTGGTGGCTCTATTATTAAAACAGGGAATAATGGAGGTTTTTCTACCCAATTAGAAGAAGGTGAATATGAACTTTCTTTTCCACAAGACCAATTGCAATCCTCCATTAATAGAATGATAAAAATTAATTACACTAAGAGTACTTATCAATATGATGGTTCTGGTATTGAATTAGTTTTGGATAATCCGCAAATCCGCGTAAAATTAAAACCTAAAAAAGAGAACATTTACACCATTAATGAACAAAATAGTAGTTTTATAATTATTGTTCCTGCGGGTGGAGCAACACTTTCTGGAATATTGAGTTGGAATGATGACGTTATGAAGAATTCAATAAGTTGCCCTAATGGATTTGTGATGAAAAATGGGGAATGTGTTCCAATGGTTGATTCTGCATCGGAAAACAGAGGAATTGACAAAGCAGATATTAGGAAAAATACATCACTGAAATCAAATCCTTTATATGAATCAAATGGAGTAGGGGAAAATCCTTTATCCGAAACAAAAAGAAAAGGAATTAATGAAGGAGGTTTGAAAAAGAATGAAATTGAAAATGTCGCTAATGATGCAGAAGTAAAAGCAATAGCGGAAACAATGGTCAATCGAAAAAGTGTCAATAACATAAATGGTGGTATGCCCAATAGAATTTCGATGAATGTAACTGTTCCAAAACAAACTCAAGGAGCAACTTTTGGCGAAAAATTAAATTCTGGAAAAATAAATGTTACTTTAGTTGAAGGTGGTTGTGTGGTTTTATTTCCTTCTAATGTAGGTTACAGAGTAAATACTTCAGACAAAAGCATTAATGAATTGTCTAAAAATGAGTGTCAAGTTTTTGGCGAAAAAGTAAATGCAGGTCTTCATTCAGCAGGTGGTGCATTAGCGTCAGGTGCTTCTCTATTAGGAGGAGCTTTGCCAGGCGGAGCTATTATTTCGGCTGCAGTTTCTAGTGTGGGTAATTTAGCTGGTGGAGGTGGTGCTGCCGCTGCTTCGTATGCAAGAACTGGAAAAACGGTTCAGAAAATTCAAGATGACGAAAATGATGTGGTATTGGAATTGCAAGATGGAGAATGTGAATTAGTATTTGTTATAGTCGAAAAAGCAACTTCTGGTTTAAAAGACACTTTAAAAACTCAAGTTCGTATTGGTTTTAGCGTTGAAAATGGAGTTGTAAAACCAAAACAATATACAGGACATGTAACTTTGATGAAATAATTTATTTCTTGAAATACTTTTCCAATAATAATTGAGCGGCTGCAAAAGGGGATATTTCATCGTTTTGCACCGCTTTTTTTGTTGATTCTAAAAGTTTTTTAATTTCAGGATGATTGTAAAAGTTGGTTTTCAATTGTTCGTTAATAGTTTCTAACATCCAATATTGATTTTGTTCTTTTCTTTTTTCAAAGAAATAATTATTTTCTTTTGTGAGTTTTATGAACTTCTTGATACTTCCCCATACTTCAGGAATTCCTTCGTGAGTTATGGCACTACAAGTAGAAGTTGTTGGTGTCCAACCAGATTTCTTAGCAGGAAAAAGATGTAAAGCTCTGTTGAATTCTACTTTTGCTAAATTTGCCTTTTTAACATTATCACCATCAGCTTTATTGATAACAATTGCATCTGCCATTTCCATAATACCGCGTTTAATGCCTTGTAATTCATCGCCGGCACCAGGGATTTTTAATAGTAAAAAGAAATCTACCATACTGTGAACTGCAGTTTCGCTTTGACCAACGCCAACAGTTTCAATGAGTATGGTGTCAAAACCGGCAGCTTCGCAAAGTGTAATAGTTTCTCTGGTTTTTCGAGCGACGCCCCCAAGAGTTTCTCCAGAAGCCGAAGGTCTGATATAAGCGTTCTCATCTTTTACCAGTTCTTCCATTCGGGTTTTATCACCAAGGATACTCCCGTGAGAAATCGTGCTACTTGGATCAACGGCTAAAACGGCAACTTTTTTTCCTAAACCAGTCAAATATTTTCCAAAGGCTTCAATAAACGTGCTTTTCCCCACACCGGGAACACCAGTAATCCCTATTCGAACTGATTTATTTGCGTGAGGTAAACAAGCATTTATTACTTCATTGGCTTTTGCCAAATGGTTTGCATTGGTGCTTTCGACCAAAGTAATCGCACGACTCAGTGCAGAAATGTTTCCTAATAAAATCCCAGCAATCAATTCCTGCGAAGAAGGTTGGGTTTTTCTAAATTTCTGGACTTGGTTCACAGCATTTGAACTGATAATTTCTGGTGGAGAAATTCCAACTTTTTCGTGAAGCGCAGAGTGTTTAATCTTTTTGTTTTCCAAAACTTAAAATGGTTTTAGTAAAATTAGTGCATAAATAGGAGTTAATTTATTTTATGTACTAGAATTAATATGGTGATGAATATTCTAAATTTTATCCAAAAATAGTGCATTTATATTTATGCATTGCGGAAATACCAAATTAGTCAATATCTTTGAGGCATATGAACAACTTCATTCTAATCTTCGTTTTTTTGGTACTTGGAATTGTTCTGCAAAAAGTAAAACGCTTCCCAACTAATAGTTATAAATTACTAAATGATGTCGTGGTTTATTTTTGCCTTCCTGCTTTAGCTTTGTATTATATTCCAAAAATTAAATTAGATCATCAGTTATTTTTTCCAATTGGTATAGCCTGGATAGGATTTGCAGTTTCTTATTTGTTTTTTAGCTTTCTTGGAAAAAAATTGGGCTGGTCCAAAAAACTTACTGGTTGCTTAATTATTACTGCGGGTTTTGGAAACACTTCGTTTTTGGGATTTCCCATAATTGAAGCTTTATATGGTCAGGAAGCTTTAAAAACAGCTATTTTAGTAGATCAGCCAGGTTCTTTTGTTGTACTTTCTACCTTGGGAATTTTGACTGCAATTTTATACTCATCAGGGGGTTCTAGCGGGGTTCTTATTGTGAAAAAGATTCTATTTTTCCCGCCTTTTATCACCTTTGTTGTTGCTTGTTTGATGAATATTTTCAACTTTGAATTTCAGGATGTAATTCAGTTTTTGTAGCAAAAAATTGGAAGTGCGATGACCTCATTGGCTATGCTTTCTGTTGGTTTACAACTGCATTTTGACAGGAAAAGTCAGCATTGGAAATTCCTTGGATTAGGACTTTTGTTTAAACTGATATTGACTCCGGCGCTATTTTATTTATTGTACGTCGTGATTTTAAATCAACATTCCCAAATTATTCAAGTATCCATAATGGAATCGGCTATGGCACCAATGATTACAGCTAGTATTCTGGCATCTTCTTATGGTTTAAAACCAAAATTAAGCAGTATGATGATTGGTTTTGGAATACCATTATCTTTTATTACATTAATCTTTTGGTATTTTGTGGTAGGTTATATTTAAAATATATTTTTGCCTCTAAATTACTATTTTACAAAGAGTTCTTTATTATTCAAATATGAACACTTTTACTGATACGACATCAAAAAAAGGACATAATCCAATTGTTCAAAAAACAGTTTATTCGGTATTGTTTTCGATAGCATTTGCCCATTTATTAAATGATTTGATGCAAGTGGTTATTCCTTCTAGTTATCCATTATTAAAGCAAAACTTCCATCTATCTTTTACCCAAATTGGATTAATAACATTTGTTTTTCAGCTTACGGCTTCTTTATTGCAACCTTTTATTGGATTTTATACAGACAAAAGCCCAAAGCCATATTCATTGGTAATTGGAATGATTTTCACTATTTCAGGATTGGCATTCTTGTCACAATCGTCTTCTTTCTGGATGTTATTGGTATCCGTTTCATTTGTGGGAATTGGTTCTTCTATATTTCATCCTGAAGCTTCACGTGTTGCCTTTTTGGGTTCTGGCGGAAAACGAGGATTAGCGCAGTCTATTTTTCAATTAGGAGGAAATACCGGTAGTGCAATTGGACCATTATTAGTGGCTTTGATTGTGGCTCCTCACGGACAATCCTATATAATTTGGTTTGTAATTGCTGGGGTTTTAGGAATGATTATTTTGTCAAAAATTGCTAATTGGTATCAAAATCATTTGGATTTACGTGCTTCTAAAAAAATATTTTTAGAAGGGGGAACAGTTCATTTTTCTAAGAGTAAAGTCAATATTTCCATTGCGATTCTATTGTTGCTAATCTTCTCGAAGTTTTTCTATATGGCAAGTATGTCCAGTTATTTTACCTTTTATTTGATGCATAAATTTGGATTGACCATTCAACAATCCCAATTTCATTTATTCATTTTCTTGGCTTCAGTCGCAGCTGGAACTTTGATTGGCGGGCCTTTGGGAGATCGTTTTGGAAGGAAGTATATTATTTGGATTTCTATTCTTGGAGCTGCACCTTTTACTTTAATGTTGCCATATGCTAATTTATTTTGGACAGGGGCTTTGTCTGTAATTATTGGAGTAATTTTGGCTTCGGCATTTTCTGCTATTTTAGTTTTTGCACAGGAATTAATGTCAGGAAAAGTAGGAATGATTTCAGGATTATTTTTTGGTTTTGCCTTTGGAATGGGAGGATTGGGTTCTGCAGTTTTGGGTTATTTAGCCGATCAAAAGAGTATTGAATATGTATATAAAATAAGTTCTTTTCTTCCTTTAATTGGTGTCATAACTTACTTTCTACCAAATATGAAAAAGAAAAAAGCCAACAATTAATTTGTATTTTATTTATGATTTTACTTCTTAGAAGTATGGTTTTTTTTATTTAATTTTAGGTAATTAAAATAATAATAATTATGGCAACACTAAGATTAGGAGACATTGCTCCAGATTTTGAAGCGGAAACTACACAAGGAAAGATTCATTTCCACGAATGGTTAGGAAATTCATGGGGAGTATTATTTTCGCATCCCGCAGATTTCACACCAGTTTGTACTACTGAATTAGGAACAGTGGCAAATTATTATCCTGAATTTGTAAAGCGAAATACAAAAGTTATTGCATTGAGCGTTGATGGATTAGAGTCGCATTTAGAATGGATAAAAGACATTAATGAAACTCAAAACACCACAGTAAGTTTCCCTATTATTGCGGATGAGGACAAAAAAGTCGCCACTTTATACGATATGATTCACCCTAATGCGAATGATAAATTTACGATTCGTTCGGTTTTTGTAGTTGGATCTGACAAAAAGATAAAATTGACTTTAACTTATCCAGCATCGACTGGAAGAAATTTCGACGAGATTCTGCGTGTCATCGATAGTTTGCAATTGACTGCCAATTATAGCGTCGCAACTCCAGCAAACTGGAAAGACGGTGAAGATGTGGTTATATCACCAGCAATTCCGGATAGTGATATTCCTGCAAAATTTCCAAAAGGATTTAAACGCATAAAATATTACCTAAGGATGACCCCACAACCCAATAAATAAATTTTGTAGGTTTGTACAATAGAAAAGTACAATGAGAAATTTTTCATTGTTCCTTTTTATTTTAATATCGAATAAAGGGTTTTATTAAGCTTAAATTAAACGAGATTATTTATTTTGGCGTATTGCAGCAACATAATTGTTTTAGCATCTTTAATTTCTCCATTTTCTATCATAGCAAATGCTTCGTCAAAATGGTATTCCAGAACTTCAATATTTTCTTGTTCAGTGTCGACACCACCACCATTGTTTACTTTCATTGATGCATCATATTCGCCCACAAATAAATACAAGATTTCCGTTACTGATCCTGGTGACATATAGGTTTCAAAAACTTTATGAACTGTTGAAAGACGATAGCCGGTTTCTTCTTCGGTTTCTCGGATAATGCATTGCTCTGGATGATCTTTATCCAAAAGACCGGCGCAAACTTCAATCATCATCCCCGATGCATTTCCGTTGAGATAAGAAGGTAACCGAAATTGTCGTGTCAGAATAACGGTTTTTTGAGTTGAATTGTAAAGCAAAATTCCTGCTCCATTTCCACGATCGTATACTTCACGAATATGTGTCTCTATGGTGTTGTCTTCTTTTTGATAATCGTAAGTTACTTTATTTAAAAGATACCAATTGTCTGAAAGCAAATCAGTTTGACGGATTTTTATTTTTGGGTTGTTCATTTTTTCATTTTAGTTTATAAAGATAGTATAAAGCTAAGTATTGGCTTTGTTTGAATATTAATTACAATAATTTATTTAACATTTGTATATTTAGCTGGTATTAAGGTTAATTCTTTTGTTAAATTAAGTAAATAATTCTTATAAGTCATTTTTATAAATTTTACGAATCTTAAGTGGTTAGTGTGTAATTTTTAAATCGAAGATATGATAATTAAGCCCATTCAAAGATTGTTCCATCAGAATATTATTATAGGATTTGCTCCGTAAAATTATTCCGCATAAGATAATTCCGGTGAATTTTAGTAACTTATTGGTTATTTGGGTGTTTGCTCAGATTCTTTGTAAATTCTACTTAATACCCTGTGAATTTAAATTTAAATTTTTTTTATCAAAAATTTTAAAATTAGAAAATTAGGAAGTAAGTTTTATAGTAGAACAAGCAATTATATTTTTTACCTAATTGGATTGATAATATAAAAATATAGTTTGCTAATTAGAAGCTATTTTAAAGATTAAATCCTAACAGGTTTTTGAAGTCTGTTAGGATTTTTATTTTTTTTATTTTTTATATAATTTAGAACTGTCTCTGTATCCGTTTTTATCGATGTACCAATCCATAAAGTTAGTTCCTTGACTTTCAGCCCATTTATTAAACAATAAAAAGGCTTTAGTAATATCTTGTTGTTCTGCTGGATAAGCAAATTGCACCGGAATATTAATTGCCCACGGTAAATTATTATCAGACATGTAATATTTTTGGGTAGCTAAATTGCTGTCATCATCTCCAGTACCAAATTTAGATTTATCAGCCAAATCGGTTGGTGTGTTTGCTGGCAAATGTATTTCTTTTCCACGAATACCACTTGCTACAATAAACGGATTGTAAGGTGCTGTTCCAAAACTACTTAATGGCATTGGTGTTATAAATTCTATTTTTATGTTCATTGTTTTAGGAGCACTATAGGCACCACCCACATAAGTGTTAGTAATAGCTGTAGCTGTATTAAGCACTTTATAAGGGTCATCAAAAATAGGAATAACTGCTTTGGATTGCTTTTGTTCTGTTCCATTTGAATTCAAAGTAAATACACCATTATTTAAATTTTGTCCTGTAACTGATTTAACATTACTTGGAGTGGTGTTAAATTGTAATGAAAACCCATTTTTAAATGATGCTCCTATAGCTCTAACGGTTAATGCAGCATTTATTTCTACTATTTTATTGCTGGCATTGGTTACTTGATTAAAATTGTAATCCACAACTAAATCGTTGAAATCATAATCCCCTTTAGATGGCCATAAATCTTCAAATGCCAATGTTCCTGTACTATTTTTAGCTGGATAATAGTTATTAAACGCTTTTGTAGGATCTGTTGGATATTCATCAAGTGAATCACCTACACCATCACCATCAGTATCTTTTGGTGTATCTATTGATTTTATTTTATCCGTTTTGGCCGCAGAGAATGGAGAGACAGTTGAATAGAAAATTCCATCATTAAAATCTTCGTCTGAACCTTTTTCACGATTAATATCTTCAAAACCAAGTAATAAAAGTTGACGTTTATTGTCTTTTAAAACTACATTGTGTTTTTTCTTATCAATGTTGGTCTCAGGATTAAAGCGTTTGTCTGAATAGAATTTTCCATTGCCTGAACCAATTGAATTTGTTGAAGAATTAAAACTGTTAGCAATAAAAAACCAAGCTACTGTAGTTCCTGAAGGAAAAACTGTGGTGTATTTATTTGTTGAAGGATCTAAATATAGTAATTGTACTTTGTTACCTGAACGTAAAGACCCTCCAGAACCATTATAAGAAACATTTGGGAAAATAATAGTTTGATCTTTAATTTCAGTTTGACTAGCAGGAGGATTGTCATTTTTATGTGTATAATATCCAAGTGCATTTCTGTATCCAGCACCTTCGTGAACAAATGTAACCCAAACTTCGGCATCAGCTATAAGTTCTATATTTCCATTATCACTAGAATTTAAATATTCAGGATGAGATACAGGAAGTCTAAGGTTTTCAGGTAAAGAAGCATTTACATCCGCTAAAAAATCATTAGCTATATTGCCACCTACATTCAATAAGTAATTTGGTTTTCCTTGGTTATCCCAAGAACCTAGTACATAGTAGCCGCTCATTTTTATTGGATCAGGTATAACGGCTGTTGAGGTGGTTTTTAAAGCACCATTAGACTTGTTAGTTTTTTGGGATGATGAACCGCCAACTACGACATTAAGATTCTTAGAATCTATTTTCACCTGTTTTAATGATGGTAAACCAATATGATTTACTAAAACACTCAAGCTATCAACAAAAGTTTCAGGTGCAATTTCGCAGTCTAAAAGACCACTATTTGAACTAATTCCTTTAAATGCTAAAAAATCGCTGCTGTTTTCTTTAAGCAAACCTTCAGGTGTTAAGGGGTTTTGGGTGTAAATTTGAACAGGTACACCTCCAATAGGTTTGTTTTCTGAATTTAAGGTCGAAACTGAAACCGTTATTTGTTTTGTGGTTTTAAAATCGAAATTGGCATAATTTTGATCTTTGCTAATTTCCTTGTCACTGACACAGGAATATAACAAAATACTGAAAATTGAAGATAAAACGAGACTAGTTTTGGGGCTAATTGTTTTCATATTTAATATTTATTTAGGATTACTTTTGTATGATTTATTATTCAAAAGATATTATTCAGCATTTAGCAGCAATATGTTTTTAATTCTATTATTTGCAGGTTGATAAATCTCATTGTTACTCATTATGTATGAATTTTTTTCACAAAAATATATTAAAATTTTAAGAATTAGGTGTTTTTATAACTAGTTATTTCATAAAAAATAATTGCTGCAGATAAGTTATTAACAATCAGTTTGTTGTATTTTTATTTTTGAATTTTTCATCAATGAACTAAATTAAGGATTCCTCGCTTTTAAACTAAGGTTTTTGAAAGTAGTTCCCCAATTATTATTGTTAGTATCGTTAGGAAATCCTGCTTCTATAAGTAATGCATCGGTATCATTTTCATTGTATTTCCATATCCAAGCGCAAACAGATTTACCACGATTGTAGAGTTCGTTTAACAAAAACTGCGGATTCATAAGCTCGCCTGCATTCATTGGAGCAGTTTCTCCAAAAATTACAGGTAAATTGTTAGTTTGTAAATTGTCTAATCGACTTGTAATATTGGTGTTGCTTACTAAAAGCCATTTTTCATAAGCGTGAATATCATAAAGAATATTAGTTTTGTTTGCTAAAAATGAAGTTCCTTTATTTATCAATACACTTTCGTCTTGACCTTGCTCTGCACAAGGAACTATAATGATACTTGTATTGCCGGTGTTTCTAATATTGGTAACCATTGCGTTCATATCATTTATCCAAATTGCATCAGTATAACCATCAGCTCTATCAAATCGATAAGGCTCATTCCAAACTTCAAGCCACACATCGGGTTGGTTTTTAAATTGATTTGCCCAACTTTGCAACTTTATTTTATAATTAGCAAACCAAGTAGTTCGAGCAGGCATTGTTCCTGAAAATAACGTTGCCGAGGTTCCATCCCAACCAAAAGCACAAAGAATTGTTATTCGGTTGTTTAACCTATTGCCATCTACTATTTTTTGTAGCGAATGTAACCAATTACCATTCGAGTCTTGAATTGGACTACCATCAATGGGATTTTCTTTGATATTTCCAATAAATTCCCTAGCTATATCCATTTTCCAAGATTTCATATCATCATTGCTAGAAATACTTGCACCAAACGAATGAAAAGCATTTGCTCCAATTAATTGAATTGGTTTGTTAGAATTTAAAATTTTTGTGCCCGAAACAGTATATCCATTTTGAGAAATTGGAATAATAACGGTTTCCGATTTTGAACATGAAATAAAAATCGGAAACGATGAAACAAAAAAAATAAAATAATTTTTTTCATATAGGGATATAAAAAATGCCCTCGAAATTTCAGAGCGTTTGATGTTTATTTTAAAATCGTTTGCTTTCTGTCTGGCCCTACAGAAACAATTTTTATGGGAACTTCAACTTCCTTTTCTATAAATTCAATGTATTCTTTCAACTCGATTGGTAATTGATCATAAGTGGTCATTCCGGTCAAATCGGCTTGCCATCCCTTGAATTCTTTGAAAACAGGAGTTACATTTTCAGGTTCGATGTTGTAAGGAAAATGAGAAATGGTTGCGCCTTTGTAATTGTATTCCGTACATACTTTCAAAGTTGGAAAACCAGAAAGAATATCGCCTTTCATCATCATTAATTGGGTAACGCCATTAATTTGAACAGCATACTTTAAGGCAACTAAATCTAACCAACCACAACGTCTTTGTCTTCCGGTTACAGACCCAAATTCATTTCCAACTCTTGCCATTGTTGCGCCATCTTCGTCGAAAAGTTCCGTTGGAAAAGGACCACTTCCTACGCGAGTTACATAGGCTTTAAAAATTCCGTAAACTTCTTTTATTTTATTGGGAGCAATTCCTAAACCAGTACAAGCACCAGCTGCGGTAGTATTGGATGAAGTCACAAACGGATAAGTTCCAAAATCAACATCCAATAATGAGCCTTGGGCACCTTCGCACAAAATAGCTTTTCCTGCTCTTTGTGCTTGATTTAAGTATTCTTCACTGTCTACAAAATCTATTTTTTTCAATTCTTCGATGGATTCAAAGAATTCTTTTTCCATTTCTTCTAAATTGTACTGAATAGCAACATCGTAGAATTTAATCATTTCTTCGTGCTTGTTTGCCAAAGCGCGGTATCTTTCTTTGAAATCTTCTAATTCAATATCACCAACACGGATTCCGTTTCTGCCGGTTTTGTCCATATAAGTTGGGCCAATTCCTTTAAGTGTAGATCCAATTTTTGCTTTTCCTTTTGAGGCTTCAGATGCAGCATCAAGTAAACGATGCGTAGGTAAGATTAAATGTGCTTTTCTGGAAATTATTAATTTATTTTTTAAGTCTAAATTAAATTTGGCCAAGCCTTCAATTTCTTTTTGAAAAACAACAGGGTCTATTACAACTCCGTTTCCAATAATGTTTACGGCAGTTTTATGAAAAATCCCTGAAGGAATGGTTCTTAAAACATGTTTTATTCCGTCAAATTCTAAAGTGTGTCCCGCATTTGGTCCACCTTGAAAGCGAGCAATAATATCATATTTTGAAGTAAGAACATCGACAATTTTTCCTTTTCCTTCGTCTCCCCATTGTAATCCTAGTAATAAATCTACGGTCATTCTGTGTGTTATTTGTAGTTAATTTGTGTGTTATTTTTGTTTTTTTGTTCCGTATAAGTATAGGGAGTGGTTTGTAATTTCTATATCGAATATTTCTTCGATTGTTTTTTTGATAATTTGAATTCTTGGATCACAAAACTCAATTACTTCACCAGTATCAGTCATTATAATATGATCATGTTGCTTGTCGAAATAAGATTTTTCGTAATGTGCCTGATTTTGTCCAAACTGATGTTTGCGAACCAGACCTGATTCCAATAAAAGTTCTATTGTATTGTAGAGAGTTGCTCTACTCACACGGTAGTTTTTGTTTTTCATTTTGATATAAAGATTCTCTATATCAAAATGCTCTTCGCTCTCATAAATTTCTTGAAGTATTGCATAGCGTTCAGGCGTTTTGCGATGTCCTTTGTTCTCAAGATACATCGTAAAAACACTTTTTACAATTTCTTGATTTTTGCTGTTATCTGTTGAAATTTGTGTCATATCATGCAAATATAAATTATTATTTTCTAGTTTAGAAGTTTAGAAGTTTAAAAGTTTAGTTACTAAATTAATAACCTTCTATACTTATAACTATCTCTTAATTTTTATATTCTCGACTTACTTTATCAATACCATCAATTTGCTTGATATTATCAATTAATCTTTTAAGAATATTATTATTTTGTACGATTACAGCGATTTGGCCTTTAAAAATTCCAGCTTCTCCACTCAAAGATATACTTTGAATGTTTACATTCATATTGTCAGAAATTACTTTAGTAAGCTTATTTGTAAGTCCTATAGTATCCATTCCGGTGATGTGCAAAATTGCTTTAAATTCCTGTTGTGAGGAATCTATCCATTTTGCTAAAATAATTCTATAAGCATAATTCGATTGAAGACTTATCGCATTAGGACAATCTCTTTTGTGAACTTTAATTCCTTCGTTTATTGTTATAAAACCAAAAACTTCGTCGCCGGGAATGGGATTGCAACAAGTGGATAATTTATAATCTAGCTTGTCTTGGTCTGCGCCAAAGACTAACATGTCATAATTACTGTTCAATACCTGTTTATGAATGTCTTCGTTGGCGGTACTTGCAGAACGTTTTATTTTGCTCTTGAAAAAATTAATAAAAGTATTGCTTTTTTGAGCAGCGTAATCTTTCAATTGCTGATTTTCGATGGCTCCAACTCCCACTCGGTAAAACAAATCCAAACTGGTTTTTAGTTTAAAAAAATTGACCAATTCATTGACAACTGATTCGCTTAAAGTAATCTTTAAGTGTTTTAGTTTTCGGGTGAGAATTTCTTTTCCTTCCTCGGCAATTTTCTTCGTGTTTTCGTTTAGAACATTTTTTATTTTATTTTTTGCTCTCGAAGTGGTCACATAATCAAGCCAGTTGATGGTTGGCTTTTGATATTGAGAAGTAATAATTTCGATTTGATCACCACTTTTTAATTCGTGATTTAAAGCTACTAATTTTCCGTTGACACGGGTTCCTCTAGTGCGAATTCCAACTTCGGAGTGAATGCTAAAGGCAAAATCAAGTGAAGTAGCGCCTTTTGGCAATGATTTTATTTCTCCTTTTGGAGTAAATACAAAGATTTCCTTGGAATATAGATTCATTTTGAAATCCTCAACAAAATCTACGGCATTGGCTTCTGAATTTTCCAAGGCTTCTTTCAGCAAATTAAGCCAAATGTCTAAACCACTTTCTTCGGAACCACCTTGTTTGTATTTGTAATGGGCAGCATATCCTTTCTCTGCAATTTCGTCCATACGTTCGCTTCGAATCTGAACTTCAACCCAACGCCCTTTTGGTCCCATAACAGTAATGTGCAAGGCTTCGTAACCAGTCGTTTTTGGAGATGAAATCCAATCTCGCAAACGGCTTGGACTTGGTCTGTAATGATCAGTTACAATTGAATATATTTTCCAGGCAAGGAATTTTTCTTCGTGTGGATTTGATTTGTAAACGATGCGCAATGCAAATTTATCGTAAACTTCATCGAAGCCAACTCCCTGAGCTTTCATTTTTCTATAAATGGAATAGATGGATTTTGGTCTTCCTTTTATGATATAATCGAGTTTTTCTTCGTCTAATGCAGATTGAAGAACATCTGATATGTCTTTTATATATGCATCTTGCTCTTCTTTGGTTTCTTTTAACTTGCTTACAATGTCATTGTAAATTTCAGGTTCTGTATATTTTAACCCTAAATCCTCGAGTTTGTTTTTTATTTTATATAAGCCTAATCTATGGGCTAGAGGTGCATAAATGTATAATGTTTCAGAGGCAATCTTGACTTGTTTAAAATCTTCCATCGTGTCCAAAGTTTGCATATTATGCAATCTGTCGGCGATTTTTATCAGAATTACGCGTACATCATCATTTAATGTGAGGAGCATCTTTCGAAAATTTTCGGCTTGCATCGAAACATTCATCTCCTTTTGAACCTTCGAAATTTTGGTCAATCCTTCTACCAGTTGGGCAACTTTTGGATTAAATATTCGTTCGATATCTTCTACTGTTATTGGAGTGTCTTCGACGACATCGTGCAATAATGCTGCTGCAATAGCTGTTGCTCCCAAACCTATTTCCGAAGCTACAATTTTTGCCACAGCGATAGGATGAAAAAAGTAGGCTTCACCAGATCTTCTTCGTTGTTCTTTATGTGCATCCATGGCAACATCAAAAGCTTTACGAATGAGTTTTTTATCTTCGGGAGTTAAGGTTTGGTAACTAATACGAAGTAACTCTTTGTATTCCTGAAGGATTGCCTTGTTTTCTTTTTCAAAATCTATTTCTAACATAAAAAAATGGTTCAATTTCTAAAAATAGAAAAAAGTAATGAGATATGCAAACAGTGATTGCAATTTATAATTTTGAAAAATTTATTCCCTAACTCTGGCAAAATCCAAATCCTGAAAATCATAGCTAAAGTCTGTTAATTCTGAAATGGGCTTCATTTTTATAGCATCCAATTTTCCTGTTTCATCAATCTCAAAAAACAAAAAAGCATCAGCATTAAAGCTGCGATTATTCCATTTTACCACGAAGGTATTGTCTTTATAAAAGAAAACTTCGCCAGTCAATTTCGGTGAACGAATGGATTTAAAAAATAATTTTCCTTTTTTCTCTGAAAGTTCAATTTGGCCAAACCAATTATCCACATAAAAACCAGTGTATTTTTTACCATCAATTTTTACTTTGTCTTTTTGATTTTTGGCAACGACAGCCCAAACTTCTTCAGTGGTTTTATCAGATTTAGATATGTTGTCTTTTTCCCGTTTGCTATACAATTGCACATAATCTGTGTAAGGAATATTTAAATAGGTGTCTTTGATTGTATTGGTAATGGCAGTAAAAGCTGCTCCAGATTGCTGATTTGTCAAAACCACAATTCCCAAATTCAACTCTGGGAATAGAGTAGTTTGAGTGACAATTCCTTCTAGTCCACCAGTATGGGTAACTTGTTTGTAGCCTTTGATATCACTCAAAAACCAACCCAAACCGTATCCGCTAAAATGTGTGTTATAAGGCGCTCTTGTATTTGCAGGAATTATGGTTTGAAGACTCCACATTTCATCTTGTTCTTTTTTAGAAAATAATTGATTCTGTTTTTCTGGACCATATTTTCCGTTTTGTAATTGCAGAATCATCCATTTACTCAAATCGTTTGCACTTGAATAAATCCCGGCTGCCGCGTCGAAAGTGTGATTTTTATAACGAGAAATTATTTTTAGTTTTCCATCTGTCGGGACGTGAGGAGCTATAATATTTGTAGTGTCTTTAAGTCTTGAATAGGAAGCTGCGCTATTATTCATTTCCAATGGTCTCATTATACGTTCTTCAATAAAATCACACCATGTTTTACCGCTTACTTTCTCTATGACTTCACCGGCAACAATATATAATAAATTGTCATAGTCATATTTTGTTCTAAAAGCTGAAACGGGTTTTAAATACTGCAAATTGTGAATAATATCAGTCGCTTTAAAGTCGCTTCCGTCAGGCCAAATCATTAAATCTCCAGCGCCTAGTCCAAGTCCGCTTCTGTGAGTCAATAAATCCCGAATGGTAAATTCATTGGTCACATACTCATTATACATTTTAAATTCAGGAAGATATTGGGTTACTTTATCATCCCAATTCAGTTTTTTTTCATCGACTAACATTGCTAAAGCGGCTGTTGTAAAGGCTTTACTGTTAGATGCAATTCCAAATAATGTGTTTGCATCTACTTTTTCTTTGGTAAGAATTGATTTCACTCCATAACCTTTGGCGTGAACAACTTTTCCGTCCTTGACAATGGCTACCGCAATTCCGGGAACGTTAAAATTTTTCAATGTATTTTCGACTAAAAGATCCAATTGAGGCTCAGTTATCTGGGCATTTGTATTGAAATGGATAAATAACAATAACACAATGACTAATTTACAATTCATATTCATAATTTTTAATTCATAATTTTTTTAAAATCCTCTCTGTCTTTTCGCTTCAAAAATCAAAATTGCCGCTGCAACTGAAACATTCATACTGTCGATTTCGCCTTGCATTGGAATAATAATATTTTGTGTGGCTGCGTTTCGCCATTCTTCAGTCAGGCCAGTTGCTTCCGTGCCAACAACCAATGCCGTTGGAGTTGTATAATCTTGAGTGTGGTAAGAAGTCGAATTTTGCAAAGTGGCGCAATATATATTTATTTTTCGTTCTTTCAGGAAGGCAATAATTTCATCCGTTGTTCCTGTGGCAATTTGGTTGGTAAACAAACATCCTACGCTTGAACGAACAATATTTGGATTGTATAAATCGCTTTTGGGGTTGGCAATAATCACCGCATCGAGATTTGCCGCATCGGCAGTTCGAAGTAAAGCACCAATATTTCCTGGTTTTTCAGGTGCTTCGGCAACGAGAATCAAGGGGTTTTCGGATAATTTTAAATCGGACAATTGCAGGGATTTGGTTTTGGCTACAGCCAAAATCCCTTCGGTAGTGTCGCGATAGGCCAGTTTTTGATAGACTTCTTTCGAGATTTCTATTAATTCTATATTGGGATGAAAATTCCGAAGATGTTTTTCTGTGATTAATTCCGGCAAAAATAAAAGGGTTTCTATTTCGTATCCACCTTTGATTGCTAATTCAATTTCTCTTTTGCCTTCAATCAGAAAAGAGCCTGATTTTTTACGTGCTTTTGCTTTTTCCTGCAATAAAACCAAAGATTTTATGAATGGGTTTTGTATCGAAGTAATTTGTTTCATTTTTGAAATGGAAAGTTGCAGGCGTCAAAGTTACAAAGGTTTTGTTGTTTAATTTGCATTCTATTGTTGAATATGTAAAATTGTTTTTCCTGCTTTAGAAGATAAATAAAAAATGCTTAATTTCACGCTTCTAAATTCAAATAGTGAAAAATTACTCTGTCAGACAATATCAAGAAAACGATTATCAAAATTGGAATGCCTTTATTGGCCAAGCCAAAAACTCAACTTTCTTGTTTCATCGTGATTTTATGGGATATCACAATGTTAAATTTCAGGATTATTCCTTGATTGTTTTGGACAAAGAAAAATGGGTTGCAGTTCTTCCGGCAAATATTGTCGGCAATGAGGTTTTCTCGCATCAAGGATTGACTTATGGCGGATTAGTTTATAATGAGAAGATAAAATTGGCTTCGGTTATTGAAATTTTTAAAGGTATTTTGTCTTTTTTGAATGAAAATAATATCGAGAAATTGCAGTTAAAATTAATTCCTTCTATTTATCATCAAAAGCCTGCCGAAGAAATAAATTATGTTTTGTTTTTGGCAAAAGCCCAATTAATCAGAAGAGATTCTATGGCGGTTATCGACTTGTCAAAGAAAAATATTTTGTCAAAACTTAGAAAAAGGAGCGTTCAAAAAGGTGTTTCGAATGATTTTAAAATAAAAGAAGTGGAGGATTTTAAATTATTCTGGAACGATGTTTTAATTCCAAATCTAGCCTTAAGACACCAAGCAAAGCCCGTTCACAGCCTAGAGGAAATTGCAAAATTGAAAACATTATTTCCCAATAACATTCGACAATTTAATGTTTATGAAAACGGAATTATTAATGCGGGAACCACTATTTTTGAAACCGATAACGTGGTACATTGTCAATATATTTCAGGAAAAGAAGCTAAAAATGAATTGGGAGGACTTGATTTATTATTTCACCATTTAATTACTGAAGTTTTTAAAAATAAACATTTTTTTGATTTTGGAATTTCCAATGAAAATCAAGGCCGGAAGTTAAATAATGGCTTGTCATATTGGAAAGAAAGTTTTGGTGCAAGTGTTATTGTCCATGATTTTTATGAAGTTAAATCAATAAATCATAATTTATTAGACAATGTTTTGCTATGATAAAATTCCTTGATTTAAAAAAAATAAATGCCACTTATGAAGCCGCTTTTCAAGAAAAATTGAAAGCAGTTTTAGCAAGTGGCTGGTATATTTTAGGAAATGAAGTCGCGGCATTTGAAACCAATTTTGCTGGTTACTGTGGAATAAAACATTGTATTGGAGTAGGCAATGGTCTTGATGCTTTGGTTTTGATTTTTAAAGGGTATATTCAATTGGGGAAACTACAAAAAGGTGATGAGGTAATTGTTCCTGCGAACACCTATATTGCTAGTATTCTAGCTATTTTGCAAGCTGATTTGGTTCCGGTTTTGGTTGAACCAAAATTAGAAACTTACAATATCAATCCAGATTTGATTTCTGAAAAAATCACTTCAAAAACTAAGGCAATTCTTGCTGTTCATCTTTATGGGCAATTAGCTGAAATGGATGCCATTAATGAAATTGCGAACCAAAATAATTTATTGGTAATCGAAGATTCAGCACAAGCCCACGGAGCTTTTTTATCCAAAAATCGTATGTCAGGAAATCTAAGTAATGCTGCAGCTTTCAGCTTTTATCCGGGAAAAAATTTGGGTGCTTTAGGTGATGGAGGTGCAGTTACTACTAATGATGCTGAATTGGCAAAAACTATTCATTCCCTAAGGAATTATGGTTCTGAAACGAAATATTACAATGATTTTATTGGAACGAATTCAAGGTTAGATGAATTACAAGCGGCCTTTTTGAATGTAAAATTTCCCCATTTAGACGATGATAATAATAAGAGAAAAGCGATTGCCAAACGCTATTTATCTAATATAAAAAATGATAAAATCAGATTGCCGTTTTGGGATTTTTCGAATAATCATGTTTTTCATTTGTTTGTTATTAGAACCAAAAATAGGGACGAATTACAACACTATTTATTGGACAAAGGAATTCAAACGATGATTCATTATCCTATTCCGCCACACAAACAAAAGGCTTTAACGGATTGGAATAATTTATCTTTTCCAATTACGGAAAAAATACACAATGAAGTCTTGAGTTTGCCAATGAGTCCAGTTTTAACAGAAAAAGAAGTAGATTTTATTATTTCAATTTTAAATCAATACAATTGAAAAGGATAAAAAAGATAACGCAAACCAATCTATTTAAAATCACTTCTTTAAATAGCTTGAGCATAGTTTTACGATTATTTATTGGGTTAATTACTTCTAAGGTACTTGCGATTTTTGTAGGCCCAAGCGGATTAGCACTTTTGGGGAATTTTAGAAATTTTGTTGGCTCATTTGAAACTGTTTCGACATTAGGTTTTCAAAACGGAATTGTAAAATATGTGGCTGAAAGCAAAGAAAAAGAAACGGAATTAAAAAAATATGTATCAACTATTATAATAAGCATTTCAATAGCATCATTGTTACTTAGTGGTTTTTTATTCTCATTCCCGGATTTTTGTGATGAACTGATTTTTGGGTTCGATTTTAAATATAGTTTTATTTTTAAAGCTTTTGCAATTGCTCTTCCTTGGTATGCTTTGTCACTTGTTTTGGTTTCAATAATTAATGGTTTAGGTAAATTTAAAAAAGTAATTTACATCAATCTAATTGGCAATTTTATTGGGCTTTTCGTTTCGGTATTCTTTGTTTCTAAATTTCAAATTACGGGAGCGTTGTTGTCAATTATTATTACCCCTTCACTTCTTTTTTTTGTTTCGTTTTATTACACAAACAAAGAACTTTCACTATTTAATTTAATTAGATTTCGTTTTTTTGACTTCAAAATCATAAAAAATTTATCTCATTATTTTTTAATGGCATTAGTATCTGGAGTGATAGGTTCAGTTGTTTATATTGCTATTAGAAAAAACATTATTTCAAATATTGGAATTCAACAAGCGGGGTATTGGGAAGCTATTAGCAAAATATCTTCTTACTATTTATTATTTGTTTCATCAATATTGACCCTTTATTTTTTGCCAAAATTAGCTGTTGCAAAAAATAATCAGGAAACAAAAAAAATATTTCGAGGTTTTTATAAAACGGTACTCCCCATTTTTATAATTACTCTAACGGTAATTTATTTTTCTCGTTTTTTTATTATTAAATTACTTTTTACTAAAGAATTTCTTCCAGTTTCTACCTTGTTTTTTTGGCAACTATTAGGGGATGTTTTAAAAGTTGCTTCTTTGATTTTAGGATATCAATTTTTTGCAAAAAAAATGACTATTGCGTTTATTATATCTGAACTATTTTCATTTGGAGTTTTATATTTTCTGAGTAACTATTTAATTAAAATTTTTGGGATTGAAGGAATTGTGATGGCACAAGCCTTTGATAATTTTATTTATTTTGTTGCGCTTAGCATATATTTTAGGAAAAGTTTATTCTGATGCCGATTTGAAATTTGAACATTATTTGGAATAGCCTAAAAAATGAGTATTTTTGAAAAAAATAAATAAATGATTGCATTATATTTCGACCCAGGAACAGGAGCCTTAATTGTTCAATTTTTAGCTGCCGCAGTTGCAGGTTTTGTCCTTTTTTATAAAACAGTTATGCATAAAATAAAATCAATTTTTGGGATAAAAGAAAAAGTAGAAGATGATTTTATGGACGAAAATAAAGACAACGAAGCTAAAGATTAAATGGAGTCTAAACGAAATACTTCTTCCTTTCGCGATCCTTCGGGTTATGTTTTTATTGAAGAAAATTCTATAAAACGTGTTGTAAAACCCATATATTTCAATCATTATAACGCCTTGAAAACAAGTGGTTTTTATGAGAAATTATTCGATAAAAAATATTTAATTCCACACCAGGAAATCTCAATTTCTTCATCAGAAATTATTCTTGAAGCATCAAAAATACCATTTATTAGTTATCCTTACGAATGGAGTTTTTTGCAATACAAACACGCTGCTTTATTGATTTTGAAAATCCAAAAATTGTGTTTAATAAACGATTTTACCCTAAAAGATGCAACAGCTTTTAATATATCGTTTTTCGAAGGAAAACCCATTTTCATTGATACTTTGTCCTTTGAAATTTATCAAGAAAATTCTCCCTGGAACGCCTATAAACAGTTTATTTTGCACTTTTTAGGACCATTAGTTTTAGCAAAATATTTTGGGTTTGAACATCTAAAAACCTTGGCTCAAAATTTAGAGGGAATTTCATTTCAAAAGCTGTCGAAACTCTTACCATTAAAAACATATTTGAATCCTACTTTGCTGACTAATATTCATTTGGCTGCAAAATATGACGCAAAATTTGAATCAGACAAGAAAACGGTAAATAACAATTTATCTAAAGCTTCTCAGGTAAAATTAATCGATGGACTTTATGATTATATATTGAATTTATCAGTTAATGAAAACACGGAATGGGATAATTATTACAATCAAACCAATTATAATGAGTTAGCTTATCAAACCAAAAAGGAGTTTACGAAAGATTGGTTTTTGAAAATAGATGGAAAATCTTTGATTGATATTGGAGGCAATGACGGAACTTTTTCGAGAGAATTAATGAAAATTGCTGAATTCATGATTGTTGCCGATGTAGATCCAAATGCGGTTGAACAAAATTATAAACAAATATTGAAGAACAAAGAAAAGTCTATCTTACCATTGGTCATAGATGTTTTGAATCCTTCAGCAAATTATGGTTTTAACAATCAAGAGCGATTTTCGTTTATCGAAAGGGTGCAAGAAGCCAATATTGACGGCTGTTTAGCATTGGCTGTGATACATCATATTACTTTATCCGGAAACATTCCGTTTTCACTTTCGGCTCAATTTTTTTCAAAAATGGCTCCAAATTTATTGATTGAATTCCCAACTAGACATGATTCTTGGGTTCAGTTTTTATTGGATAGCAAAAGAGATTTTAAAGGTCATTTTGATTTTTATAATGAAGAAAATTTTGAAAAGGAATATTCTGTTTATTTCGAGATTGTGAACAAGAAAAAAATAGCCTCTTCAGAGAGAATTTTATATAGTTTAAAACGCCGTCAATCATAATTTAAATTTAAAGAATGAAATTCGATGTAAAAGAAAAATTCAATAATTTTTTGAATAACACTAAGGATTATCCCATTTTATCTGGCTTTAGCGTTGGGTTTTATGCTTTTGTTTTTTATTTTTCCAATAATTTTGATTTGGTTAATTCTTGGCAACAAACATTTGTTTTCTTGATCGACTTTATTGTTTTTCCAATAATGATTGTATTTGTGATTTTTAAAATCATTCAAAAAAGCAAGTTTTCTTCTTTTGCGGCACAAGGCATTTTAATGATGATGTTATTTTTATTGCCAATTTATTTATTTGGAATTCCAAATTTATTGGCTTCATATAAAAAAATGGGATTGTTAATAATTCTATTTGTATTTTTAATTAAGTTCAAAATTCATAATTATAAATATTTTATTGTTCTTGTTTTTTTTATGTCTGTATTGCCAATCTTAAAATTAGTAAAAATAATATCCTTAAATTATTTAAATTCAGTTGAATGGAAGCTTCAGCCGGATGCTATTTTAAAAAGTGAATTTAAAAAGAATCCAAATATTTATTATATTCAACCTGATGGCTACACAAACGAAATTAATTTAAAGGGGCCACTTTATAGATTTGATAATTCGGCATTTGACAATTGGCTAAAAGACAGGCAATTTACTTTGTATGATAATTACAGGAGTAATTATAGTTCTACTTTATATTCAAATTCGTCTTGTTTTTTTATGAAGCATCATTTTTCAAATGAATTTTCAAAATTCAATTATGCTCGAGATTTGATTGTGGGTAAAAATCCTGTTTTAGAAATTTTCAAGAATAACAATTACAAAACATTTTTTTTAACAGAGATTCCGTATTTGTTGATGAATAGACCAAGTGTTTATTTTGATTATTGTAATTATAAATTAGATGAACTACCGTTTTTTAAAGATGGGTTGTCTTGTTATAAAGGGATAACAAATGAAATTGAAAATCAAATAGTAAATAATAAAAAAACCAATAATTTTTTCTTTATTGAGAAATTTAATCCAGGTCATATTTCCAATGCAAAAAAATCAAATAGTAGTATAGAAAAGGAAAGAATTGAGTATATCAAGGGATTGAAAACAGCAAATGTTTGGTTAATGAAAACCATTAATATTATTGAAAATAATGATCCAAAAGCAATCATCATTATTGGTGCTGACCACGGTGGATATGTTGGTTTTGAATATACGCCACAAGCTCAAAATAAAATTACGAATCGCAAACTCCTGAATTCTATTTTTGGAGCTAAATTAGCTATTAAGTGGAATGATTCACGACATACCGATTATGATGGACAATTGAAAACATCAGTAAATTTGTTTAGAATATTATTCTCTTACTTAAGTGAAGATAAATTGCTTTTGAATAATCTTCAACCCAATACTAGCTATAATTGTTATGATTCTACTGATTTCTCAAAAATTTATAAAGCAATTGAGAATTAATTAGGTAGTTTCTAAATTCCAAACCTCCAAGTATTTACTGGCGATTTCTATGTAATTATGCTCGTTTTCAACAAATGTTCTTGCTCGTTTTCCAATGGCAATTATTTCATCTGGGTTTTCAATCAAAAAGGTCAATTCGTTAACCAAAGAATCTACATCTGGCAAAGCATTTACTGCAACACGCTCGGTCAAATTATAGTGTTTTGTAAATTCATTTTCAGCACCTGTAAATACAACTTTCCCTTTTGCCATTGCTTCCAGCGCATTGTACCCTTGGTCATAAGCATAAACTTGGTCCAGCAAAATATGGGCTTTGTTATAAAGCGAGATATATTGATTATAAGGGATATTTTCAGTAATTATTATTTCAACTTTAGAGTTGTATTTTTCTTTGATAATTGTTAAAGCTTTTTCGAAAAAAGTAATTCCTTTTTTGATATAACTTCCGCGATTGATGCCTAAAAAAATAATCACTTTATCATTAATTTCTAATTCTTCACATTTAATTGTATCAGTGTTTATGGGGTTTGGAATAATATCAGCATTATATTCCATAGCTTCTAAAGAGATTTTATAATCCAAATCGGAAGCAATTAATGTCGTGCAATTATCGTTTAACCAATCAAAAGTTTTTCTATAACTTTTAGTTCTGTATTTTAAAGGGAAATGAAATTGTTTTTGTAATGAATTGTTTTCAAAATAAGGAGTTAAAACGGAATATTTCAATTTCTTTTTAAACAAATAATCGATAACGGGAGTTTCATCACCACAGACTAATAAACTTCGACTTTTAATATTCTGGAACACTTTTTTATAAAGAAATCGAGCCAAAAACGGATAGGTTTCAATAGCGTCGGAATTGATTAATTGTACATGATGGTATCCTTTTAGTTTTGGAAGCAAAAAATAAAATCGCAAGGCTCTCTCAATTTTTCCCAAATCTATTTTTGTGATTTTATAAAACAGACTTTTGCTTTTTTGGGTTAACCAAAAATTTGAAAAAAAGGCCGAATGGATAGAATAATCAGTGTCGTATTTTTTAAAATCATCGCCACTAGCCACCATAATAACCTCGTGGCCTTGGGAGACGAGACCTTCTTTTAACGAATTATGCAATCGGCTGTATTCTCCTAACAAAAGTATTTTCATTTGCCAAACATAAATTTCTATATTTGTGTAAATATACTAACAAATTGACAAACGATTTTAAAAAACAAGATTTAGAAATTTTGGTTTCGACAATGAATCGAAATACTTTGGACTTTTTGATTCCTATGTTTCCTTTTTGTCATTTTTCTGATTTCTCGATTTTAATTGTCAATCAAACACAGGAAAATAACTTGTTGGTTTCTGAATTTCCTTCTATTCGAGTCATAAATTCTTTCGAAAAAGGTTTGTCACGGAGCAGAAATTTAGCTTTAAAAAATGCAATTGGCAAAATTGTTCTAATTGCCGATGATGATGTAGTATATAAAAAGGATTTTGATACAACAATTGTTCATGCACACAATCAATATAATAACAAAGCCGTAATTAGTTTTTGCATCGAAAAGCCTAACGGTATGTTGTTTAAAAAGTATTTGCCAAATGCAAAAAAGGATTTGAGCTTGTTGGAATTATTTAATGTTTTGTCAATAGAAATAAGTATAAACAAGTTGATTTTAGATAAATTAGGAATTACATTTGATGAAAATTTCGGACTCGGAAGTACATTTGAGATGGGAGAGGAAGCAATTTTTTTATCAGATATAAAAGAAAAAAATCAGCAAATTGCTTTTGTTCCAAGCATAATTGTGATGCATTCTGAAATTTCTTCAATTGAAAAAATTAATTTTGAACAACGTTATTACATTCAAGGTGCTTTTTTATCCAGAGTTTTAAAAGCGTACTGTTTTGTGGGCTTAGTTACCAAACTTTTTTTTGATTTGAAACAAAAAAAACTAAAAATGAATCATATTCCGGAAGCTATTAAAAATGCAAATCAAGGAAAAATAGATTATTACTACATATTAAACAATGAAGATACAGTTAATTGACATTCCAAAAATAGAAAACAGTTTAGGGAACATAGCCGTTATAGAAAACAATACCATTCCTTTTGAAATAAAACGGGTTTATTATTTGTTCGATATTCCAAGTTCGGCCATAAGAGGAGGGCATGCACATAAAAATTTGCAACAAGTTTTAATCGCTATTTCAGGCAGTTTTGATGTAGTTCTAAAAAATGGTATTTCAGAAAAAAAAGTTACTCTAAATAAACCCGACAAAGGATTGTTGATAAATCAATCCACTTGGCGTGAATTAGAAAATTTTTCATCTGGAGCTGTCTGTCTAGTAATTGCTTCAGATGTTTTTGACGAAGACGATTATATTAGGGATTATGGTGAATTTTTGAAATTGAAAGAATGAAAATTCTATATATAATACCTTTCATTGAAGGTGCTGGCGGTGTACAAAGGGTTCTCTCTATGAAAACGAATTATCTAGTAGAAAACTTCGGTTATGAAATTCATATACTAACACAAAATGGTGAGAACAAGCCTTTATTTTATTCTTTTAATGATAAAATAGCACTTCACGATATGGTTTTGTTGGGTAATAAAATTTCTTTTTTTTTACAATATGTAAAAGCATTAAAAAAAGCATTGCACACCATAAATCCAGATTTAATTATAGTTTGTGACAACGGTTTAAAAGGGTTTACTATTCCTTTTATTTTAAAAACAAATATTCCAATTATTTTTGAGTGCCACGGTTCTAAGTATATTGAAGACAAAAAGAAATTAAAATATTTTTCTACAACAAAAATTAAATTTGTATTCAAAGAATTTTCTGCAAACAAGTTTACCAAATTCATTGTATTATCTTCAGAAAGTTTGAAGGAATGGAGTGTGAAAAACGCAGTTGTAATTCCTAATCCATTATGGTTTCAGGCATCTCGTTTTGCGGACTTAAAATCCAAAAAAGTAATTATTGTAGCCAGACATTCTTACGAAAAAGGATTAGATCGAATGTTACAAATTTGGTTTAAAGTAGTTCAAAAACATCCAGATTGGAGTCTTGAAATTTATGGTAAATCCAATGAAAATCAAGAATTGCAAAAACTGGCTAATACTCTAAATATTAGTAATAGCGTATGTTTTTTTGAACCTATAAATGATATTAATGGTAAATATCTTGAAGCATCAATAGTAGTGATGACCTCTCGATCCGAGGGTTTTGGAATGGTACTTATTGAAGCAATGGCTTTAGGTTTACCCTGTGTTGCTTTTGATTGTCCTTGCGGTCCAAGAACAATTATCCAAAATAATAAAAACGGATTCCTTATTGAAGATGGAAATATTGATTCATTTGTTCAAAAAATGGAATTGCTAATTGAAAATGAAAATTTGAGAATACAATTGGGTAAAAATGCTCAAGAAAGTGTCAAAATTTATGATTTGGACATCATAATGCAACAGTGGGTGTCACTTTTTAAAAATCTTGTAAAGGAATAATTATTGGGTTTTAATATTGCAAAAATAACCCAATTTATAAAAATCAAATAGTAATAAAGATGGATTTTGGGAAAGTAAGTTCTGTTCAATCTTTCCTTCTGTTTTTTTGAATAGAAATGAAATAATGGAAACTAAATATAATCTTTTTAAAAAACTATATATCCTTAAAATTTTACTTTCTGAATTGTCTAAAGTATTAGTTTTTATTATTAACTCCAGATTTTCTAAAGCTGTTTTTGTCTTTTCTAAAAACTGTTTCGAGGTTTCTAAACCTAAATGATAAGTAGGGTTGTCGATATGTTTTACTAAAACTTTCTTTTTTTTCAATTCAGACAAAAACACTAAATCTTCATAGCCATATTTAGTGATAGACTCATCAAATTTGTTTGAAATAAAGGTATTTTTTTTTATTAATATATTTGAAGTTAGTGTATTTCCGTTAGGGTTGGTATTGCGTTTCTCTACCGAGAGTGATTCCCGTGCGTTGCCATAAAACCATCTCAATAATTGGTCATTATTAGGTTTTTCTTTTTTATATTCGATTCCTCCATAAATAACCTTTTCACCTTCATTTATTTGGGAAATATATTTTTGTATATAAATATTATGGATTGGAAATGTATCACAATCCATAATGAGTAACCATTCAAATTTAGCTTTTTCAGCTAAAAAATTGATGTTTTTACCTCTTCCTAAATTTGAATTGTTCCTTGAAAAATTACAGTTTTCTAAATTATTAATCTTTTGATTTTCATTCAGAAATTGATTTGAAGTGTCATCTTGACATAAAATTTCAAATTCGATTCTACTTTCCAAACATTGCTTGTGTAACTCAGAAACTAAAGGAAAAGCATCGTAATTATATATTGGAATGAGTATCGAGATCATCAGACCGTTTTTTGAACCACTTCAAAAATTTTAGTATCTTCACACTTCAATGTTTTAGAAGGAAACTTCATCAATAATGCATAATCGTGTGTGGCCATAATGACTGTTTTTCCAGTTTCATTGATTTTTCTCAAAACCTCAAGAACTTCGACGCTTGTTTGAGGGTCAAGATTTCCTGTTGGTTCATCGGCAAGAATAAATTCGGGATTGTTGAGTAAAGCTCTTGCAATGGCAACTCTTTGTTGCTCACCGCCAGAAAGTTGATGTGGCATTTTATCTGCATAAGTTTTCATTCCAACTTTGTCTAAAACTTCATCAATTTTATTTTGAATTTCATCTTTATCTGTCCATCCGGTTGCTTTCAGGACAAACAACATGTTATCTTTTACGGTACGATCTGGAAGCAATTTAAAATCTTGAAAAACAAAACCTATTTTTCTTCTCAAAAACGGAATGTCATCTTCTTTTAAAGTGGCCAAATCAAAATCCACAATTCTTCCTTCGCCTTCAGCCAAAGGCAAATCAGCATACAAAGCCTTCATAAAAGTACTTTTTCCGGATCCTGTTTTTCCAATGATGTATATAAATTCACCGTGATTTACCTCAAGATTTATATTTGATAAAATGATTTTTCCTTCTTGAGAAATAGTTGCGTTTTTTAATGACAGTACAGGTTGTGACATAGGAGATTTAATTTAATGTGTAAAAGTAACAAGATAACGGCGGCATTCAAAATAAATTTTATCCAAATATAAGAGAATTACTAAAACTGTCATTCTAAAATAGTTACTTGCAATCGGGAATTTCAAATTCCGATTCTAAATTGTTTAAAAAAATGTTCATAATAAAAACGAATTACCTTCCGTTATACCTAATAGAATATGATACATTTGAATTATTAAACCAAAACCACAATGCGTAAACTTTTCTGGCTTTTCTTTTTAGTATTTTTTGTTCAATCCCTATCCATTTCGGCTCAAAAATCAGCAATTTACTCTCACGAATCCAAAGATTTCGACAAAGCAATTTCATTGTATAACGAAGCCCAATATGCTTCAGCCCAAATTATTTTTGAAAAAGTGAAATCGGCTACAGCCAATGAAGAACTGCTATCGGATTGTTCATTTTATATCGCCAATTGCGCTATCAGGACTGATCAAGCTGGTGCTGATGAGCTCATGGAGCAGTTCGTATCGGATTATCCCACAAGTAGGAAGCAAAACCAGGCTTATATTGGCGTTGCACAATATTACTTTGCTCAAGGCAATTATCCCCAAGCTTTGGAATGGTTTGATAAAGTGGATGAAGGCAATTTGAGTGGCAACGACAGAGACAAATTCAACTTCCAGAAGGGCTACAGTTTTTTTGTTTCCAAAAATAAAAAGGAAGCCACAGCCTATTTTAATAAAGTGGTCAATTCTGCTGAATATGGCTCGCAGGCCAAGTATTATTTAGGTTTTATGGCTTATGAAAGCGACGATTATAAGCAAGCTACCAAATATTTTGACGAAGTTTCAGGCGAAGAAAAATACAAAGAAAAACTTTCCTATTATCAAGCCGATATGAATTTCAAATTGGGGAATTTCCAGAAAGCGATTGATTTAGGCTTGAAAGCAATGGATAAATCAAATGCTGCTGAAAAATCTGAATTGAATAAAATCATTGGCGAAAGCTATTTTAATTTGAAACAATACGATAAATCCATTCCCTATTTGTCTTTGTATAAAGGCAAAAAAGGAAGGTGGAACAATACCGATTTCTACCAATTGGGATACGCTTATTATATGCAAAAGGATTACGAAAATGCCATTTCCCAGTTCAATAAAATCATTGACGGAAAAGATTTCGTGGCACAAAATGCTTATTATCATTTGGGCGAAAGTTACCTGAAAACTGACCAAAAGACTCAAGCATTGAACGCTTTCAAAAACGCTTCCGAAATGGATTTTAATCTTGGCATTCAAGAAGATGCAGGTTTAAATTATGCCAAATTGAGTTACGAAATTGGGAATTCGTATCAAAGTACTCCCGCAGTTTTGATTAGTTTCTTAAAAAAATATCCAAATAACGCCAGCAGATCAGAAGTTGAGAAACTGTTGATTGATTCCTATATTTCCTCCAAAAACTACAAGGAAGCCTTGGTTTTATTGGAAAAGAATAAATCGCCCGAAAATAAATTGGCCTACCAAAAAGTTACTTTTTACCGCGGGTTAGAATTGTACACCGACTCCAACTATCAGGAAGCGGCAACACTATTCGAAAAATCTTTGGACGAACCAAAAGACGCCAAGTTTACTGCAAGAGCCACATTTTGGAAAGGTGAAACCGAATATGTCTTAGACGATTTCAAAAATGCGGTCTTGAGTTACAAACAATTTATGGGTATGGCTGCAGCCAAGGAGACGCCGGAATATAAAAATAGTAACTACAATATTGCTTATTCGTATTTCAAGTTGAAAGAATACGATCAAGCTGGAAATTACTTCCAAAACCAGATAGACAATGCAAAAGAAGACAAGGTTCGTTTGCACGATTCTTATTTGCGTTTAGCAGATTGCAGGTTTGTTGCCTCAAAATATACTTCAGCTCTTGAAGCGTATAGTAAGGTAATCGAATTGAAAAGTGTGGATGCAGATTATGCTTATTTTCAAAAAGCAATTTGCTACGGATTTGTTTCTAAAAATGACAAAAAAATTGAAGAACTCAATGCTTTTTTGCAATTGTATCCAAAATCGGAATATCGCGATGATGCCTTGTTCGAGCTAGGAAATACTTATGTTGCTGAAAATAAACAAGACCTTGCCATAAAAACCTACGACAAATTAAATGCCGAGTTCAAAAATGGTTCTTTTACTTCTAAATCAATTTTGCGACAAGGTTTAGTATATTATAATGCGGATAAAGATGAACAAGCTTTGGTTAAATTTAAGAAAGTAGCAGCTGATTTTCCTAAAACTCCCGAAGCTTTGGAAGCGGTTGCAACAGCACGATTAATTTATGTTGACAATGGCAAAGTAGATGAATATGCAACCTGGGTTCGCACCTTAGATTTCGTTGCTGTTACTGATGCAGAATTGGATAATGACACTTATGAAGCTGCCGAAAAACAATATTTGCAAAACAACTCCAAGCAAGCCATTTCTGGATTTAGTGGTTATGTTTCTAAATTTCCAAACGGAATTCACTCCTTGAAAGCTAATTTCTACTTGGCTCAAATGTATTTTTCAGATGCACAAGAAGCTAAATCCATTCCTAATTATGAATTTGTAATTGGTGAACCAAGAAGCGAATTCACGGAACAATCCTTGGCACGATTAGCCCAGATTTATTTGAAAAAAGAGAGTTATGACAAAGCGATTCCGGTATTGTCACGTTTGGAAAATGAAGCCGATTTCCCCCAAAACATAACCTTTGCGCAGTCTAACTTGATGAAATGTTATTATGACAAGAAGGATTATGACAATTCGGTTATTTATGCAGAGAAAGTTTTAGCAAACCCAAAAACAGATGATAATGTGAAAAGTGATGCGCAAATTATCATTGCCCGTGCAGCAATTCAAACAGGTGACGAAACTAAAGCGCGTTCGGCTTACGCCAAATTGCAAACCATCGCCAAAGGAGAATTAGCCGCCGAAGCATTATATTATGATGCCTATTTCAAGAATAAAGATGGAAAATTCGAAGTTTCAAATACTGTAGTTCAAAAATTAGCCAAAAATTATTCCAGTTATAAATATTTTGGTGCTAAAGGATTGGTTCTGATGGCGAAGAATTTCTATGGATTGAAAGACAGTTTCCAAGCGACGTATATCTTGGACAATGTGATAAAAAATTTCACTGATTTCCCGGATGTGGTTTCAGAGGCACAAACGGAATTGGACAGCATTAAAAATGAAGAATCCAAAACGAATTCATCGATAACAAATTAAGATAAAAGAGAATAGAATATAGAAAATAGATAAGTCTATACTCTATATTCTTGAGTCTCTATTCTTGAAAAATATAAAATATGAAAATCAATTTCAATAATGTAATTACAGTTGTCTTATTTCTAACTTTTCAATTTTCTTTCGCTCAAAAGAAGGGAGAAAACATTGGAACTGAAGTCGTGAATGTGGTAAAACCATATACGCCAACAATTTCGGATGCCTTTAAGGTAAAAGAAACTCCGGTTCTTGACGATGAAGGAAATACCAAAAAAGAAATTATAAAATACAACATTTTCTCCTTTCCGGTAGCTTCAACTTTTACGCCATCAAAAGGAAAAGCTGAAGGTGTTGAAAAAGAAAAGCAAGTACATTTGTTTAATAATTATGCCACTTTTGGAGGTGGAAACTACGGAATATTTAATGCGGAACTATTTGTAAATCAAGATCTCGGTGCAAGGGATTATGTGGGCGGAATGTTTCGTCATCTTTCGTCGCAAGGCGGAATCAAAGGGGTAGAATTAACCAATTCTTTTTATGATACTTCAATTGATTTGACATATGGAATTCACGAAAATGATTTATCCTGGAATGTGGATTTGGGTTACCAAAATCAAATTTATAATTGGTACGGATTGCCAGTGGGTTTTGGCAGCTCATTAACGCCAAATGACAGAGCCAATTTGGTAAACGGAATAAATCCGCAGCAAAGCTACAACAACATTTATTTGGGGAGTAAAATTGAGTTTAATGAAAATGTTATAAAAGAAGCAAGTGTGAAATTCAATCATTTTTCGGATGCTTTTGGATCTTCAGAAAACAGATTTTATGTGAAGCCTTCATTGGAATTCAACATCAGCGACAAGGCAATAAAAACAAATATTATTGTGGATTATGTTGGCGGAAGTTTCAAAAAAGAATATTGGAACACAAATCCTATAAAATATGGTTTTACTAATTTTGGAATTGCCCCAAGTTTTGCAATACAACAGGACGATTTGACATTGAATATAGGTGTTGGTATATTTTACAGTTCGGATAAGGAAAATAAAAATAATAAATTTTTAATTTATCCGCAAATTAATGCTTCCTATAAAGTTGTAGGTAATTTAATGATTTTTTATGCTGGAGCCAAAGGGAATTTGGAACAGAATACCTATATGGATTTTGTTAGTGAAAATCCTTATTTATCGCCTACATTAAACATTGCGCCAACGGACAAACAATATGATATTTTTGCCGGTTTGAAAGGAAAACTGACCAATAGTGTGAGTTATAATATTCGTGGTTCTTATGTAAATGAAAGAAATAAAGCGTTATTTAAAAGTAATGATTTTACCGAAAACATAGCCAACAATGATTATGCTTTTGGGAATTCCTTCCAAGTGGTTTATGACGATACAAAAACTGTGAGTCTTTATGGGGAATTAAAAGCCGATTTTTCAGATGATGTAACTTTTGGAATTGACGGAACTTTTAGTAGTTATACAAATAATTTTCAATCTGAAGCATGGAATCTGCCAGCAGTAAAATTAAACGCAAAAATTGATTTTAATGTTACTGAAAAATGGTATGCAGGTGTTAATGCGTTTTATGTAGGGGAACGAAAAGATCAAAAAATCAATACGGAATTATCGACATTAATTGATCAAGGGCCAACTACTTTAGATAGTTATTTTGATATAAATGCGCATTTAGGTTTTAAATACAGTGACAGATTAACTGCTTTTTTGAGAGCCAATAATATTACAAATAAATCCTATCAAAAATGGTTGGATTATCCCGTTCAGGGATTTCAGGTGGTTTTAGGAGCGAATTATAAATTTGATTTTTAATATTTATTTAACCACAAAGTTCACAAAGAAGGCGCAAGGTTCACAAAGTTTTTTTAAATTATATTTCTCTGTGTGCTTCGTGTCTTCTTTGTGAACTTAGTGTTTAAACTTCTTTCTAAATTATGACTTTCAAACAAAAAATTCACCAATATTACCTTCAATTAGTTCAAGACAGAATCGATGTTTTCAAGGATATGATTGTGGCTTTGACCGAAGATTCAAAAAACGATGCCAAAGGTTCTGCAGGCGACAAACACGAAACTGCTTTGTCGATGATGCACATCGAGCAAGAAAAACTCAATCATAAATTGAAGGAAGTATTGGCTCAAAAAGCTATTTTAGATAAAATAGATTCCACTACAATTGCTAAAACGATTATTGTGGGAAGTTTGGTCAAAGCCAATGGAATTTACCTTTATTTAAGCGCCGCACTTCCTAAAATTGCTGTTGAAGAAATTAATGTTATTGCACTTTCTCCCCAATCTCCTTTGGGAAATAAATTAATGGGAAATGAAATTGGATTTTCGTTTGAAATTAATGGGACGAGGTATTTGATTGAAAATGTTGAATAGTTATTGTTTTGTGAAATTTTCTCAAATTTTAATGTTTGTGAATATTTTATAGTTACATTTGTCTATGATTTGAGATTTTTTCTCAAAATAAAAAAAAATAAAGTTATGTTATTAGAATTCACAGTCGGGAATTTTTTATCATTTAAAGACAAAAAAACCTTTAGTTTAGAAGCAGGAAGTATTTCTGAACTTAAAGAAAACGTAGTGAAAGAAGAGAAGTACAAAGTCCTTCGTTCAGCAGTAATTTATGGTGCTAATTCAAGTGGTAAGAGTAATTTTATCAAGGCATTGGAGTTTATGGTTGAGACAGTTAAGAACTCTTCAAAATTAAATTCTACCGATGAATTAAAAACTAAACCTTTTTTATTGAATACCGGGACCCAAAATTCACCATCTTATTTTGAGATTTTATTTACTCGATTGGGAAAACGTTTCAGGTATGGTTTTGAATTAGATAATGATAAGGTTCATAATGAATGGCTTTATATTTTAAATAAAAATTCGACAAATGAAGTTTTGTATTTTATTAGAAATATTAACGGAATTGGTGTTTCAGATGTTTTTGAAGAAGCAAAAGGATTCGTTGAAAATACAAGAGAAAATGGATTGTTTTTGTCGTTGTTAGACCAATTAAATATTGAGATTGCAAAAATAGTGATGAGAAATTTTTCTTTTACAAATGTGAAGTCAGGTTTAAATCACGAAAGCTCCATCTCCATGACTTCTGTTATTCATACAGATGATTATTACGAAAATAAAATTGACAGTTTTATTGCTACATTAGATTTGGGATTTAATAAATTTATTATTGATCCTGATTCGAATAAAAATTTTAAAAATAGAATTAAAACACTTCATAATGTTTATGATGATAAAGGTGTTAAAGTTTCTGAGTATGAGTTTAAATTATTAGATCAAGAATCATCAGGTACTAATAAAGTTTTTGATTTATCGGGCTATATTATATTTACATTAAAGTTAGGATTGCTTTTAATTATTGATGAATTAGATTCAAAATTACATCCTATTTTAACTCAAGAAATTATCAAATTATTCAATAATCCTGAAACGAATCCTAATAATGCCCAATTAATTTTTACAACTCACGATACTAATTTATTAGGAGCTAATCTTTTTAGAAGAGATCAAATTTGGTTTACCGAAAAAGATGATTTTGAAGCGACTGATATGTATTCTTTATTAGAGTTTAAAGATGAAGACGGAAATACAATTCGAAAAGACAGGAGTTTTGAGAAAGATTATATAAGAGGTCGTTATGGTGCTATTCCGTATATTTCAAACTTTCAAGAAGTATAGTTATGGCAAATATCATAAAAATTGATAATGCCGTTTTAAAACGTACTGCAAGAGTAGAAAAGAAGCGTAAGGAACGTACAAAAGAAGTTCGTGTTTACTTTTTAATTGTTTGCGAAGGAGAACAAACTGAGCCTAATTATTTCAAGTCTTTTAAAACAAATGTCAAGTCATTTGTTTACACGATTGATACTTTGGGAGAAGGTTCTAATACTAAAGATTTAGTGAAGCGAACTATAAAAGCAAGGGATAATTCAAGTCAAGAATACGATAGTGTTTGGGTAGTATTTGATAAAGATAGTTTTAGTCCAAATAATTTTAATGGAGCAATTCAATTGGCTGAGAATAATGATATAAAAGTTGGTTGGTCAAACGAAGCTTTTGAATTATGGTATTTGTTGCATTTTCAATATAGAAATACTTCAATGTCAAGAGATGACTTTAAAAATGCAATTGAAGATGAAATAAATGCCAAAATTGCTGCTCAATCAAAAAGTAAAAAACCTAAAAAATTTGAATACAAAAAGAATAGTGATGAAATGTATTCCATTTTAGAAAAGTATGGAAATCAAAAACAAGCCATAACTTATGCCGAAAAGTTGATTTTAAATCATAATTGCAATAATTATGCAATCCACAATCCTTGTACCAGAGTTCATTTATTAGTTGAAGAACTAAATGGCGATTCTGAAGAATTGAACAATCAAATCAAACAAAGAAGCGAATAATATCAGTTTCATCCGTGTCCTCTTTTCTTGAACAGACTACTATTTTAACATAGTTTCCCAATAATAAAATCAAATATAACATAATGTTAAATCAACATCTTCTTTAACAAAATACTATCGAAATCATTAAAATAAAACATTATTCCCTAATAAAACTTTCGTAATTTTGCAAGCTTAAAAGTTTGACTTTAAAACGAAACGAAATTATGAACAAAACAATGACAGTCGACATCTTGTCGAGTATTAAAGGAGCACAGCCCTCGGAGTCCGTGAACCAATTATTTGATGTAATTAAAAATGCAATTCCAACAAATAATAATGCCGCAAATAATGTCAATCATAATTGTGTGTCTGTAAATGATTTAAGAGAAGATGTTGTGATAGAGAGTTCGGTTATGGAGAAACAACTTATAATAGAAAACTTCCCGAACAAGAAAAATGGTTTTTTAGTGGTTGCTAAAGTTATAGAAGGATAAAATGGATTCTCAAATAAAAAAAATACACCAACAATTGGTGTCCAAACAAATCACTTGCACCGCTTTGGTGCAAGAAAAATTAGACCTGCTTAAACAAAATACTTATAACTCTGTCAATTCTTTGTTGGATACTTTGGCCTTGGAATTAGCGGCCAAAGTGGATGCCAAAATTGCAAAAGGAGAAACCATAGGTTTGCTGGAAGGAATTCCTTTTGGGATTAAAGATGTGTATATGTTGCAAGGAACATACGCTACAGCAAGTTCTGAATTGCTAAAAAAATATAAATCACCTTACACAGCTACTGCAATTCAAAAATTATTGGATGCAGGCGCTATTCCGTTAGTCAAAGAAAACTGTGATAGTTTTGGTCACGGATCTTCCAGTGAAAACACCATTTTTGGCGCTGTAAAAAACGCTATCGACCCAACATTAGTTGCTGGAGGTTCAAGCGGAGGTTCTGCCGTGAATGTTGCTAAAGAATATACTGTGTTTTCTATCGGTGGCGATACAGGCGGTTCTATTCGTCAGCCTGCTGGTTACAATCATATTTATGGTTTTAAACCAACTTACGGAAGAATTTCCAGATTTGGATTGATGGCTTATGCATCTTCTACGGATTGCGTTGGGCCATTGGCAAAATCAATTGAAGATATTCGAATTGTTTTGAATGTAATGAGCGGAAAAGATCCAAAAGATCAAACTTCAGTCGCTTCAACTGAAATTAGTGAAGATGCGATTGCAACTTCTGCTGTAAAAACAATTGGTTATTTTAAAAATTTTATCGAAAGTGATGCTATCGATAACCAAATAAAAGCTGATTTCTTGACAACTATCGAAAAGTTAAAAGCTAAAGGAATTGCTGTGGCAGCATTGGATTTTTTTAAATCGGATATTTTAGTTTCAACCTATTATACATTGGCAATGGCAGAAACGGCTTCTAATTTATCCCGATTAGACGGAACAAATTACGGAAACCGTATTGAAGCGGAGAATTTAATTGAAACTTATGCAGTTACCCGTTCTGAAAACTTTTCGGAAGAAACAAAACGCAGAATTGTGGGTGGAAATCAAGTGTTGTCGCAAGGTTTTTCGGATGAAATCTATTTAAAAGGATTGGCTTTAAGAGATCAGATTTCGGAGAATTTCAGTAAAGATTTCGAAGAAGTGGATATTATTTTATCACCAGTAACACCAAGCACACCGCCTAAAATTGGAGACAGTTTAAAAGATCCATTGGCGATGTATTTGTCGGATGCGTATACAGTTGGTTTTAGTTTGGGGCAATTACCCACTTTGACCGTGCCACAAGGAACAAGCACTGGATTGCAAATTACTGCGGCAAAAAACAATGATGAATTAGTATTGCAATTTGCAAACTTCTTAAAAGATACGATATAATGGAATTGGAGCAATTAACGGCGGCTTTAAAAGCCCACGATTTAGAATTGGTAATTGGACTGGAAACACACGTTCGATTGAATACCAAAACCAAGTTGTTTTGTTCTTGTCCAAATCAAGAAATAGAAACACCTAATGAAAATATATGTTCGGTTTGTACGGGACAAATGGGTATTTTACCTGCCTTAAATAAAGAAGCGATTGTAAAGGCCATTTATTTTGGAAAAGCGGTAGATTCATCTTTTAGTAATGAAATAATCTCTTGGGATAGAAAGCATTACGAATATCCGGACAACCCAAAAAACATTCAAATAACGCAATTTCACAATCCGATAATACCTGACGGACACGTTTCTTGTTACCGAAATGACGGTACGCAATTTACCGTGAATCTAACACAGGTTCATATTGAAGAAGATGCTGCAAAGTTGATGCACGAAAAGAAGATTTCGTTAGTCGATTTTAACAAAGCAGGTGTGCCATTAATCGAAATTGTTACAGAGCCTTGCATCAGAAATATTGAAGATGCTTCGACTTATGCGCAGTACATTCAACGTATTGTTCAAAATTTGGGAATCTCTGAAGCAAATTTGGAAAAAGGAGAATTTAAATCTGATGTTTCTGTGTCTTTACGCAAAAAACACAGTTACGAATTAAACCCAAGAACGGAGATCAAAAACTTGAACTCCTTTAAGTTTATGGTGGAAGCTCTAAAGGAAGAAGTAGAGAAACAATTAAATTATTTTATTGAGCACAAAGAGTTTAGACCTGACCAAACGACTGTATTGTGGGATGCTGACTTAAAGCAAACCAAAGTAATGCGTAAAAAAGAATTTGAAGCGGATTATCGTTTTATTTCGGAGCCGGATTTGCCTTTTGTAAACATTAAGGCTGAAATTGAAGCGATTAAAGTGGATACAAGCGCTTTGCCTTACGCTGTTGAATCTATTTTAATTAACGGTGGTGTTTTGCCTCAAGATGCCAAGTTTTTTACGGCAGATAAGTTACGTTCGCAAACATTCGTGGAGATAAATAACGAAATCAAAGATCCTTCGTTTGTGGCTAAAACTTTGACAAACAATATCAAGGCTGAAGATTATGCTGAAATTCATAGTATTTCCCATTTAACGGATATTTTCAAATTATTCAAATCGGAGAAAATCACGGCAGTTTTAGTTCAAAATGCCATTACGTCTTATTTAAAAGATCGAACTTTTGACTACAACAAGTACTTTGAAGAAAATACCATTTCTGAAGATAAAATTCAAGAAGTTATTGCTAAAGTAATTTCAGAAAATGAAGCTGTTGCCAATGATATAAAAGCTGGAGACCAAGGAAAAGCAGGTATTTTAGTTGGTAAGGTTTTAGGAGTTATTGGAAAAGGTGCTAATGGTAAAGTAATTCGCCAAATTATTTTAGATAAACTCGGAGCAGCTGCTGTTTTAGAAAAGGGGCAAGCTTTTGAAAAGGTTTCGGCGGCAATAATTATTGAGAATAAAGAAATTCAAGAAGAATCACTTCCTGAAATTCCTATTATTATAAAAGACGTTTATAGAACACATAAAATTTCACAATTATCAGAAGAAAATATTCAAGAAGAAGTGATGTTGTCAGGTTGGGTAGCCAGTGTTCGGGACCACGGTGAATTAATGTTTATCGATTTACGTGATTCGAGTTATGAAATTTTTCAAGTGCGAATCAGCAGGGAATCATTTCCTAACATTGATGAGTTGGTGAAATTAAAACCGGAATCTGTAATTTCAGTAACTGGTAAAGTAGTAGGGCGTAATGAAGATGATTATAATGCAGGTTTACGTACCGGTAAAATTGAATTGGAAACTTCAGCTTTAGAGATCTTAAACTTATCTAAAACATTGCCTTTTGAAATAAAAAGAGCGGCAAAAACAAATGAATCAATTCGTTTTCAATATAAGTTTTTGGATCACAGAAATGAAGAGGTACGAAGAGCAATCGTAAACCGTCATAAAGTAATTAAATTATTGCGTGACATTTTAGACGAAGAAGAATTTTTAGAAATTGAGACGCCAATTTTAAGTGCGGGAACAGATGAAGGAGCACGTGAATTTATTGTTCCTACACGTAAAGGATCTGGTTTGTTTTATACATTACCGCAAGCACCACAACAGTTCAAACAGATGTTGATGGTAAGTGGTTATGAAAAATATTTCCAAATTGCACGTTGTTTTAGAGATGAAGATTCTCGTGGAGATCGTCAACCAGAATTTACGCAATTGGATATCGAAATGGCATATGCCAGTATGCAACAAATTATCGATTTGAACACCAAAATGTTTAATGAAGTAGTTAAGAAAATCTATGGCAACAAATGGATTTTGCGTCCGTTTGAAGTTATTACCTACAAAGATGCAATGGATTTTTATGGTTGTGACAGACCCGATTTGCGTTATGGTTTAAAGATGCAAGACATTACGGCAATCGTAAAAGAGACCACTTTCCAAGTATTTAGTAAGCCAATTGAAGAAGGTGGAATTGTGAAATGCATAAAAGTTTCAGCTCAAGAGCAAGGAAGCAAACGTATGTCTAAAGGTCAAATCGAAAACCTTACCGCTATTGCCCAACAGCACGGTTTAGGCGGGTTGGCTTATATTATTGTAAATGAAGACGAATTGCAATCGCCAATTATCAAGTTTTTAGGCGAAGATATTGCTGCAGGAATTATAAAAGTGACCAATGCTCAAGTTGGTGATATTGTTTTCTTTTCAGCGGCGGATTATGCAACTGCGAACAAAGCTTTGGATGCCGTTCGCCAAGAAATGGGCAGAATATTGCATTTAATTAATCCGAAGGAATTACGTCCGGCTTGGGTTGTTGATTTTCCAATGTTTGAAAAAACAGAAGAAGGTAGATGGACATTTACACACAATCCGTTCTCAATGCCTGCTATTTATGATTTGCAAAAACATATGAATGGAACCGATGAAGAAATAGGGACAATTATTGCGCAACAATACGATATAATCTTAAACGGATACGAAATAGGTGGAGGTTCAGTTCGTGCACATAAATCGGAGATTCTGGAAGCGACTTATAGAAATATGGGTTACAACAAAGAAGAAATGATGAAAAGTGTGGGAACGATGTATAAAGCCTTTCAATACGGAGCACCGCCACACGGAGGAATTGCTTGGGGGATTGATCGTTTGATGATGATTCTAGAGAAAAAAGCATCCATTCGAGAAGTTATGGCTTTCCCAAAGACAGGTTCTAGCGAAGATTTATTATTTGGTGCACCATCACTTTTATCGGATAAAAAAGTAGAAGAAATGAATGTTAGAATCATAAGAAAATAGATTAGATTTAATTATCTTAATCCATTTAAAAACGTTCTCAATTTGAGAGCGTTTTTTATTGTAAAAAAAAGTCTAAAATGTTAATAACTTAACGACTTAAACCTCGATTTTATCCATTAAATCCTATGCATTTTTATATATTTGCTTGTTATAAAAAAAATACATTTTTAGAGTAAATTTATATGAGCGACGAAATTAAGAAGAACAATTATTCAGCAGATAGTATTCAGGCATTAGAAGGAATGGAGCACGTAAGAATGCGTCCTTCAATGTATATTGGAGATGTAGGTGTTCGTGGGCTGCATCATTTAGTTTATGAGGTTGTAGATAACTCCATTGATGAGGCGATGGGAGGTCATTGTGACACTATAAGAGTTGATATAAATGAGGATGGATCGGTTACCGTCGAAGATAACGGACGTGGAATTCCGGTTGATATGCATAAAAAAGAAGGCGTTTCAGCGCTTGAGGTTGTAATGACTAAGATTGGTGCGGGAGGAAAATTCGACAAAGATTCTTATAAAGTTTCCGGAGGATTACACGGTGTTGGAGTTTCTGTTGTAAATGCGTTGTCTAAACATTTGAGAGCAACAGTTCACAGAGACGGAAAAGTGTATGAGCAAGAATACGAAAGAGGAAAGGCGTTATATCCTGTAAAACAAATTGGGGAAACTACAAAAAGAGGAACTATGGTTACTTTTTATCCTGACCCAGTAATTTTTACACAAACTACGGATTTTACTTATGATACATTATCATCCAGAATGCGTGAATTGTCTTTTCTTAATAAGGGAATTACAATCACTTTTACGGATAAAAGGGAAGTAGATAAAGACGGAAATTTTGTTTCAGAAATTTTTCATTCGGATGAAGGTTTGAAAGAATACGTTCGTTATTTGGATGCAAATAGAGAGCCAATTATTTCTCACGTTATCTCGATGAATTCTGAAAAAGGAGAAATTCCTGTTGAGGTTGCCTTAATTTACAATACAAGTTACACCGAGAATATTTTTGCTTACGTAAATAATATCAATACTCACGAAGGAGGAACGCACTTACAAGGTTTTAGAACTGGTTTGACCAGGGCCTTGAAGAAATATGCAGATGCTTCTGGAATGTTAGATAAATTGAAATTCGAAATTGCAGGAGATGACTTCCGTGAAGGGCTTACGGCTATTATCTCGGTGAAAGTTTCAGAACCACAATTTGAAGGTCAAACAAAAACAAAATTAGGAAATAGAGAAGTTGTTGCGCCGGTAAGTCAAGCGGTGAGCGAAATGATTGAGAATTATTTGGAAGAAAATCCAAATGATGCCCGAATCATTGTGCAAAAAGTAATTCTTGCTGCTCAGGCTCGTCACGCTGCCAAAAAAGCGCGTGAAATGGTACAACGCAAAACCGTAATGGGAGGTGGCGGATTGCCAGGAAAACTATCAGATTGTTCTGAACAAGATCCTTCAAAATGCGAAGTGTATCTTGTCGAGGGAGATTCGGCTGGTGGAACGGCAAAACAAGGTCGTGACCGAGCTTTTCAGGCTATTTTGCCTTTACGTGGTAAGATTTTGAACGTAGAAAAAGCGATGCATCACAAAGTTTTTGAAAATGAAGAAATCCGAAATATATTTACTGCACTTGGAGTAACCATTGGAACTGAAGAAGATAGTAAGGCTTTAAATATATCAAAATTGCGTTACCATAAAGTAATTATTATGTGTGATGCCGATGTCGATGGTAGTCATATTTCAACTTTGATTTTGACATTCTTCTTCCGTTTTATGAAAGAACTGATAGAAGAGGGACATGTATATATTGCAGCTCCTCCTTTATATTTAGTAAAAAAAGGGACCAAAAAAGAATATGCTTGGACAGAAGATCAACGTGATCAAGCTAATGCAAGAATGGGCGGAAGCGCAGCGATTCAACGTTATAAAGGTCTTGGAGAGATGAATGCAGAGCAATTATGGGAAACCACAATGAATCCAGGTTTCAGAACTTTGCGTCAGGTAAACATTGACAGTCTTGCCGAAGCAGACAGAGTTTTCTCCATGTTAATGGGGGATGAAGTACCGCCACGAAGAGAATTTATCGAGAAAAATGCAGTTTACGCTAATATTGATGCGTAGTTTTATATTATAACTAAATTAAATAACAACAAAACAACATAAAATGAAAGTTACAATTGTAGGAGCAGGAAATGTGGGAGCATCTTGTGCAGATTCAATTTCGTATAGAGGAATTGCAAGTGAAGTAGTATTATTAGATATTAGAGAAGGTTTTGCCGAAGGTAAAGCAATGGATATTTCTCAATGTGCTACCAATACAGGTTTTAATACCAAAGTATCTGGTGTGACAAGTGATTATTCTAAAACAGCAAATAGCGATGTAGTAGTGATTACTTCAGGAATCCCAAGAAAACCAGGAATGACTCGTGAAGAATTAATAGGTATCAATGCGGGAATTGTGAAAACGGTTGCTGATAATGTTTTAACACATTCTCCAAATGCAATTATTGTCGTAGTTTCAAACCCTATGGATACAATGACTTATTTGACATTAAAAGCTACAGGTTTGCCAAAAAACAGAATCATAGGAATGGGCGGAGCACTTGATAGCTCTCGTTTTAGATATTATTTGTCAAAAGCATTGGACAAACCATCAAATGATGTTTCTGCTATGGTTATTGGTGGTCACGGAGATACAACTATGATTCCATTGACAAGATTGGCTTCTTATAATGGTATTCCGGTTTCTGAATTTTTATCAGGAGAAGAATTAGCTAAAGTTGCTGCTGATACAATGGTTGGTGGAGCAACATTAACTGGACTTTTAGGAACTTCAGCTTGGTATGCGCCGGGAGCTTCTGTTGCGTATTTAGTAGATAGTATCTTGAATGACCAAAAGAAAATGATTGCTTGTTCAGTAATGTTAGAAGGTGAATACGGTCAAAGCGATATTTGTATCGGCGTTCCTTGTATTATAGGTAAGAACGGAATTGAAGAAATTCTTGACATCAAATTAAGCGATGCTGAAAAAGCGGCTTTCGCCAAAAGTGCAGATGCTGTAAGAAATATGAATGCTGACCTAAAATCAATTTTAGCATAATAATTTTGGTATAAAACAGAGAAGACTGCACTTTTGCAGTCTTTTTTTTGACATTAATCAATAAATAAATTGGTTAATCTTTGCGTTAATTATATATTTGCTCGGTCAAAAAATAATGAGATAAATCACGACGTTTTATTTTTAGATAAAAGCAGTGGTTATGGCTTATTTTACAAGGGTTTAAACCAAAAAAAATTCATTAAACAATTAACTTTTAGTAATAATGCAGAATAAAGGACTTATTAAATTTTTCGCAATTCTATTTGCATTGGTAAGCATTTACCAACTTTCGTTCACTTTCGTTTCAAGCAAAGTCAAAAACGATGCAAAAACTTTTGCTAATGGAAATCCTGATAAAGAATTAAAATATTTGGATTCCATTGGAAAAGAAAATGTTTTCAATCTTGGGTTTACCAATTTTACTTTCAACGAAGTAAAAGATAAGCAAATCAACAAAGGTCTTGACTTAGAAGGTGGTATTAACGTGATATTGCAAATATCTGTAAAAGATGTTTTGAAAGGATTAGCCAATAATTCTAAAAATCCGGTTTTCAATAAATCGTTAGCTGATGCAACTGCAAACCAAAGAGGAAATCAAGCCTATATTGATGCCTTTTTCGAAGCATTTGATGCAAATTCTAAAGGAACAGTAAAACTGGCTTCTCCTGATATTTTTGCAAACAGAACTTTGCAAGGTGAAGATGGAATTAATTTTCAAATGACCGATGCCGAAGCGCAAAAAGTAATTCGTAAAAAAGTAGATGAATCAGTTGATAGTGCTTTTGGAGTATTAAGAAAACGTATAGATCAATTTGGTGTGACACAACCTAATATTCAAAAATTAGGAAATTCAGGGCAAATTCTTGTTGAACTTCCGGGTGCAAAAGATGTAGACCGCGCTAAAAAATTATTATCAAGTACTGCTCAACTCCAATTTTGGGAAACATACAAAATAGATGAAATTGGTAATTTCTTATTGGCTGCAAATGAAGCCTTGAAAAAAACCGAAATCAAATCTCCAGAAGTTAAAGCAGTTGTTAAAGATACTTTGAGTGCGTTATTAACTGACAAAAAAGATTCATCTGCTACAAAAAAAGGAAATAATCCTATTCTTGATAAAATTATTCAACAAGGTGGAGGACCAGTTTTGGGACTTTTCTCTCCAAAAGATACTGCAGTTGTAGGTGGTTATTTGAGAAGAGCTGATATTAGAGTTTTATTGGCACAAGACCAGCATTATGCAAAATTTGTTTGGGGAAAACCTACAACTCTTAAAGATGCAAAAGGAAAAGAAATTGATGCAGTAGAATTATATGCTTTAAAAGGCAATAGAGACGATGTAGCTGCAATGAGTGGTGGTGTTGTTACTGATGCTAAAGATTCATTCGACCAGTCAGGCAAACCTGCGGTAACTATGCAAATGAATGGTCAGGGAGCAAAAGCTTGGGAAGAATTAACAGGAAGAGCTTATACTCAAAAAAGCAATATAGCCATTGTTTTGGACAACATTGTATATTCTGCACCAGGAGTTTCTAGCGGTCCAATTTCAGGAGGTAGATCTGAGATTTCAGGCACTTTTGATATTTCAGAAACAAAAGATTTAGCTAACGTATTAAGAGCAGGTAAACTGCCCGCTGCCGCAGATATTATTCAGTCAGATGTTGTTGGGCCATCCTTAGGACAGGAAGCTATTGACAATGGGACGAATTCGGCTCTTATTGGGTTATTATTAGTGTCACTTTGGATGATGGTTTATTACGGAAAAGCTGGTTGGTATGCTAATGTTGCATTGGCAGTCAACTTATTATTCTTATTCGGAATTTTAGCAAGTTTAGGTGCTGTACTTACTTTACCGGGTATTGCTGGTATTGTTTTGACAATGGGTACTGCGGTGGATGCGAATATCATCATCTATGAAAGAGCAAAAGAGGAACTTCGTTCTGGAAAATCACTCGAAGAAGCTGTAAAAGCATCTTACGGTTGGAAAGGAGCAATGCGTTCTATTGTAGATGCAAACGTAACCCACATATTAACTGGTGGGGTTTTGTTTATTTTTGGTTCTGGACCAATAAAAGGATTTGCAACTACCTTGTTAATTGGTATCATTACCTCATTGTTTACCTCGATCTTTATTGCTAGAATTTTTATTGATTGGACTATAAGCAAAAATAATAAATTGTCATTTGTAACTAGTTTTTCTAAAAATTTCTTTACGAATTTCCATTTTGATTTCTTGAAAATAAAGAAATGGACTTATGCATTTTCTGCTATTGTAACTATTGTGAGTATTTATTCATTAGCTACAAATGGTTTGGATCAGGGTGTTGATTTTGTTGGAGGAAGAACTTTTCAGGTTCGTTTTGAAAAACCAATCGAAGTTGAAGTAGTAAAAGCAGAATTAGGTAAAGTATTTGATGGTAGTGCCGAAGTGAAAGTTTTTGGTAAAGACAATCAATTAAAAATTACCACAAAATATAAGGTACAAGAGCATGGAATACAAGCAGATCAAGATGTAAATAAATTGTTGTATGATAATTTGAAAAAACATTATTCTGCAGGTTTAACTTATGACAAATTTGTAAATGCTTACGAAGGTAAAAAATTCGGTATTGTTCAAGCTTCAAAAGTTGGGCCAACGGTTGCTGAAGATATTAAAACCAACGCTTACTGGGCTGTACTTGGTGCTATGCTTATTGTAGGGCTTTATTTAGTAATCAGTTTTAGAAAATGGCAATACAGTTTAGGTGCGATTGCAGCAGTAATACACGACGTTATTTTCGTATTGGGAATTTACTCTTTGTGTTACAAATTTATGCCTTTTGGTATGGAAATAGACCAGCACTTTATAGCTGCGATTCTTACTGTTATTGGTTATTCTATGAATGATACCGTAATTGTATTTGATAGAGTTCGTGAATTTTTGGATGGTAAAAAAGCCAAAGGAAATTTCAACAGTATTGTAAACCAATCTATTAATAGTACAATGTCTAGAACCATTAACACTTCATTGACAATGATTATGGTATTGTTGATTATGTTTATTTTTGGAGGAGAATCAATTAGAGGATTTATCTTTGCAATGCTTATAGGTATTGTAGTTGGGACTTACTCTTCACTATTTATCGCAACTCCTGTTTTGTGCGATACAATGTCTGAAGAAGAACATAAAAAAATTGAACGTGAGCATAATGTTTAAAATGAATTAGATTTTAATAAATTATAAGAAAGGCCCGAATTTTATACGGGTCTTTTTTTTGTACAAAAACTTTTCTATTATAGGATATTTTATTTCTAAGTGGATAATAATTATGGATTTAGTTTTGTTGAAGAGTCAAATTTTATATATTTACGAATAATTGCTATAATTCCCCCAGATTTTAAAGCAACCTAAATACCTATAATTATGAAAAAAATTCTCAGGTCGTATGCCTTTCTGTTTTTGATAATTACTTTTTCGAATTCAATTGTTTTTGCTAAAAGCAGGATTAATAGTTATGTTAGTGAGACTCTTGCTACCGCACCACCAACGGTAACTTCGCCAATATATTTATGTCAAAATAGTGTTGCAGTACCATTAACAGCAACACCTTCAGTGGGAGGGACATTAAATTGGTATACTTTAGCAGCTGGAGGAGTTGCATTAGCCGGCGCGCCTACGCCGATTACCACTTCAGTAGGGGCGACAACTTATTATGTCACTCAAACTATTGCAGGTGTTGAAAGTAATCCACGTACTCCAATTGTGGTTAATGTAGTTGCTAATACGGGAGGTGTTTTAACTCCCTTTTGTGATTTTGCAAATACAACACCAACTTCTGTAGCTTTTGACTGGAATAATGTAATTGGATATCTTGGATATAATTATTCTTACTCTATAGCGGGTGGCCCTATTGTGACTGGCTTTCAGGTGTCTCCATCGCATTTCGATGTGCCAGTTCCAGGACCAGGGATGTCTGTAACTTTTAACATTTTATCTGTTTTAGGTCTACCTTGTGTATTGCCAACTTCTACAACTTGTAATTCTACTTGTACTGCTGCTCAAAAAATAGCACCTACATTTGCCTCAATTGCTCCTTTTTGTTCCGGTACAATTCCAATCCCATTATTACCCACATTATCTAACGAAGGAATAACAGGGACTTGGATTCCAGCTATTATAGATAACACTATTAGTAAAATTTACACTTTTACTCCAGACCCAATATTGTTTCCTTGTGCATTAACTCAAACAATACCAGTAACAGTAGATCCTTTAGTTACACCTGCTTTTTCTGGAATTCCTGCTGTAGTTTGTCAAGGAGCGACAGCTCCAATTTTGCCACTGAGTTCTAATAATGTTACTCCAATATCGGGAACATGGATTCCAGCAACTGTGAATACGGCTATTACAGGAACAACTGTTTATACTTTTACTCCAAATCCTAGTCAGTGTGCTTCAGCAACTCTAACAACTGTTTCAATTAGAATTGATCCTGTATTAACACCAGCATTTAATCCTGTAGCACCTATTTGTTCTGGAGCGGTTTTGGCGCCATTACCTACAACTTCCCTAAATGGAGTTACAGGAACTTGGACACCAGCCTTGAATAATACGGTTACAACAACTTACACTTTTGCGCCAACAGCAGGTCAATGTGCAAATTCCACTACGATGACAATTACTGTGAATCCAAATGTTACACCGACATTTACTCCAGTTCCTGCTATTTGTTCTGGTAAAGTTTTGGCGGCTTTGCCAACCATTTCAACTAATTTGATCACGGGAACTTGGGCGCCAGCCTTGAATAACACGGCTACAACAACGTACACATTTACACCTACAGCAGGTTTATGCGCTACAAAAACTACGATGATAATTATAGTAAATCCTAATGTTACACCTACATTTAATCCTGTTCCTGCAGTTTGTAATGGTTCAGTAATAGCGCCATTGCCCACCACTTCTACTAATGGAATTGCGGGTACTTGGTCACCGGCCTTGAATAATACTGTGACTACTTTATATACTTTTACACCAACAGCTGGGCTATGCGCCACGACTACCACTTTGACCATTAATGTGAATCCAATTGTGCCTCCGAATTTTGCTCCAATACCTAATGTTTGTTCTGGATCAACGGCTCCAATTTTAGCGAATAGATCTCCAAGCGGTATTGTTGGAACTTGGTCTCCGGCAACAATTAGCAATACAATTGGTAGAAATTATGTTTTTACTCCGACCGCAGGTCAATGTTCAAGTACACAAACTTTGACGGTTGTAATAACACCTAGAGTTGTAACTAATTTCGCAGCCATTCCGGCATTTTGTTCTGGAACTGTTGCGCCAATTTTAGGCCCAACATCACCAAATAACGTTAACGGAACTTGGTCACCGGCAACAATTAATAATACAACAAGTGGAAGTTATCTTTTTACTCCTAATGCAACTGAATGTGCCACAACCCAGACTTTAAATGTTGTTGTAAATCCACTCATTACACCTAATTTTGAGGATATCCCTTTGTGTTCTGGAACTGCCGCTCCAATTTTACCACCTACTTCACCAAACGGAATTACAGGGACTTGGTCTCCTTCAACAATTAGTAATGTAGCAAGTGGTGCTTATGTGTTTACTCCAAATGCATCGCAGTGTGCTACTGCAAAAACGATTAATGTGACTGTGAATCCATCCAATACCTTGACTAGTATTAGTTGGTCTGTTACGGATGCTTTTTCCAAAAATCAAATAGTAACCATTATAGCAACTGCTGCCGGGAATTATTTATATCAATTGGATAATGGACCATTTCAAACTAGTTCGGTTTTTGAAAATGTAGCTTCTGGAATACATTCCATTACGGTTATTGATGCAAATGGTTGCAGTACTCCAATTACTGACAACAATGTTTTAGTCATTGGCTATCCAAAATATTTCACTCCAAATGGAGATAATTATAATGATTTTTGGAATATTTCAGCTTTAAGCAATCAATTGAATACAAGGATTTATATATTTGACCGATTCGGTAAATTATTGAAAGATATTAGTCCTAATGACCCTGGATGGGACGGAACTTATATTGGTCAGCCAATGCCTGCCGACGATTATTGGTTTACTGTAGAATATGTTGAACAAAGTATTGTCAAAAAATACAAATCCCATTTTTCTTTGAAAAGATAAAAAAATGCTCCTTAAGTTGGGAGCATTTTTTATATAGTAGTTTTTATTAAAATAGACTAAGCCAATTATTATAATTTATAAATGAACAGGTTTTTCAGCAGTAAATACAAAATACAAACCTATTAATATAAATGGAATACTAAGCCATTGTCCTGTTGAAAATAATCCTAAAGCACTTTCAAAACCACCCTGACTTTCTTTTACATACTCCACAACAAAGCGCACAGACCATAAAAGCACAAGAAAAAGACCAAATAGATAACCTGATTTTTCTCTTGCTTCTGTTTTCCAATACAAGAAAAATAAGATGGCAAAAACAAAAATATAGCAAAAGGCTTCATACAATTGTGCCGGATGTTTAGCCGGAACCTGAAGAAGTAAATCAGCATATTTAGGGTCAGTGGTAATGGCGTGATAAGCTTCTTTTGGAGTGGCTAATTGAGTCGCATTAACAGCATCTTTTGGAGAAAAATAGTCTCTTACAAATTTTATTCCAAAAGATGAATCCGTTTCTTTTCCAACAATTTCTGAATTGAAAAAATTTCCTAATCTAACAAAAATAGCTCCGCTTGATACTGGAATAACGATTCTGTCTAAAATCCATAATAGAGGTTTCTCCAATATTTTTTTGCTGAAATAATACATTGCGATTATTATGGATATTGCAGCTCCATGGCTTGCTAATCCTTGGTAACCTGTAAATTCAAAATTTGGAGTAAAGCGGAAAGGCAAAAATATTTCTAATAAATGATTACGATAATATTCCCAATCATAAAACAAAACATGACCTAATCTAGCACCAATCAATGTGGCCAAAACGGTCCAAATAAATAAGGAATCTAATTTATCTATCGATTCATTTTCACGTTCGAATATGTTTTTCATAATGTACCAGCCCAATCCAAAAGCAATTACAAACATTAGGCTGTAAAAACGAATTACAAAAAAGCCTAAATCAATACCTTCCGATGGATTCCAAACTATGTTTAATGCGTGTGTCATTATTTTTTATATTTATTGTAAAAATACATTTTTTGTTTTGAGTTTCAATATTTTTTATGAATGGTTATATTTTTTGTGTTTTGACTCCCTCTCCTTTGGAGAGGGTTGGGGAGAGGAAGGTACAGGATCATATCCTGTCTTACCCCAAGGATGGCAACTCAATATTCTTTTTACTCCTAAAAAACCACCATAAAACAGACCATGTTTTTGTAAAGCTTCAATCATATAACTCGAGCAAGTAGGCTCAAATCTGCATGCGGATGGGGTAAAAGGGGAGATCGCAACTTGATAAAAGCGAACCATCAGTACAAAAGGAAATATGAGAATTTTTGATAACATAATTTTTAGACTAACAATCTACTATCTGATTATTGAACACTAAAAGTAGTTCCCTCTTTACCGTCTTTCAATTGAATTCCCAAAGCAATCAATTGATTTCTTATTTGGTCTGACATCGCAAAATCTTTATTGGCTCTAGCTTCATTACGCATGCCAATAAGCATATTTACGACACCTTCCAGTTTTTCGTTGTTGCTCTCAACTGATTTTTCATCTTTCAGACCCAGAACATCAAAAACAAAAGATCGCATCGAGTTGCTGAATAATTGCAAATCTTCAGATGTAAGTGTGGCTGAATTATCATTTAATAAATTGATAAATCGAATGCCTTCAAATAAATTGGCAATTAGAATAGGAGTGTTGAAATCATCGCACATTGATTCATAACAATTTTTTATCCATTCTGATACATAAAAGGAGGAAGTGGTATTTGGCTGAATGCTTTTAAGCATATTTACACCTTCGAGCAATCGATTTAATCCTTTTTCGCTTGCTAACATCGCTTCATTTGAAATATCTAGAACGCTACGATAATGGGCTTGTAAGAAACAAAAACGGACTACATTAGGTTGGAATTTCTTTTCAAAAAAAGAATTTTCTCCAGAAAGCAATTCCATTGGTAAAATATAATTTCCAGTAGATTTACTCATTCGCAAACCATTCATGGTAAGCATATTAGTGTGCATCCAAATATTCACGGGAGAAGTTCCATTACAAGCTTTCCCTTGCGCTACTTCGCACTCGTGATGTGGAAATTTTAAATCCATTCCGCCTCCGTGAATGTCAAATCGTTCTCCTAAATATTTGGTACTCATTGCGGTACATTCAAGATGCCAACCTGGGAAACCCTCGCCCCAAGGGGAGTTCCAACGCATAATATGTGCCGGTGAAGCATTTTTCCACAAAGCAAAATCTTGAGGATTTTTCTTTTCGTTTTGACCGTCTAAATCCCGGGTATTGGCAAATAATTCATCAATATTTCGATGACTTAATTCACCATAATTGAATCCCTTTTTGTTGTATTCAAAAACATCAAAATAAACAGAACCTTGGGTTTCGTATGCAAAACCATCGGCAATTAGTTTTTGAATAAGTTCTATTTGCTCAATAATATGACCGGTAGCAGTAGGCTCAATTGTAGGTGCCAAAAAATTAAATTTTTCTAAAACCTGATGAAAATCCACTGTATATTTTTGTACAACCTCCATTGGCTCTAATTTTTCCAGTCGAGATTGTTTTACAAAACGGTCGTTTTCCACATTTCCGTCATCAGTTAAATGTCCTGCATCTGTTATATTTCTAACATAACGTGTTTTGTAACCCAAATGTAAAAAATACCTAAAAATTACATCAAAAGACATAAAAGTTCTTACGTTTCCTAGATGAACATTGCTATAAACCGTTGGTCCACAAACATACATTCCGACATTTCCTTCGTGTATTGGCGTAAAAACTTCTTTTTCTCCCGAAAGAGTATTGTATATTTTTAAGATTTTGGATTTGTATAAAGGCATATAATTTATGATTTTCCCCACCCCAACCCTCCCCAAAGGGAAGGGAGTAGAGAGGTGAATGTGTTGTTGATAATGTTAAATTTTTATTTTCCAGTCTTCACTCCCTCTCCTTTGGAGAGGGTCGGGGAGAGGGTTAAAATTTCGTTTCCAATTTTATATAATCCAACAGTTCTCTGCGAGTTTGTTCGTTTTTAAATTTACCTCCAAATTCTGAGGTTACAGTGCTGCTTTCAATGTCTTTTATACCTCGCGAATTTACGCAAAGATGTTTTGCATCGATAATGCAGGCTACGTCTTCAGTGTTAAGCGCAATTTGAAGCTCTTGCACAATTTGCATTGTTAAACGCTCTTGAACCTGAGGCCTTTTAGAATAATATTCAACAATTCGATTTATTTTTGAAAGACCAACCACTCTTCCATTTGAAATGTAGGCTACGTGAGCTCTTCCTATAATAGGTAATAAATGGTGTTCACAAGTTGAATATACTGTGATGTTTTTTTCAACAAGCATTTCACCATATTTGTAATTATTTTCAAAAGTGGATGCATTTGGTTTTTTAAGAGGATTTAGCCCTCCAAAAATTTCTTTCACAAACATTTTTGCTACTCGATTGGGAGTTCCCTTTAAACTGTCGTCTGTCAAATCCATTCCAAGGGTAATCAGGATATTTTCGACATCTTTTTTTATTCTTTCAATTTTTTCATCATCAGAAATATCAAAAGCATCGTCTCTTACTGGGTTTTTTGCTGATGAACTAATATGATTGTTTCCTATTTCGTCCTGAAATTCTTCGTTGTTTATCATTAAAAATTGCAATTATTGTGTGTAATAAATAGGAGTCAAAGATAATTAATTAAAGCTAAAGAATTTCTAAAGCGTTTAATAATTAATCTGATAAATTCAAATCGATGTTTAGTGACTTTTCCGAATTTTCCTATTTCGAATTATAAACTGGAATTGCGGCTTTTAAGATTTGTACCGCGCGAATTAAATCTTCTTTTTTTAATACATAAGCAATACGAACCTGATTTAGACCAACACCTGGTGTGGAATAAAATCCAGCAGCCGGAGCCACCATAACAGTTTCTCCATTTGAATTGTAACTTTCAAGCAACCATTGGGCAAAATCATCGGTGTTGTCAACAGGTAATTGAGCGATACAATAAAACGCGGCTTTTGGAGTAGTTACTATAACACCTTCAATTTTATTTAATTCAGTAATCAAAGTATCTCTTCGTTCTTTGTATTCTGAGATTACTTCGTCAAAGTAGCTTTGAGGTGTGTCTATTGCGGCTTCGCAAGCAATTTGTTCAATTGTTGGAGGGCATAAACGAGCTTGTGCAAATTTCATTGCAGTAGCGATAACTTCTTTGTTTTTTGTTACCATACAGCCAATGCGTGCTCCACACATACTGTATCTTTTGGAAACGGAATCAATCATGATTACATTTTGTTCGATTCCTTTTAGGTTCATCACCGAAAAGTGCTTGTCCCTATCATCATATATAAATTCTCGGTACACTTCGTCCACAATAAGAAATAAATCGTGTTTTCGAACCAATTCCCCTAATTGATTTATTTCGGATTCCGAATATAAATATCCTGTTGGATTATTTGGATTACAGATTAAAATGGACTTGGTTTTTGGAGTAATTGCTTTCTCGAATTCTTCAATTGTAGGTAGTGTAAAACCACTTTCGATATTAGAAATTACCGGAACTACTTTAGCGCTTGATTCTTCAGAAAAAGCACTATAATTGGCATAAAAAGGTTCTGGAATAATGACTTCGTCTCCTGGATCCATAATGCTGCCAAGTGCAAATAAAAGAGCCTCAGAACCACCTGTGGTTATCATTATGTCTTCGAATCCTATTTTTACATTTTGATTGACATAAAATTGGGCTAATTTTTTTCGGTAACTTTCGTATCCTGCCGACGGGCCATACTCAATAATTTTTAAATCAATATTTTTTATCGCTTCGATGGCAATTTCCGGAGTTTTTATATCGGGTTGTCCTATGTTTAAATGATAAACTTTATGACCTTTCTTTTTTGCTATTTCCGCGTAAGGAGCCAATTTGCGAATTGGCGATTCAGGCATTCTTCGACCTCTAATTGAAATTTCAGGCATAGTTGTTAAAATTTGATGCAAATTTGCAATTTTTTTTCGAATTTAATGAAGACTATAATCATATTTGTCTTTAAAAGAGTAGTGTCATTCCAAATTTTTACTAACTTTATCCAAATCATTTTTTGATGAGACAAATAATCATTTTGTGTTTTTTATTTATTTATTCTTTGACTGCTGAGGGACAAGAAGGTTTTATTTTTGACAAAGGAATAGAAAAAACAACTATCCCTTTTAAATTTATCAATAATTTAATATTTATCCCCATAAAAGTTAATGGTGCGGAGTTGAACTTCTTGTTGGATTCCGGAGTCGAAGAAACTATTCTTTTTAGTATGGAAGACAAGAAAGAGGTTAGTTTTTCTAATGTCGAAAAAATAACTCTGCGAGGTTTGGGCGAAGAGGAATCTATCGAAGGATTAAAGTCTACCAATAATATCTTAGAAATTAAGGGTGCAAAATCTGTAAATAACCTGTTGTATATCGTCTTGGATCAAAGTTTTAACTTGTCATCTCATATAGGGATTCCTGTTAATGGTATTATTGGGTATAATTTTTTGAAAACTAATTTGGTGGAAATCAATTACGAAAAAAAGCGAATTTCGATTTACCGAGATAATACTAAAAACAGAAAACGAATAGAAAGAAAATTCCAAGCAGTCCCTATCACTATAGAAAAATCAAAACCTTATATTGACAGTAGCGTAGTTATAAATTCTGTCGAAATTCCTGTAAAATTATTAATTGATATAGGCAATAGTGACGCAATATGGCTTTTCGAAAATAATGATAAATCAATAAAAATACCAGCAAAAAATTTCGAAGATTATCTTGGAAAAGGTTTTAGTGGCGACGTTGAAGGAAGAAGAGCACAGATTGTCAAGTTTACAATTTCAAAATACCAATTTTATAATCCCATTATTGCTTTTCCGGATTTGACTTCTATAAAAAATGTGAGAATGGTTCGGGATCGTGCAGGTTCCGTAGGCTCTGAGATTTTAAAGCGATTTTCGGTAGTTTTTGATTATCCAAACCACAAAATGTTTTTAAAGAAAAATAATAATTTCAGCGCTCCATTTAGTTACAATAAAAGCGGTGTTGAATTAGAACATTATGGTCTGCAATGGGTTCAGGAAACGGTTCGTTTGGAAACGGTTCCTCTAATAAAATCAGACAATCTTGTAGTGCATCCAAATGATGCCGAAAATAATTTTAAATACAAATTTGTTTTAAAGCCAATTTATATTATCGCAAATGTTAGAAAGAATTCTCCAGCTGCAATAAGTGGACTGCAAAAAGGGGATATTCTGGTTAAAATTAATAATGAACCTGCTTATCAATTTACTTTGGAAAAAATCAACTCGATTTTAAAATCTGAAGAAGAAAAATGGATGACTTTTGAGATTGAAAGGGATAGCCAACTTATGAAGTTTAAATTTCAATTGCTAAATATTTTGTAAAAGAAACGCTTCTTGTTTGTCAAGAAGCTCTTTGTAATTTAGGATTAAGCAAAATTATTATTTTATAACTTCTAAATAATTTAATGGTACATCTAAAAATTCTTGATAACTGGCACTACTTGATGCTCCATCATTTAAATAGGAATGTTCTGCAATTCTAATGGTTGATTTTCCGCTTGTGTTTTCTTTTCCGGAAACGATATCTCCAATTTTGTAACATTTTTCAGAAAGTCCGACAACACCTCCAACAGTAACGGTCGCGCAATATGGTTTTATGAAAACATAAGTTTGATTCTTTATTGTTTGATCATTTGTGCAACTTGCAATAATTATCAAAATTAATAAAAGAAGTCCTTTAAGAAAATTTATTGTTTTCATATAATTTTTCACTTATGTTGAAGTAAAGGTGCTAAAAATTCATATTAATCAGCAATAACGTCACCTTTTATTTTTAGAGGAACTCTCCCTGCTTCATAATTCACAGCATTAGATTCGACAGTAATAGTTTTTCTGATTGGACCTGCTTGCATATTATATTTAATATCTATTTTTCCTGTTTTCCCAGGCATAATTGGCTCATTTGGTTTTGTGGGAACTGTACAACCACAAGTAGAAAGTACATTACTAATAATCAAAGGAGCATCTCCAGTGTTTGTAAATTCAAAAGAACGAACTCCATTGTCACCTTTCTTGGTAACAGTTCCATAATCTATTGTATTGTCTTTTGCCTTGAATTCGATCTTTGCGCCAGTTTGTGAAAAACCCAAACTCGAAATTAATACGACTGCTATTATTGTGGCTATATTTTTCATCTTTATTTTTTTTAACTTGTAAGTAAATGTAGTTTTTTTAATTAAAGGGACAAATTTTTATTTCTCTTTTTATACTGTACTTAATTATTTACTTTTGTCACCTATATGAATTACAAAAACCAGACCAAAGCCCAATTTTGGTTCTAACAGTTGCTTTTTATGACAATTCCTGCACAATTCGACGCTAAAACCATTGAAAATAAATGGTATGACTACTGGATGAAGAATAATTATTTTCATTCGGAACCCGACCATAGAACACCATATACCATCGTAATTCCTCCGCCAAATGTAACTGGGGTTCTTCATATGGGACATATGTTGAACAATACGATTCAAGATGTTTTGATAAGAAGAGCACGACTTAAAGGCTTTAACGCCTGTTGGGTTCCGGGAACGGATCACGCATCTATTGCAACGGAAGCTAAAGTGGTGGCTAAATTAAAAGCCGAAGGAATCAATAAAAACGATTTAACACGTGAAGAATTTTTGGCACACGCTTGGGAATGGACTGACAAATATGGGGGTGTAATTCTGGAACAACTCAAACAATTGGGTTGCTCTTGCGATTGGGACAGAACCAAGTTCACTATGGATCCTGATATGTCTGCATCTGTGATTCGATCTTTTGTTGACTTGTATAATAAAGGCTTAATTTATCGCGGCTATCGAATGGTAAACTGGGATCCGGAAGCCAAAACAACTTTGTCTGACGAAGAAGTAATTTACGAAGAACAACAAGGGAAATTATATTTCCTAAAATATAAAATCGTAGGAAGTGAAGACTTTTTGACAGTAGCTACAACGCGTCCCGAAACTATTTTTGGTGACACCGCTATTTGTATCAACCCAAATGACGAGCGTTTTGCCCATTTGAAAGACAAAAGTGCCATTGTTCCAATTTGCGGTCGAGTGATTCCAATAATCGAAGATGAATATGTTGATATCGAATTTGGAACGGGTTGCTTAAAAGTAACTCCGGCTCACGATATGAATGACAAAGCTTTGGGCGAAAAACACAATCTTGAAATAGTGGACATTTTCAACGAAGATGCTACGCTAAATAGTTTTGGTTTGCAGTATCAAGGGAAAGACCGTTTTGTTGTTCGGACTGAAATTGCTCAGGAATTAGAAACGATAGGCGCTTTGGCAAAAACAGAAGCTTACCTAAATAAAGTAGGAACTTCCGAAAGGACCAAAGCCGTAATCGAACCTCGTTTATCAGACCAATGGTTCCTGAAAATGGAAGATTTGGTAAAACCGGCAATCCGATCGGTTTTGGTTGATGGCGATATCAAATTGCATCCGGCCCGTTTTAATAATACGTATGCCCATTGGTTGAATAACATTCGCGATTGGAATATTTCCCGTCAATTGTGGTGGGGGCAACAAATTCCGGCCTATTTTTACGGTGACGGAAAGGAAGATTTCGTTGTTGCTGAAAACATTGAAGATGCTTTGGCTTTGGCCAAAGAAAAAACTTCTAACTTCTCACTTCTAACCTCTGACCTGAAACAAGACGCCGATGCCCTTGATACTTGGTTTTCTTCCTGGCTTTGGCCAATGTCCGTTTTTGGCGGAATTATGGATCCTGAGAACAAAGATTTTAAATACTATTATCCAACGAATGATTTGGTGACCGGTCCGGATATTTTGTTTTTCTGGGTGGCGAGAATGATTATTGCGGGATATGAATATACTGGCAAAAAACCATTTTCTAATGTGTATTTAACGGGTTTGGTTCGTGATAAACAAAGGCGTAAAATGTCAAAATCATTGGGAAATTCACCAGAACCACTGGAGTTAATCAAAAAATTTGGTGCCGATGGAGTTCGTGTGGGATTGCTTTTGAGCGCTTCGGCAGGAAACGACATTATGTTCGACGAAGAATTGTGCAACCAAGGAAAAGCGTTTACCAATAAAATTTGGAATGCCTTCAAATTGATAAAAGGTTGGGAAGTTTCGGATTCGATTCCACAACCGGAATCGTCGAAAGTGGCGATAGAATGGTACGAAGCGAAATTGCAACAAACGCTTCTGGAAATTGAAGACAATTTCGATAAATACAGAATTTCCGATGCTTTAATGGGAATTTACAAACTGGTTTGGGACGATTTCTGTTCTTGGTTTCTCGAAATGATTAAACCGGCTTACCAACAACCAATTGACAGCCTAACTTTGGCGAAAGCCATAGAAATGCTTGAAAACAACCTGAAATTATTGCATCCGTTTATGCCGTTTTTGACAGAGGAAATTTGGCAAATCCTTGCCGAAAGAACTCCAGAAGAAGCATTAATTGTTTCAACTTGGCCGGAAATAAAACCATTTAATGCGCAATTAATTTCCGATTTCGAAAACACAATCGAAGTGATTTCCGGGATTAGAACGATTCGTAAAGACAAGAATATTCCGTTTAAGGACACCATCGAATTGCGAATTCTAAACAATGATAAAGTTTCAACTTATTTTGATGCGGTTGTAACCAAATTGGGGAACATCACTTCGCTAGAATATGTTTCGGATAAAGTAGATGGTGCGTTGTCGTTCCGTGTTAAATCGAATGAATATTTCATTCCAATCACAGGAAGCATAAATGTCGAGGAAGAAATTGCAAAACTAACTGCCGAGTTGGTTTACACCCAAGGTTTCTTGAAATCTGTTCAAAGTAAGCTAGCCAACGAGAAATTTGTGGCTGGTGCGCCAGAAAAAGTTTTGGCAAACGAAAGACAAAAAGAAGCTGATGCTTTGTCAAAAATCGCTACAATCGAACAAAGTTTGGCAGGATTGAAATAATTGTTTTATCAATCAAAAATGGCTGTAAAAAATATAATTTTTGACAGCCATTTTTTATACTTTTATTTAGGAGCATTCACAATATACTGATAGATCAACTGTTTTTCTGCATCTGTAATTTTCGCTCTGTCCTGCATTTCGGTTAAATTTAAACTCCATGCTTTTTCATTGTATTGGTTAGGCAAAAACAATTGGTGACAGCTGGAACATTTTTTCACATAGATTTCTCTTCCAGTTTTTAAATCATCAACAGAAACAGTTGAAGACTCTGATTTAGGAACATAAAGTTTTGAGGAACAGGAAATTATTAATAAAATAGAGATAAAAAGGATTAATTTTTTCATTTTATAAAGGATTAAAAGGAATAGGAGAATAGAAGTCTTACATCCATTTTTGTGAATTCATCTACATTTAGTCCAGACTTTCCTTCAGGATTATTAAGTCCGGCTATTTGTGGGGAAAAAGACAAATTTATCCAAAATTTATCCATAAAATAAGCAACAGTTGGCCCTGCAAATAAAGCGGAATGTGTAAAATTATCGTCTTTTAGATATACATTTCTGTTAATAATTTCACCACCTAAATTCCAGTGTTTATTTATATTATAAGACAAGCCATAATTAATGTCATATTTCAATGCAGTTGCGGTGGTAACTTTTCCATTTGCAGTGGTGGTTTCCCATTCAGGCTCGAAGGTGAAGTTCAAAGCATGTATTGTTCTTCCAATTCTTTTGTCCAAAATTGCTTTTAATTCTATTTCTAATTCGTCTGTGGCTACAGTTAATTCGGCGTAACCGGCAAATCCAATTCTATCTGCAACTGAATCAAAGAATTTGTATTTCCATTCATTCGAAAAGGATATTTCTGTAGAACTCATAACAATTTCGCCGGAACTAGTCTCAAATCCCGCTTTTTGTTTGGAGTTTATATAAAAGGCGGTTTGCAAGTTAGAACCCAAACCTACTTCGTATTCAACTCGGTTTTGTATTTCTCGGTAATAATCGGTTTTACCTGATAAAACTGTAGTCCAAACTTCTAATTCTTTTTCTCCTTTATTGAGAACGGAGCTTTGATAAGTGTAATTGAAAACTCTGTCTTGAGCTAAAAGACTCATTGAACTTAGGAGTAAAAAACTGGCAATTAAAATAATTTTTTTCATTTTGTAAATTTATAATTTGTTTTTAATATAGTTTGTTATTTAGATTGATTAAAAATAATTAATGCAAATATAAAGACCATTTTTGAATCTGCAAAGCTTATTTAGACTAAATATAAATAAGAATCTACAGAATTATTAATTTAATTGAAATTTAAAATAGGATACAAAACTATATCTTACTTTTTTAGAAATAAATTGCTATTGTCATCAAAAAAAATCCTTTTTACTTCACTTTCTTCAGTGAATATTTGTCAGAACTTGGTTTTCCTTGTTGAATTCCTGAAATTTGGATAACAATACCGTCATTGGTAATCTTTGAATAACTAATTTTTTGAGGATAATCATTTTTTAGATTTTCGAAAACCAATTGCTTTTCAATTTCGGGTTTATGGACAAAAGTTACGGGTTCATCATTATTTTGTCCTCGAATGGTGGAAACGTAGAAAAGAGTTTCACCTTTTTGTTTCAATTGAATTTCTTCAAAATGAAGCGTGTCTTTTCCTTTTATAAAATAACTTGCACCGTCATAAAGACTGTCGTTTGTTTTTTTCCAAATTTCCAATAGATCTCCATCAACTGATTTATTTTCCCATTTTCCCGGAAGCCAATCGGCAACTACAATTTTAGATGATTCCTTCGATTTGTTACAAGAGTTTTGGGTTAAAACCAGAATAAGTAGTGCAGCTATTTTTTTCATGAATGTATAAATTGAAAATGTTCTTTTTAAATCATTGCGAAATTATGAAAAAGATCGCAATTAGCCCAGATAGAAGTGGAAATCCCACGCTGTCATTGCGAGGCATGAAGCAATCTAGCGTGAATTGTAACGAATAGCTGGAAATAGCTCCTAAAAAAACGCAAAATATTATTGAAAACTATCTTTCAAAATAGTATAAACAAATTCTTTAGTAGGTTTTTGACCTTTTAGTTTTGCTCTGACCATTTCAAAAGGTACTTTAAAATCACAGCCTGTTTTATAGTCGCTGCAACCATAAGCGGTGTTTCCCTTGATAACGATTCCTTTTTTGCATTTCGGGCAGGTTAAAGTTTCCGATATTGCTTTTTTTTCTGTTGTTAGGCTAGGAGAAGCCGTTTTCTTAGGTTCTAATTTTAGCTCAAAATTTTCATCAAAGCGAAGCAAACCTTCCACCGTGCCAGATTCGGTTTTGAAATCTTTCAAGTTTACGGTAGATCCTTTTTGGAGTAATCGCAAATATTGATTTTCGGATATTTTTTTCTCGGCAAAAGTGTAGGGCAATACAAAACGGCAACCGGCTTTGTAATCGCCGCAGCCATAAGCCGATTTTCCCTTGATGAGCGTCGATTTTTTACATTTCGGACAGACTTCTGCCAAAATTCCTTCTGCTTTCTTTTTCTCGATAACGGTTTCTTGTTTTTGAACACTTCCAGCGTGCGAAATATTGGCGCCTCTGGTTTCTCTTCGTACTTCATATACCAAGGTTTCGACCATAAGTTTCATATTCTTAATAAATGCCGCAGCGGTAAAAGTCCCTTTTTCAATATCTTTCAACTGCTTTTCCCAAGAACCCGTCAATTCTGCCGACTTGACCAAATCATTTTGAATGGTATCGATCAGCTGAATTCCTGTTGGTGTAGGCAAAACCTGTTTTTTGTTTCGAACGATGTATTGGCGCCTGAAAAGTGTTTCGATGATATTGGCTCGCGTGGAGGGACGCCCGATGCCGTTTTCCTTCATCAATTCGCGTAAATCTTCGTCGTCCACCTGTTTACCCGCGGTTTCCATGGCGCGCAACAAGGTCGCTTCCGTAAACTGGTTGGGCGGCTTGGTTTCCTTTTCCAAAAAGGAAGGTTCGTGTGGTCCTTTTTCGCCCACGACAAAACTGGGCAATAGATCGGCTTCTTTTTCTTTAACGTTCGGGTCTTCAAAAACGACACGAAAGCCTTTTTTCAAGATTTCTTTTCCGGTGGTTTTGAATAGTACTTCGGAAGCTTTTCCCATTACTGTCGTATTGGCAACCAAGCAATCGTCATAAAAAACCGCAATAAAACGGCGTGTAATAATATCGTAAACTTGCTGCTGATTGTATTGCAAATTGCTTTGAATCCCCGTTGGAATTATTGCATGGTGATCGGTTACTTTTTTATCGTTGAAAACCTTGGGTGATTTCTTGATCTTTTTTTCCAAAAGCGGTTGCGTCAAGGCAGTGTAATTGGTCAATTTTTGCAGAATTCCAGCCACTTTCGGATAAACGTCATTCGGTAAAAACGTAGTATCGACTCTAGGGTAGGTGACCAATTTTTGTTCGTACAACGTTTGGACAATTTTAAGGGTTTCGTCTGCCGTAAAACCAAATTTGGTATTACAATAGACCTGTAGACCGGTTAAATCAAAGAGTTTTGGTGCAAATTCATTGCCGTTCTTCTTTTCTACGGAGACAATTTCGAACTCACTTTCCTTGACTTTATTGGCGAGAAGTTCGCCGTCTTCCTTTTTCAAAAAGCGTCCTTCCTCATAGCTGAAAAGCGTTTCTCTGTATAAAGTTTGCAACTCCCAATACGGTTGAGGCTTGAAATTTTCGATTTCCTTGAAGCGATCCACAACCATTGCCAAGGTTGGGGTTTGCACCCGCCCAATAGACAAAACTTGTTTGTATCCGCCGTGTTTTACGGTATACAATCGCGTGGCATTCATGCCCAGCAACCAGTCGCCAATTGCTCTCGAAAATCCGGCATAGTATAAATTATCGTAATTGGCGGATGGTTTCAAGTTCTGGAAACCCTCCTTGATGGCTTCGGTGGTTAGGGACGAAATCCACAGGCGTTGCACCTCGCCCTTGTAATGGGCTTCGTTCATGACCCAGCGCTGGATGAGTTCTCCTTCCTGTCCCGCATCCCCGCAGTTTATGACTAATGTCGCTTTGTCGAACAGGCTTTTTATGATTTTGAATTGCTTCTGAATACCTGAATTTTCGACCACCTTGGTTTCGAATTTCTCGGGAAGCATGGGCAAATTGTTCAAATCCCAACTTTTCCAGTGGGGTTTGTAATCGTTAGGTTCTTTCAAAGTGCATAAATGGCCAAAAGTGTAAGTCACGACATAGCCGTTGCCTTCATAAAAGCCATCACGTTTGGTATTCGCTCCAAGAACAGATGCGATTTCACGGGCGACACTTGGTTTTTCGGCAATACAGACCTTCATTTTTTGATGCTAAATTTAAAGCTGCAAAGTAGGAATTTAGAAATTGGTATTAAAAGGAAAACATCAGGAGTTATGAACCAGAGGCTAATTCGAAGTTTTTTTAGGAGCAGAATTATTGGTATTTTCAAGAACCAATCCTCCTGCTGTCCGCTGTATCTCGTAATCCCGCTGCAGCGGGATTACGAGGATGCCGCTTCCATCAGGGCTAAAAATTTCGTTTTGTTTTCATAATAACCAAAGAGAGAAATACAGTAGATTACTTCGTTGATTCTTAGCTCTCGATGCTGTGCGAAGTCTCCCGACTTCGTACCCTTTCCAATAGGTCTCGATGCTGTGCGAAGTCTCCCGACTTCGTACCCATACCAATAGGCAATAAACATTAATCAAACCCGTTGGGTGTAATTATTTGAAGTAAAAAATATTAATTAGATATTGCTCAAGACACTGAAATTCAGTATCTTGAAGTCGCAAAACAAACAATATCCATGTCAAATATAATAAAA
>NZ_JADHEC010000013.1 GCF_015277675.1 Flavobacterium soyangense
AGAATTTTAGCTAAAATAACAGCTTTAACTTTGGTTCAATTCATCAATAGATTTATTTTTGAAAGACCAATAAACAATATTAAAACACAAATAGTTTAATTACACCCAACGGGTTATGTATTAGTATTTGTTTATAAATGTATGTATTTTTAAAATTATGCTATTCTCTTGATTTCAACTTCCCCAATTTTTTGCTTGCTTCTTAAATTTATTTTGATAGAAGAAATTATGTCTAATGCTACTTCTTTCTTGTTCTTTAAAGGGAAATTGTGTGTTGACAAATCGGAATGTATGATTGAAATTTTATTGGTATCAAAACCAAAACCTTCATTTAAATTAGGTGAATTCATAACCACTAAATCGAAATTTTTCTTTTTTAGTTTACCAATAGAATTTTCGAGTACATTATTTGTTTCCAGGGCAAAACCTACCGAAATTTGGTTTACAGTCTTTAATTTACCAAACTCAAAAGCAATATCAACATTTTTCTGAAGTTCTAGAACTACTTCATTTTCAATTTTTTTTATTTTTATTTCAGAAGATGTTTTAGGTTTATAATCGGCAACTGCTGCGCAAAAAATAGCTATATCGACAGAGTCAAAATGTTTTTGGCATTCTAAATACATTTCATTACCAGTCATAACTTTTATTGTTTTATGGTTTGGAAAAGTCGACGCTATTGAAACAGGTCCACTAACCAGTATAACATTTGCACCCAAATTATGTAAAGCCTCGGCAATAGCATATCCCATTTTTCCACTACTTTCATTGGATATAAATCGAACAGGATCAATATATTCTCTAGTTGGACCTGCAGTAATTAAAATTTTTTTGTTTTTTAATGTGGTTTCCATTAATTTGGTTTTTAATATACTTTTGTTATTTAAAAGCAGTTTTTTTTTGAAAAAGTATTTTGTTTGTAAGCTAATTATCAAATCAGATAAGATGTATTTTTTTAATCTTGATTTCTGGTTTTTCTACCAGAAAAACCAGAAATAACGGAATTTATGCCAATTAAGTTTTAATAAACTGCCTAAACAAACCAGTAGCTTCCATTGCCAATAGTTATGGTTTTGAGGTTAGTTATTGTTGGTCTTTTTCTAGTTTATTTAGTACCACTAATACTAGTTTGAAAGCAAATTGCAATTATTTTTTTACGGTTTTAATTTATTTCGTTTTTTGCAGCCGCTATTATATTTCCATTTTTAGTATTCTGTAGATAAGCAATTACCATAAAATCAGATGCAAGCCACTCTGATTTGAATTGAAAATTAGCATTGTTATTTGATTTAGCTGAATTTGAAATGCTCTTAAAATCATAAACAATATTGTAATTAGTTTGTTTAAGGCCGTTATTCTCGCCTCGTTTAATGCTGGTAAATTCTTTTTTCTTAACCAAAGCCAAATTGACAACTATATTCGAGTTAATATCTGCATCATATTCAATATTTAATAAATTGTTAGATATGGATGCCTTTTTAATTCTAATATTTAATTCTTTTTTTATTTCTAATTCCTTGTTTATTAGATTGTTAATTTCGTTTTCTTTGCTGCCTACAAGTTCATATTTGCCATTAATTATTAATTGAGGTGTGTAAATTCCTTGAGCATTAAATAGATTTGCATAGTTGCGTTGTCTGTCAGTAAATTGAGCTTTGCTAAAAGGATCTTTCCACCCTATGTAATTCCAGTAATCAACATGAAATGCCAAAGCAATTACATTTGGATTATTTTGTATTGCATATTTTCCTAAAACGGCATCTGCTGGAGGACAACTGCTACACCCTTGTGAGGTAAAAAGTTCCAGTACGGCAAATCCTTCTTTTGAAGTTTTAATTTTTTTGTTTTCAATAACTTTTTTTATAGTAAAACTTGATAAGACTATGCTTACTATTATTAATCCTGTGTATAATGTTGTTTTTAAAATTGAGTTTTTCATAATTATTTATTTTTTGTTATCAGGTAAAAAGTCTAAAGCAATTGAATTCATACAATATCTTTTGTGCGTTGGCTCAGGGCCATCATTAAAAAGATGTCCTAAATGTCCTCCACATCGGCCACAAAGAGCCTCAATTCTTTCTTCATCCAATGAATTGTCTTTCTTGTAAACCACACTTCCAGTACTGGCTTGTTCAAAGAAACTTGGCCAACCACATGTGCTAGAAAATTTGGCACCTGAGCGAAACAGTTTATTCCCGCAGGCTGCACAATAATATGTTTCTTTGTCATCAGTGTTCCAATATTTTCCGGTAAAAGGTCTTTCTGTATCGGCATGTCTTGAAACGACATATACATCGTCCGGTAACACTTTTTTCCACTCGGCATCAGTAAGTTTCAGCTTTTTGGTGCTTGTGTTCGAATAATAAGGGTTTTCGGGTTTATGTATAGTATCAACATTGTTCTGAATGATAACTAAGTTTGTTTCCTTCTTCTTTAACTGGGTAAATGAAGTTAGAAAAAATGCGATAAACACAATTAGTACGCTAAATTGTAAAATATTTTTTTTCATTTTTTTTAATTTTGTACGACAAATCTATTGAGATATTAAAAGTAGAAATGTCAGTTGATTTACAAATACCGTAAATTTTAATTTTTATTAACGTTTATTTATTTTTTTATATCAATGTTTCAACTTTCTTCAAAGATTATATTCTGTATGTTATATTGAATCAATCTTTAGTATTCTGTTTTTTTTAATATCACCAAGTGTTTATTGTAAAGATGCAAAGGTAAGTAAGGTTATAAAGTGAATAATAAACGTAAAATGATGGGCATTTTTTTCTAGTTCTTTTTTTGTTTATGTTCTTTAGTCAAGAAGAAATGCCTTCCCATTCTAGTTGTTTTCATAATTTTTAACAGTGGTAATATTGGATGCTAAGATTGGAAAATAATGAATGTCATACTTAATATTTTTTGTAGAACTTAATTCCCTGATAAATTCCCAAAATGATAAAGACGGTTGGGATAATTACTTTCATTAGGTATTTTGCCAAAAAACCAGTTTGATTAGTAATGTAACTTAAAGATAAAATCAAGGTTAACATTCCGATGAATGTTCCGCAAATAGTACCCAAAACATAAAAGTATTTTCTTGTTTTTGAGATTTCGATATACTTACCGTTTAGCAAATACAGATTCCAACTAGTCCAAAACGGAATTTGAATAAAATTAGTACTGCTCAAAATTATGCCAAGCATAAAAGGATATTTTGTGTAATCACTAAAAATGCCTGAATTTATGTTTTCCGATTTGGAACCAGAATAAAAAACATAAGCCAGAATAAACATAAAAATAACCGAAAATCCTTCGATTAATTTAATGAGTTTTTTATTTTTTATCAATTGGTTTGCGAAAAGCAAAGTAAAATATATAACCCAAAATTCAATAGCAATTACTCCCAGAAGATATGAAATTGTTAGCCTTAACCCAGACATGTTATATATCTGAAAACCAATAATATTCAAAAAACCCATTGGAATTGAACCGATAAAACTAACCAAAAATCCAACTGTTAAGTTTTTGAGAATTTTCATCAAAAATTTATAATTTTACTATTCTGTTCTAAATGCAATCGGTATTGAATCATTCCCTCTTTATGAGATAGATATGGAAATCCTCTTTTATAATTAGCGACACTTATTTTGTACATATAGTTAATGTGTTGCGCTAATACTTTCCAGGCAAAAAAGATAGAATGTTTTGGATCGTAAATGTGTGTGGGTTCACTTGCTGCACCATTCAATTCAACGATTGAAAAATTTTTACCATCTTCTAATTCTTGCCAATTGTTGAACATTAAATCCATTCTTCCAAAGTAGAATTCAGGAATTTGCAAACACATTTGATCAATTACTGTAGTCAATTTTTCAGAAATTAAAAAACTGGAATCTATAAATTTAGCTCCTCGGGCATGATTTCCATAAGGTACTAAATTTAGTTTTACACCTTTCGGTAAAATTTCTTTTAATTGCTCTCCATATTCTGTTTTTAGACTTCCCAATTGCAATTTATACCTTGGATTTTGGATAATCAAATCTTCAATATTGGATGTGCCATTACCTTCTACTATAAGGAATTCTTTAGAAACAATTCCTGTAATTTTACCTTTTTTTTCATTTGGAAAACGAACATAAAAAATGCCAACTTCATTCTCATATGGAATTAAATCCTGCACTAAATAATCAAAATTAGCTTTGCTATGATACAAAAACAATTCATGTTTTGAATTGATTTTTTTTACGGCCGAACCACGCAGACCTATATCCGGTTTTGCAATAAACGGAAGCTTAATTTCTGAATTATTGATTGCTTCTAATACTTTATTAAAATCTAATCTTTCTTTGATAAATTCAGTTTTTGGATAATATTTTTGCGGAATTAAATCATAAATTTCCTTCTTACTATCCATGATAAAACCTCCGTTTTTCATCGTTGGGTTACACGAATTAAAAAAGAAAATAGTTCGCGCTTTTAAAGCAAAATAGGCCCACAAAAAATATATGGGAACATACACAATTTGAAAAGGCCAATATTCCCAATGGAATATTTTATGGAATATTAATTTCACTTTTATCTTATTATATCGTTAGAAATGCATTTGAAAATTCTTTTTCAGTAATCAAATCATTATAACAAATTTTAACTTTATTATTTTCAATTACGGTTTGTGTTATACTTACCGTTTTTAGCACATCACTTCTATTGATAACTAATCCATGTTCTTGATTTTGCTCTTCGGTATATCTGTGAAAATGGAATAATTCTTTGGACGAAAAATCTTGCTTTGTATCCAAGAAAGCTGAAAACCATTGTGCTCTTTTCTGACGAAGTTCAGCAGAATATAAAGTAGAGGAAGACCATATGTAATTTTGAGAAGCATCTAATAAAATGGTTTCTTTGTTGATTTCATTCCAACGCAATTGAAACAATTTTTTATCTTGAAATAACACTAAAGTAAACGGCTCTATTCCTGTTAAATCAATTGTTTCCCATTCTAAAATTGGTGAATTGCATCCAATTATATCCAAAACAACCAATCCACGACTTTTTTTATAACTCGTTTTTAATTCATGTTTTTCAGCTGCACCATTCAGCAAAACCAAAACAGTAACATCTTCATTAACGGCATACCAAGTTCCACCGCCTTTTTGATCCTTTGGAAAAGTAACAATCTTATTGTTAATTAAATAATTCATAGGTTCAACGGCAGGTTCACGCAGCACTTTTTCATCCCTATTGGAAGTAATAATTGTTTTACCGTTGGATTGCACGAAGGTTACTGTACACATTGTTTTCTATATTCGATTGTTGAACGTGCGACACCAAAATCTTCATCGATTACCAGGTGTTTCAATTGTAAAACAGCCACTTTTATTAGGGCTTGATGATGGATACAATGTTCCAAATTATACAATAATTCTCTATGGTAATTGCTTTCAATAGTCACTTCATTTTCATCAATAACTTGTTGCAAAATTAGGTTTTTGTTTGGTCTTGGCATTGAATGTAAAATTGCTGTAATAGCCATTTTCGCTTTAATTGTATCGGTTTGAATGCCATAATCCCTCAATCGGTTATCGTAATTGATTGTTCCTGATTCGTATTGATTTTGTAAACATTGAAAAAGTTCAATAATATGACGGGTATGCGCACCGATGGAAGAATTGCTTAACTCCTCGCATGGATTTGTATAATCTTCATTAGACAGTTGTGATAACAGATCTAACAGTTCGGTCAATGTTTTGTGAATTGAAATTGTAAGCATAATTAATTGTGTTTTAGGCTTTATGTACGAAATGAATCGGAAAAAAGTTTCGAATTTATATTAGATATTAAATTTAATTAAATTGGGTATGTCTTTTTTGTTTTGAAAAATTAATATTGAACAACATAAAAAAGTAATCACAGCCAATATAAAAAGGGTTCCGCCATCATTTTGCACTACAATTCCTAGCACTAATATGTGAGATAAAATTGCTACTGCAACAGTTCCTAATCCAATAATAGCCCCTAGTAAAGTCGTTCTTGGAATTAAAATTAAAATTGAAGCAATGAGTTCTACTACACCTGACCCAATTCGTCCATAAGGTTCTATGCCCAAAGTTGAAAAGATATAAATGCTTTCTTCGGCCGCTGAAAATTTAAAAAACAAAGTCTGAAGAAAAATTACCACTGCAGTGAGTTTGATAATCCAAATAAATATTGGGTTTTTCATATTAATTTAGTTAGAAATTTTTTTCCAATTGGCATCTGCTTTTTTCTTCAAATTCATTTCGTCTTTGTTCCAAGACTTTAAGGTATTATTGAAATAAGCATTATAAAACAAATACAACTTATTATCAATAATTTTAAATGTACTTGGGTCAATTTCAACCTTATCGGCTGAACTTCCCATCGCATAAGCACACCAACCACCATATTGTGGTTCATAACTAGCCGGATTTTTCGAAAAGGTATCTTTATTGGCCTGAGAAGAAAAATTATAGATTACTCCTTCATAAGTTGCAGTTATACTTGATTTTCCTTTTATGGCTTTTTTTTGTGTAAAGTATGCAACAGGGTCATATCCTTGAATTGCCACTTTATTTTCTAGATTAAATTCTGTAGCTCTTTTTGCCGCAGTTTGTGCATTTATTGACATAGTAATAAAAGCAATTGCAAGTAATAAAATATTTTTTTTCATAAAAGTTAATTATTTTTTTTCAAAGGTAATATAATTCAAAAATTTGTTTTGTCAGCTAAGTTACAATTAGCTTAAATTTGTTATATTATTTTGTATCAGTTATTTTACTCCAGTTTTCAATAGCTTTTGCAATGTGTTCTTTTTGATTTTTTAGCCAGATTTCTTTTACTTCTAGATTATAATTTAAATACAACTTATTGTCAACAATTGTAAAAGCTTCGGGTGTTATTGGGGCTTTATGTCCTTCAGAGATTCCATAAGCGCAATACCCTCCAAACTGTGGTTGGTATTGTGTCGGGTTGTTAAGAAACAACTTTTTATTTCCTTCATTGGAAAAATAATATATTACCCCGTCCAGCTCAGTTGTAATATCTTTTGAACCCAGCGCTGCTTTGTTATTTACAAAGTAGGCTACTGGATCATAACCTTGAATGGCCACTTTGTTATCCAGGTTGTATTCAGTAGTAATTTTTGCTACAGTTTGAGCATTTATTGACATGGTAATAAAAGTTAATGCTAGTAATAAAATTTTTTTTTTCATAATAGTTTATTTTTAAAAATATCAAAGGTAAAGTAGTTCAAAAGCTTGTTTTGTCAGATAAGTTGCAATTGACTTAAATTTGTTGAATTATTTTTATACGTTAGTGTACTCCAGTTTTCAACTCCTTATATAAGGCGTTCTTTTTTTTTCAAAATTAATGATTTTTTATTGTTTGTCGTTGTTTACACAACAAAGATGCTTAGTTTTAAAAGTTAAAAAATGGACAATAGCCGTAAGATGATGGATAATTCTCCCTACTGTTCTATTTAGTATTTGCCCGGTATCAAATAGATGTCTATTTAGATGGACATTTTAGATTTTACAATATACTCTTATTCTTTTATCAGTACTTTTTTATCAGTCAAAATGTAAGTCGTTTTGACTTCAATTGATGTAATTAATTTTTTTATGAGGAATATACTATTTGAATTCAATTTTAATTAGAATAATGAATCCGAAGTCATTGACTTCGGATTCATTGTTCTAATTTCATAGTATCTGTCCATTTTGTTATCATTTTTTATTTTTCGGCATAGATAATTAATCCATTAGAGTCAACTGCGATTACTTTTTCGGGGTATTTTTGCATTATAGTATCTACTACTTCATCTTTAATTTTTGCCTTTAAAGCATCATCGGCTTTGCTAAGAGCTGCTGCGACCGGACCAGCCACTTCATTCATAAAAGCCCAATACATATCAGCAGTTCCACAATTTAATTTTCCATAAATTTCTGTTTTGGAAATATTTTTAAAGCCAGCCCGTTTGAATAAATCATCCATAAATCCATCTTCTGAACAACGAAACATCCCTGGAGCTCCAGCGACTGCCGGCGACATTTGCATATTTTTGTTGATAGAGCCCATAATGGCGGTTACCCAAAAATTCTTATCGGAAGTGTTCCATACCGATGTGGCAATTCTTCCTCCCGGTTTAAGAACACGCAGCATTTCTTTCGCAGCAAGAAGCATATCTGGAAAGAACATAAATCCAAAACGGCAGCTGACAGTATCAAAGGTATTATCTGCAAAAGGAAGCTCACATGCATCACAAGTTATGGTTTCAACATTTTTTATTCCCCTATTTATTGCATTTTCTCGAGCAATATCAACCATATGGTCAGCAAGATCTGTAATAACCACGCTACCGTTAGTGAGCATAGTGGCAATTGTTAGACCGGGCTCACCAGTACCCGAGGCTATATCTAAAACTAAATCACTATTTTTAGGTTCTAGTACACGAATAATTTCATCCCCCATAGGTTTTAAAAAATCCATTGTCATGGTATCCCACTTTTTCCAACCTCCCGAAATAGCATTCCAAGATTCTTTTTGTTGTTCCCGAATTAATTCAAAATTTGCTTCCATAGTGCTAATATTTAAATTGTTATTGGGTAAATATACATTATATATGCTTAAAATTAGTAAAGGTTCTAATTTTTGATTGACCTAAAAAAAATTGTACTAATTTAAAACAATCTTTACTAATTGATTTTCACTATTGCTTTCTCTTTTAATTTGTAGTTTAAAATATAAATTAGCTTACTATTTTTATTCAAAAGAAAAAGTTTCGTAAACAAATAAATTCTCATTGTTGTTATTTAATAATTGTACAAGCACTTTCATTTCTTAGTCACAATTCTATATACAATAATTTTTCTAAGCAAAAATTTAGAATTAGTGTCTTTTGATATCAGTAAAAATGATATTCATTTCAGGGTAAATCAAAGTCCCTTTCATTTCTATTTCCGTTAAGTAACTGTATTGTGATTTTGCTTAAGAATGTAATATTACCTATGAAAAAAAACTAATATATGAGCAGATAATTTTTTCATAGGTAATAAATATATAAAATGTGTGTTTTATTTTGCTAGTAAAGATATTAAGAATATAAAACAGCGTTCGTCATTTAGTTTGCAATTAATTAAAGAAATATGAAATTAAAATAAAATCCTATATTGTATTGCCAATACAAAACTTCTTGTTAATCCGTCTGGCCTAATATCTCTCACTACAAATGGAGTTGCTAACGAAAGTTCAACACTTTTTTCTTTATTAAAATTATAAGTACTTAACCCGTTGGGTGTAATTATTAAAACCGTTAGTTCAAGTGTTTTTTGTGAAGTAAAACGGAACAAAAAATGTATCGAGAACCGTTTTTAATAAAATTTGTTTTGTTTCCGATACGATTTTCTATCAAAAATCACTCGAACTGACGATAAATTATTATTAAAAACTAATTACACCCAACGGGTGTACTTATTAAGTTTCCATTAATTGTCAGGCCTTCAGAACCAATTATATTTTCTCTTTTACCATATATATTTTCAAAACTATCTTCACTAAGATGATAAATAAATAACACATTGGGTTTAAAAGTAAATTTTTGGTTTTTTGTGTTTATACTGTAAGTTGCTCTAAACAAAGCATCAGATTTACGTTCGAATAAATTAGTGGAAAGAAAATCATCGGTTCCAGAAAATTCTTCAAAATAGGAATTTTTGTTGTTGTTAAAAACAGGGATTTGTATAGCGGAGTTAAAATCCCATTTTTTGTACTTAAAATTAGTTGCCAATAAAAGATCAAATGTCCCTAAACTAGATTGATAATCTAACGGAAGGGAAAAACCATTAATCTTCAAATTAGAAGTTGTAAATGGAATTTTCGAGCCTAATAAAATGCTCCACTGCTTGTTATCTTTTGCTGCAAAAGTATATTTTCCTATTAAAAATGCATCTCCAAATGCACTTCGCTTGCCAAAACTTCCGCTTGCCGAAGAAAAAGTTACTTTGCTACTCCAGGAAATTTTATCATTAATTTTTCTAGTATAAGAAATATAATTAGAAAAATAACTAACATCCCCTTCACCTTTACCAAAAATAACTGAAAATTCAACATTATTTTTCAATACTTTTCCCGAAGCGCTAAAATTATTTCCGATGGAACATATTCCGGCATCACTGCATCCTTGTGCATAACTGTTTGTTGTTGCTAAAACAATCAACATTATGTATAACAGCTTTCTCATATTAATTTTGAATTAATTTTGAAACAGCGAATAAGTGATTGTACTCTTGACAATGAATAAGAACATAAGAATAATCTAATATATTTATTCCTTGAGGAATGGTATAAACTGTAGCTGAAGTTAAATTTCCTAAAGAAACAAAATCCGATGGGGTAGCGGCTTTGGATAAATATACTTTCAAATCAGGGCCTTCAGAAATACTGAAACCTTCGAGTTGAACTTTATATTGGTTGTTTTCCAAATAAATTCTTGCTTCACCAGTAACTGAAATTCCAGATGTTGGAACAAATATTCCGTGATATTTTAAAGAGGCATCTTGAGTCGCTGGAGTAACATTAAAACGGTCTTTTGTAAGTTCACCTTGCTCTTCGCAAGAGCACAAAAGGAATAAAATGGGTAGCAATAATAGTTTTTTCATAGCAATTTTATTTTTTAATAAAAACAAAAGTAGATTGCTATAAATGATGAATATGTCGGTTAGTTTACAATTATAATGAAATTGTTTTATAACTTTTTGACATCATCAATAATTATTTTCTTTCTGGAATAAAAAATAAGGTTTTTTTCTTCCAATTCATTTAAGAGTAAAGTGGCTGTTTGTCTGGAAGTACAGATAATTTGAGCAATATCTGTTTGAGTAAGATAATTATCAATGGTGTACTTATTTCCTTCTTGTATTCCTTCTTTTTCGGCCCAATCTTTCAAAAAAGTAATTAATCGGGTTTTAGCATCTTTAGAAACCAGATTGGAATAATTGTTCTTAAAGCGCTTCATTTTTAAACCTACAAACTTGGTATACGACAATGCCAATGTTGGATTTTTAATTAATAAATCTTCAAAATCAGACATTAGGAAACTACAAATCGAAACTTCATCAGTTAATGCTTTGGCATATTCATTCACATCTGTATCTCTTTCTAGAGCTAATTCCCCAAATAAATCACCTTTTTTAAGGATTTCTTTTATGGTTTCGTTTCCTTCTTCATCAATTGAAACGATTTTAATATTCCCTTGTTTAAGTAAGAAAATCCTAGGTACTTCAGAATGAGAAAAATAGATAACATCTCCCTTGTTGGCTTTTCTAAATCCAACAATAATGCACAATTGCTTAATTTGAGACATACTTAAAGTCCAAAATAATTTGTGATCACGAAGGTACCAATATTTTAATTCTTCATACATTTTGTAAATATATAAAATTAATTAGTTACAAGTAATCAACTTATAGATATGATTTGAACAAATTTTAAAAGAGGCCTGTATAATTAAGTTTAGGCTAATTAAAGTCCTGTTTTGTTGTTCAATTGAGATTCACAATGAAGGGTGATTATTTCAATTTAGAAGGACTAATTACTGCCATTATACTGTTCAAATTTATTTATTTTTATTTGTTGGCTACTTTATATTTTAAATAATTAAAATTCACCGTGATTTTATTATTATTATAATCGTAAAGTTTTTACAATTTTTTATAGTTTGAAATATTGTGTTTGTTGGTAATAGGTTAACTGAAAAATGTTACAATAAATAATGCTTTTTTTGTTTCATTTTCTCCTTTGTTCCCTCAAATTATGCTATTTTTATCAAAAATAGTATTTATGGCTTTCTATATAAAACCCTTATTTCTTTTTTGCACGTTTTTTTGTTTGTTTTCCTGCAAATCCCAAACGGTAATTTCTAATGTTGAAACAAAAAAAAAATCCATTGTCAATGACACTACGTTTGTAAATTTGAAAGATTATAGCAAAGATTTTGTTTATGATATGAAATATGCCACTTTGGATAATTTTTTGAAAGCCAAAGTATATGATTGTGCCGAATGCTTTTTGAGGTTAAAAACAGTTAAAGCGATGATTGAAGCTAATGAGGATTTTATGAAAATGGGCTACAAAATCAAAATATTTGATTGTTATCGACCATTGGACATTCAAAAAAAAATGTGGAAAATTGTTCCTAATCCTTCGTATGTTGCTGATCCCGCAAAAGGTTCAATACACAATAGAGGAGGAGCTGTTGATATTACTTTAGTAGACTCGAATGAAAACGAACTCAATATGGGAACGCCTTTCGACTTTTTTGGAATAGAAGCCAGCCATGATTATCAAAATCTTTCTCAGGAAATAAAAGACAATAGGAAATTATTGAAAAACACAATGATGGTAAAAGGATTTAATATCCTCGACTCAGAATGGTGGCATTATAATTTAAAATCAGCATTAAATGATAAAGTTTCTAATGCAAAATGGAAATGTGATTAGTTATTCAATGCAGTTTAAATAGTTGATAAAGTAAGTTTCGGGCTCATAAACCTGATTGTCAAGTTCCGATTGAAATTGCTTTTTGATGACATAATCTTCTATATCGGTAAGATATTTTATTCGCATCAAATTAACTGGAGAACTTTTCAAATCTTCAAAAGTACCTTTCATAAACATAAAAGTGCCTGATAGAATTCTATTGTCAAAACCTTTGTCGTCTCGAATCATTGAACCACAATTTTCTTGGTCAAGGTAAATCAGCGTTATTATTTTTCCATTATTTAACTGCAAAAATAATTTTGAATTTTTATCAAAACAATTGGCCTTCATAAAATCTTTACTTTTTTGAATGAGCTGCAAATTCAGTGTTGGCGTACCATCGATTAAAGCTAATGCATAAAAAATGTAACTAGTGTTGCCTGCGAAATTCTTTTCGTAAATCATATATTCCTTGGTTGACTTATATGTGCCAATAGAATCAGTAACATTTGTACTGTATTCACAAGGTTTTTGGGCGAATAAATTACTGCTTATTAAGAAAAAAAATATTAGGACGGCTTGTTTCATCTTTTTATACTATTTATTTTTTATTGGAAGATGGAACGCCTATAATCATTTTTGTATGTGTCAATGACGATTGTCATGGGCGTTTCATTTTTATTGTATTTTTTTACAAATTAAAACTATTTTATTGTCATTTTCATCAGTTGTGAAAAAACTATATTGATTTCCGCCTTCTTTTATTTTCCATTTTTTTCGAATGCTTTCTACTGTATCGGGAAAATTTCGAGTAGTGATATTAGCCTGTTTGTTTTCTAAAAAAGTTTTCATTTCATTTTTGTGGTAGGGAATTGAATTAACAATTTCAAAAACTCGTCCCGGAAATGCGATTAGTTTTGAATTAGTGTATAAATGGGAATGTTTATGAAGTTTATTTAAGTTGTAAAAAATACCCACTTCATCAAATCCTCCCGATTTCATTATGGCGCTATTGGGCTCATACAAATACTTTTGGGGCAAACTATAGGTTGGTGATTTCTTATTTTTGTCCAAAATAAATTCAAAAATATCTTTTTTTTCTTTTAAAATATTAACAGTTTTAATTTCAATTTTTCCGTGGTAATGGTTTTGTAATTCCCACAATAATTCCTTCACTTCATTTTCAACGGCTACAATATGAATAGTTTTTACGTTTTTCAGTTCGGTTAAACCGGCGGCAATATCAAGTAAAGGAGCTGTTTTTATTAGAATTGAATCCGAATATTGGAATAAAAAATCAAGATTTTCGGGAACATTTGGCAAACAATCCTTGAGCATAAAAACTTTTCCTTTGACATCGTTTCTTCTGGAAGGATCAATATAAATCCAATCCCATTTGGCGTTTAATATTGTTAAAATGTCCAAGCTATCTCCAGAATGACAACTAATGTTTTTTGTCTTTAATTGTTCGAAATTGTGTTTTACAATATTGGAGAGTTCTGTATTTATTTCGCAATGAACCACGGTGTTCATATTTTTCGCAAAATAATAATCGTCAATGCCAAAACCCCCAGTTAAATCTATAAGACTTTCACCTGAAACAATTCCAGCTTTGTAAAATGCTGTTTTTTCGGAAGAAGTTTGTTCGATTGATATTTTGTTTGGATAAATGATGTTTTTTGTTGTAAACCAATTGGGTAATTTGTTTTTTGATTTGGTTTTGGACTCAATTTGATTTAAAATTAAAATCCAATCAACTTCAGGAAATGGATTTTTTTGCAACGCTAATTTTGCTAAGTTTTTATCAATACTTTCATTGATAAAATTTTGAACTTCAGGATTTAATAGATTTAAACCCAAAATTAAATGTTTTTAGTTAAAAGTTTAATTACTACATTTTCCGGAAAAAATTCTTTGCCTATTACTTTCAGGATGGTATACAAAGGAACTGCGATGATCATTCCTAAAATCCCGGATAAAAATCCAGCTATTAATATGACAAGAAATATCTCCAATGGATGTGAGCTGACACTTTTAGAAAAAATTAAAGGTTGCGATAAGTTGTTATCAATAATTTGTACAATCCAAAATCCAATTAATACATAGATTGTAGTGGGTAATATTTCGGTTTGGAAATCGCTTCCCAAGTTACTTAACATTGTTAAAATAGCCGCTAAAACGGATGCTATTAGTGGTCCAATATAAGGAACAATATTTAAAACGGCACATAAAAAGGCTATGACAAATGGATTTGGAATTCCAAAAATAAATAATACAATAAGGTATAAAAGGAAAACAATAAATAATTGAAGTAATAAACCAATAAAATAACGGGAAAGCAAGTGGTTTATTTTATGTATGGAATTCAAAATCTTGTCTTCATGATTATCGGGAATTAATTTTTTTGCTCCGTTGATAAATAGCAATCTATCTTTTAGAAAGAAAAATGTTATAAACAATACAGAAGCTAAACCAATTCCAAAACTACTTATAGTTCCCAAGACAGCATTTAAGAAATTAGGAATAAAATTAAAATTTATTTTAGAAGTTAGTTTTGCTTCATTTAACATTTTTTCGGAATCAATATGATGACTTTCCAAAAAAGCCGATGTCTGATTTACTAATTGGGTTATGTTTTTTTCAATTTCGGCAGTTTTTAGAAGGGATAAATTTTGTCCTTGTGTAGATATCAAAGGGATGAACATCAAGACAAAACCGCTAATAAATAAAATAAAAACTAGGAGTGTCACAATTGTCGCCAACGTATGTTTGAATTTTAATCTTTTATTAAAGAAATCAAGAATTGGATTTCCTATCAATGTAAGAATCAAAGCCACAACAAGATAAATTAAAACGGATTGGATTAGGTATAAGAAATACAAGGATGATGCAGCTATAACTAAAAAAACAATTGCCCTTAAAATTCCGTTTGCTATAATCTTAGATGTTATCATTTCTATTTTTTTAGAGGATAAAGATAAAAAAAAACTCACTAACAAAGAGCGAGTTTTATATTCTAAAAACCAAAAGAAATTATATTCCGAAAGCTGCTCTTGCTCCTCCAGAAGAAAATATTGCAAGCATTCTTGCTTTTTGACCATTGGTAAACATATACATTCCTCGGTCGTCAGTATAGTCCATGTAGTTCATCGTTATTTCATTATGAGCTGGTAAACAGGTGCTTACATAAGGATATGCTGGAACTCCAAAGTTTGAAGTTTTTGCAATAGGAGTATCGTCAACTAAATCATTTCCACAAGAAGCATCTCCCCAAATGTGGCGTAAGTTCATCCAATGTCCTATTTCGTGAGAAGCGGTTCTTCCTAAGTTATAAGGATATGCTCCAGCTGAATCAGGTGTTACACCTACGTATTTAGAATCGCAAACAACTCCATCTGTTGCTAACGAACCACCTGGAAATTGTGCATAACCCAAAATTCCACCACCTATTGTACAAAACCATAAGTTAAGGTTTGTAGATGGAGAAGTTGGATCTAAACCACCTTGTTTCGTTTTTTTCATTGCATCCCTTGTTCCCCAAGATGTTTTGGTAGTTGATTTTCTGTTAGTTTTTACTAGTTGAAAAGTAATACCAACATTTGCTGCTACTCCAGCAAACTCTGTAGGAGTGTTACTAAAATCTGCATTTGTTGCAGTAAAATCTTTATTTAATACATCAATTTGTGATTGAATTTGTGCATCTGAAATGTTTTCGGCTGCGGTTCTGTATAATACGTTTACTACAACAGGAATTACAATTTTACCGTTTACTAATCTATAATTAGACTTAGATATTGCACTTTGCGTAAAAGCCTCAATTTGGTTCATTCTAATGGCTAATGTTGGATCAGCTGCTAATTGTGCTTCAAGAACTTCTTGAGAGGCACAACCACGATGGGCAATAGCAGTGGTTGTTGGGGCAGGGGAGTTAGTTGTGTCATTTTGACAAGAAAAAAGCACTAGAAATACTGCTGCAGAGAAAATGATTTTTTTCATAATAATGAATGTTAAATAATTAATGCTTTGGGTTAATTATATGACAATTATATAGCAATTATACAACAAATTTATTAAGAAAAACTAAATTTATTTAAAAATAATTTCAACTATATCGATACAGTTATAAAAAATTCGAAATTTTCTTTATAAGTTAAACAAGGAATTAATCAATTATTAAAAATGTAATTTATAATGTTAGCCCCCATTTTTAGTGCTTTTTCTCGAATGTCAATAGGGTCGTTGTGAACTTCTGGATCTTCCCAACCATCGCCTAAATCACATTCGTATGTATAAAGTAATACTAATCTGTTTTCAATAAAAATTCCAAAAGCTTGCGGGCGTTTTCCATCGTGTTCATGTATTTTGGGTAATCCATTGGAAAAAAAATACGGCTTTTGAAAGATTTGGTGATTGGCAGGAATTTCGACCAAATCGTTATTGGGGAATATTTTTTTGATTTCTTTTCTAATGTATTGATCCATTCCATAATTATCGTCAATGTGCAGAAAGCCTCCTGAAGTTAAATAATTTTTTAGATTACTAACATCAGCATCACTAAAAACCACATTTCCGTGTCCGGTCATATGAACAAAAGGATAGGAAAACAAATCAGGACTGTTGGGCTCTACATTGGCAGGCTTGGATTTTATTTTTGTGTTTATATTAGCATTGCAATATATTATCAAGTTAGGCAATGAAGTTGGATTCGCATACCAATCACCACCACCGCTGTATTTTACCAAAGCAATTTCTTGGGAAAATGAAGCAAAAGAAATTAATAATATTATGTAATATATTTTTTTCATAAGTTATAATCCTCGTTCAAAAAAACCACACTATGACAAGCTACAATGGCAGCAGTTTCTGTTCGCAATCTGGTGTTTCCCAAAGATACTGGAGCATAGTTGTTTTCAATTGCCAATGCAATTTCTTTCTCCGAAAAATCTCCTTCTGGACCAATGAGCAACGTGATGTTTTCATTTGGTTTCAAAACCGATTTTAATGATTTTTTGTCTGATTCTTCGCAATGAGCGATTAATTGCAAACCTTCGTTTTTGCGTTTTAAAAACTCTTTAAAAGTTGTGGCTTCATTTAGTTTTGGAAGAAATAAAACATTGGATTGCTTCATTGCAGTTAATATAATTTTATCAAATCGATCATTATTTACCACTTTTCGTTCCGATCGGTCACAGAAAATTGGTGTTATTTCTTGAATGCCAATTTCGGTTGCTTTTTCCAAAAACCATTCGAAACGATCATTCATTTTGGTTGGTGCAACGGCTAAATGCAAGTGAAATTTTGAAGGTTCTGCCTTTTCGAAAGAGAGAATTTTAACGGTGCATTTATTGTCCGAAGCCAGCGTAATTTCGGTTTTAAATAGCAAACCTATACCATTGGTTACAAATAATATATCGGTATCTTTTTTGCGTAATACTTTAATTATGTGCTTGCTTTCATCTTTATCAAAAAAAAAGCTTTCAGTAGTTTCGTCAATATTTGGATTATAAAATAATTGCATAGTTTAGAATTGAATTCGTGCTTTTGAAACAACAGCAGAAGTTTCGAAATTTTTGGATAAAAACTTTTGATAACCTACAATTCCAATCATTGCAGCATTATCGGTGGTGTATTCAAATTTTGGAATGAAAGTCTTCCAGCCATATTTTTGTTCGGCTTCTTTCAACGTTTTTCGAATTCCGGAATTGGCCGAAACGCCTCCACCAATGGCGATTTGTTTGATTCCTGTTTCCTTTACGGCCATTTTCAACTTGTCCATCAAAATTTCGATGATAGTATATTGAATAGAAGCACAAATATCGTTTAGATTTTCGTCAACAAAATTGGGGTTTTCCAGTTTTTTCTTTTGGACAAAATACAATATTGCAGTTTTCAACCCTGAAAAACTGAAGTCCAATCCAGGAACTTTTGGTTTCGTAAAAACAAAGGCTTTCGGATTTCCAAGTTGTGCATATTTATCGACCAAAGGACCGCCAGGATAGGGGAGACCCAATATTTTGGCGCTTTTGTCAAAAGCTTCTCCAACTGCATCATCTGTGGTTTCGCCAATGATTTCCATATCGAAAAAGTCGTTCACTTTAACAATTTGGGTGTGACCACCGGAAATAGTTAACGCAAGAAATGGAAAAGTGGGTTTTTCCTTTCCTTCATCGTCAATAAAATGTGCCAAAATATGGGCTTGCATATGATTTACAGCAATCAACGGAATTTGTAAAGCCAAAGCCAAAGACTTTGCAAACGAACTTCCCACAAGAAGTGAACCCATTAAGCCGGGTCCTTGTGTAAAGGCAATTGCTGAGAGTTGTTCTTTTTTTATTTTCGCTTTGCGCAATGCGGCATCTATAACCGGAACAATATTTTGTTGATGCGCACGAGATGCAAGTTCTGGAACTACTCCTCCATATTGATTGTGAATCAGTTGGTTAGCAACAACATTTGATAATACTTTGTCGTTATCTAAAACTGCTGCGGCTGTATCATCACACGAACTTTCGATAGCAAGAATAAAAACCTCGGGATTTTGCATAAAAAGGCATTAATTTTGAATTATATTTGACAATCCGTTTAATGTAAATTTACGGAGAAGCCAAAATTAAAGAATTTTTATCAAAGGTCTTTCTTTCCTTAGGCAAAATAAAATTAAGAAAAATTTTAAAACATTTTAAGTATCAAAAAAGCTTTAAAAATAGTACTTCGTTTCTTTCTTGTACTAATATTACTATTATTGGTGCTTGGAATAGCACTTACCTTGCCTTTCGTGCAAACTAGAGTTGCTCAATATTTTGTAAAAAGTATCAATAAAGACTTTGGAATTCATATTGCCATTGATGAAGCGTCAGTATCTGTCTTTGGTGGTGTAAAACTTAAAAATGTTATTATTTTAGACCATCATAAAGACACTTTGATTTATGCCAATAGAATTAAAACCAATATTTTAGACGGTTCAAAATTATTGGATGGTGATTTAATTTTTGGTGACATCACTTTGAATGGATTGTATTTTAATATGAAAACCTACAAAAATGAAAAATATTCAAATCTAGACAAATTTGTTGCCTCTTTCAAGAATAATAAGCCGCCTTCCAAAAAACATTTTCTATTAACAGCCGCAAATGCAAAAATTACCAACGGACATTATACTCTAATTGATGAAAATAGAATAGGCTCAAAAGACGTTGATTTTAATAAGATTAACGCATCGGTAAGTAATTTGAAAGTTTACGGACCAGAAGTAAATACTTTAATTAATAAGATGTCTTTCCAAGATCATCGCGGAATTTTTGTTAAAAGTTTAAGCGGAATATTTAGCTATACTAAAAAACATATTAAACTTGATAAACTTGATTTGGTAACCAGGGAATCCAAGTTAAAAGGAGCAATTGCATTAAATTATGATATAGATAAAGGAGATTTTTCACATTTTACAGATAAGGTGGAATTTGATATAAAACTAAATAAAACTTCCTTGGCTTCAAATGATATTCGTTGTTTTTATAATGAATTAGGTAAAAACCAACATTTTTATGTAAACGGAAGGATTAAAGGGCCATTAAACAACCTAAAAATAACAAATTTAAAATTAGTTGATTCTAAAAAATCTCAGATAATAGGCACAATAAACTTTAAAAATCTTTTTCCAAACAAGGAGCAGGAATTTTATATGGATGGAAAATTTGCCGGACTTTATACCAACTATGATGATCTAGTGACAATATTGCCAAATGTTTTAGGCAAAAGGCTGCCTGTTATTTTGAAAAAATTGGGAATCATTAATTTAGTTGGTAATACTCAAGTTACCACTACTTCTGTTGCAGCTAGTTTTGTTATGGCAACTCAATTGGGGAAAATAAAATCTGATTTGAATATTGAAAGCATAAATTTGACAGATAAAGCTGCTTACGAAGGAAATGTTGTTTTGGAGAGTTTTGATTTGGGAACATTATTAGACAGAAAAGACGTTGGGAAAGTAAGTTTGAATCTTGATGTTGATGGCAAAGGTTTTTCAGAAAAGTATTTGAATACTTCCGTAAAAGGTGCTGTTGCCCAAATCTATTATAATAATTACACTTATAATAATGTAGTTTTAAACGGAAATTTTAAAAGCGGTCTCTATATGGGTCAGGTTTCAGTAAACGATCCTAATTTGACCATGAATTTTGACGGATTGGTAGATTTGAGTAAAAAAGAGAGCCGATATGATTTCCATATCAATGTTGAAAATGCCGACTTGCAAAAATTGAAATTCTTGAAAGATTCCATTTCTGTTTTCAAAGGGGATGTTTTGGTAAAATTATCCGGTAATACAATTGACAATCTAAAAGGCGATGTATTTATTAATAAAACTACCTATCAAAATGCAAAAGCAACCTATCTTTTTGATGACTTTTATATTAATTCAAGTTTTGACCAGGATCTTGTAAGAACAATTACCATAAATTCTCCTGATATTGTGCAAGGTGAAATTGTGGGAAAATATCAATTCAACCAACTGAAAAATTTAATAAAAAATTCGCTCGGAAGTCTTTACACGAATTACAAACCTGAAAAAGTAAAGAAAGGGCAGTTTTTGAAATTTAATTTTACCATTTATAATAAAATTATCGAAATCTTTTATCCGGAAATTTCCATTGCTGCAAATACCATTGTTAAAGGAAATATTAATTCAGATAAGCAGGAATTTAAGCTCAATTTTAATTCGCCAAAAATTATGGCTTCGGCTAATACTTTCGATAATATTAGAATTAAGATCGATAATAAAAATCCACTTTATAATGCGTATATCGAATTGGACACCATCAAAACTAAATTTTATAAAATTCGGGATTTTAGTCTGATAAACGTTACTATGAAAGATACTTTGTTCTTTCGATCGGAGTTTAAAGGAGGTACAAAAGGGGAAGATTATTTTAATTTGAATTTATATCATACCATAAATGCAGCCAATAATAATGTGGTGGGAATTAGCAAATCCGAGGTCAAGTTGAAGGATTATTTATGGTATTTGAACGAAAAAGAGACGCCTGATAATCAAATCGTATTTGATAAATCATTTCATAATTTCAACTTCAATAACCTATTAATGTCTCATGAAAATCAAGAAATTTCTTTTATGGGCGATATTAAAGGAACCACATACAAGGATTTGAAGTTAAGTTTGAAAAATGTTGATATAAATCAAATTACCCCTGCAAATCCCAAGTTTTTCTTTAATGGGAATATGAATGCAACTGTAAACTATAAACAAAATAATGATATTTATCAGATTCCAGCCTCGATACAAATTGATCATCTAAACATAAATAAAACCGATTTGGGTAATTTGAACTTTGATATTGTTGGAGATGAAAAACTGAAGAAATTTACATTAAATGCCAATATCGAAAACGAAAATGCGGAGTCATTTAAGGCCAATGGAAATTTTGAAATAAAAGACGATAAAACGATTTTGGATTTAGATTTAAAATTTGACAAATTTAATTTGGGAATTTTAAGTTCGCTTGGGGGAGAAGTATTGTCAAATATCAGAGGATTTGCATCAGGAAATGCAAGTATTGCAGGAAATCTCAAAAAGCCTGAAATAAACGGACGTCTTTATGTAGATGATGCAGGATTGGCAATTCCATATTTAAATGTGGATTATTCATTAAGCAATAGAACCATTGTTGATTTAACAGACGAGAAGTTTTTGTTTAAAAATGACGTGCTTACCGACACCAAATTTGGCACAAAAGGAACTTTAAACGGAAGTATTTCACACAATAATTTTTCGGATTGGAAATTGGATTTGGCCATTAATTCAAAAAGATTATTGGTACTTGACACAAAAGATTCCGAAGATGCTGCTTATTATGGAATTGCATTTATTGATGGCAGTGCAACAATCAAAGGGCCAACAGACGGACTATTTATTAAGGTGGACGCAAAATCTGAAAAAGGTTCTTCCTTAAAAATTCCTATTAATGATTCTGAAAATATAAGCGAAAATAATTTTATTCATTTTTTGAATGCCAAAGAAAAGTTTAATATCAAAAAGGGAATTGTTGATAATTCAAAAATTTACAAAGGACTTGAATTAGAGTTTGATCTTGATATTACTCCAAACGCAGAAGTAGAAGTCATTCTGGATCGAAATTCAGGCCATGGGATGAAGGGCAAAGGAAATGGAACGTTGCTATTTAAAATAAACACATTGGGTAAATTTAATATGTGGGGCGATTTTCAGGCTTATGAAGGAACCTACAATTTTAAATATGGAGGTATTATAGATAAGAAATTTACAGTAAAAAAAGGAGGGTATGTTTCTTGGGAAGGAAATCCCATGAAAGCCCGTTTAAATTTAGAAGCCATATATAAAACTAGTGCAAATCCCGCCTTATTATTAGAAAATTCGTCCTTTAATAAAAAAGTTCCTGTGAATGTAATTATAGGGCTTCGAGGAGATTTAACAAGCCCAGAGCCCGATTTTAATTTTGAATTTCCAACGGTTAGTAACGTCTTAAAATCAGAAATCGAATACAAATTAAACGACAAAGATGTTCGTCAAACCCAAGCTTTGTATTTACTGTCTACGGGTAGTTTTCTGAGTGCCGAAGGCGTGAATAATTCTGCTTTGACTTCGAATGCATTTGAAACTGCTACCAGTTTATTGAGTAGTCTTATACATTCAGAGGACGAAAAATTCCAAGTGGGTATTGATATTATTGGTGCTGATAAAACGAGTGGAAAAGAATCCGACGGAAGATTTGTGGCTACAGTTTCGTCAAAAATCAATGAAAGAATTACGATTAACGGAAAAGTGGGAGTTCCTTTTGGGGGTATCAATGAGACAGCAGTCGTTGGTGATGTAGAAATTTTATACAGAGTTAATGAGGATGGAACCGTAAACCTTCGCTTTTTTAATAGAGAAAATGACATTAGTTATATAGGAGAAGGAATAGGCTATACACAAGGAGCCGGTATTTCTTATGAAGTTGATTTTGATACATTTAAGGAATTGGCCAATAAAATATTCAAAAATAAAAAAATAGAAAAGATCCAGAATTTTAATACAATTGACCAGGATTCAAATCTGCCTCCAGAAAATCGTAACTCTTCAAAATCAAATTCAAAAGAGCTAAAACAAAATCAGGAAGGCAAAATTCCTGAAGAAGATTAGCCTTTTAAAAGTATTGCCCTCAACCTAATATTATTTATTTTCTGAACAGTATATTCAATTTATTAATTATTTTAATCGTTTATTTGTTAATTAATAACAAGCTTTTACATTTATAATAAACTTATTAACGAAAACGTTTGAATTCACCTTGCTCTATTAATTTATTAATAACATGCTCTCAAAAGTGGTGGATGTTTGCTAATTTTACACTTTTAATACTTAAATAATGCCAAAAACAATAAAAAAGGTTGCAGTACTTACCTCAGGCGGAGATTCACCGGGAATGAATGCAGCAATTAGATCTGTAGTTAGGACTTGTTCATTCCATAACATACAATGCGTCGGAATATATAGGGGCTATCAAGGAATGATAGAAGGTGACTTCAAAGAAATGGGTCCAAGGAGTGTTCATAATATTGTCAATAAAGGAGGAACTGTACTTAAATCAGCTCGTTCAAAAGAGTTTATGACTGTTGAAGGTCGAAAAAAAGCCTACGATGAATTAATAAAAGCCGAAATTGATGCTTTTGTGGTTATCGGTGGAGACGGAAGTTTTACAGGAGCAGAAATTTTCAATAAAGAATTCAAGTTTCCTGTAATGGGAATTCCTGGAACGATTGATAATGATATTTTCGGAACGAGTCATACATTAGGGTATGATACCGCTTTGAATACGGTAGTAGAATGTATTGATAAAATCCGTGATACTGCAAGTTCACACAATAGATTATTCTTCGTTGAAGTTATGGGGCGTGATGCAGGTCACATCGCCTTGAATGCCGGAATTGGAGCTGGAGCAGAAGAAATTTTAATTCCTGAAGAAGATTTAGGGTTAGAAAGATTAGTGGAATCGCTTCGAAAAAGCAAAGCTGCTGGAAAATCGTCCAGTATTGTTGTTATTGCCGAAGGAGATAAAATTGGTAAAAATGTTTTCGAATTAAAAGATTACGTTGAAGCTAATTTACCAGAGTACGAAGTTCGTGTTTCGGTTTTGGGCCATATGCAACGTGGTGGTGCGCCATCTTGTTATGATAGAGTTCTTGCCAGTAGATTAGGTGTAAAAGCCGTTGAATCTTTATTGGAAGGAAAATCAAATTTTATGGTAGGAATGATTAATGATAAAGTGGCTCTTACGCCATTATTACAAGCAATCAAAGGAAAAACCGAAATTGATAGAGAATTGCTTCGTGTTTCTGAAATTATGTCAGTTTAGAAGTGGCTTTCGCCAAATAAAAAATAAATTAAATAATTATAATCAGCTTAAAGCAAAAGCTTAAAGCCAAAAGCAAACAAAAAATGTCAAAAGTAAAATTAGGAATAAACGGATTTGGAAGAATTGGAAGAATCGTTTTTAGAGAATCTTTCAATAGAGACAATGTAGAAGTAGTGGCAATTAATGATTTATTAGATGTAGATCATCTAGCTTATTTATTAAAATATGATTCAGTTCATGGTCGTTTTAACGGAACAGTAGAAGTAAAAGAAGGAAAACTTTTTGTAAACGGAAGAAACATCCGTATTACTGCCGAAAGAAATCCTGTAGATTTAAAATGGAATGAAGTTGATGTTGATGTAGTGGCTGAATGTACAGGTATCTTCACAACTATTGAAACTGCGAATGAGCACATTAAAGGTGGTGCCAAAAAAGTAATTATCTCTGCTCCATCTGCAGATGCTCCAATGTTTGTAATGGGAGTAAACCACGAAAATGCAAAAGCTTCAGATATTGTTGTTTCTAATGCTTCTTGTACAACAAACTGTTTAGCTCCTTTAGCTAAAGTTATTCACGATAATTTTGGAATTGTTGAAGCATTAATGACAACTGTTCATGCAACAACTTCAACTCAAATGACTTCTGATGGGCCTTCAAGAAAAGACTGGAGAGGTGGACGTGCTGCAAACATAAACATTATTCCATCATCAACTGGAGCGGCAAAAGCGGTTGGAAAGGTTATTCCTGATTTGAATGGAAAATTAACAGGTATGGCTTTCCGTGTTCCTACTGCAGATGTTTCTACAGTAGATTTAACTGTAAAAGTTGCCAAAGAAACTTCTTATGAAGAAATTATGGCAGTATTAAAGAAAGCTTCGGAAACTACAATGAAAGGTATTTTAGGATATACTGAAGATGCAGTTGTATCTCAGGATTTTATTTCTGATAAAAGAACTTCAATCATCGATGCTACCGCAGGAATTGGTTTAAATTCAACTTTCTTCAAATTGGTATCTTGGTATGATAATGAATATGGATATTCATGTAAATTGATTGATCTGTCTGTGCATATTGCAGGTTTAAAATAATTACATATATTTACATAAAATCCCGTTAGACTTTATTCTTACGGGATTTTTTTTTACCAAACCAAAAAAACAACCATTTTTTAGTTTTTAATCCCGTTAGTTCGAGACTAAAATCTAAAATTTAAACCAAATTAAAGATGAGATTATTAGTTGATAGTGGCTCTACTAAAGCCGATTGGATTGCAATAGATGAGGATGGAAAAGTAATGTTCACAACGCAAACATTAGGATTAAACCCCGAAATTCTTGATGGAGACGAAATTATTGAGCGTATAAATGATCGTTTCGATATTCTTCAAAATAAAGACAAAGCTACGCACCTTTTCTTTTATGGTGCAGGTTGCGGAACGGATAGAATGAAGATAAATCTTTCGAGAGTTTTTCAAGAATATTTTTCAAATGCAATTATTTCAGTAAATGAAGATACTTATGCTGCCGTTTATGCAACAACTCCAAAAGGGGAAGAAGCTATTGTCAGTATTCTTGGAACGGGTTCAAACTGTAGTTATTTTGACGGCAAAACTTTGCATCAAAAAGTGCAATCACTTGGTTATATTGTAATGGATGATTGTAGTGGCAATGTTTTTGGAAAAGAATTAATCCGAAAATATTATTTCAATAAAATGCCAAAAGAATTGGCTGTAGAATTTGAAAAAGAGTATAATTTAGATCCAGATTATATTAAAAATAAATTATACAAAGAGCCAAATCCAAATGCATATTTAGCAACTTTTGCAAAATTCCTTATTCAAAATAAAGATCATGAATTTTGTAAAAAAATCATTTTCAAAGGAATGAAATCTTTTGTAAAAAACTACATAAGACAATATGATAATTGCAAAGAAGTTCCTGTGCATTTTGTAGGTTCGATAGCTTTCTACTTAAAGGATGAATTGCAGATAACATTTGATAAATACCAAATGAAACTAGGAAATGTGTTAAGAAGACCCATTGACGGACTCATTGCTTATCATATTAAAAACAAATAAAATACAAACCTGACCTTTTAAATGTCAGGTTTTTTTAATAACTTAAATGATGAGATTGCTTCGCAAGCTCGCAAAGACATATGGAAATAGCAATTATTGCTCACGATGGAAAAAAAGCTGACATGGTTCAGTTTTTGAACAAAAATAAGCTTGTTTTAATAAGCGAAAACATCAAACTAATTGCCACAGGAACAACTGGAACTAAAGCTGAAAGTGCGGGTTTTAAAGTTAAAAAAATGCTTTCAGGACCTCAAGGTGGCGATGCTCAAATTGCAGGTAGAGTTGCCGAGGGCAAAACTAAAATGGTATTGTTTTTTAAAGACCCTTTGTCGAGTCACGCACATGAATCAGATGTGAATATGTTATTACGCGTTTGTGATGTTCACAATGTCCCATTGGCAACTAATGAAGCCTCCGCACAATTATTTTTGAATGCTATAGCTATAGAACAGCAATCATAGAAATTTCGACATTTACATTTTTTGGCAAGCAAGCCACTTGAACCGTTTCGCGAGCTGGAGCGGTTTTTTCGTCAAAATAAGAACCATAAATGGTGTTTATTTTTCCAAAATCATTCATATTCATAATGAATATCGTGGTTTTTACGACGTTTTCAAATGTCATTCCGGCCGCTTCGAGAACAGCCTTCATATTCTCCATAACTTGCTTTGTTTCCGCTTCAATTGTATCTATTACAAGTTCCATCGTTGCTGGATTAAGGGCAATTTGTCCTGAAGTATACAGCGTATTTCCTTTTAAAACAGCTTGATTATAAGGGCCAATTGGTGCAGGAGCATTTTCGGTAAAAATTATTTTTTTCATAAAAAAGATGTATTATTTGTAAATTTTTTTAAGATCTGAATTTATTTATCTTTTGCTGGCACTTCGTTTGTCGTACTTAATATCGCTTAACACACCAGATTTTATCCCGATAAAGAAGCTCCAGTTTGATTGGGTTCCAAAGGGCTGCCAGTTAAAATCCATTCTCCAGCTCAACAAATCTCTTTCAAAACGGAGTTGGGTGTAGGTAACTCCATTTTGGACAAAATCATATCCTGTAGAGACGCCTGCTTTCCATTTTGGTGTCAAATCAGCATTGGCAGAAATCATTATTGAATTTCCGGTAATTTTATTTTCCCGATTGTTATTCCCATAAGTAAGGGAATAGGCAAATGTCATGTCCCATGGCAATATTGAAGCAAAAAACTCAGTGATTTTATCTTCTCCGCTATCTTCTTCCTCATCAAATTGGCTTTTTCCCCTTGCTGTATCAATAGTGTTTCTTCCAAATAAATCATCATCACGACCACCGTTTCTTTGACTTTGTTGATTTTTATCTTTCTTTTTTGCTTCCATATCCTTGCTGGATATAGAATAGTTTAAAGTCACATTTGAACTTGTCATTCTAAACAAACTCCCGCCATTGTTTATGTTATAGACGTTAATACGAGTGCCTGAATTATCTATTGCATAAGGGTCTAATGTTGTTGCAAAATTGATATTCATTTTGTTGTTAAATAGTTGTGTTCCTCCACTAACTCTTACTGGTGCCCAGGCTAGAGAAGTAATTCCATTAGCATTAATATCATAGCTTGTGGAAAAATTTAAATTATTAAGAAGCATAATTTTTTTTGCCTCAACCTTTGTGCTATCTTTATCTGTAACTTTTGCTTCGAAAGTGTTACTTAAATCAAAACCAAGTATATTTGAATTAGTTTTGCCGGGTGATGAAAAAATGCCACCTTCAAACCGGGTGTAATCTTTAGTAATTGTTCCGCTTGCATCAGTTGCATAGGTATCGTAATATTTTTCAAAACTTGGAGTGTAACTATAGGAAACCGATGGCCTCATTACGTGTCGAATGGATTTTATTTTTTTATTTTTACCAAAATTAAATGTTCCATAAATGGTAGTTCCCAAACTGCTTGAGAAATTATAGGTTCTGAAGGCATCGAAACCATTAACCGTTTTATCTATAACCTTACTTTGATCTGTATCATAACCTCTACGGATGGTTTTTAAATACCAAACTTCTTCATAATTCATAGCAGTCGATACACTAAAATATTTAAATAATTTGAAATTGGTACTTATAGGGATACTTTGCTGAACGCCTACTTTGGCATTATTAAACATTTCTGGTTTAAAGAACAAAGAATCTGTGGTAACAAAACTATTTTTTCCGCTTAAATTATACTGTAAATTTATATTCTTGAAAAAGCCTTTTTTTACTCCATCTTTGCCTACAAACGGATAGAGACGGTCTACGCTATATTGTAAATCTGGCAATGTCAAATTGATTTCTGAAGTTTGTGTGTTTTGAGAATGCGTTGCAGACACAGCTAATCTGGATCCAACCGTACCATTAAAAGTCTTGCTATAAGAAACAGATGAACTTAAAGTGTTGTTTAAATTTGACCCTACATTTGCCTGATTAATAGATTGCTTATAGTATTTACTGCTACCCAAATTTACAGAAGCAGAAAAACTTGAATTGGGACTTCCTTTAGAATCTTTCGCATGTGACCATTGTATATTATAAATATTTTGCTTTGAATAGTCTGGATAACCTCTTTCGCTATTAATTAAATTTTCGAATCGAACGTTAATATTTCCTCTGTAACTGTATCTTTTACCATAACTGGATTCAAATCGCAAGGCATAACTTCCATTAGTATAATAATCTCCCAAAACGGTTAAATCATAATGATCACTTAAAGCAAAATAATAGCCGCCATTTTGCAATGAAAATCCTCTAGTGTTTGAATCATTATAAGTGGGTAATAATATTCCTGAAACACTAGTTTCTTTACTCATCGGAAAAAAAGCAAAAGGCAATGCTATCGGAGTGGGTACATTAGCAATTACCATATTGGTTAAACCAGTAACCACTTTCTTTCCAGGAATAAATTTTACTTTACTGGTTTGAAAATAATATTCAGGATTATCTATATCTTTTGATGTTGTAAATCGAGCCCCTTTCAGGAAATATACAGAATCATTTTCCTTTTTTGAGATGGAAGCTTTTACTTTAAACTCTCCTTGATCAGTTCTCGAATTCCAAATTAAAGCTTTTTTTGTCTTGAAATTAAAGCGAATTGAGTCTGGTTCTATTACATTTGCGCCCTGTTTAAAATTCGGATATTGTGTATATGTACCTGTTGAATCTTTGATACGGCCTGCATAAACTTCATTTTTTTCATAATCCAATACAATAATCCCCGATTTTAACTCGATATCCTGATAATAAAGTTCAGCCTTATTGTATAGTGTAATAAGTTTTTTCTTTTGGTCAATTCGGGCGTAATCCTCAGATTTATATTTTACTTTTCCATCAAGAAACACTTTTATTTTTACGCTATCCTTTTTAATAGTGTCGGTTTCTTTTTTTGCAGTCGATTTAGAAGTGTTTTCAGGAATAGAACCAGTCCTTACTTTTTGATTTTTGGCAGGTATCGCCGTTGTTTTGTTCTTTATATCTTGTGAATATATTTTGCAAGATCCTATTGTTAGGAAAATTGATAATAAAACGATATTAAATAAGTTTGTATTCAAAGGTTTTAATGCTATTTTTGTAAAAATATGGCTTGTTTTATGACGTGTCAAACTTACATATAAATTTTTGTCAAAAATAATCAATTATTAAATTTATAACCTTAGTGTTTTAATTAAATTAACTTTTTAGATTTATGTATATAATAAATAGAATCAAACTAAAATTTGCTTTTTTCCTAACCATAGTTTCATTTCTCACTTACGGTCAATCCAATGTTTTTAAGGTTACTCTTGACGCTGGTCATGGAGATCACGATTTTGGGGCTACTTATAATGGACATGTCGAAAAAAATATAAATTTGGCACTTGTACTCAAAGTTGGAAGATTATTAGAACAGAACCCGAAAATTGATGTAATTTATACTCGCAAGACTGATGTTTTTATCGATTTAATTGAACGAGCCAATATCGCCAATCGAGCAGATGCCAATATTTTTGTTTCCATTCATTGCAATGCAAATAAAAATCCTGTAGGCGAGGGGACTGAAACCTATGTTATGGGGATGAGTAAAGTGGCTTCAAATCTTGAAGCAGCTAAAAAGGAGAATTCCGTTATTACTTTGGAAAAAGATTACAAACAAAAATACGAAGGCTTTGATCCCAATTCACCTGAAACTTTGATAGGAATGACCTTGATGGCTGAAGAATATTTGGATAACAGTATTTCATTGGCAAGCAAAGTAGAAGATGGATTTGCAGCTTTGGGAAAAAAAATCAGACATGGTGGCGTAAAGCAAGCCCCTTTTATGGTGTTGCATAAAGCCTACATGCCAAGAGTTTTAATTGAAACCGGATTTATTTCTAATCCTGCAGAAGGTGCTAATTTAGATTCTGAAGAGGGTCAAAACGAAATCGCCCGAGTCATTGCAAATGCCATTGTTAGCTACAAAAATGAATACTTTGGCAATGAAGGTAACGATAGTGATGCCGAAAGACCTTCTCAAAAAATAATCGATAAACCGATAAAAGATACTTCGTCACCGGCAAAACCAAAACTGAACTTAGAGGTAACAGTTCCGAAAAAATCTGCTAATAATCAGGATACAAATAGTACCATCTTCAAGGTTCAACTTTCGGCAAGTGCAAAGAAGTTAGAATTGACACCAACTAATTTTAAAGGATTGAAAAACATTTCAATTGAGTCAGGTACTAATCTATACAAATATATGTATGGTGAAACCACTGATTACAATGATGCTAAAAAACTGTTGCAGGAAGCAAAATCCAAAGGGTATGATTCCGCCTATTTAATTGCATTTAAAAACGGAAAAAAGATTAGTCTGCAAGAAGCTACCAAATAAATTAACAACTGCAACTTTAATTATTTTTATATTAAATTTGTACAAATATACTTGAATTTTGAAATTAACACGAGAAATTAAAACCGCCATATTAGTCATTTCGACAATTTTACTTTTTATTTGGGGCTATAGCTTTGTAAAAGGAAAAGACCTTTTAGATAAATACAAAACATTTTATGTGCAATATGACAATGTTGAAGGTTTATCCTCTTCAGCATCTGTTACTATTAACGGCTTGATAGTGGGAAAAGTTACTAAGATTTCTTTAAACAAAGAAACAGGAAAACTATTGGTTCAATTGCAACTCAAAACGGATTTCCCTATTTCAAAAACAAGTATAGCCACTATTTATAAGCCTGGTTTTATTGATGGAAAACAAATTGCGATTCATCCCAATCTTGAGGACAAATCAGTGTCAGCTAATGGTCAGATGCTCATAGGAAATGCTGAATTGGATTTAATAGAAGCCTTGAAAAAGCAAGTGTATCCGCTTCAGGAAAAATTTGAGATGCTGATGAAAAATGCAGACAATCTATTGATAGGAATAAACAATGTTTTAGATAATAAAGGACAACAAAATTTAAAAGTTAGTCTCTCAGAATTGAGTAAAACTATGGAGCAATTTCACAAAGTTTCTTCAAGTATAAATACAATTTTAGACGATAATAAAGAAGGAGTAAAAGGAGTGGTTACAAACCTAAACAAAGTATCAAGTGATTTTTCTAAAATATCGGATTCTTTAAACAAAGCCGATTTAGGAAAAACTGCTAAAAATCTCCAAAAAACATTGGAAAATGTTGATAAAATGATGGCTAGTATGCAGGCCGGAAAAGGTACAATGGGTAAATTGATAAATGACGAAGCATTGTATAATAATTTAGAGAAAACTTCAAAAGAATTAGAATTATTATTAGAAGACGTAAGGCTTCACCCAACCCGATATGTGAATGTCTCTGTTTTTGGGAAGAAAAATAAACCTTATGTTGCACCGGTAAACGATACAGTTTCAAAAGTTAAAAACTAGCAATTATGGGCTATTTGGATAATATTTTATTTGCGATTCTACTGATTTTAGGATTTGGTTATTTTTATGCCAATATTAAAAAAATAGTTAGAAACATCAATCTTGGAGCTGACGTAAATCGCAAAGACAACCCTAAAGCGCGTTTGAAAAATATGGCATTGATTGCTCTTGGACAATCAAAAATGGTTAAAAGACCAGTTGCAGGAATACTTCACATCATAGTTTACGCAGGATTTATTATCATTAATATTGAATTACTGGAAATTATTATTGATGGATTATTTGGCACCCATAGAGTTTTCGCCTCTTTAGGAACGACTTATGATGTGTTAATTGGATCTTTCGAAATATTAGCTTTACTGGTTTTGGTAGCCGTATCTACTTTTTGGACAAGAAGAAATATTATCAGGTTAAAACGGTTTGCCAACAAAGATTTGGCTGGTTTTCCAAAAAATGATGCAAATTATATCCTTTATTTCGAAGTCGTTTTGATGTCTTTATTTTTATTGATGAACGCTTCAGATTTGCATTTGCAAAATATTCCGGGTGGTTTCTCTCATTTCATAAAAGCGGGAAGTTTTCCTGTAAGCCAATTTATAGAACCTTTATTTAATGGTGTTTCCAGCGATTTTGTTATGCTTCTCAATGAATTATTTTGGTGGCTGCATATTATAGGTATTTTGATATTTATGAATTATTTGTATTTTTCAAAACACTTACATATTCTCTTGGCTTTTCCAAATACTTATTTTGCTGATTTGAATCCAAAAGGGCAACTTGATAATTTAGAATCTGTTACCAATGAAGTGAAAATGATGATGGATCCAAACGCTGATCCATATGCAGCAGCACCGGTAAACGAAAATGCAGTTCCAAGTAAATTTGGAGCAAGCGATATTCAGGATTTGAATTGGGTTCAATTAATGAATGCTTATACTTGCACGGAATGTGGTCGTTGTACTTCCGCTTGTCCAGCAAATATTACCGGAAAAAAATTATCGCCACGTAAAATTATGATGGCAACCAGAGACCGAATTGAGGAAGTAGGAAAAAATATTGACTCCAATAAAGGAATTTTTGTTCCTGACAACAAATCATTATTAAACGATTACATCACACCCGAAGAGTTATGGGCTTGTACTTCGTGTAATGCTTGTGTTGAAGAATGTCCGGTAAACATTAGTCCACTTTCAATAATTATGGATATGCGCCGTTATTTAGTTATGGAACAAAGTGCTGCGCCTACACCAATAAATGCAATGATGACCAATATTGAAAATAATGGTGCACCATGGCAATACAACCAGCAAGATCGATTAAACTGGAAAAACGAAAATTAATATTTTATAGTATAATTGGTTATTTGATTAACCGAATCAATAAAAATTTATGTCAGAAGTCTTAATAGTACCAACAATGGCCGAAATGCTGTCTCAGGGTAAGCAACCAGAAGTATTGTTTTGGGTGGGTTGTTCAGGAAGTTTTGATGACAGAGCCAAAAAAATTACAAAAGCATTTGTCCGAATTCTAAATCGCGCCAATGTTTCCTTTGCAGTTCTTGGAACCGAAGAAAGTTGTTCTGGCGATCCCGCAAAACGAGCAGGAAATGAGTTTTTGTTTCAAATGCAGGCAATGACAAATATTGAAGTTCTGAATGCCTACGAAGTAAAAAAAATCGTTACGGCTTGTCCGCATTGTTTCAATACTTTGAAAAACGAATACCCTGAATTAGGCGGGAAATATGAAGTTTGTCATCACACAGAATTCCTGAAATCCTTGCTTGACGATGGCAGATTAACAATTGAAGGAGGGCAATTCAAAGGAAAAAAAATCACTTTTCATGATCCTTGTTATTTAGGAAGAGCCAATAATGTCTACGAAGCGCCTCGTGATTTAATTCAAAAATTGGATATGGAATTAGTCGAAATGAAACGTTCTCGTGCCAATGGATTATGTTGTGGAGCCGGTGGAGCACAAATGTTTAAAGACTCTGAACCTGGCAGCAAAGAAATAAATGTGGAAAGAACTGAAGATGCTTTAGAAACCAAACCCGATATTATTGCCGCTGCCTGTCCTTTTTGCAATACAATGATGACGGATGGAATCAAAAATAAAGAAAAAGAAGGCGAAATAAAAGTATTGGACATTGCTGAATTAATTGCAAACGCACAAGATTTGTAAATCAATTGCAAATTACCTTAAACATAAAACCCAAAAAGTATGCTTATTCCTTTTGAAAATTTACCATTAGAATCCAAAATCTGGATTTACCAATCGAACAGAAAATTTTCGGATGTAGAATTTTCTGAAATAGAAGCTGATTTAAAATCCTTTCTTGAAAAATGGGAAGCACATAGTGTAGGTCTTGAATCATCTTATCAGTTAAAATACAATCGATTTATAATCATTGCAGTAAATCAGGATGTACAGGCAGCTACAGGCTGCTCTATTGATTCCTCCGTGCAATTTATTCAAAAATTGGAACAAAAATACAGTGTGGATTTATTGGATAAAATGAATGTTACTTTCAAAAACGGCGAACACATTGCACACAAATCTTTAATTGATTTCAAAAAAATGGCCAAAGAAAAAGCCGTTACTGAAAACACAATTGTTTTTAATAATTTGGTAAATAATATTGAAGAATTTAATGAGTCGTGGGAAGTTCCGGCTATGGATAGTTGGCACAGTCGTTTTTTTTAGTATAAATTTATAGGTACAGGTTTACTTTACATTTATATTCATCTAACCAGTTCTGGAAATGCTAAATTATTCACTTTTTTAATCTAAATACAGATTTAAAAAATATAGAACTTAAATTTAGTCTTAATGAAAATGACTTTTTAGAACATCAACTATTTTAGCGTCAAAAACGGATAGAATTAAAAACCAAAAAAAGTAAAAGTTGGATATTAGTTTCATTTATTTTTTTGGATAGAGATACTTATAAAAATAGATTTGACTAAATTGCAATAGTTAACTTTTGAAAAGATTTCATTGAAACATCTGACATAAATAGTGTGAGCAAAATTAATTATTCTGCATTTGAAGAAATTATTTAAATTGAGAATTATTATTTTTCTAAAGTTAAAAACAGGAGAAAGCATAATCATTCCAAAAAAACTTTAATTTGAAAATATAATTGATTTAAAATCAGATTTAGGGAGAATATTTAAGAAGTATCAAATAAAAATCAAGGATGAATTAATTTGGAAGTGGAAATAAGAATCATTCTTAATTTTGCCTAATTTCGTCTTATCAAAATTCATATATGAAAATAGCAATTGTTTGTTACCCAACTTTTGGAGGAAGCGGTGTTGTCGCTACAGAATTAGGGCTTGAGTTGGCTCGTCGTGGTCACGAAATTCACTTTATTACATACAGTCAGCCCGTTCGTTTGGCATTATTAAATCCAAATGTGTATTATCACGAAGTAAATGTTCCGGAATATCCATTGTTTCATTTTCAACCGTATGAATTGGCTTTGTCGAGCAAATTAGTTGATATGGTGAAATTGTACAAAATAGAATTGTTGCACGTACATTATGCTATTCCTCACGCTTATGCAGGTTATATGGCAAAGCAAATGCTCAAGGATGAAGGTATAAATCTCCCAATGATAACCACACTTCACGGAACGGATATAACCTTGGTAGGAAATCATCCTTTCTATAAAACTGCAGTGACTTTTAGCATCAACAAATCTGATTTTGTAACTTCTGTTTCTCAAAGTTTGAAAGAAGATACAATTAAATTATTCAATATAAAAAATGAAATCCAGGTAATTCCTAATTTTATTGAATTGGATAAAAATATTGTAGATCCCAGCATTTCTTGCCGTCGCTCGGTTATTGCCAAAGAAAATGAACGAATTATAACCCACATCAGTAACTTTAGAAAAGTGAAAAGAATTCCTGACGTGATTAAGATATTTTATAAAATTCAGCAACAAATTCCTGCCAAATTAATGATGGTAGGTGATGGACCCGAAAAAGAAAAAGCGGAATATTTATGTCAGGAATTAGGTATTCTGGATAAGGTAATTTTCTTTGGAAACAGCAATGAGATTGATAAAATTTTGAGTTATACTGATTTATTCCTTTTGCCATCAGAGACCGAAAGTTTTGGGCTTGCCGCACTGGAAGCAATGGCTTGGAGTGTTCCTGTAATTTCAAGTAATTCCGGAGGTCTACGCGAAGTGAATTTTGATGGAGTTTCAGGATATTTGAGTGATGTGGGCAATACTGATGAAATGGCCGAAAATGCTTTGAAAATATTGAAAGATATGACCACTTTAAATAAATTTAAAGAAAATGCGTTATCAGTTGCAAAGCGATTTGAAATTAAAAATATTTTGCCTTTATATGAGGAGCTGTATCAAAAAGCAATAGATAAATTTTCATGAAATCGCCACTAAAAACAAATTTGCGAAAGCAAATACTAATAAATAACTAGGCGATACCATATATGGCCACTAAAAAATCAAAATCCGCATATATGAAAAAAATAAGTCTAGTATTGTTCACTTTAATACTTGTTTCTTGTGGAGCTTCATCTACAAAAAGTTCAGGGAACAAGCCATTATATGAAGTTTTGACCCAACAATCAGATGGCGGTGCCAGCATTCGTTTTTTTGAAATCTTAAACGAGGAAAAAGAAATTGCAATGTTGCAAAATGATGAAAAATTAAAAAATAAAATTCACCCAAATGATATCCAGACATCAAATTTTATTGTTTTGAATATGGGAGAAAAAACATCTAGCGGTTATAGAATTAGCGTTGAAAGTGCTATAGAAACAGATAAGAATATAATTGTTACCATAAAAGAAACCTCCCCAGAATTTAATACTGTAGCCACACAAGAAATTACGACTCCATATTGCGTGGTCAAAATAAACTCTAAAAAAGAGATTATCATTAAATAAAAAACTCCATCTCGTTTTTTTTGAAACAAGACGGAGTTTTACAAAAAGACCAAATATTTTAGAATCTATATCTTACCCCTAAAGCGATATCTGAACTGTAGCCATTATCATAATAACCATTACCACCAAGTTCAGGTCTAAAATCAAGTGACAATTGTAACGGGAAATCAAAATTGTATTCGATTCCTACGTCACCTGCTGCAAAAGCAAACACCCCATTGTCATTAACTCCGTTATAATCGCTGTTATAACTGCCAAAACCTCCACCAACGCCGGCATACCAATTGAATCCTTCGTCAATATTCCAAACCCATTGGTACAAACCCGATAATTTTAATGCATTGTCTTTACCATAATAACCATTATTATGATAATTATTTCTATTTCTCCAGCCCAAATCCAATTCGAGGCGATTACTGTTTGATAATCCTCTTTGATACGAAACTTCTGCGCCAAAACCGTCATTATCTCCCAATCGAAGACCTATTGCGTTTTTCGAAATGTCTTGTGCCTGTGTGGTAAATGCCAATCCTATTAGCATAACTGTTGTTAAAATGATTTTTTTCATAAATAAATATTTGTAATTACTAAAGTTATAACTGCTGAAAGACTAAAAAATTATAGTATAATCCAAAAAAAAAATAATTACCTTATTTTTTTAATAGCTTTTTAAAACTTCACACTTTAAACTTTTAAACTTTGAACTAATATATTATATTTGTTCAAAACTAATTAAAATGGCAGGAAATAGCTACGGAACCCTATTTAGAATAACAACTTTTGGTGAATCACATGGAGAAGCTTTAGGCGGAATAATTGACGGTTGTCCTTCAGGGATTAGCTTAGATTTAGATGCAATTCAATTAGAAATGTCTCGAAGAAAACCGGGTCAATCCGCAATAGTTACACAGCGTAAAGAACCAGATGATGTACAATTTTTGTCTGGAATTTTCGAAGGAAAAACTACTGGAACTCCAATTGGGTTTATTATCCCGAATACCAATCAAAAATCAGACGATTACTCACATATCAAAGATAATTACAGACCCAGTCATGCGGATTATGTATATGAAAAAAAATATGGTTTTCGAGATTATCGCGGTGGCGGAAGAAGTTCCGCACGCGAAACTGCCAGCAGAGTAGTGGCTGGTGCAGTTGCAAAACAAATACTTCCAGAAATAAAAATTAATGCTTTTGTTTCCTCAGTAGGTCCAATATTTTTAGAAAAACCATATCAGGATTTAGACTTTTCTAAAACGGAAAACAATCCTGTTCGTTGTCCTGATGAAGAATCGGCCGTAAAAATGGAAGAATATATTCGTGTTATAAAAAAGCAGGGAGACACAGTTGGAGGCACCATTACTTGCGTGATTCAAAATGTTCCAATTGGCTTGGGAGAACCAGTTTTTGATAAATTGCATGCTGAATTGGGCAAAGCAATGCTTTCCATAAATGCTGTAAAAGGTTTCGAATTTGGCAGCGGTTTTTGTGGTGCTCAAATGAAAGGAAGCGAACACAATGATTTATACAATCCTGACGGAACAACTAAAACGAATCTTTCGGGAGGAATTCAAGGAGGAATTAGCAACGGAATGGACATATACTTTAGAGTAGCTTTCAAACCGGTGGCTACTATTATGCAAAAACAGGATTCATTGGACAATAAAGGAAATATCACTGAAATGACTGGAAAAGGACGTCACGATCCTTGTGTCGTGCCACGAGCTGTTCCTATTGTTGAAGCAATGGCAGCCATTGTTCTTGCTGATTTTTATTTGATAAATAAGACTTACTTTAAATAGTATTCAGTCACAGTTTACAGAAAATCAGAATACTAAAAACAAAAAAATGACTGAAACCAAAAAACCATCCTTATTAGGTAATCTTACTGTTCAAATTCTTATAGCCATGTTACTTGGGGCAATATTGGGTATTTATATTCATAATAGTTATAATGTAGTTTTTGCCAAAGAATTTAGTGATAAGGTAAAAATATTGGCAACTGTTTTTATTCGTTTGGTTCAAATGATTATTGCTCCATTAGTATTTACGACATTAGTAGTTGGAATTGCTAAATTGGGTGACATAAAAACCGTAGGAAGGGTAGGGGGAAAAGCATTAGGATGGTTTTTTAGCGCTTCTTTTATTTCACTTTTAATAGGTATGTTTTGGGTAAATATTTTGAAGCCTGGTATTGGATTAAATTTATTAAATATTGATTTAACTTCTGCTGCTGAAGTGACAGGAAATGCACACAGTTTCTCTGCTCAAAACTTTATTGAACATATTTTTCCTAAAAGTATTTTTGAGGCCTTGGCGAATAATGAAATCCTGCAAATCGTTACTTTTTCTATCTTTTTTGGATTGGCCGCAGCCTCAATAGGCAGTTTTGCAAAACCAGTTATCAATGCTTTAGATAAAACTTCTCATATCGTTCTTAAAATGGTGAATTATGTGATGAAGTTTGCTCCTCTGGGTGTTTTCGGAGCAATTGCGGGTGTTTTTGCTATAAAAGACTTAAACGAATTAGTTATCACCTACATCAAATTTTTTGGTTCTTTCCTTATAGGAATTGGATCTCTATGGGTTTTTCTTATAGCAGTAGGATTTATTTTTCTTGGAAAAAAAATGAAAACTTTGTTAAGTCATATTGTTAGTCCATTGATAATCGCATTTGGTACAACAAGTAGCGAAGCAGTTTTTCCTAAACTCACTGAGGAACTGGAGCGTTTTGGTATAAGAGACAAAATTGTTTCTTTTATGTTACCATTGGGTTATTCGTTCAATTTAGACGGAAGCATGATGTATATGACTTTTGCGAGTTTATTCATCGCACAAGCCTATGGAATCCATTTAGACATGGGAACCCAAATGACGATGCTTTTAGTCTTGATGCTTACCAGTAAAGGAATTGCGGGAGTACCAAGAGCAAGTTTAGTGGTTGTTGCTGCCACCTGCGGAATGTTTAAGATTCCTATTGAAGGTATTGCATTAATTCTGCCAATTGATCATTTCTGTGATATGTTTAGAAGCGCCACTAATGTTTTGGGCAATGCATTGGCAACATCTGTAGTAGGGAAATGGGAAGATGAAGACAATGCTCCTTCTAAAATAATAAAATAACTAAATATAAATTACCACAAACCTGTTCAACCATTTGGGTGGTCTTTTTTATCAAATTTTAATAAAAGTTATTTTTTTCAAATCAGATGATATTTTTAACTATTATGAATTAGAGAAATAACCTATAAAAAAAGATTTTATATCGTTTTAATAAATATTTATTATTTATATTTGAATCGAATTTTAATTAATTATGTATCAAATTCGGATTTTTTTAGTCCTATTATTATTGCTGAGCCCTTTCAGTAATATATCTTTTGCACAAACGAAGATACCTTCCAAAGAAGAAATTAAAAAAACAGCTAAACTAGCAGTTCAATACTTGCGTGAGGACAATTATGAAAAATCGTTATCAACGGCAAGACAAAGTTTAAATTACGCCACAATCATTAAAGACGATTACCTTATTGCCGCTTCTTATAATGTAGTTGCAGCAAATCTTGAAGAATTGTCTGAATATGAGAAAGCTATTTTATATTATAAAAAAGGCTTGTCTTATGCCAATAAAACCAATAATGATAAAATAAAAAATTGGATAAATAATAATTTGGGGAATGTATATTGCTTTGAAAAAAAACAATATGAAACAGGAATAAAGTATTATAAAAAATCTCTTGAATATAGTCAAAAGACGACCGATACGAGTCAAATTGTTTTCACAAAACTCAATATTGCCTGGGCTTATTTTGATATTGGTCATTTTAAAGAAGGATTCCCATATTTACAATACATAAATAAATACCACCCTAAATTTGGGAATGAGTCAACTATAGTTGCATTCAATATGCTTAATGGAATGTATTATAGTCATATAAATGATAATAAAAAAGCAGAATTTTATTTTTTGACTGCCATAAAATTAGGAAACAAAAGAAATGAAAAATCGGATTTATCATTTTCGCATCAGGAATATTCTAAGTTTTTATTAAAAAAAGGAGATTATAAGCAAGCATATGTAAACTTAACCCTTTACAATAAAATTACTGATGAAATTTATAAAAAAGATAAAATTAAAAAGGCTAATGTAGCCGGGATTAATCTCGAATTAGACGAATATAAAAGAGAAATTGATAAAATAGAAACAGAAAGAAATTTACAATCTCAAAGTTTGAAAAAATCAAAAATTATTGTGTTTTTATTTGTCATTGCATTATTGGTTGTATTGTTATTCTTTTATTCACTTTATAAAAACTATAATTTTAAGAAAAAGGCAAATCATGATCTTACTATTGCCAATGAAGAATTGCTTATAGCAAGAGATAAAGCAGAAGAAGCTTCCTATGCAAAAACACAATTCGTATCAACCATCAGCCATGAATTAAGAACGCCTTTATATGGCGTTGTTGGGATTACAAATATGCTGTTAGACGAGCATAAAGAACTAGCAAATAGCCCGCATTTGAGTTCACTTAAATTTTCAGCGCGCTATTTACTATCGCTTGTGAACGATATTCTCCAAATAAATAAAATTGAAGAAAACAGAATTGTTCTTGAAAATTTAACTTTTAATGTTACAGATGAGATTAACATGGTTAAAAACTCACTCTCTTTTATTTCACAAAGTCATAATAATAAAATAACGATAAAAATTGATCCGTCAATTCCAGAATATTTAATTGGGGATAAATTACGATTTGCCCAAATACTTATGAATTTAATAAGCAATGCTTTGAAGTTCACAAACAATGGAGAGGTAATTGTGAGTGCTAATTTAGTTAAAGTTGAAGATAAATCGCATTATATTGAATTTCAAATATCGGATAACGGTATAGGAATTGCCACAGATGACCAAGACAAAATTTTTGAAAAATTTGTTCAGGTTGGAAGAAAAGAGAATGATTATCAGGGAACCGGTCTGGGTTTAGCAATTGTGAAACGATTATTGGAATTATTTAAAAGTGAAATTTCACTAGAAAGCCAGATTGGGATTGGAACGACATTCACATTTACCATAGCATTTGATTTTGACCCTAATAAAACAAAAGAAATAATAAACAATATAAGGGTAGATTTAAGTTCAGGTCAAATTTTTAAGGTATTGGTTGTTGAAGACAACAAAATTAATCAAATTGTCACTAAGAAAATAATTGAAAAAAATAATTGCAGCTGTTTCCTTGTTGATGATGGATTTCAGGCAATTGAAATATTGAATAAGGAAGTCTTTGATGTCATTTTAATGGATATAAATATGCCTCTGATAAGTGGTTTTGAAACTACAAGACAAATTCGTCTCAAAGGAATTAACACGCCTATAATTGCTTTAACGGCTTTCGCCAAAGATGAAATTACAGAAGAGGCACTTTCAGCAGGAATGAACGATATTATTATAAAACCTTTTGAAACTTTAAAATTATTTCAGGTTATTAATTATCAAATCAATAAAACAAAAAACGCTGTCGTTTGACAGCGTTTCTTATTGCTTTATTAAACAAAATTGATTATACTTCTATTTAATTGGGATAGTTTTTAGAGCTCTTTTTTTAGCACCTTCTTTTTTTGCAACAACAACATGAAGAATACCATCTTTATAATTGGCTTCTATTTTGTTTTCATCTATGGTATCAGGTAAACTGAAAGTTCTGTTGAAGGATTTGTAATTAAATTCTCTTCTGATGTAGTTTTCTTTTTTTTCTTCTTTTTCTTCTTCCTTTTCTGAAGAAATCATTAGAATATCATTATCGATTTCAACTTTGAAGTCTTCTCTTTTCATTCCAGGAGCTGCCATTTCAACTTCAATTTTAGTATCAGTTTCTTTTAAATTTACAGAAGGAAGATTGCTGCCTAAAGCTGCAAAATTTCTGTCTGTCCAATCAAATAAATCTTTTGTAATAAAATCATCGAAAAAATTGTTGACTAATTTACTTTCCACTGTTGGAAACAAGCTGTTTGTTTTAACTAAAGTTTTCATAATGTATAATATTAAATTGTTTATAATTAACTGTCATAAAATTAACGAAAATCAGTTAATAATAAAATCAATATAACAAATAATTAACACTTAAATATCTGATAATAAGAAACTTACTAATAAAAAAATCAGCTTTTAGTATTTAACTAAAAGCTGATTTTTTTTAAAATATTACGAAATAAAGACACAATTAATACCAGCGTTTTTTGTTTTGTTTAGAAGCCTCGGATTTTCTTGATTTATGGGCACCTCCGCTTCGGTTTGAATTTTTTTGAGCAGACGCCGGAGCTGTTTCCGGACTGCCTGAATGCCAAGGATAGGGATGGTCGCTGATGGTTTTTACCTCGACTTTGATTAGCTTTTGAATGTCTTTCCAATATTGATGTTCGTCTTTACCGCAAAAAGAAATCGCAATTCCTTCATTTCCGGCACGACCGGTTCTACCAATTCGGTGAACGTAAGTTTCGGGAATATTGGGTAAATCAAAATTGATTACAAAAGGCAATTGGTCAATATCAATACCACGAGCAGCAATATCGGTTGCTACAAGAACGCCAACTTCTTTATTTTTGAAGGCATCCAAAACGCGTTGTCTGGCGTTCTGTGATTTGTCCCCGTGAATAGCTTCAGCGGCTATGTTGTTTTTCCGCAAAGCTTTTACCACATTATCGGCACCGTGTTTAGTTCTGGAAAAGACCAAAACATCCGATAAATTTTGATTTTTTATCAAATGATACAACAGGTTTCTTTTCTCGGTTTTTTCAACAAAATATACGTGTTGTTCTACGTTTTCGGCTGTAGATGAAACAGGTGAAACTTCTACTTTTTCTGGATCTTTCAGGAACATTTCGGCTAATTCCCTTATGGCGATTGGCATCGTTGCCGAGAATAATAATGTTTGTCTGTTTTTTGGCGTAAGCTTTACAATTTTCTTGACATCGTTTATGAATCCCATATCCAGCATTTGGTCTGCTTCGTCAAGGACTAAGGTGTGCAAATGGTCTAAATCAATAAAACCTTGTTTGTGCAAATCCAACAATCTTCCGGGTGTTGCAACCAAAACATCAACTCCTTTGCGTAGCGCATCAACTTGTGGAACTTGAGAAACTCCGCCAAAAATAGTCAATTGTGTTAAGTTAGTATATTTGCCATAAGTGTCAAAGCTTTGGCCAATTTGTACTGCTAATTCTCGTGTAGGAGTTACAATTAAAGCCCGAATTTCTTTGGCTTTTTTCGATGAACCCACAATTCGGTGCAATTGATGTATGATAGGAATGGCAAATGCTGCCGTTTTTCCTGTTCCTGTTTGGGCACAACCTATTAAATCTCTTCCTGCTAAAACTAGTGGAATGGATTGCTCTTGAATAGGTGTTGGGCTTATGTAGCCTTCTTCAAAAACGGCTCTTTGTATACTTTTTGAAAGTGATAAATCTTCGAATAACATATAATTTGTATTAAATATCCTGTAATTAGTACATAGATAGTGCTGCAAAGATAGGTTTATTATTTTTGTTGGAAATTAGTTGGTATTTTTTGGATAACCAAAAAAAACATTAAAGCATTACAAAGCTTCAATGCTATTATGCGATTTTATAAAATCAGTAACGAGATAACCAATAAGTTTACCAATTAAATGATTGTTTTTTTCTTCTCCAAGGTCAGGAGCACCTTCACAAATATGTAAATAAGCCGCATTTTTGTTTTTGCCGAAATAAGTGACAAACTGCCGAAGTTCTTCAATAGAAAAGCCACTTAAAGTCATGGCGCTGCTTGCAATATTGGGAATCGCATCAAGATCAATTTCAATTCCGTAGGAATCATTTTGAATAAATTCTAAAGCATGAACAAGTTCCTGATTAAAGTTTTTTTCCTTTCGAATGTTGATACTGTCATATGTATTGTAACGGACTCTGTCTTCAATTTTTTTGATAATATCCAGAACACTTTTTGAAGTATAATTTTCATGTAAACCAAAAATGAAATATTTTTTCAAAAAACCTTCTTCATAAGCATAAGAAAAACCGTTTCCGCTATGGCGTCCTTCGAGAATTCTAAAATCAGAATGAGCATCAAAATTTATGGCATTAATGGATTTTCCTTTGGCAAGTGCTGTTCCTTTTATGTTTCCGTAAGAATTGTTGTGACCGCCTCCAATAACTATCGGAATCTTCCCGGATTTTGTGATAGTAAAAATAATATGGGAAACTTCTTTGTCAATTTTTTCTACAAGTTGGCTCAGTTTTGTCCGATCATCGACATTGTTAAAATTCAAATGCTCTACATCTTTCATTTCTTCACAAACGTCTAGTTTTCCTAAAATAAGAATTTGACTTCCTTTGCAAAAGCGATTATGCTGAATATTGGCAATACTTCCTATAGCACTATCCCAGGCTGATGCTGCTCCGGGTCTGCCATAATTAGCTCTGACGCCTATATCTTCAGGGATTCCAAATATTACATATTTTGCTTCTGAAGTTTTCAAAAAAGAAGTTGGATCTACTCCTTTTGGAATAGTCATCATTTTCTCTCCAAATTTTATTTCGCCACTTCTGTGGTTCGTAACTTTTGCAAGGTCAATAATCGTAAATGGGATTAGTTTTTCCATAAAATATATAATCACCAAATATAATATAATTGTCGAGAATACGTTATAGGTCATATTATATTATTAAATTTGTATAAAAATTTTAAAAAAAAATGGAAGAGCAACAAAATAATTCAAGTTCAAGTCTAAAGGTAATTATTGCCATTTTAGCAATCCTGTTAGTAGGAAGTTTAGTTTATATTTATAAAATGACCACAGATGCCAAAACTGTTCAGACAGAATTGACAAAAACCGTATCTGAAAAAGAGTTGGTAATGAAAGATTTACAGGAGTTAAAAGCTACCTATGATACCGCAATTGCTGAAAACACCTCAATGTCCGATGAATTAATTAAAGAAAGAGACAAAGTGGTAAACTTGATAAATGAAGTAAATAAATCAAAAGGTGATGTGTCAAAATACAGATCACAATATGCCAAATTAGAAGGCAATATGAAGGTTTTAATGGCCGAAAACGAAGGTCTGAAAAAACAAAACACAGTTTTAACTACACAACGAGACAGCACTATTGTTGTTTTAGGTGAATCCAAAAAAAACAACGAAGTATTGGTAGGTCAAAACGAAGAGTTGGCAAAAACTGTTGAAAAAGGTTCGAAATTGTCTGTTTTGAATATGAAAACTTCAGCTTATAAAATAAAAAGTTCCGGTAAACAAATTGAGACGGATAAAGCAGGCAGAGCCAATGTACTTAGAATTAGTTTTACAATTGCAGAAAACCAAATTGCGAAATCTGGGGATAAAGAATATTATGTACAAGTAATTGATAGCAAAAGCAATGTGTTAGGTGATAAACAAACAGTTTCTTTTGGAGACAAATCATTGACTTATAGTTTTATAACTACTGTAAAATATGAAAATAAAACAGTTCAGGTTTCACAAGATTTGCCTGGTAAAAACTTCGAAAAAGGAACCTATTTTGTAAATGTTTTCGACAAGGATGAATTGGTTTCTAAAACAAGTTTTACTTTAAGATAAGTTAGTTCGGGAATTATATAGGAAAGAGGAGCATAGTTGTTCCTCTTTTTTTATGCAAAAACTTTTCCTTTAATAAAAACAGTATCAATCAAATTACTGCCAAAAGCATATGGCAATTGATAATAAGAGGAAATAGGTTTTGTGATAATAAGATTGGCTTTCTTGCCAATGGTAATGCTTCCGTGGGTTTCTGAAATTCCCATAGCGTAAGCTCCATTTAGGGTAGCAGCATTTATGGCTTCTTCGGGAGTCATTTTCATTTTAATGCAAGCCGTCGAAATTACAAAATTCATATTTCCAGAAGGAGTAGAACCAGGGTTAAAATCAGTGGCGAGTGCTAATGGCAAACCTTTCGCCATCATTTCTCGAACCGGAGTATATGGAATTCCCAAAAAATAAGAACACGATGGTAAGGCCACAGGAATTGTATCCGTATCTCTCAAGGCTTCAATGTCTTCGGATTCCATTATTTCCAAATGATCTACCGAAAGTGCATTGTATTTTATTGCAGCTTGGACTCCTCCGATGGAATTGAATTGGTTGACGTGTATTTTTGGTTTTAAACCAAAACGGATTCCGGCTTGCATAATTTGTTCGGTTTCAGAAACCGTGAAATAACCGGTTTCACAAAAAACATCGATAAAGTCTGCCAGTTTGTTTTTGGCGATTTCCGGGAGCATTTTGTCAATAATCAAATCGACATATCCTTTGCGATTTTCTTTAAATTCTCGTGGAACGGCGTGTGCGCCAAGAAAAGTCGCTTTTATGGTAATTGGATACTCTTTTGACAATCTTTTGATAACCCGAAGCATTTTCAGTTCGCCATCAACGGTGAGTCCGTAACCTGATTTTATTTCGACAGCACCAGTTCCTAGGTGCATTATTTCTTCGAGTCGAACTTTCGATTGGTTGTAAAGTTCGTCTCTGGAAGTTTCGTTGAGTTTTCGTGCCGAATTTAAAATACCTCCACCACGATTAGCAATTTCTTCATAGGAAAGTCCATTGATTCTGTCGACAAATTCCTGTTCTCGATTGCCGGCATAAACGATATGTGTGTGACTGTCGCACCAAGCGGGGAGCACCATTTTTCCATCAACATCAATACATTTTTCCGGATTAATATCCTCTGGCACATTTTCCATTGAACCAAAATCAGCAATCAAATCATTTTCGATTACTAAATAAGCATTCTTAATGGTGGGAAGATCTGCCATTTCAGCACCAGAAACTTTCAAAATTGAGGAATCTCTCACTTGAATTAACTCCTTAATGTTGATGATTAGCGTTTTCATTTATTTTGAAATTATTCTGAAACTGTTATTTCGAACATTTTATCCCAGTATTTTCCTGTTACAAAAATGGTTTTTGTTTTTGGATTATAGGCTATTCCATTGAGAACGTCTGCATTTGGATATTTAATAAATTTTCTCAAACCAGAAAGATCTAAAATTCCTTCAACAGCTCCATTTACTGGATTTACAACTGCAATTGCATCTTTTTGCCAAACATTTGCATAGATTTTTCCGTCAATCCATTCCAATTCGTTAATTTTTGGGATTTTTGTACTTGAAGTATATACATTTACATAGCCCATCATTTTTTGATTCTCCGGATTCATCATCCAAATTTTCTCAGTTCCATCAGATTGGTATATCTTTTTTCCATCATTGGTCATTCCCCAACCTTCAATATCTTTGTCAAAAGCAAATGTCTTTTCCAGTTTTAAAGTATTGGCATTATAGATAAAACCTGTTTTTTCTTGCCAGGTTAATTGGTATAATTTATTGTTTACAAAAGTAATCCCTTCTCCGAAATATTTTGAATCTAGATTAATTTGTTTGTAAATTTTACCTGTTTTATAATCGTATTTTCTATAATAAGAGGCTCCTTTTTGACCTGTACTTTCATTTAAAGTGTCATTACGAAACTCAAACCCCTCGGTAAATGAAGCTGTATCATGAGAATACATATTGATGATTTTATATTTTAATGCTTTAGGCTGCACATTCGAGACTAATTCTATTCGTGTTGTTGTTTCAGAATTTTCTCCGTCAAAATAAACTACCGCTTTCAGGTTTTGATAGCCTAACCGTTGGTTTTTTAATTCGAAAGGAAGTTTTTCAAGTCCTTTCTTGGAACCAATTTTTGTGTCATTAACAAAGTAAGCAACACTGTCAATGGTTTTCGAATTTGGGTTTAAAATTCCCAATTCTAAAGCTTCTTGTGGCTGATATTGTTCCTTAAATTTCGAATCATCGAAAGTAAATAAAGTATTTTCACCTTTTTTTGTGCCTCCACAATTAGCCAATGTAATTCCTAATAAAATGATAAATAGGAAGTTATAATTTTTCATAAATTAAAATTTTGATGATGCAATATACACCGATATTTTATAGGTGCAAAGCCCTTGCAAAAATATAAAATAGATTGTATATTTGCACCGGCAAGTCCTACACGACCAGCTCCTGCAGAATCCCCCAGGATGGGAACATAGCAAGGGTAAGCGGTTGAGCGGTGCGATGTAGGTCGCTTGCCATTTTTTATTTCACACAAAAGTAGTCTTCCTTTGGGAAGATTTTTTTATTTTTACCCAAATCTAAATTCATAAAATGAGCAAAGTAGTTCTAATCACAGGCGGATCTTCGGGAATAGGGAAATCTATTGGAGAGTTTTTGCATCATAAAGGCTTTGTTGTTTATGGAACCAGCAGGAATCCGGGAGGAGTTTTGAATTCGGTTTTTCCATTGGTTAATTTAGATGTTCGAAATACCGAATCAATTCATATGGCTGTGGCCAAAATTATTGCCACTTCTGGCAGACTTGATATTGTCATTAATAATGCAGGAGTGGGAATTACTGGGCCTTTGGAAGAAATTCCAACAGCCGAAATCAAGAATAATTTTGAAACCAATTTTTTTGGACCAATCGAAGTAATGAAGGCAGTCTTGCCACAAATGCGCTCTCAAAAATCAGGTTTAATCATTAATATAACTTCTATTGCCGGTTATATGGGTTTGCCATATCGCAGCGTTTACTCCGCTTCAAAAGGCGCTTTGGAATTAATTACCGAAGCCTTGAGAATGGAAGTCAAATCTTTTGGAATCCAGATTACAAATGTAGCTCCAGGAGATTTTGCCACAAATATTGCTTCAGGTCGTTTTCATGCGCCTTTAATTAAGAATTCAGCTTATGAAATTCCGTATGGAAATACACTAAAAATGATGGACGAACACGTGAATAGCGGAAGTAATCCGAATGAAATGGCGGAAGCAGTTTATCAAATTATCGAAAATCCAAACCCCAAAATTCATTATAAAGTAGGTGCTTTTATGCAGAAATTTTCGATTGTTTTAAAGCGAATTTTACCGGATAAAGTATATGAAAAAATGCTTATGAATCATTATAAATTGTAATTTTGCACCTAATTTTAAACACACAATTAAACTAAATAATATATGAAATTTTTTATCGACACAGCGAATTTAGCTCAAATAAAAGAAGCACAAGCATTAGGCGTTTTAGACGGTGTAACTACAAATCCATCATTGATGGCAAAGGAAGGAATCACTGGGAAAAACAACATTTTGAAACATTATGTTGACATTTGCAATAGTGTGGATGGAGACGTAAGTGCCGAAGTTAATGCGCTGGATTATGACGGAATGGTTAGAGAAGGAGAAGAATTAGCGGATCTGCATGAGCAAATTGTGGTAAAATTGCCTATGACCAAAGAAGGTGTTATGGCTGCCAAATATTTTTCTGATAAAGGAATTAAAACAAATGTTACTCTTGTGTTTTCAGCAGGTCAGGCTTTATTGGCTGCCAAAGCTGGTGCAACTTACGTTTCTCCGTTTATTGGGCGTTTAGATGATGTTTCGACCGATGGTTTAGCTTTAATTGAAGAAATTAGATTGATTTATGATAACTACGGTTACGAAACACAAATTCTCGCAGCTTCAGTTCGTCACACTATGCACATTGTGAACTGTGCAAAAATTGGTGCCGATGTAATGACCGGGCCACTTTCTGCTATTTATGGCTTGTTGAAACACCCATTGACTGATATTGGTTTGGCACAATTTGTGGCCGATTTCGAAAAAGGAAATAAATAAAAAAAAGAATAACCATGTGAAAACTATCTGTATTAATTGCATTCTTAATGAGAATCGTTCTTATAAATGCCCATGAAGCAAAAATAATAACAACTGTTAACGAGGTGGATGATGTTGCGAGTTTTGACTTGGATTGTGCTGTAAAATATTCCCATTTTTAGCCAAAGGATTAAAGTATAATATCACACGTAATGAATTTAAGGGTGCTGAACTTTAAGACACTTACCATTTAATGTTAGTTATGGATGGCTTTTTTTACCACAGCATTAAACAACAAGATGACAATTTCAACCATATTTAGTAATGGTACAACTGTTTCAGAAGCATAAACTATTGAGGATGATGGCTGTTTTTGATGGAGCTTGAAGTATAAAACTAATTCTGATTGAAGGCATTTTGCTAACTAAAAATTGCAACCCACTAAATATTGAATTTAGTGGGTTTTTTTATATTGCTTTTGTGAGGTTTGTAGGTTAAGCAAAATACTTTTTTAAAGATTACCCTAGTTTATCTTTTTTTTAAGTTTAAGATTATCGCTAAATATGATATTTATCATTTTTATAACAATAATTAACGTGTAACTTTGAGAATAATAAAATTATTATAGAGTAATCATATATAAATTTATTGATATGGCAAAAGTAAAAGGAGCTATAGTTGTAGATACACAAATATGCAAAGGCTGCGAAGTTTGCATTCCCGTTTGTCAGGAAAAGGTGATTGCTATGTCAAGCGAAGTTAACCGAAAAGGCTATCACTATGCTTATATGAAAAATCCAGAAGCTTGTAATGGTTGTACAAATTGTGGTATTGTATGTCCCGACAGAGCTATCTCAGTATATAGAGTAAAAGTTTCAACCTAACCATTAAACCATTAGTAGAATGTCAGAATTAAAATTAATGAAAGGGAACGAAGCATTGGCTGAAGCCGCAATAAGAGCCGGAGTAGATGCTTATTTTGGTTATCCAATTACGCCACAAACAGAAATTATTGAATATTTAATGAACGAACGTCCCGAAAAACGAACAGGAATGGTCGTTCTTCAGGCAGAAAGCGAAATAGCGGCTGTAAACATGGTTTATGGTGCAGCAAGTACCGGTAAAAAAGCACTGACTTCCTCTTCAAGCCCCGGTATTTCATTAAAATTAGAAGGAATTTCTTATTTGGCTGGAGCCGAATTGCCTGCTGTGATTGTAAATGTTGTGCGTGGTGGCCCTGGTTTAGGAACAATACAACCTTCTCAAGCAGACTATTTTCAATCGGTAAAAGGCGGTGGACACGGTGATTATAAACTTTACGTTTTAGCTCCGGCATCCGTTCAGGAAATGGCAGATTTTGTTGAAGATGCTTTCGATATTGCCTTTAAATATCGTGCGCCTGTATTGATTCTTTCCGATGGATTAATTGGTCAAATGATGGAAAAAGTGATTCTAAAGGATCAAAAATCAAGATTGACTAATGAGGAATTGATCGAAAAATACGGAGATTGGGCAGTGACCGGTAAAAAAGGAAGGGAACGCAACATAATCACGTCTCTAGATTTACAATCCGAAAAAATGGAAGCCAGAGTACATAGATTGCAAAAGAAATATGTGCAAATGGAAAAAGAAGACTTACGGTTTGAGAAAATTAACTGCGACGATGCAGAATATCTGATAGTAGCTTATGGTTCAAGTGCAAGAATTTCTCAAAAAGCGGTTGAATTGGCTAGAGCCAAAGGACTAAAAGTGGGTTTATTGCGACCAATAACACTGTTTCCTTTTCCCAAAAAAGAGCTATTTAAATTAGCAAATCAAGTCAATGGAATTTTAAGTGTGGAGTTGAATGCCGGCCAAATGGTAGAAGATGTCAGACTTTCTGTAGAACACAAAGTCCCGGTGGAGCATTTTGGAAGAACGGGGGGAATTATTCACACTCCGGAAGAAATTTTAGAAGCTTTAGAACAAAAAATCATCAATAATGGAAGCATTAGACATCATAAAACCAGAGAATCAGGTATTCTGTAAATCGCAATTAATGACGGACACGCCCTTGTCGTATTGTCCGGGTTGTGGTCATGGAACGGCCAATAATTTAATTATGGAAGTCATTGATGAAATGGGCATTTCAGAAGATACTATTGGTGTAGCTCCTGTTGGTTGTTCTGTTTTAGCATATGATTTTATGAATATCGATATGACCCAAGCCGCTCATGGACGAGCGCCTGCAGTAGCAACGGCTATTGCCCGAACCTGGCCTGAAAAATATGTATTTACCTATCAAGGTGATGGAGATTTAGCGGCTATTGGGACTGCTGAAACGATTCACGCTTGCAATAGAGGGGAGAATATGGTCATCTTTTTTGTCAATAATGGCATATACGGAATGACGGGAGGGCAAATGGCACCAACAACTTTAGAAGGAATGAAATCTTCCACTTCGCCGTATGGACGAGAAATCGAAACCATGGGTTCCCCATTAAAAATAACAGAATTAATCGCGAATCTTCCGGGAGTTTATTCAGTAAGTCGCCATGCGATTCATACCCATAAACACGCTCGAAAAGCTAAGATAGCGATTAGACAGGCATTTGAAAATACACGATTAAAAAAGGGACTTTCATTTATTGAAATTCTTTCCAACTGTAATTCAGGTTGGAAAATGACTCCTAATGATGCCAATATTTGGATGGAAGAAAATATGTTTCCTTACTTTCCTCTTGGAGATATAAAAGTAGAGGGTAAATTAAAAGTTTAAATCATGACTGAAGAAATTATTATCGCAGGTTTTGGTGGGCAGGGAGTGCTCTCAATGGGTAAAATATTGGCCTACTCCGGAATAATGCAAGATCAGGAAGTGAGTTGGATGCCTTCTTACGGACCTGAAATGCGCGGTGGTACTGCAAATGTTACTGTAATTTTAAGTGATGAAAGAATTAGTTCACCCTACTTAAAAATAGTGGATACCGCAATTATTTTAAATCAGCAATCGATGGATAAGTTTGAGGAATCTGTAAAACCCGGTGGAATTTTAATTTATGACCCTAACGGAATTACTTCACATCCCACTAGAAAAAATATCCATATTTTCCAGATTGAAGGTACTAAATTAGCAGCCGAAATGGGAAATAAGAAAATATTTAATATGGTAATTTTAGGAGGGTTTTTAAAAGAAAAACCGGTAGTGAAATTAGAAAATGTAATTGAAGGCTTAAAAAAATCCATCTCAGAACGCAACCATCACTTAATTCCTTTAAATCTGGAAGCGATTACAATGGGAATGAAAAGTATTGTTCCTTATAAAGTAGTAGAACCTGTTTTCCAGAATTAAGTTTTAATAAGAATCAAATTTGAATTAGTAACCCATTGATTTTTTTAGATAAGACCTGTGAGAATTTATGAGTCTCTCAGGTCTTGATTTTTATTGGAGAATTTAGTTTTTCTTACCACTTATCATTTTTTCAAAAACTTTCCATTTTGATGTATCTCCATTGATTATATAAGATTTTGAATTTTTGAATAAAGCAGTTGTTCCACCTACTCCAGTCCCAAGAATTGCACCAATAAGACCAAAGCCAGTGCCTCCTTCTGAAGCGGAATATCCGAAGAAAACCTCATCTGGATTAGGGTCTGAAGTAGCTACGCCAAAAATCACTCCTACTGTGAGTCCAATTAATGATCCAAAAAGCATATTATTTCCAGCTGAATGTTTAGTTTTGATAAAGCCGATAGTCCTAATGTCAATATCGACAGAGCCATTTTTTTCTTGCAGTTGAAGAATGGTATCATTCACTGAAAGTACTTTTCCTTTATTCATTTTATCGCCCTCTAAATTATATACTCGAATAAATAGAGAATTTTTCGCAACCTCTTTTTGGGCATAAATGGTTGAGCATAATAGCATTGCAATTGCAAATAATAAATTCTTCATAGTTCTTTAATTTTTAAGTTATTGAATTCAGATTTTGTCTATTTTATTTGACAGAAATGACTTTTATGCGGAATAAAATATTTTTTATTCAACTTGATATTATAAGGAGTTTTTGCTTGGATAATAATTAAAATCGAACAGATTTATATTCTTTTTGAAAACATGGTTTAGCAACTACAATCTGCCAAAGATTTAGCCTTCGGGAACGAAATGATGCTGCTGAAGTGGCCAGATAAAAATTCCACATTCTGTAAAACGTTTCATCGTATTCCTTTTTTAGATATTCTTTTGATTTTTTGAAATTTTCTTGCCAGGCCTTCAAAGTAAAATAATAATGCAGACCAATGTTGTGCAAATCCTCCAATAGGAGTTTTTCTTCCATTGCTTTTCCTATTTGGGTCAATGATGGAATTAATCCGTTAGGGAAAATATATTTGTGAATCCAGGGATCAACATTCAAATCAGATTTGTTGCTACCTATAAAATGGAGGAGACAAAGACCATTATCGGTTAGATTTTTATTGATGATTTGCATAAATCTGGCGTAATTCTTATGACCCACATGCTCTAACATTCCAATGGACACAATGCGATCAAATTTTTCGTCAATATCTCTGTAATCCTGAAAACGAATTTCAACATTTAAACCCTGACAACGTTCAATTGCTAATTTTTGTTGTTCTGCTGAAATAGTTATTCCCACAACATTCACTTTATAATTTTTAGCAGCATAATAAGCAAATCCTCCCCATCCGCAACCAATATCCAATACTTTTTGACCGGGTTTTAATTGTAGTTTTTCGCAAATCAATTTTAATTTTTGTTCTTGCGCTTCATTTAAAGTAGCCGCTCCTTCCCAATAACCACAGGAATACATCATTAAAGGATCGAGCATATTTTTATACAAAGAGTTGCCAATATCATAATGATGAGCTATGGATTGAAGCGCTTTAGATTTAGTTTGAAGATTAAATAATTTTGCTTTGACGAATAATGAAATAAATTTCCAGTTATTTTGTATCTTTTTTTCTACTTCCTGTGCAAAAATTTTATTGAAAAATGTATCTAAGTCTTGGCAATCCCACCAGCCTTCCATATAACTTTCCCCCACACCAATCGATCCTTGACTTAAAACACGTTTATAGAAATTTGGATTATAAACCTGGATATCATAAGGTTTATCGCCATTAATGGTAATTCCGGTTCCTGAAATTAATTCTTCTACGGCTGCTTTATATTTGTTTGTTTTCATTTTGCAACGTACTTATTTTATACCATTGGGTGTAAATTTTCTGTAAAAAAACAAATGGACTAAATATTATTAAATGTATTGAAATTCAACACGTTGAAGATACAAAAAATTATGATAATTGTAATAAGATGTAAAAAAAATTATAGTATAGTTTTTATGAGTTAGGAAAGCTTTGAATGGTAATTTTCGAGATGGGACAGAGCAGAAAAAATCTTGACTTAAAAAGTGATTTTTTTAAATTGTATTTAACCACCCATCAACTCTGAATTTAATATGCTTTTAAAACCAGTGCCAATCAAGGTGGACTCCAAAAAGCTTATTCAAAGTTTAATGATACGATTTTAATTCATTAAGATTTACAGATATAGTCTTCTGAAAGAAAAGATAATGAAAACTTACTGTGTTTTCTCCAATTCTAATTTCAGTTGATCGGATTCATTTTTCAATTTTACCGTTTCGATTTTAAAGGAATCTATATTTTTTTGTAACAGATTCATTTGCTCTTTTTTTTCTGAGGCGGTTCTTAACAACTTAAAACCGGAAACATCATTTAATTTTTTCTCTGTTTCTTTTAATTGGGTTTGATACTCGGCGATGATTTGCTGAATAACCAAAAGCCTATTGTTGCCAGCATTTTTTTTCTCTTTCAACATTCTTTCTGCTGCTGCTTTTTCTTCTTGAGCGGCAATGATTTTTTGGTTGGCTATTTCTTTTTGTTGCAGCTCATATTGATAATTTTCAACTTCGGTTTTATGATTTTTGAGCTTTAATTCCTGACTTCTGTTTTCTTGCATGGTATTTAAAACGCTAATGCCAATTAGTGTTACTAAAGCAGTCAAAATCACAAAAAAGCTGGTCTTGGGCAAGCCAATAATTTTATGGGATGAAGACTTTTGCTCCATTTTTGGAGTTGGAGGAGGGGTTTTAAAGGAAGAAATAGGAGGGGGAACCGTAGCAAAAATAGTATTTAATTCGGCTATTTCCCCAGCATATTTCCAGTTTTTCATACCTTCATACCAGACTGGAGTTGTTTTAGTGATACTCTTGGTTTTCAATTCGTCCAAATCATATGGACCACTGTTTTCAGTTCCGTTGTGTAGGAAGTATTTCTTCATAAAAGAGTAAACTAAAAGGCTATTAAAAAGGTAGTTTCCCTAATGGGGATGTCTCGTCCAAAGCTACAATCATTTTTTGAAAAGGCAAAATATCTTCTTAACACAATTCAATCTTTTCATAATGGGAGGCACTTTTAACACTTTTTACCGTCCTGTTTATTATAAATACAATCCAAAATCATTTTTATAAAAAGGCGGGATTGGAATTTAAATCTCTTATATTTACTCCAAGCCAGATTTGAGTATAAACCTTTTGGCATGAGTCAAAATTAAAAAGTCAGCAACCAGAATAACAAAATGAAAAAAAGAACAATAGGAATTATGGGTGCCATGCCAGAGGAAATTGAAGGAGTTGTGGCTTTACTAACGAATTGCACAAAATTATCAATGGGCAAACGCACCTACTTTTTGGGTCAGATTAATGGGATTGACACTATAGTGGTATTTTCAAGATGGGGCAAAGTGGCTGCAGCTACCACCGCTACCACTTTGATTCACGAATTTAAAATAACCGAATTGCTTTTTACTGGAGTTGCCGGAGCCATTAATGCAGACTTAAAAATAGGTGACATCGTGTTAGGTAAAAGACTCATTCAGCACGACATGGATGCACGACCATTAATGCCACAATATGAAATACCATTGCTCTCTCAAACTTATTTCGAAAGTGACACAACAGACTTAGGTAGAGCTGCAAAAGCCATAAATACTGTTTTTGAAAATAAAAGTTTGCATGCCGTTATTGGATATAAAGAATTGATGGAATTTAACATTACTCAACCCAGATTAGTTATTGGCGATATTGCCAGCGGAGACCAGTTTTTCTCCAGAACGGAACAAAAACAGGCCCTCAATACCCAATTGCCAAATGTTTTGTGTGTAGAAATGGAAGGAGCTCCGGTAGCCCAGGTTTGCTATGAATATGAAGTTCCTTTCATCATTATGCGAACCATTTCGGATACAGCAGATGACAAGTCACACATTGATTTTCCCTTTTTTATTAAAAATATTTCCAGTAAATATGCTGCCGAAATAATTAAAAATATTTATGAACAGTTTTAAAATAAAGAATAATGTATGGACTTATTTTTGGCCAATAACAGACCATTCTTGTAATTTCATTTCAAAAGATTTCCCGGCGTGGGCAGGACTTGTAGATGGCAAAGTAACCAGAAGATAGTCCTTGTCGGACTTTACATAATGCTTAAAATAGGCGGCTGCTTTTTGTCCGTTAAAATATATTTGCCGGATATGGGGATGTTCGCTTAAAAATGAATTGAAATCATTGGGTATTTCTTGCTCAATGTCACTGTCCAGACTTCCTTCTCTTACACAGGCTTCCAAAACATCCCACAAAGCAATCTGATTTTGCAATAAAATACTTTTTCTGATTTCGTAGTCAGTTGAAAACGGGCTATCAAAAATAGAAAAAAGTAACTTCCAAAAAGCATTTCTTGGATTCCCATAATACGGCCCTAATGCTAACGACTGTACACCGGGCATCGTCCCTAGAATCAAGACAGTGGCATTTGGATTGGAAATGGGAGGAAAAGAATATTTTTTCATGAAACAAAGATACTATTTATTTAAGCTTCAAATTTCCATTTCTGTAAGCACGGCTCTGTGAACTAATCTATTGTTAGTACTTTATAGGCAAACAATTTTACCAATCTTAAGGATAACTTATTCTGATTTTAATGTAATTCTATAAATAATTTAATAAAACAATTTATAAATTACTTTTCACTAATATTCACCTTTTATTTTTGCCAATTTTATACTTGTTTTTTATCTCATTTTATATACATTGCGAATCAGAATCAAAACAGAAGGTATGTCAGAAGGTGAGGTCGAAACTAACGCAGAAAAAGCACGTTTAAAATTAAGAACCGACAATAAGGGTTGGAAAAAGTGGGGACCTTATTTAACCGATCGTCAATGGGGGACAGTTAGAGAAGATTATTCCCAAAGCGGCTATGCATGGGGAAGTACAACTCACGATATGGCGCGTTCCAAAGCCTATCGTTGGGGAGAAGAAGGCATTGGCGGGATATCGGATAATAAACAGCATATTTGTTTTGCTTTTTCGTTTTGGAATCACAAAGACCTAATTTTAAAAGAACGCTATTTTGGTTTAACCCCAGCCGAAACAAATCATGGTGAAGATGTCAAAGAAATCTATTTCTATCAAGATGCTACTCCTACACATTCGTATCAAAAAATGCTTTATAAATATCCACATGCGGCTTTTCCGTATGAAAAATTAATTGAAGAAAGCAAAAAACGATCCCGCCTTGAACCAGAATACGAATTATTGGACACGGGTGTTTTTGACAACGACGAATATTTTGACATCACTATAGAATATGCCAAAGCAGATGAGCAGGATATATTAATCAAAGTTACAGTTGAAAACCGTGCTGAAGTTGCTGCTCCAATTACTGTTTTACCTACTATCTGGTTTAGGAATACTTGGAGTTGGGGATACGAAAATTACAAATACAAACCTACTTTAACGGGTATTGGAAAATCGTTAATAGAAGTCAATCACCGATTAGTTGGTCACTTTAATTTGTATGCTGAAAAGGCTAAAAATCTTCTGTTTTGTGACAATAAAACCAATTTCGAAAAATTATACGGTTCACCAGCACAATCACCATATGCCAAAGATGGAATTAATGATTATGTTATAAATAAAAAGCGTAGGAGTATAAATTTAGAAGGAATTGGTACCAAAGCTTCCGTACTTTATAAGGATATCATTCCGGCAAAAGGAAAAAAAGTGTACCGCCTTCGATTTACAAATAATTCTCCAGACAATGCTTTTGAAGATTTCGATGCTATTTTCCAAAAAAGAATCAATGAAGCCGATGAATTTTATGCTCCCATTCAAAAAGGGGTAAAAGACGAAAAATTAAAATCCGTTCAGCGTCAGGCTTATGCCGGTATGCTTTGGACTAAACAATGGTATTACTATAATGTGTTTGAATGGCTAAAAGGTGACCCATCAACACCAAAACCAGAAAGAGGAAGAAATGAAGGTAGAAACAGTACGTGGAAACACTTGTATACTTCCAATATTCTTTCTATGCCAGATAAATGGGAATATCCTTGGTTTGCCGCTTGGGATTTGGCTTTTCACACCTTGCCTTTGGCTAGATTGGATCCTGATTTTGCCAAAAGACAATTATTAGTTATTCTTCGGGAATATTATATGCATCCTAACGGGCAAATTCCGGCCTATGAATGGTCGTTCTCGGATGTAAATCCACCCGTTCATGCTTGGGCTACTTGGAAAGTATATGAAATTGACAAAGAAGCCAATGGAGGTGTTGGAGATACGGTTTTCTTGGAACGTATTTTTCATAAACTACTACTTAATTTTACGTGGTGGGTGAATTTAAAAGATGAAAATGGCAATAATATTTTTGGCGGTGGATTCCTCGGAATGGATAATATTGGGGTATTTGATCGCTCCGCTGATTTGCCTACAGGCGGTCACTTAGAACAGGCCGATGGAACAGGCTGGATGGCAATGTATTGCTTAAATATGTTGCGGATTGCCTGTGAAATATCACTAAAAAACCCAGTTTATCAGGATATGGCGTCCAAATTCTTTGAGCATTTTCTTCATATTTCAGGAGCAATGAAATCTTTAGGAGACAATCACATAAGCCTTTGGGACGAAGAGGATCAGTTTTATTATGATATGCTTCACAAACATAATGGTGATGCCGAATTGTTAAAAATTCGTTCGATGGTTGGCCTAATTCCGCTATTTGCTGTCGAAGTATTAACCCCGGATTTGCTGGGAAAATTGCCATTATTCAAGCGTCGAGTAGATTGGGTTCTGAAAAATCGTCCTGACTTGGCTAGTTTAGTTTCTAGTTGGTACACGCCCGGTAAAGGAGAAACCCGTTTGCTTTCTACTCTTAGAGGTCATAGGATGAAAATGATTCTAAAACGTATGTTTGATGAAAAAGAATTCTTGTCCGATTTTGGCGTTCGTTCCTTATCCAAATACCACAAGGAGAATCCCTATAAATTTAAACATGATGGAGGAACTATTCAGGTAGATTATACACCGGCCGAAGCCACAGGAGATATGTTTGGGGGAAACTCCAATTGGAGAGGACCTATTTGGTTTCCTATGAACTATTTGATTTTAGATTCATTAGAAAAATTTCACAGTTATTACGGTAACGATTTCAAAGTAGAATACCCAACCGATTCTGGTAAAGTAATGACTCTAAAGGAAGCTTCAGAGGGCGTTGCCAAAAGATTATTGGCGATATTTATCCCAGATATCAACAAAAAAATTCCAATGTATGGCGAATATGAAAAATTTCAAAAGGACTCCCTTTTTAATAAAAATCATTTGTTTTTTGAGTATTTCGATGGAGATACAGGAAAAGGCCTAGGTGCAAATCATCAAACCGGATGGACAGGACTCATTGCCGAAATCATTAGACATTTGCACGAAGAAGAGAAATAGTATTGGAGTAAAAAGGATGTATAAACATAGAACATTTTTTTTTTAAAACTAGAAGCTATTGTTTTCCTAAAATTACTTTGGTAACCTCATCCACTTTTTTAAGCAATAAAGGGAAAGCAGGCTCAGGCATGTTACCATGATTGAAACCCTGCAATTCATAGAGCGTCGTTTGGGTATTTCCCGTTAATTGCATCATTCTAAGGAGATACGCATTTTCTTCATAGCGACCCAAAAGTTCCATTTCACGATCACCGGTAATAAGCAATAGGGGCGGGGCATCGGCACGGACAAAGTAAAGCGGTGCATATTCGTCAATAGTCGGCTGAGTGTCGGGAATTCCTTTTTCTTTGCGAATGGTAAAGTGGGTGATGGCCTGTCCGCTAAAAGGGATAAGGGCGGCAATTCGATTAGCATCGATATCATATTTTTTTAAATACTTTTTGTCAAGAGTAATCATCAAACCCAAATATCCGCCTGCTGAATGTCCCGAAATGAAAATAAGATTGGGATTGCCTCCATAGCGGCTGATGTTTTGAAATGTCCATGCTACTGCTGCAGCTGCATCTTCTATATATTTGGGTGCAGTCACTTTTGGAGAAAGTCGGTATCCAATTCCTATGACGGCATAACCTTTATTTAATAGTGCTTCGGGTATTTCCTTCTTTCCGCCAGTCAGGCCACCTCCGTGAAACCATACAATGGTGGCAAAGTTTTTTAAACCTTTGGGATAATAAATATCTAAGGTACATAGCGAAGCAAGATAAGCATCTTTTTGAGAAATGGAATCGGCATAATACGGAATATCCTTCTCCGTTTCATAATCTTGCTGAGCTTTTACTGACAGTGTAGTGATAAAGAGCAGAAGAAAAATGATTTTTTTCATAAGTTTATTTTAAAGCGATATTTGGTTCCTTTATTAATTGCCTGGGATGTTTATAGAGCAATGGGTAACTTTTTTTAAGTATCCATTGTTTTTTTGAAAGATATAATCCATTTATTTTACTTCAAATAATTATACCCAACGGCTTAAAATTATATGATTTTTATTCTTTCAAAGAAGCCATATCAATCACAAAACGATACTTCACATCACTTTTGAGCATTCTCTCGTATGCTTCGTTGATATCTTGCATTTTGATGATTTCAATTTCCGAAACGATATTGTGTTTGCCACAAAAATCTAGCATTTCTTGAGTTTCGGCTATTCCTCCAATAAGAGAACCCGCTATAGATTTTCGTCCCAAAATCATTGGAACTGTATTTAAAAAAGGTTCCAAACCACCTAAATAACCAACTAAAACCAATGTGCCACTAATGTTCAGAGTCGCTACATACGGATTCACATCGTGAACATAAGGAACTGTATCAATAATCAAATCAAATTTTCCGCTTACCGAATTCATTTGGTTGCTGTCAGTAGAAATAATTACGGCGTCGGCTCCTAATACTAAAGCATCTTTTTCTTTGCCAGGACTTCTGGAAAAAAGAGTCACTTCGGCACCTAAACCTTTGGCTAATTTGATAGCCATATGACCCAGTCCGCCTAAACCAACAACGGCAACTTTGCTCCCTTTTGTAACATTCCAATGACGAAGTGGAGACCAAGTAGTAATTCCGGCACATAGCAATGGAGCTACGGCAGCCAAATCTAAATTAGAAGGAACTTTTAAAACGAAATGTTCGTCCACAACAATTTTTTCAGAATAACCTCCAAAAGTGAAACCGCCTAAATGTTTATCAGCACTGCCATAAGTTCCGGTGAATCCGGTCAGGCAATATTGCTCCAAGTCTTTTTTGCAGCTCTCACAAGTTTGGCAAGAATCTACTAAACATCCAACGCCTGCAATATCACCTACTTTAAGTCTAGTTACTTCACTTCCTACTTTGGTTACTCGACCCACAATTTCGTGACCCGGAACCGAAGGATACACCGTAAATCCCCAATCATTTCTTGCAGTGTGCAAATCGGAATGGCAAACACCACAATACAAAATCTCAATTTCAATGTCTTTTGCAGTCACATCTCTGCGGTCAATCGTCATTTCTTTCAAAGGAGCATCGGTTGCTTTTGTGCCAAATGCTTTTACGTTTGCTGTTTTCATTTCTGTTTTAAATTTTATTTATTTTAATGTGCTAATAGCTTTTTTTTCAGTTAATTGGGTCTGCTAATTTCCTAATTTTTGTTTTGTGCAAATCGGAATTTTCTATAAGAGTCGCTATAAAAAAGGTAATGCTTTTTCTTGAAATGGCGAAACTCCTTTCCGTTTTTCCTTTAATTATAAAGGCATAATCTGTTTCATCGTCAAAGATAAATCAATTGGGGCGTTAAATGGAATAATCAAGGTTCAAATTTTTGGTACTTCCGCCTACTCTTGATAAGATATTTAGATGGGTTTCAAGGGCGTTTTATAAATAGTTTTAGGAATGATGGTAATAATTCTTTTCGCTTAGGTTCCCCGTATCGCTTTTACAACGGCTTCCGATTGTGCCGATAATGATTATTTTTCCCAAATTTAAAATTGTTGAATTTTACTTTCGGAATTATGTATAAATCATTCCGATTTTGGCGCTAGTACACCATACCAATAGGCTGAGGTAACACCGCCCTATGGCTTTGCTAATTAATCCTGTACCGATAACGACTATTACGTTTATTTTTTCATTTTTTATATCTTTTACTTCCCTACATTTTTTTGTAAATGTGCAGGATATCGGTCTCCTTGAACGTTTGTTTTTGCAAAGGCTTCATCTATTGCTGCAATGTCAATCGCTGATAAAATAATGGAAGCACCGCCAATATTTTCCGTCAATCGATGTGACTTTGTAGTTCCAGGAATAGGAACAATCCATGGTTTTTGTGCCAATAACCAACCAAGCGCAATCTGTGCAGGAGTAGCATTTTTATCTTTTGCAATGACTTTTAATAAATCAACCAATACTTGATTGGCTTTTCTGTTTTGCTCACTAAATCGAGGAACAATATTCCGGAAATCGGTTGGGTCAAATTTAGTATTTTCAGTTATGGCACCGGTCAGAAATCCTCTGCCCAACGGACTAAATGGCACGAACCCAATGCCTAATTCTTCAAGAGTTGGAATTATTTCTTTTTCGGGTTCTCTCCACCAAATGGAATATTCGCTTTGCAAAGCGGTTACAGGCTGAATAGCATGGGCTTTACGTATTGATTCAACACCCGCTTCCGAAAGTCCAAAATGTTTTACTTTTCCTTCTGCAATTAAATCCTTAACGGTTCCAGCAACATCTTCAATGGGTATGTTTGTGTCCACACGATGTTGGTAAAATAAATCAATCACATCGGTTTTTAATCTTTTTAAAGATGCTTCGGCAACAGCTCTTATTCTTTTTGGAGTGCTGTCTAATCCTTGGTTTGAATCTCCCTCTTTAAAGCCAAACTTAGTGGCAATAACCACTTCTTTTCTAAACGGTGCCAAGGCTTCTCCAACTAGTTCTTCATTGGCTTTGCCATAGGCTTCAGCGGTATCAAAAAAGGTAATACCTTGTTCGTAAGCTTCTCTGATTAATTGTAACCCTTGTTCTTTGTCGGTTGCGGGACCGTAACCAAAATTCAGACCCATACAACCCATTCCTAAAGCGGATACTTCCAATCCGCTGTTTCCTAATTTTCTTGTTTTCATAATAGTTCAACTTTAATAGTTAGAAGTCGCATGAAGATGCACCAACTTTCATTTTTTTTATTTCAATTTTATTGCGGACCAAGCTGTTTAGTGAACGAAAGGGAACCCAAAGTCCATTTACCTTTCTGTCTGATATATACTTCAGTTACAATAAACGGATTGGTGACTTCATTCCCGCCAACTTCCGCCAATAAGGTAATTTTATTTAAAAGTATCGCCGTATGGTCAATGATATTTATGGACACTTCATGAATATCCGCTTTCTTGTACCAAATGCTACTGCTTTTAATAACATTGACTTCCTGTTCTTTTCCCCAAGATCCGCCCATATGGACAAAAACAGATTTATCATTAAACAAAGCTGTAAGACGATCAACATTTTTATCGGCCATCCATTGCCATTTATCTTTTGAAAGTTGAATCACTTCTTGTTCCGCTTTTGTGTAACCCGGAACAACTGTGTTTGTTTTATTTTCTTGTGCAAAAGAATAGTTCATACTTACGACTGTCAACAGTCCAATAATTAATGTTTTCATAGTATGTATTTTAATGTGTTTCTACTGTTTATAAATCTTTAAGTTTTTCAAATTTTTCCTTGGTATATTGACGGTACAAATTTCCCGCAATAGTCGTTGTTTTTTGGTATACAGATTACGGATGTTAGTACCATTATTACTGATTTGGGTATTTGTGCTAACATCGTAACAATCTGGGTAGTATATTTGTACTATAAATTTAAGGAATTCAGTATGGATACCATTATAAAACTGGAAAAAATCTCCCAATACAATGCGCTAAAGGATATTGAAACCCAACATCCTTTGATAAGCGTTTTCGATAATTCGAAAACGAAAGCATTACCAAACCATTGTCGAATCCATTTTGGCTTCTATGCCATATTTTTAAAAGGGATTCATTGCGGAGAATTGAAATATGGACGCAATACCTACGATTATGATGAAGGAACAATGGTTTTTGTTGCCCCAGGTCAAGTGATAGAAGTCAATAATGATGAAAATTTTCAGCCTTCAGGTCTGGCAATCCTTTTTCACCCTGATTTAATCAAGGGAACTGCACTGGGAAAAAAAATGATCCAGTATTCCTTTTTTTCATACGAGTCTAGCGAAGCCCTTCATTTGTCTTTAAAAGAACAACAAATTGTAAAAGATTTATTCGGCAAACTCAAATACGAACTAAACCAGTCTATTGATAAACATAGTAAAAGCATTATGGCTAACAACATCGAGTTGTTGCTCAATTATTGTGTTCGGTTTTACGACAGGCAGTTCATCACCCGTGAAAACATCAACACTGATATTTTGTCAAAATTCGAAAACTTGTTGAATGAGTATTTCCAATCCGAAACCACCAAGGATTTAGGGCTTCCATCTGTTGGCTATTTTGCGGATTGTTTGCATCTTTCTCCCAATTATTTCGGGGATTTAATCAAAAAAGAAACGGGAAAATCCGCCCAGGAACACATCCAATTGAAATTGATGGATACAGCCAAGGAAAAAATCTTCGATATCGAAAAATCAATCAGCCAGATCGCTTTTGAACTTGGGTTTAAATACCCTCAGCATTTCAACCGAATGTTCAAAAAAAACACCGGTTGTACGCCTAATGAATACAGAACGTTAAATTAGAGTTTAAATTTGTGATGATTTTTAAATTATAAGGTTCTTAATTGAAAGTGGGATATGCGGCAAAGGACAAGATTTAGGATGTTATTTGTAGGTAATAAATGGATTATCAGCTAAATATAAATATCAAATCTTTATGTATACACACTATTTTTGCGTAAATTAGCATTAGTTAATGCTATTATAAACTAAAAAATATACTGTTATGAAAAATCTAGGACTGTTTTGTTTGCTGTTAGTTTGCATTGCGCTCGAAAGCTGTAATAAAAACCAAAAAGACGTTAAAGCAACTCTGATTTCTTCGGAAAAACCGGTAAGCGTACAATGCTATAAAGCACTTTATGACAATGATACTATTGATTTAAAAATCAATACTTTAAAAAAAGAAAAAATAACCGGTAATATGGTTATGAAAGTCTTTAACAGGGCAAAAAAGATAGGTAAAATCGCTGGAGAATTCCATGGTGATACATTATTTGTGGCCTACACTTTTATATTAGAAGCAAATAAACAAATAACTTACAAAAACCCAATGGCATTCTTAAAACGAGGAAACGAACTCATTTTAGGCAATGGAGAAATAGAAACAACAATGGGTGCATCATATTTTGTAAAAGGCAAACCTATTGATTTTGATAATGTGAAATATAAATTTACAAAGGTGGACTGCATCGATAAATAAGGTATAAATAAAATAACTATTTATATTTTAATAAGTTAATAGTTAATGATTGTCCTAAACTATTAATTGCATCAGTAATGAAGTAATAAAAGTTAGATGCTAATTTAAATGATAAAGCTATAGAAATTTAGTATCACTTATTTAAAGAATGCAAAGATATCTATTAATGATAACTTGAAAACAAATCGGCTCTGCTAACTGCAATCCTTCACAAATTTCCACCTCTTTATTTGCTAACTTTGCAATCAAATAACGACCTAAAAATAAAATGCAAAAAATACTTTCGCTACTTTTTATCATCACTTTCTCAACAAATGTTTTTGCTCAAAACACTTTCAAAACCATAATCAAAGACGGAAAAACCAATAAACCTTTAAGTGGCGTTGTTGTACTTTTAAAAGGAACTCAAAACAGTGTGACTTCTGACGATAAAGGTCTTGCTAAACTTAAAAACATTTCAAATGGAAAGCAAACCATCCTCATTAAATCACTTGGATATACAGAAAACGAAAAGAATATCGTATTCCATCAAAGTGACACCATCACACTGTTTTTAGAACCTTTATCTGAGGAATTAGAAGAAGTGAAAATAGTTTCTTCCACAAGAAGCAGCCGAAATATAAAAGATATTCCTACACGAATTGAAGGCATTCCATTAGCCGACTTGGAAGAAAAGTCAGTGATGCAGCCAGGAAATATTAAAATGTTGGTTTCTGAAATTGTAGGCGTTCAAACACAACAAACATCGCAGGTTTCTGGGAGTGCCAGCATACGCATACAAGGCTTGGACGGTAAATACACCCAGCTTTTGCAAGATGGTTTTCCGTTGTATTCGGGTTTTGCTAGTGGTTTGAGTGTTTTGCAAATCCCTCCTTTGAATTTAAAAAGAGTAGAGGTAATCAAAGGTTCTACATCAACTTTGTACGGTGGCGGAGCAATTGCGGGTCTTATAAACTTGATTACAAAAGAACCAACAGCCAAAAGAGAAATCTCATTTTTAGCAAACACAAACCAAACTAATGCTTTAGATTTAAGCGGTTTTTATGCTGAAAGATATAAGAAAACAGGAATTACCATTTACACTTCGGGTAATTTTCAAAAAGCTTACGACAATAATAATGACAGCTTTTCAGACATTCCAAAATACAGTCGGTATTCCATTAATCCTAATTTTTTTTATTATCTGGATGACAGAACGACTTTTAGTTTTGGTGTAAATGCAGGATTCGAAATACGTACAGGCGGAGATTTGCAGGTAATAAATAACGATGCCCATACCATTCACTCGTATTTTGAAACCAACAATGCAAATCGATATGCATCGTTGGCAAAATTTGAAAAGACATTTTCCAATAAAAACAGACTGACAATTAAAAATAGCATTGGATATTTTAACAGGACAATTGAGCGGTCGGCCTACCTCTTTGAAGGGCAACAGCTAGCCACTTTTAGCGAAGCCAATTACTTGATTCCAAAAGAAAAATCAGAATGGAATTTAGGAGCAAATTTGGTTTCCGAAAATTTTAGGCAAATTAATATAGTTACTGACAAATTAGATTATTACAGTGCTGCTTTTGGAATATTTGCCCAAAACAATCTAAGGGTTTCCGAGAAATTTATTGTGGAAAGTGGTTTGCGTTTTGATATAACGAATAGAAAGAATCTTTTTGTATTGCCCCGTTTGTCATTGTTGTATAAAATAACAGACCAGCTCACTTCAAGGATTGGTGGTGGTTTAGGCTACAAAACACCTACAATTTTCTCAGAAGAAGCCGAAGAAAAAGCCTTTCAGAATATCAATCCGCTTGACTTTACAAAAGTGAGTCCTGAAAGATCATATGGTTTAAATGCTGACCTTAATTATAAAAAAATCCTTTTTGGGGACATTAATTTTTCATTCAATCAATTGTTTTTTTATACAAGTATTAAAAATCCTTTGGTGCTAAATCCAGTTGCTGACAGAAGTGATTTTTCTTTTGAAAATGCGAATGGATATTTGGAGTCCAAAGGTTTTGAATCAACAATCAAGCTTCGGCTTGATAATATTTCATGCTTTTTGGGGTATACTTATACCGATGTAAACAGAAATTACAATCACGTTTCATCTGTCAATCCTTTAACAGCAAAACACCATCTCAACTTAGATGCTATGTACGAGTGGAATGAAAAGTTGCGATTAGGCTATGAACTCTATTATGTAGGGGAACAATATTTAACAAACAATGAAAAAGTTCGTGATTATTGGGTTACTGGCATTTCAGGAGAATATAAATTTAAACATTTCAGTTTGTTTTTAAACCTCGAAAACTTTTTGGACACCCGACAATCAAAATGGGAAAGTTTGTATTCGGGTACGATTCAAAACCCTGAATTCAGAGAAATTTACACCCCAACAGAAGGTTTCATTCTCAATGGAGGTTGTAAAATTTGGTTGTAATGGCTTCAAAATACAATGTTTTATTACAACCAACGAGAGAAATTACAAATAAACTCTTAACATGGGAACTCTATTATTTGGAAAAAATTACTATCACCAGTAATTTTAGACCATAAGATTTACCTATTACTCAACTTCGCTTTTTCTTTTATTATGTCGCTAATTTTTCGGTTTTCGATTTTACTTTCTAACCAAGAGATAATGTCCAGATAAAGAAAAGCCCTTTTCTCATAGGTGTTTTTTTCCAATTCAACGAAACGTTCTTTCACTTTGATAAATTCTTTTTTGATGTCGCTTGGATAAATGGTGCTTAATTTTTTCAAAAAGCGAATGATTTCTTTTTGGACTTCGTGTAAATCATTCATTTTTATTAGAAATTTATAGGTGCTGACCAACTGATTTTCTAAGTTAAAATCTTTTCCTGATTCGTAATGTGCAATCAGGCATAATAGACGGGCAAAACACGCTAAATCTTCCCGAACGTAAAGGTTTTTGTTGTTTATGATTTTTTCAAGATAGAATACGCATTCATTGTATTTTTCGTTGCCAAAATAAATACTTGCAATTTTATAGTAAAATAACATTTCGTGATGCTCGTCAAGATGCTCGCTGTGCAGGTTTATTTTTTCTAACACTTCCGGAATCAGGTATTCACTTTCGGCAAAAGTACCTTCCAGAATGTGATAATTCAGTTTGTTGTTGTATAAATATAAAAACGATAGAGACGCAATATTATCATTCACGGGAAAGCGCGGATCGCTGATGGTTTCTTCTAGTAATTCTAAATATCTTTTGAAATTTGATTTGTATTTCAGCATAAATAAAGACTCTAAAAGATAATGGTTTCCTTTCAGAAAAAATACCGGATTCAGGAAAATCATATTTTCGTTATCATAGAAAAGAGTCACCCATTTGTGTGAATATTTATAGCAAGCCAAAAAGTCCTGAACTAAAAAACTACGCCAAAGATTGGCATTATAAAACCAGTATTTTTCGCGAAACCCAAACTTTTTTTCATCAAATTTCGAAATGTGTTTCTTGAAATAATCGTCAATATATTTGTACTCTTCATCGCTTTTCACATAGCCAGTTTTCAGCATAATACCATACAATTGCAGGGATAAATTTGACAATTTGCTTGAAATGGTATTTTTATAATTCAATTCCTTGGCCTGAATTACCAATTCGTCGGCGCGACCTTGCATACTTCGGGTGATGTATTGCGATTCGATTAGTTTTTCGAATTCCACAATCTCATAAGCCATATATTTTTCGTCATTTTCCAAGGCAATTTGCTTGGTTTTATCCAATATTTTCAAACTCTGCTTGTACAAGCCTTTATTGTACAATATAGCAGCAAAATCGATTTGTTCCCTTAATTGATAGCGAATGTTTTGACTGGGAATATTCAATCGAATACTCACCAAAATTTGTTTGTATAAATAAGATTTAAGATTGGATAATTGCACTTTTTTGATAATGCCACTTTTCAGGATAATTTTCTCATCATAGCCTTCCGATTTGTCTAAAATATTGAACAATTCGATAAACTTTGTATTGGAACTTGTTTCGAGACGACTGGCAAAAATCTTAAATTGTCTTTTTTCAGACTTTGAAAGTGATTTTATCAATACAAATAAAGAATCTTTTTGATGGTTAGCCATTGTAAAATATAGTAATGTAACTTGTTGTATACTAGGTGTTTATATAGTTATTACTTACCTTATAAACAGTATAATTCATAAAAATGAATTTTATATTAAAGTAATGAAATCTATTTTTGTTCAAAGATGTGAAATTACATTAAATATTTTAAAATGAATAGAGAGAAAGTCCAAATTTTTGATACCACTTTAAGAGACGGAGAACAGGTCCCAGGATGTAAATTAGATACCAGCCAAAAACTTGTAATTGCAGCACGGCTCGACGAAATGGGAGTCGATATTATCGAAGCAGGTTTTCCTGTTTCTAGCCCCGGAGATTTTTTATCCGTTTCAGAAATAAGCAAGATTATAAAAAATGCTACGGTTTGCGGACTTACAAGAGCTATTAAAAATGATATTGATGTTGCAGCCGCTGCATTAAAATATGCAAAAAAGCCTCGTATTCACACGGGAATAGGGACTTCAGAATCCCATATCATACACAAACTTAATTCTACCAGAGAAGACATTATTGCCAGAGCAAAATATGCTGTTTCTTATGCAAAATCTTACGTTGAAGATGTAGAATTTTATGCTGAAGATGCCGGAAGAACTGAAAATGATTTCTTGGCACGAGTCTGCGAAGAGGTAATAAAATCAGGTGCTACTGTGCTTAATATTCCAGATACAACTGGTTATTGCCTTCCTCACGAATATGGAGAAAAAATTAAATACCTAAAAGAAAACGTAAAAGGGATTGAAAACGTAATCCTCTCTTGCCATTGTCATAATGATTTAGGAATGGCCACTGCCAATTCTATTTCCGGAGTTATCAATGGAGCCAGACAAATAGAATGTACCATAAACGGAATTGGTGAAAGAGCAGGAAACACAGCACTTGAAGAGGTTGTAATGGTCTTAAAACAACACCCTTATCTGAATTTAGATACCAATATCAACAGCCGTCAATTGAACGAAATGAGCCGATTGGTTTCAGAAAGTATGGGAATGATGGTGCAACCCAATAAAGCTATTGTTGGTGCAAACGCCTTCTCACACAGTTCAGGCATTCATCAGGATGGTATAATAAAAAACAGGGAAACATATGAAATTATGGATCCTTTGGAAGTCGGAGTCAATGAATCTTCCATCATTCTTACTGCAAGAAGCGGTAGGGCAGCATTGGCCTACAGAGCTAAAAAAGTAGGTTACGAATTGACAAAAGTACAATTAGATATTGTATATGTTGAGTTCTTGAAATTTGCAGATATTAAAAAAGAAGTACTGGATGATGATATTCATCAAATTATTGAAGCCTGTAAAATCGAAGGTGATTTAATCAGAAGCTGATATTAAAAAAATTAAAAAAATTAGAAAAAATATATAATGGAATTAAATAAATACAGTAAAACCATAACACAAGATGTAACACAACCTGCAGCACAAGCAATGTTGTACGGAATTGGTTTAACTGAAGAGGATTTAAACAAAGCACAAGTAGGAATTGTAAGTATGGGCTATGAAGGCAATACTTGCAATATGCACTTGAATGATTTGGCCAAAGATGTAAAAAAAGGAGTTTGGGATGCCGATTTAGTGGGATTAATCTTCAACACTATTGGCGTAAGCGACGGAATTTCGAACGGAACGGAAGGAATGCGTTTTTCATTAGTTTCCCGCGATGTAATTGCTGATTCTATCGAAACCGTAATGGGTGCACAATGGTATGATGGTTTGATAGCCATTCCTGGCTGTGATAAAAATATGCCCGGAGCTTTAATCGCTATGGGAAGAGTAAATCGTCCTTCAATTATGGTTTATGGCGGTACCATTAATTCCGGACGTTGGAAAGGAGAACATCTCAATATAGTTTCTGCTTTTGAAGCCTTGGGAAAAAAATTAAACAAAACTATTTCTGACGAAGATTTTAAAGGCGTTATTCAAAATTCTTGCCCAGGGCCTGGTGCTTGTGGCGGAATGTATACGGCGAACACAATGTCTTCGGCAATTGAAGCTTTAGGAATGAGTTTACCTTATAGTTCTTCGAATCCAGCTTTGAGTGAAGATAAAAAGAAAGAATGTGATGATGCCGGAAAAGCCATCAGAATATTATTGGAAAAAGATATTAAGCCAAGAGATATTATGACTCGTAAAGCTTTCGAAAACGCTATTACTATTGTAGCTGTTTTGGGTGGTTCTACTAATGCTGTTATGCACTTAATTGCAATGGCGCATTCAGTTGATATCGAAATTACTTTGGAAGATTTTCAAGCAATAAGTGATAAAACGCCTATGCTTGCTGATTTGAAACCAAGTGGAAAATATATGATGGAAGATTTACATGCTGTTGGAGGTGTTCCTGCAGTTATGAAATATTTATTAAAAGAAGGTTTGCTTCACGGAGATTGTTTGACCGTAACCGGAAAAACAATTGCTGAAAACTTGGCAAATGTTCCTGATTTGAATGATGGACAACAAGTAGTTCACGAAATCCAAAAAGCGTTGAAAGCTACTGGAAACATTCAAATTTTATACGGAAACTTAGCTTCGGAAGGTTGTGTTGCTAAAATTAGCGGAAATGAAGGAGAATATTTTGAGGGAACTGCTGTAGTTTTTGAAAGTGAATTTACTGTTATTCCAGGAATTCAAAGTGGAATGGTAAAACCAGGAGATGTAGTCGTCATTAGATACTGCGGACCAAAAGGTGGGCCAGGAATGCCAGAAATGTTAAAACCAACTTCGGCAATTATGGGAGCTGGATTGGGAAGCAGTGTTGCTTTGATTACAGATGGTAGATTTTCTGGAGGTTCGCACGGTTTTGTGGTAGGACATATAACGCCAGAAGCTTATGATGGTGGTGGAATTGCTCTAGTGGAAAACGGTGATTTAATTACAATTGATGCTGTAAAAAACATTATCAATTTAAAAATTTCTGATGAAGAATTTGCAAAAAGAAAAGCAGCTTGGATTCAGCCCCCATTAAAAGCTACAAAAGGAGTTTTGCTAAAATATGCAAGATCCGTTTCAAGTGCTTCAACAGGGTGTGTAACCGATAAATAAGATTTCAGTTAAAAAAAATAAATATACTCTCCTTTGCCAGTATTAGCTCCTTCTCCTTTGGAGAGGGTCGGGGAGAGGAAAAAAAACAAAAAATGAAAAATAATAAGATATCAGGCGCAGAAGCCGTTATTAGATGTTTACTGGAAGAAGGAGTAGACTTGGTTTATGGATATCCCGGCGGTGCCATAATGCCGGTTTATGACGAATTATATAAATTTAAAGACGAATTGCATCACGTATTGGTGCGCCACGAACAAGGTGCTACCCATGCTGCCCAAGGGTATGCAAGAGCTACAGGAAAAGTGGGTGTAGCTATCGCGACTTCAGGTCCCGGTGCAACAAACTTAGTAACCGGAATTGCCGATGCTCAGATTGATTCCACTCCAATGGTTTGTATCACCGGTCAAGTAGGGAAACATTTATTGGGTTCAGATGCTTTTCAGGAAACAGACATTATCGGAATTTCAACTCCGGTAACCAAATGGAATTATCAAATTACTGAAGCTTCCGAAATTCCGGAAATCATTGCCAAAGCTTTTTTTATTGCAAAATCAGGTCGTCCGGGCCCTGTTTTAATTGACATTACGAAAAATGCTCAGTTTGATGAACTTGAATTTAATTATAAAAAATGTACCGGAATTAGAAGTTATAATCCAAAACCAACTTTAAATCTTGAAAAAGTAAAGGAAGCTGCGGATTTAATTAATAGTGCTAAAAAACCGTATATTATTTTTGGACAGGGAATTATCCTAGGTCAAGCCGAAGCTGAATTAAAGATATTGATCGAAAAATCAGGAATCCCCGCAGCTTGGACAATTTTGGGACTTTCTGCTTTGCCCACAGACCACCCTTTGAATGTAGGAATGTTAGGTATGCACGGGAATTACGGTCCAAATGTACTTACTAACGAATGTGATGTTTTGATTGCTCTTGGAATGCGTTTTGACGATCGTGTTACTGGAAATTTAGCTACTTATGCCAAACAAGCCAAAGTAATTCACTTCGAAATTGACCCTTCCGAAATTGATAAAAATGTAAAAACAAACGTGGCTGTTTTGGCAGATGTAAAAGAATCTTTGCAAGCTTTGATTCCGCTTATCGAAAGTAAAACTCACGAATCTTGGCACAATGAATTCAAGGAAAAATACAAAATAGAATTTGAAACTGTCATTAAAGAAGAATTAACCCCATCAAAAAATGGTGGAATTTCTATGGGTGAAACTATAGAAATGATTAACAAACATTCAAATGGAGACGCTATTATTGTTTCTGATGTTGGTCAACACCAAATGTTTGCCTGTCGTTATGCAAAATTTAATTGGACCAAAAGTAATATTACTTCCGGAGGATTAGGAACAATGGGATTCGCATTACCTGCATCTATTGGAGCTAAAATGGGAATGCCAAATCGTGAAGTTGTTGCTATAATAGGAGATGGTGGTTTTCAAATGACTATTCAAGAGTTGGGAACCATTTTTCAAACCAAAGTTCCTGTGAAAATTGTTGTACTTAACAATGAGTTTTTAGGAATGGTGCGCCAATGGCAAGAACTGTTTTTTGACAGCAGATATGCTTCCACCATAATGACCAATCCAAACTTTGTTGCAATTGCAGAAGGCTATCATATAAAATCAAAAAAAATAACTAAAAGAGAAGAGTTGGATGGTGCCGTTGCCGAAATGTTGGCTTCTAAAGATTCTTATTTCCTAGAAGTTATGGTCGAAAAAGAAAACAATGTATTCCCAATGATTCCAACAGGAGCTTCGGTTTCTGATATACGATTAAAATAATCCCCTCTTCAGCCCTCCCTGAAGAGGAATGAACCTGTAAGAGAGGTAATTGTAAATAGAGTGTGTTTTTTGAGTTAGTAATAAAAAATTTAAAATATTCCCTTTGTCGGTTTTGACTCCTCCTCTTTCGAGGGGGCTTGGGGAGGATAAAAATTATGGAAAATAAAATATTCACCATTTCTGTTTATTCAGAAAACAACGTTGGCTTACTCAATAGAATATCTGGAATATTCTTAAAACGCCACATCAATATATTAAGTCTAAATGTATCCGAATCAGAAATCGAAAATGTTTCTCGATTTATCATTGTAGTCAACACCTCTGAAAAATGGGTAAAAAACATTGTTGGGCAAATCGAAAAACAAATCGAAGTCATCAAGGCTTTCTATCATATTGACGAGGAAACTATTTTCCTTGAAAGTGCTATTTTTAAGATTGAGTCCAGTTTATTATTTGACGAAAGACAAATACAAAACATCATCAAAGAAAGCCACTCGGAAATTGTAACGGTTTCAAGAGACTTTTTCGTGATTTCAAAATCAGGAAAGCGTTCTGAAATTGAAGACTTATACAAAAAATTAAAACCTTTCGGAATTATGCAATTTGTGCGCTCCGGAAGAATATCCGTTTCTAAAGAAAAAATGGAAATAACAACTTTATTAGAAGAACTAAAATAGCGTTCAGATTGCAGGTAGCAGGTTACAGTTGTCAAAGTGAACTTACACTAAATCATTAAATTATAAATTATACAATTATTAAATATTAAAAAATGGCAAATTATTTCAATTCATTACCACTTAGATTACAATTAGAACAATTAGGCGTTTGCGAATTTATGGATCAGTCCGAATTTGCAGATGGAATAGCAGCCCTTAAAGGAAAAAAAGTAGTTATCGTAGGTTGCGGAGCTCAAGGTTTAAACCAAGGTTTAAATATGAGAGATTCTGGCTTAGATATTTCTTATGCTTTGCGTGCTGAAGCAATCGCTCAAAAAAGAGCTTCTTTTATGAACGCTGCAGACAATGGTTTCAAAGTGGGAACTTATGAGGAATTAATTCCAACGGCTGATTTGGTTTGTAATCTTACGCCAGACAAACAACATACTGCTGTTGTTGCTGCTATTATGCCTTTGATGAAAAAAGGTTCAACATTAGCCTATTCTCACGGTTTTAACATTGTGGAAGAAGGAATGCAAATTCGTAAAGACATCACTGTTATTATGTGTGCTCCTAAATGTCCGGGATCCGAAGTTCGTGAAGAATACAAAAGAGGTTTTGGTGTTCCAACATTAATCGCAGTACACCCAGAAAATGATCCAAACGGTCAAGGTTTTGCTCAGGCAAAAGCATATGCTGTTGCCACTGGAGGTCACAAAGCAGGCGTTTTGAACTCTTCATTTGTTGCTGAAGTTAAATCGGATTTAATGGGAGAACAAACCATCCTTTGCGGAATGTTACAAACCGGTTCTATTTTGTGTTTTGACAAAATGGTCGAAAAAGGAATTGAACCGGCTTATGCTTCAAAATTAATACAATACGGTTGGGAAACTGTTACTGAAGCCTTGAAACACGGAGGAATTACCAATATGATGGATCGTTTGAACAATCCTTCAAAAATTGAAGCTTTCGAACTTGCCGAAGAATTAAAAGATATCATGCGTCCGTTATTTCAAAAACACATGGATGACATTATTTCTGGTGAATTTTCAAAAAATATGATGATTGACTGGGCAAACGATGATATCAATCTATTGACTTGGAGAGCTGCCACTGCCGAAACTAATTTCGAAAAAACAGCACCAACTGCTGCTCATATTTCGGAGCAAGAATATTTTGACAATGGGGTTTTGATGATTGCAATGGTAAAAGCAGGTGTAGAATTGGCTTTCGAAACCATGACACAATCCGGAATAATCGAAGAATCTGCTTATTATGAATCTTTGCACGAATTGCCTTTGATTGCCAATACTGTAGCCAGAAAAAAATTATACGAAATGAACCGAATCATTTCTGACACTGCAGAATATGGTTGTTATTTGTTCGATCACGCTTGTAAACCGTTATTGGCTGATTTTATGAAAACAATTGAAACCAATGTAATTGGGAAACCATTTTCAACTTCTAATGGTGTTGATAATGCAGTTTTAATTGCAGTAAACAATGAAATTCGCCAACATCCTATAGAAGAAGTAGGAGCGTGGTTGAGAGAATCTATGACGGCAATGAAAAAAATTGGATAATAAACACTTAGGTGTGCAGGGATTTTGACAAACATCTTTTATTTCATAATATTTTGAATTAGTTAAATTTATTAAAGAAATTAATGTAGATAGTCATTTACAATCACTTAACCTGAACAGCGTTAATGGTTAAGTGAAGTAATCCTAAGAGATTGTTACAAAAACGAGACAGTATTTCTGAGGGCGCTGAAAAAGTCTTTTCAGTAATAAATTGTTTATGAATGGTTATAAAAAGGAGTAGAAAACGTATTTTCTCTACTCCTTTTTTCGTATATTTAGCTGTAATTATAAGGCTTTATAGATGTTAGTACAGCAACAAACAATACAATTCAGCGAGCATTCTTCGTCATATGATTTAATAATTCCAAAAAATAATCTTTTGAGAAAAATCAACGATTTGATAGATTTTTCCTTTATTTACGATGAATTGGTCAATAAATACTGTAGCAATAATGGTCGTATGGCAGAAAGTCCTGTTCGTATGTTCAAGTATTTACTTCTGAAAACAATTTACACCGTTTCCGATGTTGATGTAGTGGAACGTTCCCGTTATG
>NZ_JADHEC010000014.1 GCF_015277675.1 Flavobacterium soyangense
TTTAACGGCAACTGATAATTGTGGAAATGCAACAGTAACATTTACTGAAACTGCTGTCGAGGGTGCTTGTGCTGGTGCTTACACCTTGACTAGAACTTGGACTGCAACTGATGCTTGCAACAATGCTACAACTCACCTTCAAACTGTAACGGTTCAGGATACAACAAAACCAGTGATAGCTGTTTTGCCAGCGCCTTCAACCATATCTTGCCCTGCAACTCCTACTTTTGCAGTGGCGACGGCTACCGATGCTTGTGGAAGTTTAGTAATCTTGACTTCGGCTGATGTAACTACTAACGGCGCTTGTGTTGGGTCATATTCTGTAACCAGAACCTGGACAGCTACGGATGCTTGCGGTAATGCTGCTTCAGCTTCACAAACAATAAATGTCCAAGATGTAACCGCACCTATTATCGCAGCTTTACCAGAGGCTTCAACCATCTCTTGTCCTGCCACTCCTGCTTTTGCAGTAGCAACTGCAACGGATGTTTGCGGAAGTGCAGTTACATTGACTTCGACTGATGTAACAACTCCAGGAGGTTGTGCAGGGTCATATTCTGTAACCAGAACCTGGACTGCTACTGATGCTTGCGGTAATGCTGCTTCAGCTTCACAAACAATAAATGTCCAAGATGTAACCGCACCTATTATCGCAGCTTTACCAGAGGCTTCAACCATCTCTTGTCCTGCCACTCCTGCTTTTGCAGTAGCAACTGCAACGGATGTTTGCGGAAGTGCAGTTACATTGACTTCAACTGATGTAACAACTCCAGGAGGTTGTGCAGGTTCATATTCCGTAACCAGAACCTGGACAGCTACGGATGCTTGTGGAAATGCTTCAAAAGCATCTCAAACTATTAGTGTAACAGATACAACTGGCCCTACAACATCTACGTCATTTCCTACAACTGTTGATGTTAAATGTGACGCTGTACCAGTTAAACCTGAGTTAGTGTTTGTTGACAATTGTTCAGCAGTTAATCCTGCTATTTATACAGAAAAAACAATCAATCAAACACCAACGACTTATACAATTGTGAGGGAATGGAGTGTAGCTGATGCTTGTGGAAACGAGTCAAAATTCATTCAAACAGTGAATGTGTCTATTGCAAATGCCAACACAGTTATTCCTAGTTCGGCTTGTAATGCAGACTCAACACCAATAGACTTAAATAATTTGTTGCCTGTTGGTACTCCTACAAATGGAATTTGGATAGATGTAAATAATTCAGGACATTTGCAAGGAAGTATTCTATCTCCTCTAGATATGGCTCTTGGTGATTATGTTTTCGAATATAAGGTCACTGATGGATCTTGTCCTTTGAGTATAAAAATAAATATGAATGTTAACTTCGATTGTAAAGTATTAGGTTGCGAAGCTATAGTTGTCCATAATGCATTTACTCCAAATGGAGATGGTATCAATGAGCAACTCATCATTGACGGTGTGGAAGACAATATTTGTTATCCTTCTGGTATTTCTGTAGAAATATATAATCGTTGGGGAGTATTAGTTTTTGAAACCACTAAATACAATAATTCAAGTAATGTGTTTGATGGTTATTCAAGAGGAAGAACAACTATAAATAAATCTGATGGTTTGCCTACGGGAACTTATTATTACATCGTGAATTACGAATCCTTTGATGGAACTGGAAATATTCAAATAAATAGAAAAGACGGGTTTATATACCTTTCAAGATAAATTTAACTCAAATCTAACTCCCGGGAATTAAAACTCCCGGGTTTAAACAACAAACTAAATGAAGACAAGAATACTATTATTCGCTTTGATGTTTACTGGAGTGGTAAGTTATGCTCAACAAGACGCACAATTTACGCAATACATGTACAACACAATCAATGTCAATCCTGCATATGCTGGATCGAGAGGAGCCTTAAGTATGTTTGCCCTGCATCGTACTCAATGGGTTGGACTGGACGGAGCACCCGTTACCAATACAGTGTCTGTCAATACCCCACTCAACGGAAGTAATTTGGGATTGGGTGTCTCGCTGATCAATGATAAAATTGGACCTACAAACGAGAATGCTATCTCTGCCGATTTGTCTTATACTATCCAAACATCCGAAACCTGGAAACTCTCCTTTGGGATTAAGGCAACAGCGAATTTATTTGATTTGGATGCAACCAAATTAAATCCTGTAAATGCCGCTGACCCAAGTTTGCAAAATTATAGTAAATTCACTCCTAACATTGGAGCCGGTATTTATTTGCATTCAGACAAAGCCTATATAGGTTTTTCAGTACCGAACTTTATTGAAACCAATCGCTATGACGACAATGAAGTGGCTATTTTCAAAGAAAAAATGAATTACTACTTTATTGCCGGAGTTGTATTTGACCTCAGTGATTCAGTAAAATTTAAACCAGCTCTTCTAACCAAAATGGTGCAAGGTGCTCCACTTCAAGTTGATGTTTCCGGAAATTTTATGTTCTATGACAAATTTATGCTTGGAGTTGCTTACAGATGGAGTGCTTCTATAAGTGCTTTGGCAGGTTTTCAAGTATCTGATGGTTTATATATTGGTTACGGATACGACAAAGAAACAACCAATTTAGCCAACTATAATTCCGGTTCGCATGAGATATTCCTGCGTTATGAATTATTCAACAACATCCAAAAAATCACAACTCCTAGATTCTTCTAAAAACAATTATTATGAAAAATTTTATACTCCTTTACATAACGATAATAAGTGTTTTTTCATTTAACAGTTATGCACAAAAAGCCCAACTTACTTCTGCAGATAAGAAATACAACAGTTTTGCCTACATTGATGCTATTAAAACCTATGAAAGGGTAGCTGAGAAAGGATACAAATCAGAAGATATGTTCCAAAAACTCGGTAATTCCTATTACTTCAATGGCGAATTGGATAAAGCGGCCAAATGGTATGATGAATTGTTTGCTATGGCTCCAGATCAGCAACCTGAATATTTCTACCGATATGCCCAATCGCTGAAAGCCGTTGGACAAATAGATAAGGCAAACGAGATGCTTGAAAAATTCCACCAGAAAGCGGGAAACGATAAAAGAGCCAATCTTTACGAAAAAAACAAAAATTATCTCGATAGAATCAAGGTTAATTCAGGCAGATATAAAGTTGAAGATGCTGGAATCAACTCAAAATATTCCGATTATGGAAGCTCTTTCTACCTTAATAAACTTGTTTTTACCTCGGCAAGAGATACAGGAGGTCTAATGCATAGAAAACACAAATGGACTAATCAAAGCTTTACCAACCTTTATGTTACAGATTTAGGTGAAGATATGACTCCAGGGAAAGTAAGCAAACTTTCTAAAAAAGTAAATTCAAAATTCCACGAATCTAGTGCTGTTTTTACCAAAGACGGGAAAACCATGTATTTTACCAGAAACAATTATCTGGATGGTAAAAAGGGAAAAGATGGAAATGGGATTACTTTAATAAAAGTATATAAAGCCACTTTTGAAAACAATGAGTGGACTAAAGTTACCGAATTGCCTTTCGACAGTGATCAGTACAGTGCAGCTCACCCTGCATTAAGTCCAGACGAAAAGACATTGTATTTTGTGTCAGATATGCCCGGAACAATGGGTCAGTCAGATATATTCAAAGTTAAAATTAATGAAGATGGCAGTTTTGCAACTCCAGAGAATTTAGGAAATGGAATCAATACCGAAGGAAAGGAAAGTTTTCCGCTTGTTACTGATGAAAATGAACTTTATTTTGCCTCTGACGGGCATCCTGGTCTGGGTGGTATGGATGTCTTTGTGTCTAAAATCAACACCGACGGAACTTTTGGAGAGATTCAAAATCTAGGAGACGGTGTCAATTCGCCTAAAGATGATTTTGCTTATCTGATTGATACCAAATCCAGAAAAGGTTTTGTAAGCTCTAACAGAGGTGGTGGTCAGGGATATGATGATATTTATAAATTTCTCGAAATCAGAAGACTCAAATGCGAACAGGAATTGTATGGAACTGTAACCGATTTGACTACAGCTCAGATACTGCCTGATGCTAAAATCAGTTTGTTTGACAGTGAATTCAACATAGTAAATACAGTTGTTACTGATCCTTCCGGAAATTATACTTTCGCCGTTGAATGTGGTAAAAACTATAATGTGAGAGCTGCTAAAATGGATTACACTACTAAAGAACAAAAAGTAACCATTGCTATGGAAAACAATGGAAAAACGAATTTGCCGATTGCTTTGGAAAAAGAAGCATGCAAAGTGGCCGTGGGTGATGATTTAGGAAAATGTTTTGGTATTAAAATGATTTATTTCGATTTAGATAAATACAATATAAGAACTGAAGCTGCATTAGATTTAGAAAAAATATTAGATGTATTGAATCAAAATCCGACTATGAAACTAGACATACGTTCACATACAGACAGCCGCGCTTCTTTTAAATACAATGAAGTCTTGTCTGAAAACAGAGCCAAAGCTACGATTAACTGGTTGGTAAAAAATGGTGCTAATCCGAGCAGATTAACCGGTAAAGGATATGGCGAAACACAATTAGTAAACCAATGTGCTGATGGTGTAAAATGTACTGAAGAAGAACATCAGCTTAACAGACGCAGCGAATTTATTATTACTGGTCTATAAAATTTAAATTTATAATTCAATTAAAAACGTTCGGAAGTTTAGCTTTCGAACGTTTTTTTGTCATATAAACCAATATAACATCAAACTTTTTTAACAAAAAAACAACCCTATTGATGCAACTTATAAGTAATTTATTGATTTATAACAATTTTTTAAATTTTAAAGACATACATAATATTAATTTCTGATTTTACTCTTATGGAAATTATTAAATAATCATAATTGACTAAGGTATTTTCTTAATAATTAGTTTTTGTGCAAAGTATTCAAAATGAATTGTCAAAAAAAACCGTTTTATTTATACTTATATAATTCTTAAAATCTTAATAATTTAAAAAAAAATCTATTAAATTTATTAAGTCATATCTATCGTATGGGTTTCGTTTACTACAATTCTGAAGATATGTATGTCTTTTTCAATGGCTTCCTTACTTATTGAACTTTATAAATATTTATCTAAGCAAAGTAAAAGATATTTATAGCTAATTGGACGCTAATCAAAATTGGACAATAATTCAAATATTATTTGTGAAGTTATTATGGCTTAAGCTCATTGCACAGAAAATAGTAACCATAAAAAAACTGCCTCTTTAAGGCAGCTTCTAAATTAAAAAACAAACTTTACTTATATTTTTACAAAGATATTTGTGTAATATTTTTTACCTTCTGCACTAACTCTGATTGAAAGTCCAAAATTTGTAAAATTACCCTCGATGTTTGCTTTGTGACTTGGGCTTTTCAACCAGGCATCTAAAGCAGCTTGGGGAGAATTATAATTATAGGCAATATTTTCACTTACGCTTTTTGCTCCTAAAACTTTCATTATATTTTCCGAACGTGCAACAAAATCATCGTGATTTACTACATTATTAGTTATCATATAGTTATCATGTTCTTCAGATTTATAAGAAATGTGATTAATCTGTTTTAATTCATTTAAACCAATACTTACTCTATAAGCATTTATCAAAGCCATAGCCTCAATTTCTGATGAATTATAGGTATAAGGCATTGCTTTTTGTGTTGAAGCTGTAGAAGTAGGATTCTCAGAGCTGTCAGAGGAACATGAATTCATTGTGAATACTATTGCAAACAGCAATAATACACGAAGTAATTTTGCTTTCATAATAAAAAGTAGTTTAAGTTTAAAGTAGATTGTGGGGCAAACTTCTTTAGGGTTAATTCTGTATGAACTTGTTTAATTATTGCATAAAGATAGACGTATTATCGTTTAAACACCAAATAATATCGATGAAATACACGTAATATATTTTTAACTATATAATTTTCTTACATATTTGACTAAATCATTTAATTTAGAATATAAAGATTTGTCTAAATTTTTGGGGGCAGTCTAATTGCGGGACTTTTAATACTAAGACTTAGTTTTAGTTTTTATAAATGTATATGATTGATAAGAAAGGAAGTTTGTTTTTATAAAAGGCCAATATATTTTTGTCTTCGAAATACTATATTATATATTTGACTAAATAAAAATAAAACTTATGATTACTAATACCACAACCACAAAACCTCATTATCCCATTTTAGATGGATTGCGCGGTGTAGCAGCACTGATGGTGGTCGCTTTTCACATTTTTGAGGCACATTCAACAAGCCATCTCGACCAAATAATAAACCACGGCTATCTTGCTGTGGATTTTTTCTTTTTACTATCCGGTTTTGTTATTGGTTACGCCTATGATGATCGATGGGATAAAATGTCGATTGGGGATTTTTTTAAACGCCGATTGATTCGACTTCAACCAATGGTAATTATGGGAATGATTATTGGGGCTATATTGTTTTATTTTCAAGATTCATCATTGTTTCCAATGATTCATGACATTCCGGTATGGAAAATGCTGTTAGTAATGGTGATTGGATTTACGCTGATTCCTGTTCCGCCTTCTTTGGACATTCGTGGTTGGGCAGAAATGCATCCGCTTAATGGACCGGGTTGGTCTTTATTTTTTGAATATATAGCTAATATTATGTATGCTCTTTTTGTTAGAAAATTTTCAAAAACAGCGCTTTCAATACTAGTCTTTCTTTCTGGTTGCGCATTAATTCATCTTGCAGTAACAAGTCCAAATGGTGATATTATAGGAGGTTGGTCGTTTAATCCTAAACACTTACATATTGGTTTTGCTCGAATGATGTATCCGTTTTTTGCAGGAGTATTACTTTTTCGTATGGGAAAATTAATTCAAATAAAAAATGCGTTTTTTTTGTGCAGTTTGCTAGTTATTATGGTACTAGCTATGCCAAGAATTGGCGGAAGCGAGCATTTATGGCTGAATGGTATTTATGATTCTGTTGCAGTTATTTTATTTTTCCCTTTAATAATTTTCTTGGGGGCAAGCGGAGAGATTAAAGGTAAATTATCTTCACGGCTATGTAAATTTTTTGGTGATATTTCGTATCCAATTTACATTACACACTATCCAATAATATACATATATACAGCCTGGGCAGTAGATAATAAAATCAAGTTTAGTGAAGCATATCCTGTGAGCATATTAACTTTTTTTTCGAGTGTCGCCCTCGCTTATACTTGCCTAAAATTATATGATATACCGGTTAGAAAATGGATTAATAATAAAGTCTTCCAAAAATAGAGACACATTCAGATTTAAAAAACTAATTTTTAAATGGTTTAATACTAAAAAATGGATTCAAATCGAATCCGTTTTTTTTGTGCCAACAAAATCTGTTGACTTTTGTAAAATAACACTATTAAAAGAATAATTAAAAGTCAGTCTTTGAGTTTCTGCCCAGAAAAAGCACTTTACATTGGTTTAAACTTAAACTTTTGTCCACCAACGGATGCTTCGTACATAAGTCCACCCTTTTGCATCGTTAAGACCATGACACCCTTAGCATATTTAGCATTCGCTGAGGCTCCAGATTTTACGGCTACTGCCGAAACATCAGCAGAAAATTCTAATTGGCTGTTTTTAAAGCGATCTAAGGCCTTTTTAGACTCAAAAAATATCACTTCACGATAAGCTTGTCCGCCTGCCTGGAATCCGATGCTCACTTGCGATAATTTGGCCATTCCTACCATCTGATTCTGTTCATAGACAACCCCGTTTCCTGCTGCTCCCCCAACTCCAAAACCTCCTTTACCTACATTGGGAAAGATGGCATAACCATAAGATTTATCAAAAAGTGCTTTCATAAGACTGTCAGCCGCAATGAACTCAGCCTTTGCCTTATGGCTATCAGCAATAATTTTATTCTTTTGAGATTCTGATTGTCCAAAAATTGGCATTATATTAAGTACACAAGCCATCACCATTAACCAAATAACATTTAATGTTTTCATTTTTATGTATATTAAATTGTTGTAAAAATCAGCTACTCAAAGTTAACAAAAAACTTGATAAATAACAATAATAATCTGATTTTCAAAACTATAGTTTTTTTTTTAATTATTAGTTTTTAAACTAATTAAAACCCTGATTCTTTGAGCCTTTAAATTGTGTCTATAAAGAGAAGATACAAACAACAGCTGAATTGAAATGCTGTTTTGTTATCCTTTTTTTTATCTTTGAAAAATACAAAACCACAAACCGGAATATAAAAATTAACAATGATTACAAAAGCAGCAGTAGAAGACGTTTCTTCTTTAAACAAATTAATCAATTCGGCCTACCGTGGAGAATTTTCTAAAAAAGGATGGACTACCGAAGCCGACCTGTTAGAAGGAGGCAGAACCACTGAAAAGGAATTAATTGAAATTATTCAAGATAAAAAGAACACTTTTCTGAAATATACGGAAAATGACCGAATTATAGGATGTGTTTTGTTGATTGAAAAAAAGAATCTATTGTATTTAGGAATGTTAACGGTTTCGCCTGAGTTGCAAAATAGCGGTATTGGAAAAAAACTATTAGAACATGCAGAAATTCATGCTTCGGAATTGGGCTTGTCTAAAATTGGTATGACAGTGATAACCGTTCGGGAAGAACTTATTTCGTGGTACAAACGCCACGGCTATGAAGATACAGGGGCAAGAAAACCATTCCCGGAGAGCGATGTTTTTAGCCAAACCTCAAATAAACCTTTAGAATTTATGGTATTGGAAAAAAGAATTTCATAGTTTTAATTTTTCGATGATTCAGGAATTCTCTGTTAATGACATTATTTCTCCAAACTCAAAAAAGCTTTTCCAATATTCGAAATAACATCCGAAGCAATAAACGACTGATAACCAGTTTTGTGCAAAGCTATATCAGCAGTCAATCCGTGAAGATAAACGCCAAGAATGGCAGCATCTATAGGTTCGTAGGATTGTGCCAATAAACTCGTAATCATTCCCGTTAAAACGTCGCCAGTTCCGGCTGTGGCCAATGCTGCGTTTCCGGTGGAGTTTTCGTAAATAGTCTCGCCGTCAATGATAAAAGTGGGTGCGCCTTTCATTACAATAATAACATGATGTAACTTAGAAAAAGCAACAGTTTTCTCGAATTTTTCAGTATTCGAATTCCATTTCCCAATAAGTCGTTCCAGTTCTTTTGGGTGTGGCGTGAGAATCGTTTTATCGGGCAATAATGAAATCCATGCTGCGTTTTGCGACAAAATATTCAGTGCATCGGCATCGATGACTAAAAGCCTTTTGTCATTGGTCAGAAATTCATGGAGCGCATTCTGGGTTTCCAACTCCTGCCCTATTCCGGGTCCAATTCCGATGGCATTGGGCATAAAATTAAATTCAATATTCGAAATGTATTTTTCCTGAACATCAGTCAAAACCATCACTTCTGGATTGGCAGTTTGAAGGATTTCGTAACCACATCGCGGAATAAATACTGTGACTAATCCGCAACCGGTTTTTAAACAAGCCTTGGAGGACAAAGTCATCGCTCCTATTTTACCATAACTGCCACCAACTAACAAAGCGTGACCCTGAATGCCTTTGTGGGTATGGGCATCAATGGGTTTATAGCGTTTTAGAATTGCCGCTTTATCTATTGGAATGGAAGATTTCATTGGATTTGTTTGTGTAAAGATACAAAAATTCAATAACTTTTTTTTTAATAAAGGACTGCGTCATGTTTTTATAACAACCTCATAATGAGATAATTGTTAAAATATAGTTAAATGATTTTACGCTTAATTATATTTGTTTAACTTTATAAAATTTTTGTTAGACAAAAAAATAACTTTATTAATTTAAAAAAAAACAACCATGAAAACAAACAACTTTAAATTATTTGGATCGTTAAAAGCTTTCATTTTGATTGCTACTTTGTCAATTGTAACCATTTCTTGTGATAATCAGGAAACACAAGGCATGGATGTAATGAATATCTCTAAAACCGCTACTGGGGAAACTTTCAAATCTTCAAATAGTGCCCCTAAACCAGGAGAAACTCCTATTGCAGGAATTGCAATAAATGCAGGATTCAATGAACTGGTAGGCGCTCTAGTTTATGTAGATAAAGAATTAAACGCTGGTTTAGTAAACCTATTCTTGAATGGAAAAGATCAATACACTGTATTTGCTCCGACAGATGCTGCGTTTAAAAACCTTTATACTACTTTGGGAGTCAATAAAATCACTGATCTTCCTCCAACATTGGTATTGGATGTGTTAAAATATCATGTTGTCGAGGGACGCCGTGCTGCCAATAGTGTAGTTCCTCCAAACGGCTCACGTACAATAACAACACTACTCGGGGCTACTTTCTCAGTAGATAAAAATGGGATGATTACTGCAGTGGGCAATACTGCAAATATTACAACAGCAAATATCTCTGCATCAAATGGTATCATTCACGTAGTAGATACAGTATTATTGCCAATTAAATAATATAAAATAATAGGCTTTTTTTTGCAATATATGCTTTAATTTTTTTTCCTTAAGAAATGCTGTTTTTTTTTAAAACAGCATTTCTTTATTTAAAACCCTTGTGCGAATTCTCCCGATTTTGTTAAAATCACTAAATATTATAGCTGTTTTTTAACTCTGACTTATGAACTGTTTTAGCTGCAAAGTGTTGTGGCTATTAAGTCAGGAAACTTCGTAGAGCTAGATGTTTGATTTAAATGGTGCTTTTTCTTCACGAAAAATCCCTATCTTCGGCAAAGAGAACACAGCCACTTTGGTCAACAACCGATTGAAGCGGTCTAACGTTGGCAAAACTGAATTTCAAATGCTCATTCAACTTTAATGATTGAAAAGGAAAATCAAGCAAAGAATTTAAATCAATCTTCAAATAAAAACTTATATCTGGCGCTAATAGCCATAATCTGTATAGTTTTATCCCTGACTTTTTTTTATCCTTTGTCAATGAAGGTAGATAAATACAGTAATATTGTACTCACTGTTTTGGCATATTCATTTTATATTCTTCAAGGCACTTCATTCGTGCTTACCATTGTGACCTTCATAAATGGCATTTCTTTTATAAAAATGAAAAAAGATACACAAAGTTATCTTGTCCTCATCATTGACGGATTATTAATGGTAATATTTAGTTATGAAATGTACTGGTTTTTAAATCATTTATAAGACTGCTTTCTTACTCGCAAAAGAAAACCCGACCAAATAAATTAACATAATATTAATTAAAATTCCTCACTCGCACTAACAAAATAGAAACTAAAAACTTAAATACGATACCTATGAATAAAAATTTCGTTGTTAAAATTCAGGACGCTCAGCTTCCCAATGACATTGATTGTATCAGACAATTATGGACTGAATACCTCACTTGGGGAAACGACAAAATGCAAATGCTCTATGGTGTACATCCTCACAATCCAAAAGAAACTGTACAACAAGACATTGAAAATATTACCAAATTCCTGCCGCCAAACGGAAGACTAATGCTGGCATTTGCAGATGGAAATCCGTGCGGAATAGGTTGTCTAAAAAGCATTAATGAAGAAATAGGGGAAATAAAACGTATGTATGTTGACCCTTCTTTCAGAAACGTTGGAGCAGGACGAGCCATACTTCAATCCTTACTTTCGGCTGCAAAAGAAACGGGTTATACAAAAGTACGTTTGGACAGCCCAAAGTTTATGGAAGCTGCTCATTTACTCTACCGAAGCATCGGATTTAAAGACATATCTGTTTATGACGAGGTAGAAATACCGGAAGAGTTTCGACAATATTTATTGTTTATGGAATTAGATTTATTTAAATCCTAAAACACTTATTATGATGCTTAATAAAGTTCCATAATCTAAAATTGTAGGCTTTTTGATGTGAGATGGTTCCCGTTTCTCGCGATGATGAGTGATGCAAATAGCTATCAAAAACCCTTTGCCACTCCGATTAAAATCGATAAATTAGCCACTTCAAATTTTACAAAAAATCTACAATGAAAAATACTGCGCTGACGCACATACACGAGAGTTTGGGAGCAAAAATGCTTCCGTTTGCCGGATACAATATGCCTATTTTATACGAAGGTGTAAATGCTGAACATGAAACTGTTCGCAACAGTGTAGGTGTTTTTGATGTGTCGCATATGGGCGAATTTTTGCTAACGGGTCCAAATGCTTTGGCTTTGATTCAAAAAGTGACTTCAAACGATGCTTCGACTTTAACCATCGGAAGAGCGCAATATTCTTGTTTACCCAACAATGATGGCGGAATTGTAGACGATTTAATTGTTTACAAAATGAAAGACGAGCAGTATTTATTGGTTGTAAATGCTTCGAATATTGATAAAGACTGGAATTGGATTTCGGCGCACAATGATTTAGGTGTGGATATGAGAAATCTTTCGGATGATTATTCATTATTGGCAATTCAAGGTCCAAAAGCTGTGGAAGCGATGCAATCCTTGTCTTCATTAGATTTGGCTACGATTCCATACTATCATTTTGAAGTGGGGGATTTTGCAGGAATCGAAAACGTGATTATCTCGGCAACAGGCTACACCGGTTCAGGAGGTTTTGAGATTTATTGCAAAAATGACGAAGTGGAACAAATCTGGAACAAAGTTTTTGAAGCTGGTGCTGCTTTTGGGATTAAGCCAATTGGTCTTGCCGCTCGTGACACTTTGCGTTTGGAAATGGGATTTTGTTTGTACGGAAACGACATCAACGATACCACTTCTCCTCTGGAAGCCGGCTTGGGTTGGATTACCAAATTCACCAAAGAATTTACCAATTCCGAGAACTTGAAAAAGCAAAAAGAAGCAGGTGTATCCAAGAAATTAGTAGCTTTCGAAATGCAGGAACGCGCTGTACCTAGACACGATTATGAAATTGTGGATGCCTCGGGAACTCTTATCGGTATCGTAACTTCGGGAACAATGTCACCTTCGATGAATGTTGGTATTGGACTGGGTTATGTAACTACCGAAAACAGTGCTATTGGCAGCGACATTTTTATCAGAATTAGAAAAAATGATGTTCCAGCTAAGGTTGTAAAATTGCCTTTTTACAAGAAATAAGAACAGCTGTTTAAAAAAAAAAAAAAAAAACCGCAAATTCGCAAATTGAAAACATACAAAACTGTATAAATAATTTGCGAAATTGCGGTAATTTTATTTTAAATTGCACTTAATAAACTGGTAAATGAAGAAAATTTCACTCGTACTGTTCCTGACAACATTTTCCCTATTTGGTCAAAATAGTGCAAAAACTTGTGAATTACTTTCCAAAATAAATGCATTAATTCAACACGAACATTTCCATCCGAAACCGGTAGACGACAGTCTGTCAGTTTTTGTATTTGATACTTTTATGGATGGTTTGGATGGCAACAGAAACTTATTTACCAAAACAGAATACGAAAACCTCTGTAAAAGCAGGCTTTTGCTGGACAATTACATTTTGCAAAATGATTGTTCCTTTATGAATGATTTTATTTCTGTTTACCAATTTGCTTTGGAAAGAAAGAAAAAGACACTCGAAAAAATGCAAAATGAAGTGCTGGATTACACCGCAAAAGACACGGTTAAATTCTCAAAGAAAAACTTCCCTTTTGACTTAGAGGCAGCAAACATCGATAAAGTATGGAGAAAAAGAATCAAGTATGATATTCTGGAAGATATTTCGAAATTGAGTTCAAATTTAGATTCACTAAACCAGAATTTTGCAAAACTCGAAAAAATCTCAAAAGTAAAAATATTTGACACCCATTTGTGTAAAGTGAATAGTATTTTGGAAAGCAAAAAAGGGTTGGGTTATGACCTTCAGAATGATTTTCTGAATATTTTTTGTACGTATTTTGACCCACATACAAATTACTTTTCACAGGATGCCAAAACCAGTTTTATGTCCGATTTAACAACAAGTGGTTTGTCATTAGGACTCAATGTCAGTCTAAACGACAAGGAGGAAATTGTTGTGGAAGAAATTGTCCCTGGAGGACCGGCTGCCAGAGCGGAGAAGTTTGAAAAAGACGATGTAATTCTGAAAGTTTCGAATAAAAAAGGAGAAGACTATTTAGTTTCCTGTACGTCCTTAGACAAAATTGGAGAATTGATTTATTCCGATTCCAATGAGGAAATAGAATTGACCATACAAAAGAAAAACGGAAATATTCTTGCTGTGCTACTCAAAAAGCAAGTTATGAGAACTACTGCAAATGCCGTTTCCAGTTTCATCGTCGAAAAGGAAATCAAAGTGGGCTACATTAATATTCCTAACTTTTACTCCGATTTTGACGGATATAGTGAACAAGGTTGTGCCGATGATGTTGCCAAAGAAATTGTAAAACTCAATCAGGACAACATTCAGGGTTTAATAATTGACCTTCAGGATAACGGAGGTGGCTCTATGGAAGAAGCTATTAAATTAGCCGGAATGTTTATCGATTATGGACCAGTATCGGTTTTGGTAAATAGTAAAAACAAGCAAAGTGTTTTAAAAGATTATAACCGAGGCAGCGTTTATTATGGTCCAATAGTAATATTAATCAATGGAAATTCCGCATCGGCAAGTGAGTTTTTTACTGCCACAATGCAAGATTATAATCGTGCAATCATTGTTGGAAGCAAATCGTTGGGAAAGGCTTCGATGCAGACTATTTTGCCCTTGGATGAAAATAAACAAGATTTCGTAAAATTAACGGTTGAGAAATTCTACAGAATTACAGGAGACAGCAATCAGATAAAAGGAATCATTCCGGATATTGCGCTTCCTATATTATATGACAGCATTGTTCCTCGTGAAATAAGTTATAAAACGGCTTTAAAATATGATGTCATCAACTCAAAAACACGATTTGCTCCCTTCCGAAAAGATTATTATCCTTCAATAATTGATCTCAGCAATTCAAGATTGAAAAACAATGCCCTTTTCAATGAAATTAATTTGACAAACGATGGAATCAACGCACTTTACAATGATCCCAAAAAATCACTTCAGGTAACTTTCAAGGAAGTATTCAATGATATTCATGAAATAGATTCTCTTTGGAAAAAAGTCAAAAAGATTGCCAAAATAGAAAACAACTGTGCGATTTCGAATAATTCATACGATTCGGAAAAATTAAAATTGGATTCTTTTCAGCAAGAAATCAACACCTATAAAATTAAAGATTTAAAAACCAGTCCATATATAGAAGAAGCCGTTGCGATATTAAATGACATCAATAATTATGGGAAATAACCGCTCAATCACCAATTTGGAAAAAGCAAAAAATCAATGAATCGATTGATTAAAAAAATATTTGATAAAATAAGGAATAACTGTATTTTTGCAGTTCAAAATAATAATTAGAAATGGGAAGAGCGTTTGAGTTCAGAAAAGGTAGAAAAATGAAACGTTGGTCAGCAATGGCTAAAGCATTTACCAGAATTGGGAAAGATATTGTAATGGCTGTAAAGGAAGGCGGACCTAATCCTGATGCCAACTCCAGATTAAGAGCGGTAATCCAGAATTCAAAGGCTGTAAATATGCCCAAAGAAAACGTGGAACGCGCCATAAAGAAAGCAACCGATAAAGATACTGCCAACTATAAAGAAGTCTTATTTGAAGGATATGCGCCACACGGAATTGCGATTCTGGTAGAAACTGCCACGGATAACAATAACAGAACGGTTGCGAATGTCAGAAGTTATTTTAACAAATGTAACGGAACAATGGGAACACAAGGTTCAGTAGAATTTATGTTTGACCACACTTGTAACTTCAGAATTCCCGCTAACGGAATTGACCCAGAAGAATTAGAATTGGAATTAATCGATTTTGGTGCCGAAGAAGTTTTTGAAGACGAAGACGGAATCTTGATTTATGCTCCTTTTGGTAGTTTTGGAACTATCCAAAAAGAATTGGAAAACAGAAAAATAGAAATCCTTTCTTCCGGCTTTGAGCGTATTCCTCAAATCACAAAAAAACTCACCGAAGTTGAAATGGCAGACGTAGAGAAACTAATCGAAAAAATGGAAGAAGACGATGATGTAATGAACGTATATCATACTATGGAAGAGTAATCAGAGATTCCAGATTTCATGAAAAACCTCCATTCGAAAACGAATGGAGGTTTTTTTATTGGTAATTACATATAAAATCTATTTTATAAATTCAATTTTTTGAACTTCTTCTTCATTGATACTGTCAAAAAAACCTTGTTCGTTCATCCAGTCATCACTAAACACTTTACTCATATAACGGGAACCGTGATCTGGGAAAATAGCAATTACATTACTGTTTTTGTCAAATTCACCTTCTTCGGAATATTGCTTAATGGCTTGAAGAACTGCACCAGAAGTATAACCTACAAATAAGCCTTCTCTTTTTGCTAATTCTCTTGTAGAATGTGCGCTTTCTTCATCTGTAACTTTCATAAACTTGTCAATAATATCAAAATCTGTAGCAGATGGAATCAGGTTTTTTCCTAAACCTTCAATTCTGTATGGATAGATTTCGTTGTTATCAAACTCTTTGGTTTCATGGTATTTTTTCAAAACTGAACCAAAAGCATCAACACCTAAAATTCTAATATTTGGATTTTGCTCTTTCAAGTATTTTGCAGTTCCAGAAATAGTTCCACCTGTTCCGCTACAAGCAATAAGGTGTGTAATTTTACCGTTTGTCTGTTCCCAAATTTCTGGACCTGTAGACTTGTAATGCGCATCAACATTCAATTGATTAAAATATTGATTGATATAAACAGAACCTTTGGTTTCTTCGTGCAAACGTTTGGCAACATTGTAATAAGAACGCTCATCATCTGCAGAAACATGTGCTGGACAAACATATACTTTTGCGCCTAAACTGCGAAGCATATCAATTTTATCCTTAGAAGATTTTGAACTAACAGCTAATATACAGTTGTAACCTTTGATAATACTTACCATCGCTAAACTAAAACCAGTATTCCCAGAAGTAGTTTCTATAATAGTATCACCAGGAGAAAGGATTCCTCTCTTCTCGGCTTCTTCAATTATAAATAAAGCAATTCTATCTTTGGTGGAATGTCCGGGATTAAAAGCTTCTACCTTTGCGTAAAAATTTCCTTCTAATTCTTCGGTAACTTTATTTAGTTTAATAAGTGGTGTGTTGCCTATTAATTCTAAAATATTATTATAAGCGTTAATTTCTTCTTTCATAAAAAAATAGTTAATCAAGGACACTTTTTAGTTTAACCTAAAATCCCTGCAAATTTAACAAAAATTTTCTAATTACTTTTCAATTTTTTCTAAATCTAATAAAAAACTGAATTCTTTTGCCAATTCCTTAATGGCTTCGAACCTTCCCGAAGCTCCTCCGTGACCGGCTTCCATATTTGTATCGAGAAATAAAAGGGAATTATCTGTTTTCATACTTCGTAATTTAGCAACCCATTTAGCTGGTTCCCAGTACTGTACCTGTGAATCGTGCAATCCGGTTGATACATACATATTAGGATAACTTTGTTTTTTAACATTGTCATAAGGCGAATACGAAGCCATATAATGATAATATTTTTTAACATTTGGATTCCCCCATTCGTCATATTCTCCCGTTGTTAATGGAATTGTATCATCCAACATTGTTGTAATTACATCCACAAAAGGAACTTGAACAATTATTCCGTGGTATAATTCCGGTGCTAAATTCACAATTGCCCCCATCAATAACCCACCCGCTGAACCACCTTCGGCATATAAATGTTCCGGCGAAGTGTATTTTTTTTCAATCACAAATTTGGAACAATCAATAAAATCAGTGAAAGTATTTTTCTTTTTCAGCAATTTACCATCTTCATACCATTGTCTTCCTAAATCTTCTCCACCACGAATGTGCGCAATAGCAAAAATAAATCCTCTGTCAAGCAATGTCAATCGTGTTGATGAAAACGTGGCATCCATTGAATGTCCATACGAACCATAAGCGTATAACAACAATGGATTCTTTCCGTCTTTTTTTAATCCTTTTCTATAAACCATCGATATTGGAATTTTGGTTCCATCTTTGGCTGTAGCCCAAATTCTTTCTTCGGTATAATTATTTTTATCGAATTTTCCGCCCAGAACTTGTTGTTCTTTCTTGATTTCCTTGGTTTTGGTCTTCATATTGAAATCAATCACAGACGAAGGCGTAGTCATCGATTGATAGGAATAACGTAAAATATCAGTATCAAAATCTACATTGGTTCCAGTATAAGCAGTATAAGTTTCGCTTTCGAAAGGCAAATAATATTCCCCTTCTCCATTCCAAGGCATAATTCGTATTCTATTCAATCCATTGAAACGTTCTTCTAAAACGAGGAAATCCTTGAAAATCTCAATATCTTCCAATAAAACATCATCACGATGCGGAATAACCTCTGTCCAGTTTTCTTTGGAAGTGGTTGTTTCCAAGGTTTTCATCAACTTGAAATTCGTGGCTTTATCCGCATTGGTCATTATGTAAAAACTATCTCCATAATGATTGATACTGTATTCCAAACCTCGAACCCGTTTCTGAAAAATCCTGAATTTTCCGTCGGGATTGTCAGCTTCCAATATTCTATATTCTGTGGTCAAAGTACTGCCCGATTCTATCGCCAGATATTTTCTGGACTTGGATTTGGCAACCTCAACATTATAAGTTTCATCTTTTTCAAAATAAACCAAAACATCATCGGCTTGATTTGAACCTAATTTATGTTTGAAAATTTTATCGGAACGCAAGGTAATTTCATCTTGACTAGAATAAAAAATAGTCTTGTTGTCATTAGCCCAAACGGCAGTTCCAGAAACTTTTTCAATTTTATCAGAAAGAATTTTACCTGTTTCCAGATTTTTAACCTGAATGTCATAGATCCTTCTTCCAATGACGTCAATGCTAAAAACGGCCAATTTATTATCTGGACTTATACTCAAACCTCCCAATTGAAAATAAGATTGTCCTTTTGCCAATTTATTGCAATCGAACAAAATTTCCTCTTTTGCCGAAAGGCTTTCCTTTTTTCTGGAATAAATAGGATAATTTTTTCCTGTTTCGAAACGGGTTATATAGTAATAGCCATTGTATAAATAAGGAACCGACTCGTCATCCTCCTTGATTCTGCTCTTCATTTCCTCAAACAATTCCTTTTGAAAAACCTTGGTATGAGCAGTCATTTTTTTGTAATAGGCATTCTCTTTCTTAAGATAATCAATGACTTCCGGGTTTTCCCTGTCATTCAGCCAAAAGTAATTGTCTGTCCTAGCATGGCCGAATTTATCCAATGTTTTAGGGATTATTTTGGCTACTGGTGGCAGAATTTTTTTAATCATATTTTTAAACTTTCAATTTTGACGAAGGTATTACAAAAATAACACAAACATAGTTTAGAATGGATCTATATTTTATCAAAATTTTAATCAATATCACTTTGCAAAATAGTAATTTTGCGTGACATATTAAAAAATCATAAAAATGGATTTAATGGGAATGATGGGTAAATTGAAGGAAACCCAACGAAAAATTGAAGAAACTAAATTACGTTTGGATTCGGTTTTAATAGACGAACATAGCAATGACGGCGCATTGAAAGTAACTTTCACGGCCAACGGAAAACTAAAATCTATTTCTATAGCCGATTCTTTATTGGAAGACAAAGAGCAATTAGAAGATTATTTGATTGTAACCTTGAACAAAGCCATCGAAAAAGCCGCAAAAGTAAACCAAGCAGAATTAGATGCTGTCGCTAAAGTCGATATGCCAATGATTCCGGGAATGGATGAAATGTTTAAATAAACTACAAAGGACTTAAATTCCATAGATTTGTTTGTTGCCTTAATTTGCACACTGAAATATAGATTCTTGCCACTGATTCACAGATTTTTAAAACAATTACTATAATCTGTGAATCAGTGGCATAATTTTTAAAACCGGAAAGATAATTGTATTGAAAGTGCATAGTTTTAAACTACATTCAAGAACTATAAAAAATAATTTAACCCAATAATAATATCAAATCAAATGATAAATCACAAAAATTGGCACGAAAAACACGTTGAAACATTAAGCTTCGGAAGTCGTTTAGCTGATTCAGTGGCAAGAGGAATGGGTTCTTGGAAATTTATCATTCTTCAAACCGTTTTAGTAATCCTCTGGATGGGACTAAATATTATTGGTTATTTCTACCATTGGGATGTATATCCATTTATATTGCTCAATCTTCTTTTTTCGACACAAGCTGCTTATGCTGCGCCAATTATTATGATGGCTCAAAACAGACAAAACGAAAGAGACCGTTTGCAGGCTCAGGCTGATTATCAAACAAACATTGATGCAAAACTTGAAATTGAAGCCCTTACAATAAAACTTAACCAACTTGAAGTAAATAAACTAGACAAGATTATTGCAATGTTAGAACAAATGAAGAAATAATTAAAACCTGACAGTTATTAAAAACCTGACAGGTTTAAATTATTCACAACTTCTCCAAAGTTTCCATCACATAAGTGTGCATCACTTCACGATAATCAAGATGTGTTACGATTCGTAATTTTCCGTGTCCCATTGTGCTTATCGAGATTCCTTTTTGTTTTAATTTCTCTATCAAAACGGCTTCGTCTATATTAAATCGAACCGAGAAAATTAAGATATTGGTTTCTACAGGTTCTACTTTTTCGACCCAATTCAGTTTTTCTAGAACAGCTCCTAATTCCTTGGCACGCCTATGATCGTCTGCCAATCTTTCGATGTTGTTGTCTAATGCATAAATTCCGGCTGCCGCCAAATAACCTACTTGACGCATTCCGCCACCAAGAATTTTTCGAATTCGCAAAGCCCTGTGAATCGTGGCTTTATCGGACAATAAAAGGGAACCAATTGGCGCTCCCAAACCTTTGGACAAGCAAACGGAAATCGTGTCAAATACTTTTCCGTAATTTTTTGGATTGTCATTGGTGGCAACCAAAGCGTTCCAAATCCTGGCACCATCCAAGTGAAATTTCAGATTATTGGCATCGCAAACCTTCCTTATTTTCTTAAATTCTTCAAAATCATAACAGGCGCCACCTCCTTTGTTAGTCGTGTTTTCGACACAAACCAAACTTGTCAGCGGGCTGTGATAAAATTCTGGATCATTGATGGAACCGGCCACTTGTCCAGCCGTGATCATTCCGCGATTTCCATTCAATAAACAGCAGGAAACACCACTATTAAAGGAAGCTCCTCCGCCTTCGTAATTATAAACGTGTGCCCATTTATCAGCGATTAGTTGTTCGCCAGGTTGCGTATGTAATTTGATGGCCGTTTGATTTGCCATTGTTCCCGAAGGAAAAAAGAGTCCTGCTTCCATCCCAAACATTTCGGCAACCCTGGCTTCTAATTCTATTACAGTTGGATCTTGTTTGTAGACATCATCACCAACTTCGGCTTTAAACATTGCTCGCAACATTTCTTGTGTAGGTTTTGTAACGGTATCGCTAACTAAATTAATTTCCATATTATTTTTATATCAGTACGAATGGTTCTCGACTTGTCCCTTCGCAAAATTTTTCTATTTTTGTGCCACAAAATTACTATAATTTATGACAACTACCGAACAAATAAAAGGTATTGTAGAGCGCCTTGGTGCGTTGAGGAGGTATCTTTGACGTTGATGCCAAACTAATCGAAATTACCAACGAAGAGGAAAAAACCTTGGCTCCAGACTTTTGGAACAATGCCAAGGAAGCCGAAATCTATATAAAAAATCTTCGCTCCAAGAAAAAATGGATTGAAGATTACAATAAAGCAGTCGAAATGACTGATGAGTTGCAACTGGCTTACGAATTCTACAAAGAGGGGGAACTTTCTGCGGAGGAATTAGACGAGCAGTACCATAATACCGAACATCATATTGAAGCGATTGAATTCAAAAATATGCTTTCGGATGAAGGTGATAGTTTGAGTGCGGTGCTACAAATTACGGCTGGTGCTGGTGGAACCGAAAGTTGCGACTGGGCTTCGATGTTGATGCGAATGTATATGATGTGGGCCGAAAAATCGGGTTACAAATTGCGGGAACTGAATTACCAGGAAGGTGATGCAGCTGGCATAAAAACAGTAACCTTAGAAATCGAAGGTGATTATGCTTTTGGCTATTTGAAAGGTGAAAACGGAGTGCATCGATTGGTGCGAATTTCTCCTTTTGACAGCAATGCCAAGCGACACACGTCTTTTGCATCGGTTTATGTATATCCGCTGGTCGATGATACAATAGAAATTGAAATCAATCCTGCCGATATTGTTATCACAACAGCTCGTTCGAGTGGTGCTGGAGGGCAAAACGTGAATAAAGTGGAAACGAAAGTTCAGTTAGTCCACAAACCTTCCGGGATTCAGATTCAATGTTCGGAAACACGTTCGCAACACGACAATAGAAACCGGGCGATGCAAATGCTTAAATCTCAATTGTATGAAATTGAGCTGAAAAAACAACAAGAACAACGCTCCGATATTGAAGCCGGAAAGATGAAAATCGAATGGGGATCGCAAATTCGAAATTATGTGATGCAACCTTATAAATTAGTCAAAGACGTTCGCACCGGTTATGAAACCAGCAATGTTGATGGCGTGATGAATGGCGAAATTGACGAGTTCCTGAAAGCATTCCTGATGATGATGGGACAAAAAGAAGAGGAATAGTTTGCAGTGGCAATATTTAGATATTTTAAACCCGACAGTTTTTTGAAACCTGTCGGGTTTTTATTTGAGTTTTATACATACAAAACAATCTTTTTCCATCCAAAAACGCAAGCAAACAACCGTAAGATGAATACATTATTTTATTGTTAAATTTTCTCTGGGACAGACTATAAAACTTGGCTCTAAGCAATCCATTAGGAAATTCAACTCAAATTTAATATATTTAGCAAATATATCCCATACCCAACTAATCCAACATCAATGAAATCCTATTCCATTCAAGAAATAAATGAAGTTTTAAAAGGCACTCTTATAGGTAATACTTCCATAATAATTACAGCGCCAGAACAATTAGGACTTGCTGGTGCTTCTGATATTTCATTTATTGGAAACAAGAAATACGAAAGATTTTGGGAAACATCTAAAGCATGCGCAGCAATTGTTAACGAAGATATTTCGATTGAACCCGGAAAAAACAAGGTTTTTATCAAAGTAAAAAATGCTGATTTAGCAATGTCGCAAGTTTTAGAACTTTTTGCTCCGCCTACTCCATTATTTAGCATTGATATTCATACAAAAGCAATTATAGAGAAAACTGCCATTATAGGAAACGGAACAAAAATTGGCGCCGGAAGTTATATTGGTCCAAAAGTTAAAATTGGCGAAAACGTCATTATTTATCCTAATGTTACTATTCTTGATGAATGCACGATAGGAAAAAACACGATAATTTGGCCCGGTGCAGTAGTTCGAGAACGTTGTCATATAGGCTCAGATTGTATCATTCACCCTAATGCCACGATTGGCGCAGACGGTTTTGGATTTCGCCCTTGTCCTGAAAAAGGGTTGGTCAAAATTCCACAAATAGGAAACGTAATTATTGGCAATGGAGTCGAAATTGGTGCAAATTCGTGTGTCGACAGAGGGAAATTCAGCTCAACAGTTTTAGGTGATGGTTGCAAGATTGACAATTTAGTACAAATTGGCCATAATAGTATTTTAGGGAAATTCTGTATCATGGCAGGAAATTCTGGATTAGCAGGTTCAGTAACGTTAGGAAACGGAGTTATCATTGGCGGAAGCGCATCAATAAAAGACCACGTAACCATTGGCGATGGAGCAATTGTTGGTGCCGGGTCAGGTGTTACAGGTGACATTCCAGCCGGAAAAACGATGTTAGGTTATCCTGCAGTTGAAGCTCGAGATGCATTAAAACAATGGGCGATTTTAAAAAGGCTCGTTAATGAATCCAAGAAATAAATCTGGAAAATATTCTCAAATCTATTACTATGGTTTTGTAATTTAGCCGTCTCTATTTTCAGATAAACACAATTTCATTATGGACTTGAACTTCAATAAAAACGAAGACCACAATAAACTCCTTCTCTCTGATCTGCGTCATAAATTTGCCAAAGTAAAACTAGGTGGAGGCGAAATACGCATCAAAAAATTACATGCCGAAGGCAAGATGACGGCGCGGGAACGCATTGATTATTTGCTTGACGCCAAAGGGAAATCTATTGAAATTGGCGGATTTGTTGGCGAAGGAATGTATATCGAACACGGCGGATGTCCTTCGGGAGGTGTTGTGGTAAAAATTGGATACATAAAAGGAAAACAATGCATAGTCGTGGCCAATGATGCGACTGTAAAAGCGGGAGCCTGGTTCCCAATTACGGCAAAGAAAAATCTGCGAGCACAAGAAATTGCGATGGAAAACAGATTACCAATAATTTATTTGGTGGATTCCGCAGGAGTCTATTTGCCACTACAAGACGAAATTTTTCCTGATAAGGAACACTTTGGACGCATTTTTAGAAACAATGCCCTGATGAGCAGTATGGGAATTACACAAATTTCGGCAGTTATGGGAAGTTGTGTTGCCGGTGGCGCCTATCTTCCTATAATGAGCGACGAAGCTTTGATTGTGAATAAAACCGGAAGCATTTTCCTTGCTGGAAGTTATTTAGTCAAAGCTGCCATTGGCGAAAATATTGATAACGAAACCCTTGGCGGAGCAACAACACATTGCGAAATTTCGGGTGTTACAGATTATAAAGCCAAAGATGATAAAGACGCTTTGGATAAAATTAAAAATATTATAGACAAAATTGGCGATTATGACAAGACCGGTTTTAGTCGAATCAAGTCCGCAAAACCAGCATTAGATGAAAATGAAATTTATGGTATTTTGCCAAAAGCCCGAAATGAACAGTATGACATGATGGAAATAATCAGCCGACTGGTCGATAATTCTGAATTTGAAGCTTACAAAGACGGTTATGGCCAAACTATTATCACGGGTTATGCACGAATTGATGGTTGGGCTGTGGGAATTGTTGCCAATCAACGAAAAGTGGTGAAAACTAAGACAGGTGAAATGCAATTTGGTGGCGTAATTTATTCGGATTCCGCAGATAAAGCAACCCGATTTATTGCCAATTGCAACCAGAAAAAAATACCTTTGGTTTTCTTGCAAGATGTTACAGGATTTATGGTTGGTTCCAAATCTGAACAAGGTGGAATCATAAAAGATGGTGCCAAAATGGTGAATGCCGTTTCTAATTCAGTAGTACCAAAATTCACCATTATTGTTGGAAATTCGTATGGTGCAGGGAATTATGCAATGTGTGGAAAAGCATACGATCCAAGATTAATAGTGGCTTGGCCCAGTGCAGAACTTGCCGTTATGGGCGGAACACAAGCTGCAAAAGTATTGGCACAAATTGAAGCTTCTTCGCTAAAAGCAAAAGGAGAAATCGTGGATGAAGCCAAAGAAATGGCACTTTTCGAAAAAATAAAAGCGCGTTATGATGAGCAAACTTCGCCATATTATGCAGCTTCCAGACTTTGGACAGATGCCATAATCGATCCTTTAGAAACCAGAACCTGGATTTCGATGGGAATTGAAGCTGCAAACCATTCGCCTATCGAAAAGAAATTTAATTTGGGAGTGATACAGGTTTAACAATGAAAAAAATATTCTTCATATTAATTGCTATTATTTCACTAAATATAAGTGCACAAAAACTTCATGAAAACGGCAAATATGTTGATGTAAATGGCGTAAAACTATATTACGAAATTTATGGTAAAGGAGAACCATTATTAATGATTCACGGCAACGGAGGGTCATTTGTTTGCTTTGAAAATCAAGTTGCGGAATTCTCGAAACATTTTAAGGTTGTATTAGTTGATTGCAGAGGAAGAGGAAATTCAAGTTATCAAAAAGGGGTTGAATTGACTTTTGACCTTCAGGTTAAAGACATTAATTTATTTCTTGACAAATTAAACATCAAAAAAACAAATATTCTTGGCTGGAGCGATGGTGGAATAATTGGGTTATTATTCGCCATAAAATATCCTGAAAAAGTCAATAAACTAGTAACATCTGGAGCAAATATATTTCCTGAAGGTGTCGTTCATTTTGATGATATGAAAAAAACGGTTGCTAAATTAGAAAATAAAAATAAAAACCACGAAAATGATTTAGATATCGATTTAAACAATTTAGACATTTATTATCCCAATTTGAAATACTCCGATTTAAATGTCATCAAATCCAAAACTTTAATCATTGCCGGTGATCACGATGAAATCAAAGGAGAACATACCCTTAAAATTTATGAATCCATTCCCGATGCACAATTGGCAATTTTGCCCAATAGTTCACATTCTGCTTTGATAGAAAATACAACCCTTTTTAATGAAATAGTTTTGCATTTTTTAATGCAACAATAAATTAAATTGTAGTTAAAATATCTTTTTTTGAATTTTTTATTTTTTAGACAAATCTTTTTATTACGTTAAAAATTAGTACCTTAGTATTAGCTTTTAAACTTAAACACTATGAACAGCGTAAAATTTTTAAATAAATGGGCGAATGCGCACACTTATTTTCCGGTAGATTTAGTTCGAATGGCACTTGGAGTTTTTTTATTTTCAAAAGGAGTAACCTTTATTACAAACCTCCAATATTTAGCAGATTTATTGTCACCAATTGACAAGTTTGGTGGCGGAATGATTCTTTTACATTATGTAGCTTCGGCACACATTTTGGGTGGCATCTTAATCTTTTTTGGATTGCTCACAAGATGGGCAATTATAGCCCAATTACCTATATTGATTGGCGCTATTGTAATAAATTTTATGGGAGAAATGCATTCTCAAAATTTATTTTTATCATTAGTAACTCTTGGAATTTGCATCATTTTCTTAATTTATGGAAGCGGAAAACATTCTGCTGATTACTATTTTAAAATGCAGGAATAAATTTGAAAACAAAAAAGAGAGGATTTGAAGTCCTCTCTTTTTATAAATTATTTCATCTCACTGATAATTAAATACTTTCTTTTCTCATAATTTTTCCTGTAGCCGTTTCTTTGAACTTAGGAATGAAAACAATTTCTTTAGGTTTTTCGAATTTGCCTAGAACATTAAAGACAGATTCTTCGATAACAATTGGTTCTCCTTCGACATAAAGCACTACTTTTTCACCAAGAGTTTCGTCAGCTTGACCGCAAACAAAATAACGTCTTGGAATCAGGGTCGAAAGTTTCTCTTCAATTTGCTCTGGAATCAATTTAACACCCCCACTATTAATCACATTATCAATTCGACCAATCCATTCAAATTGCGTGTCAGATACTATATTTACAATATCGTTAGTCACAATTTTTTTATCGCTAATATACTTTGCATCTATTACCAAACAATGTCTTTCATCAGCAGAAACTGTCACATTTGGTAAAACTGTGAAAGCTTTTTCTCCAATTTTTTTTGCTGCAATGTGAGTAATAGTTTCGGTCATTCCATAAGTTTCGTAAATTTTGATTGGCAATTTCAATAATTCTTGCTCAAGGGCTTTATGCACTTTCCCACCTCCAATAATTAATTTCTTGACTTTATACAAATCTTTTAAAGAATTTTTTGCTTGCAGCGGAACCATTGCGCAAAAATCAAATTTTTCGTCAATGCCTTCTAATGGATGCGAACTTGGGGCAACAAATTTCATGTCTAACCCTAAAATAAAGGCTCTAATAAACATCATTTTTCCTGCTACATATTTCATTGGCAAACAATGCAATACCTTATTCCCAGGAGATAAGTCAAAGAAATCTCCAGTTGCCAAAGCCGATTCCATCATTGCTTGCTTTTCTATACGAATTGGCTTTGGATCGCCGGTAGTACCAGAAGTACTCATTTCCATATAGTCTTTTTTATCAAACCAATCGAGGATAAAATCGCCAACAGATTTCTCGTATTCTTGTCCTTCTTTTACAAAACTGTAAGCAACTCTGCATAAATTTTCACGGTTGATATGAAATCCGTTTAGTTTAAAAAGATTGTGTACTTTATTGTATTCTGCTATATTCATAATTTTATATTATTTTGATTTAAACAACTTTAATTTTACCAAATAAACGTTCTTTCCAATTTGTCCATTTATACCTTTTGGCGAAGATAAATAAAATAATTGGATAGATAATCGCCATTGAAACTAACATTTCATTAAGTGTATCAGTTGTGTTTTCAACTCCTGAATATTTAAAAAGTGCATCCGTATGAATCGCTGAATAATCGGAAGTAATTAACAAAGCGGCCATCAAATTATTCCCTAAATGAAAACCTAAAGCCAGTTCCAGACTTTCGTCCATTAATGTCATAATTCCCAATAATAAGCCAGTTCCAATATAAAAAACCATAACTTCATAACCCATTTTAGCAACTTCAGGATTGGCGCTATGAAATAACCCGAAAACAACGGAAGTAATTAGCAGAGGAAACCATCTGTTCTTAGCAATAATTCCAATTTGCTGCATTAGATAACCTCTGAATAAATATTCTTCAAGACCTATTTGGAATGGAAATAACAACATACTTATTATAAATAAAATAGCAAATTTCATTGGATTAAAATTCCATAAAATGGTCGAATGATCCATAGAATAAGAAATTGCAAAAGCAGCAATCGTCAGCAAAATGATTAAACTAAAGGAAAACAAAATCCGTTTATAATCTATTGATTTTCTAGAAGTTGTTAATGAAAGAACACTTCTTTGGTGCAAAACACGGACCAATAAAAACAAAAATCCTAACAGAAAAATAAAGGGAGACAAATTAATTATCAGCGACATATTATTTGGAATATCACTCATCGATTTATAGGCATCATCCACTTGTTTTTTTGACATCATGAAATAGGCAATAAAATTTGCAACAAATATTCCTGCGGTTAATAATGTGGTAATTAAAACACGCCACCAAATATTATTTCCTTTATAAGCTTGTTCTATAAACATTTATAAAATTTAATTGATTCTTATTTAACTTCAATTTTGTCAGTCCGAATTTAACTTAATTTTCTGTTTTTATGCCTTTCTTTGCAAAAAATAAATCACAAAACTTATGATTCAAATTTATCATAATTCACGTTGCGGAAAATCAAGAGAATGCCTTGCTTTCATTGAAGATTCAGGCAAAGAATACGAAATCATCAAATATCTTGAGGACGTCCCTACTTTTGAGGAATTGAAGACAATCATTAAAAAATTAGGAATAAAACCAATTGAATTAGTGCGTCAAAAAGAGAAAATTTGGATAGAAAATTTCAAAGATAAAAAATTATCAGATGATGAAATTATCCATGCAATGATTTCGAACCCAATTTTAATCGAAAGACCTATTGTTATCAACGGTGATAAGGCTATTATTGCAAGACCTTTAGAAAAAGTCACAACCATTCTTTAAAACTTACGTTTAAGTATTTTAACAAATATTTATGGTTTTCCCCTTAAACCAAATCCAATTTTCACTTTCCAATTAGAATAAAAAACACCTTTTAATGAAACATCTCAAATTTATTATGATTTTAGTATTGCTATTAATTTCAACACTTAATTATTCACAAGAAAGACCACAAGCAGCAAAAATCAAAATCAAAGGAACTGTAATCGAAAAAATTAGCAAACTACCATTAGAATATGCTACGGTCACTTTTACAAATCCAAAATTTCCAAAAGCAACTACCGGGGGAATTACTAATCCAAAAGGGGAATTTGATATTGATGTTACACCTGGAATTTATAATATCAAAATAGAATTCATTTCTTTTAAACCTACCCTATTTACTCAACGAAAACTTCAGGAAAGTACTAATTTAGGTCAAATATCTCTAGAAGAAGATGCCAAACAATTGAACGAAGTTGTGGTTCGTTCTGAAACAACGTCTGTCCAAATCAAATTAGACAAAAAAGTTTACAGTATTGGTAATGACTTGATGGTAAAAGGCGGAACTGTAAGTGATGTCCTGGATAATATCCCATCTGTTTCAGTAGACTCTGAAGGAATTGTGAGTTTACGAGGCAATGAAAGCGTGACCATTTTTATCGACGGAAAACCGTCAAATGCAATTAATATTGCTGAAGCACTTCGATTAATTCCAGCTGATGCTATTGATAAAGTTGAAGTGATCACGAATCCATCTGCGAGATATGATGCCGAGGGTGGTGCAGGAATTTTAAATATTATTCTTAAAAAAGGAAAAAACTTGGGTTTCAACGGAACTTTTATTGCGGCGACAGGTTATCCTGAAAACAATAGTCTTAGCGGAACTTTGAATTATAAAGCAAAAAAATACAATTTATTTACTAACCAAGGATATGCGAACAGAAGTAATCCTGGAAATGTAATGGTCGAAACTAATTATCTCAATCCAAATCCAAATTCTCCTGAATATATATTAGAAACAAGGAAGAATAAGAGTATGGACAAAAGTTACAATGGAAATTTAGGTCTCGAACTGTATCTTAACGAAACTACCACATGGACAAATTCCATTAATTACAGAAACAGTAATGAGAACAACATAGACAACGTGAGTTTTGACAAACAATTTGCTAATTCTTTGGATCATTATATTCAAAAGCGAGTTAATAATGAAGATTCAAAAGGCGAAGATGTTGAATACAAATCAAGTTTGCAAAAAAAATTCAAGAAAGATGGACATAAATTAGATATCGATTTTCAAATTTCAAACAATAATGACAAGGAAACAGCTAATATAGCCGATAGCGAAAGCGGCAATGATTTTACTAAAAATATCCAAAAACGAAACAAAGAATTATTACAAGCAGATTATGTTCTACCAATAGGAAAAGGAGGGCAATTTGAAGCTGGTTATCGTGGTAATTTCTCCAATCAAATAACAGATGTAACTGTATATAATGGTACTGTCATCAATACAGACTTTACCAATAAACTAGAATACATTGAAAAAGTAAATGCATTTTATTCACAATATGGTCTTAAAGTAAACAAATTTTCTTATCTGTTTGGGCTTCGTTGGGAAGACACAAATGTTGATGTAAATCAATATACTACTAACGATTATAACCATAAAAAATACAACGACTTCTTTCCATCTGCCTTTTTAACGTACCAAGTTTCAGAGAAAAGTAGTTTATCATTAAATTATAGCCGAAGAATTAATCGTCCCAGAGGGAGAATGATTAATCCTTTCAGCAATTATTCCAGTAATATCAATATTTTTCAGGGAAATCCAGATTTGAATCCTGCAATGACCGATGCTGTTGACTTTGGATTCTTAAAAAAATGGAATAAATTTATGCTAAGCACTTCCTTATATACTAACAAAACTACCGATGTTTTTATGTTTGTTAGATTAGAATCCGGCGATTATGTAAATGGCGTTCCTGTAATCATTTCAACCCCCATCAACCTTGCAACTGAATTTAGAACTGGCTTCGAATTCAATTTAAATTATACAGCTTACAAATGGTGGAGATTAAACTCTAATTTCAATTTTTTTAATATTGATACCAAAGGGGATTACACTTATACAGACTATAAAAACCAAGTAATTACCCAGAATTTCAATAAAAACACCTCTTCTTGGTCGGCTAAATTAACTTCAAAAGTAACTTTGCCTAATAAAATTGATTGGCAAACCAATATAAATTACAATGGGGATCAAAAAACTGCTCAAGGAAAAATATTGGGTATCTTTGCCATGAATCTTGGATTTAGTAAAGATGTGATGAAAGAAAAAGCAACTGTTGCTTTTAACATTAATGACGTCTTTAACTCCCGAAAAAGAAAAATGGAAACCCTTATTCCAGGTGTAATCGAATCCTATGGAGAAATGCAATTTCAGCAAAGAAAATTCACGCTTTCGTTCACTTATCGATTCAACAAGCAGAAAACTGATAAAGAAAAACAGCCAAAAAGAGAAACTGATAACGGTGGTGAAGATTTTCAAGGATAATAATTATACAAATATAGGCTGAATTTGCAGCCTATTAATTTTCAGAATAGATCCATGAAACACTATCTTAGCTTCAATTTTTTTTTAAACACATCAAATTAAAAACATGACCAATATAATAGTTTTAGGAGCAGGAATGGTTGGCAGTGCAATGGCCGCAGATTTATCAAAGAAACACAACGTAACCATCGCAGATTTAAGTATTCAACGATTAGATTACGTAAAAGAAAAGCATCAAAACATCAACATCTTACAAGTAGATGTTTGTGACACAAAAAAACTTCAATCTGTTCTTGCAGCTTATGATTTTGTTGTTTGCGCAGTTCCCGGCTTTCTTGGTTTTCAAACCATAAAAACCGTTATTGAAGCGGGTAAAAATGTGGTAGATATTTCTTTTTTTCCAGAAAATGCCCTCGAATTAGATGCCCTCGCAAAAGCAAAAGGAGTAACTGCTATTGTTGATTGTGGCGTTGCACCAGGAATGCACAATATCATTTTGGGATATTACAATGAAAAACTGAAATTGACTGATTTTGAAACCTTAGTTGGCGGTTTGCCAAAGATTAAAAAATGGCCTTTCAATTACAAAGCGCCTTTTTCGCCAATTGATGTAATCGAAGAATATACACGTCCTGCCCGCTATGTCGAAAACGGAAACATAATTATCCGCGAAGCTTTAACCGACTGCGAATTTGTGGAATTTGACAAAGTTGGAACTTTAGAATCCTTCAATTCTGATGGATTGCGGTCCATACTATTTACGATGCCACACATCAAAAATATGAAAGAAAAAACCCTAAGATATCCTGGCCATGTTGAATATGTAAGAGTTTTAAAAGACAGCGGATTCTTTAGTGAAAAGAAAATAATGGTAAACGGAACAGAAATTTCACCTCTTGATTTTACCAGTAAAATTCTTTTTAACGAATGGAAATTGGGTGAAACCGAAGAAGAATTAACTGTAATGCGCATCACATTAAAAGGGGAAAATAATAATGGAGAAAAGGAAGAAGTAGTCTATAATTTATACGATGAATATTGTCCTGAAACCCAAACCTCATCAATGGCAAGAACAACGGGATATACGGCAACGGCTGTAGCCAATATGTTTTTAGAAGGTTTGTTTACTGAAAAAGGAATTTTTCCGCCGGAATTGATTGGGAAACACGAATCCTGTTTTGAATACATTTTAAATTATTTGAAAGAGAGAAATGTAAATTACATAAAAACTCAAACCATACAAAAAGTATAATTTAAAGCTCTTTTCAATATCTTTTAATCTCAAAGTAATAATCTTATGAACTCTAAAAGAAGAACAATAGTTTTAGCAATAATGCTACTAATTTCAATTGGAAATTATTCAAGAATCGTTGACCACGGCACTATTCGAACAGTAGAATTTTTGTCCATTTTTGTTATTGGTGCTTTAACATCTTTGTTAATTAGAGAAGTAGCTACAATAATTAAGGAAAAATAAACTCTTACCAATGAACATAAAACTAATCGCCATTGGCAAAACCGACAATAAAAATCTTCAATCCTTAATTGATGAATATCAAAAACGGTTGTCGTTTTACATCAAGTTCGACTTAGAGGTAATTCCTGATATTAAGAACGTGAAAAACTTGTCGGAAAGTCAGCAAAAAGAAAAAGAAGGAGAATTGATTTTAGCAAAAATAACGCCAACCGACCAACTTATTTTATTGGACGAAAACGGAAAAACTTTCTCAAGTGTGACTTTCTCAGAAGAATTACAGAAGAAAATGAATGCCGGAATAAAAACCTTAGTTTTTGTAATTGGTGGTCCTTATGGCTTTTCGGAAACAGTTTATGCAAAAGCAAATGGTAAAATTTCGCTTTCGCTAATGACATTCTCACATCAAATGGTGCGTTTATTTTTTATCGAACAGTTGTATCGTGGATTCACAATTTTGAAGAATGAACCTTATCATCATCAATAAAAAGTAATCAGTGGAAAGTCGCAGTATTTAGTTAAAAAATAAATTCTTCTCTATTTTGAATTTTTAAACTTTGAATTAAAATTTCATTTTGAATATAATTCCCAAAACTCATATTTGGATCAAAACGAAATCTTATTTTTTTGAGCTTATCTTTGGGTAAATTGTTTAATAATTGTTTAAGTTCTTCACGACTTCCTGATGTGCCGTCTACAAATATTTCATTGTGTTTGTCAAAAAAAACAACAAAACTAAACATTGGTTTTTTCATTTTATAAACCACTTTCGTGAAAGGTAGAAACGCCAAATTCTTACCAATACTGTCAGCATAAGAATAATAATTTTCGGCTAATTCATTTTTATGAGCCACTTCACTTCGCTTTTTTTCCTGCAATTTTATCACTTCCGGAATCACTAATCGTAAAGGCAATCGCTTGTCAATATTAAAAATCCAGTTAGTTGAAATAATTTCGTTTTTCTTATTTACTTCCGCCAAAGTGTCTTTTCCCTTGGTTCTAAAAAAAATATAAATCGGCGAATGATCTACAACGTCTCCAACAACTGTCACATTGGATTTTGGCAACAAAACAGCTTCTTTGTTCCCACAGGAAAACAGAATAAAAAGAATAATTACACTAAAATATTTCATATAAATTGATTCGTTTTATTAAATAAAGTAACACATTCCATTGCTTCTTTTACATCGTGAACACGAAGTATTTTTGCTCCTTTCGTCAAGGCAATGGTGTTTATAATCGTAGTTCCGTTTAAAGCCTCTTCGGGAGTACATTTGAACACATTATAAATCATCGATTTTCTGGAAACGCCTATAAGTAAAGGCAATTCCAGTATTTCAAATAATTCTAATTCTTGTAAAATTTCATAATTTTGATCTAGTGTTTTCGCAAAACCAAAACCCGGATCAAGAATCAAATCGTTGATGCCAAAACTTCTCGCTGCTGCCACTTTTTCTGAAAAATAGAACAGTATTTCCTTAACGATATTCTCATAATTAGTCATTGTTTGCATTGTTTCTGGAGTGCCGCGTTTGTGCATCATAATGTATGGAACATTATATTTAGCAACTGTTTCCATCATTTTTTCATCAACACTTCCTGCTGAAATATCGTTGATAATGGATGCGCCATTTTCGATACAAATCCTCGCCACTTCACTTCTGAAAGTATCGATAGAAATTGCCGTTTTTGGGAAATTTTTCTGGATTAAACTTACAATAGGTATAATCCTTTTCAATTCATCATTTTCAGAAACATACTCCGCTTTTGGTTTACTGGAATAGGCACCAATATCGATAAAAGTTGCTCCTTCTGAAATTATCTTTCTTGCCTGAAGCAAAATTTCACTTTCATTAATGAATTTCCCGCCGTCATAAAACGAATTTGGCGTAATATTCAAAATTCCCATCACTTTGGGAGTGGATAAATCAATTAAATTTCCATTACAATTTATAGTCATATTGAGCTGTTGGCTAGTACTTGAACAATTTAATACTTAAAACTTAACATTCGTTTATCTTCATTCTTTAAACAAAAAAATTATTCTTATTTTTGTGACAAATATACATCAATAAATGAACATAACTTCACAACAATACGATAGTGTAATTGCAATTTGTCGCTCGCTATTTATCAATAAAATGAAAGATTACGGCAGTGCTTGGCGTATTTTAAGATTACCTTCCCTGACAGACCAAATTTACATTAAAGCCCAAAGAATAAGAAGTTTACAGGAAAATGAAGTTAGAAAAGTAGATGAAGATGAAACTGGTGAGTTCATCGGAATTATTAATTATTCGGTTATGGCTTTAATCCAATTAGAGCTTGGAGTTGTGGATCAACCTGATTTAAACGTGGAAAAAGCAACAGAATTGTACGACCAAAAAATTGCTTTGACCAAACAACTAATGGAAGATAAAAATCACGATTATGGGGAAGCCTGGCGTGAAATGCGTGTAAGTTCATTGACGGATTTGATTTTACAAAAACTGCTTCGCGTGAAACAAATTGAAGATAATAAAGGAAAAACTTTGGTTTCTGAAGGCATTGATGCTAATTATCAGGATATGATTAACTACGCTGTTTTTGCTTTGATTTTAATGAAGAAATTTTAGTAGTAAGAAATTATAAAAACCAATTTAAAAAAATAAAATCATACAGTTATGAAAAACTTCATCGCACAATTCTCTAGACTTTTCGTCGGTATTTTATTCATTATTTCGGGATTGATAAAATTAAATGATCCTTTAGGTTTTTCTTATAAATTAGAAGAATATTTTAGTGAGCCAGTTTTTAACATGCCGCTCTTTGTGCCTTATTCATTGGCTTTAGCATTGTTTTTAGTAATTTTAGAAGTAGTCTTAGGCGTTATGTTACTCATTGGTTACAAATCAAAATTAACGATTTGGAGTTTGTTGCTTTTAGTAGTTTTGTTCACATTTTTGACCTTTTACTCTGCTTATTTTGATGTGGTAAAAGACTGCGGATGTTTTGGCGATGCCTTACATTTAACCCCTTGGCAATCTTTTTCGAAAGATTTGATATTATTATTTTTCATCCTTATTTTACTTTACAATCAAAAATACATAAAACCTTTATTTTCGAATACAATTCAAAATATTTTGGTTTTAATAAGCATCGCTTTGTGCGCATTTATGGGGTATTGGGTTTTAAATCATTTGCCTTTAAAAGATTTCAGACCTTATAAAGTGGGAACAAATCTCAAAACAGCAATGGAAATTCCTGATAACGCACCAAAAAGTGTAGTGGAAATGATTTTTATTTATAATGTTAATGGCGTTGAGAAGGAATTTACTGAAAAGGATTTGATGTCACTTCCGGCTGGAGCCAAGTTTGTTGACAGAAAAGACAAGGTTATCGTTCAAGGCTACCAACCTCCTATTCACGATTTTAAATTGGAACTAGACGGAAACGATAACACACAATTGATTTTTTCAAAAGAAAAATCTCTGTTGATTGTAGCTTATGATTTAGAAAAAGCAAATACAGAAGCTTTGCAAAAACTGAACAAATTGTACAAAGATGCTTCTGCAAAAGGATATTATGTAGCCATTGTTACGGGCTCCTCAACTGATGTAATTGCAGGAGTAAAAAAGAAATATGGATTTCCTTTTGATTTCCTTTTTTGTGATGCAACAGCTTTAAAAACTATAGAAAGAGCGAATCCTAGTTTCGTGGTTTTACATTATGGAACTATAATGCAAAAATTACATTACAACGATATTGATGATTTGAATTTATAATTTACCGTTAGTATTATGAGTAGCAGAAGAGAAAGAAAGAAAAAAAAATTAATACTTATTTTTATAAGTTGTATCGTGTTTGGAATAGGTTATTATTTTCTAAACGAAGTCTCTACTTGGTTTGAGGTGCCTTTAGGGGTTACATTTCACGTTATATTAGGTTGTTCTTTAATGGCAATTTCAGGCATTTATATTGGTTACACTATCAAACAACTTTATTTTACAAAGAGAAGAAAAAGAACCAAACGAATTTATTTAGATGAAAATTCAAATGATAAATCGGAATAAAATCCTTTTTTTATTTCTTATTGTTGGAATAAACTATCATGATGTCAAAATATAACTAATGTTTGAAATTTTGTTTTTTATTCTTCAAAAATTTTGCTATTTAAAATGTAATTTTGCCTAAATTAAAATAAATAAATAAATGAAAAAAATACTTGCCTTACTTTTTGCTTTTGCCAGCTTTTCTTGCACACATGCCCAAAAAAAATCATTTTCTAAAGAAGCATTATCTCAAACATTATTATCTAGTGATGGAAGTCAGGTTGCTTTTAAAAATATTCTAAAAAAATACAAAGGCAAAACCCTCGTTATCGAAGTTTGGGCTTCGTGGTGTGGGGATTGTGTCAAAGCAATGCCAAAAATAAAAGAGTTACAAGCCAATAATCCCGATGCTGCTTATTTATTTATTTCGATGGATAAAACGGTCGAAAATTGGAAAATTGGAATAGAAAAACACGAACTAAAAGGCGATCATTTTATGGCAAACGACCAAATGAAAGGTGTTTTTGGAAAAGCCATAGATTTAGACTGGATTCCAAGATATATTATCATTGACAAAACAGGGAAAATCGTTATATACAGAGCCATTGAAACCGATTTTGAAAAAATAAATGCGGCTTTAAAAGATTTAAACAAATAGAAATTAGAAATAAAATAGAATTATAAAAACACAATTAAAATGAGAAAGAAGATTGTAGCAGGAAACTGGAAAATGCACAAAAATGCAGAACAAACCGAAGATTTATTAAACGAATTAATAGCACAAATCCCTACTGAAAGTGATGCACAAATAATAGTTGCTCCTACCTTTGTAAACTTAGCTTCGGCAGTAGATCATTTAGAATTTACCGCTATCAATGTGGCAGCACAAAATATGCACCAAGCAGAAAGTGGTGCTTATACTGGCGAAATTTCAGCTGATATGCTAAAAAGCGTTGGTGTAAACACTGTAATCCTAGGACATTCAGAACGCAGAGCGATTTTTCACGAAACTGATGCGGTAATTGCTAGCAAAGTTGATACAGCATTGAAACATGATATGACAGTTATTTTTTGCTTTGGGGAAGAATTGAAAGATCGTCAATCTACAACTCATTTTAATATTGTTGAAAATCAATTAAGAGATGGTTTATTCCATATAGAAGCAAAAGACTGGGAAAAAATTGTTTTGGCTTATGAGCCAGTTTGGGCAATTGGAACCGGAGAAACTGCGAGTCCTGAACAAGCACAGGAAATGCACGAATTCATTAGGGAAACCGTTCGCAAAGCCTTTGGAAGCGATATCGCCGAAGATGTTTCAATTCTTTATGGAGGAAGCGTAAAACCTGATAATGCAAAAGAAATCTTCTCTAAACCAGATGTTGACGGAGGTCTTATTGGTGGAGCTGCACTTAATGCCAAAGATTTTGTGGCAATAGTAAATGCCATTTAAGAATTTAGATTAAACTTTATAAATTCAATCCCCAATTATGAAAATAGTTGGGGATTTTTTGTGTTTAAAAATTATCTCTTTCCAAATACTAAAAACAAAATTGCAGTAAATTTTCATCAAAATATGGTTATATAAAATATCAGAATTCAAGATAATAAAAAATCATAAAATATTGTTAAACAACGATTTAATGATTGTAAATAACCAAAAAAAACACCTTTTCCTTTCGGTAATAAGTAATAATTTCTTAAATTTACTGTATCGGCTTGAACAAGCAGAAACACCTACTACTCTCTTTCTTTAGGCCATTCAAAATATTTTAAAGTATAAGAGATATGGCAACCTCAAAACACATTCTTTTTTTTAATCAAATTAGTATCACAGATATTGGCAAAGTGGGTGGTAAAAATGCTTCGCTTGGCGAAATGTACTGCCAGTTAAACCCAATAGGCATAAACATTCCCAATGGTTTTGCAGTCACTGCAGATGGCTATCGACTATTTCGAAAAGCCAATAATTTAGAAAAAAAATTAAAAGATTTGTTGTTTTCGTTGGATAGAAATGAATATTCCAATCTTTCTATCATTGGCAAAAAAACCAGAAATCTCATTCTGACCGCAACTATTCCCGAAGAAGTCAGCAATGAAATTCGAACAGCTTATAAAGAACTTTCCAAAATATTCGGTTCTGATAATCTGGGTGTTGCCGTTCGCAGCAGTGCCACTTCCGAAGATTTGCCATCGGCAAGTTTTGCGGGAAGAATGGAGTCTTTCCTAAATATAAGTGGAGAAAAACAATTGCTCGAAGCAGTCCTTCGCTGCTATGCTTCCTTGTTTACAGATCGCGCCATCAAATACCGCCACGATATGGGATTTACAAATATGGATATCGCCATTTCTGTGGGTGTTCAACAAATGGTCCGAAGCGACAAAGCTTCTTCTGGTGTGGCCTTCACCATTGATCCTGATACTGGGTTTAAAAATGTAATAGTCATCAACGGAACTTTTGGATTGGGTGAAAATATTGTCCAAGGAAGAATCACTCCCGACGAATGGATGGTTTTCAAACCCACCCTTTTCAACAAAAAACTAAACCCAATCTTGAAAAGCCGTTGTGGTAAAAAAGAATTCACAATGATTTATTCTGAAAATTCAAAAGTAGCATCAGCTGAAAAAACCATTGTAAACATTGATACGCCATTGGCAGAACAAAATAAATTTTCTCTAACAAATGAAGAAGTAATTCAGATAGCGCAATGGTGCCAAAAAATTGAAAATCATTATAAAAAATCAATGGATATCGAATGGGCAAAAGACGGTTTAAACAACCAACTCTACATTGTTCAGGCTCGACCGGAAACCATTCACGGAAAAGAACGCAAACAAACCGTTGAAATCTATTCCCTAAAAGAAAAAACCCGCCTGCCGGACGGGCAGGGCAAAATACTGACAAGCGGTATTGCTCTTGGCAATAAAATTACCTCTGGAAAAGCGCGCATTTTAAATAATCCTCAAGAAGGAAATCTATTGCAGCAAGGAGAAATTCTGATAACAGATGTCACAAATCCCGATTGGGATCCCATTCTAAAAAAAGCGGGAGCCATCATCACTAATAAAGGTGGAAGAACCAGCCATTCGGCAATTGTGGCGCGTGAACTCGGAACTGTCGCCGTGGTTGGATGTGGAAATGCAACTTCCATAATAAAAAACGGACAGGAAATCACAGTTTCCTGCGCCGAAGGCAAAGATGGAAATGTATACGACGGACTTTTGAAATGGGAAATAAAAGAACAGGATTTCAGTCAACTGACTTTGCCAAAAACTGCCCCAATGTTTATCCTAGCTGACCCCGAAAGAGCTTTTGATTTAAGCTTTTATCCAAATAAAGGCGTGGGATTAATGCGAATGGAATTTGCTGTTTCCAACACAATCAAAATTCATCCGAATGCTTTGTGTGAACCCGAAAAAGTAACTGATGAATCAACGATTTTGGCAATCCAGGAATTGACCAAAGGCTATGAAAACGGTAAAAATTATTTCGTTGACAAACTTGCCGAAGCAGTTTCTACAGTAGCAGCAGCCTTTTATCCAAAGGATGTGATTGTGCGAATGAGCGATTTCAAGAGCAATGAATATGCCAATCTCATTGGAGGAAAATACTTCGAACCCAAAGAAGAAAACCCTATGATCGGCTTCCGTGGTGCTTCGCGTTATTACAGTGATTTTTATCGAAAGGGTTTTGCGTTGGAATGTGAAGCAATGAAAAAAGTGCGAAACGAAATGGGATTGCATAACGTGAAACTGATGATTCCTTTTTGTAGAACCGTCGAGGAAGGACAAAAAGTTATTGAAGAAATGTCCATCAATGGATTAGTGCAAGGCGAAAACTTGCCTGACCGGCAGACAGGCGAGTTGGAAATTTACGTAATGGTAGAAATCCCAAGCAATGTCTTGTTAGCAGATGAATTTGCCCAACTTTTCAATGGTTTTTCCATTGGTTCTAATGATCTAACTCAACTCACTCTTGGTTTAGACCGGGATTCTTCTTTGGTCAGTTTTTTATTCAGCGAGCAAAATCCGGCGGTCAAAGCTTTAATCCGGGAAACCATTCACGCTGCCAAACGCAATAATATAAAAGTGGGATTATGTGGCCAAGCACCAAGCGATATTCCTGAGTTTGCACAATTCTTGGTTGAAGAAGGAATCGATAGCATTTCATTTAATCCTGATGCTTTGATAAAAGGAATTGAAAATATTTTGCTTGCCGAAAAGAAAAATACAGTTCGAATATAATTTAAAACGACACCATTATGGAAACAACATTCAAAAATAAAGTAGCATTGGTAACAGGGGGTTCATTCGGAATTGGTAGAGCCACAGCCATAGCTTTCGCAAGAAAAGGCACTAAAGTTGTCATTGCCGATTGGATAGAAAATCAGGAAACGATGGATTTAATCAAAAATTTGGGTGGCGAAGCCATTTTTGTAAAATGCGATGTTTCGAAAGACAATGATGTAAGGGATTTGATCGAGAAAACTATTAGCACGTTTGGACATTTAGATTATGCATTCAACAATGCCGGTATCGAAGGAATAATGGCCTCCACTGAGGATTGTACGGAAGAAAACTGGGACAAAACCATTGGTGTCAACCTGAAGGGAATTTGGCTTTGCATGAAATACGAAATTCCGGAAATGCTAAAAAGAGGTAAAGGAGCTATCGTTAACTGTGCCTCTGTCGCTGGACTGGTGGGTTTTCAAGGATTGCCGGCTTATGTCGCATCAAAACACGGTGTAATAGGTCTTACAAAAACAGCCGCATTAGAATATGCTAAACTCGGAATCCGAGTAAATGTAGTTTGTCCCGGCGTTATTCAAACCCCTATGATTGATAGACTTACCGGAAAGAAAAAAGAAACCATAGAACAGTTTACAAACTTGGAACCTATAGGACGTTTTGGATATCCTGAAGAAATTGCAACCGCAGTTATTTGGTTATGCTCGGATGAAGCCTCTTTCGTAACCGGATTGGCAATGCCCGTGGACGGTGGTTTTGTGGCGCAATAATTTTAAAATAGTATTCACTTAAAATCATACAAAATGTATACCTACGAAGTAAATCTAAAGTGGACAGTCAATAGAAAAGGAGTCTTAAGTTCTCCTCTTTTACCACAACAAATCGAAGTAGCAACACCTCCTGATTTTCCCAAAGGAATGGAAGGAGTTTGGACACCGGAACACTTATTAGTGGCATCGGTAAATGGCTGCTTAATGACAACATTTCTGGCTATTGCCGAAAATTCGAAACTGGAATTCATCAGTTATGAAAGTGATGCTGTTTGCAATATCGCCATAATCGAAGGCAAACACGCCATCACCGAAATTATTTTGAAACCCAAAGTCACTATCCCTCATACGCAAAAGCAAGACAGGGCAATTCATATTCTTGAAATGAGCAAAAGAACTTGCTTAATTTCCAATGCGATTAAAGCTACTATCCTATTAGAACCTGAAATTATTGTGGAAAAAGTATTGGTTTAAAAAGTAAAAAAATGATTACAACCAAAAATAAAACGGAACACAATCTTTCGAATTATGACAAAGTTCGAGCCTCTTTCTCGTGGGAAAATGTTACTCTAGAATTAAGCGGTTTGCCCGATCGAAAAGGATTGAATATCGCTCACGAAGCTGTTGATCGCCATGCAAAAAGTCATTCAAAAAATGTGGTGGCACTTCGTTTTATTCACAAAGACCGAAGTTTTAGCGATTTTACGTATTCTGATTTGCAGCAACAAAGTTCAAAATTTGCGAATGTTTTGCAAAAATTAGGCATCCAAAAAGGGGAACGAGTTTTCGCCTTAGCTGGAAGAATCCCAGAATTATATATTGCCGCCTTGGGAACTTTAAAAAGTACGGCTGTTTTTTGTCCATTATTTTCTGTTTTTGGCCCTGAGCCAATTCTCCAAAGATTGAAAAAGGGAGAAGTCACCGTTTTGCTAACTACTTCTTCCCTTTTTGAAAAGAAAGTAAAACAATTAATCGACCAACTTCCTTCGCTTCATTATGTCATTCTCAGCGATGCAGTTGAACATATTTCGGATAAAATTCTGTCTTATTCCAAACTTATGGAACAGGCCAATACCGAATTTATCATTCCAGAAACCAATCCGGAAGATTTAGCCTTACTGCATTTTACCAGCGGAACAACTGGAATGCCAAAGGGAGCTTTGCACGTTCACAATACAGTACTCACCCATTATATCACGGGCAAATATGTGCTCGATTTTCACGAAGGCGATGTTTTCTGGTGCACTGCAGATCCGGGTTGGGTAACGGGAACTTCTTATGGTATTATTGCGCCTTTGGTAAATGGTGTAACCAGCATTATCGACGAAGAAGAATTTGATGCCGTAAGATGGTATTCGCTTCTCGAAGAACACAAAGTCAATGTTTGGTATACCGCTCCTACCGCCATCAGAAGATTGATGCGAATGGATATCAAACCATTGGAAAATTACAATCTCGAAAACCTCCGAATTATCCTGAGTGTGGGCGAACCACTTCATGCCGAAGCAGTGATTTGGGGAGAGAAAACTTTTGGTTTCCCAATTCTCGACAATTGGTGGCAAACCGAAACTGGCGGCATTATGATTGCCAATTATCCTTCGATGAAAGTAAAACCCGGTTCTATGGGAAAACCATTGCCTGGATTGGAGGTAGCAATTGCCGAGGTTAAAGACAACCAAATACAAATCCTTTCGGAACCCAACTTACAAGGACATTTGGTTTTAAAAAAAGGATTTCCATCTCTCTTCCGTGGCTATTTGCACGAAGAAGAGCGGTACAATAAATGCTTTATTGGCGAATGGTATCTCAGCGGTGATTTGGCTAAAAAAGATGCCGATGGCTATTTCTGGTTTATCGGTCGTGCCGATGATATTATTAAAACTTCGGGACATATGGTGGGACCTTTTGAAGTAGAAAGCACGCTGATGCGGCACTCAATGGTTGCAGAAGCGGCGGTAATAGGAAAACCGGAACCCCTAATTGGCGAATTGGTAAAAGCTTTTGTGGTGTTGAAAAATGGAAGCATTCCAAACGAGGAAACCAAGATGAACATTATGGGTTTCGCTCGAAAAGAATTGGGACCGGCTGTCGCTCCCAAAGAAATTGAATTTGTCGAGAATATTCCCAAAACCCGAAGCGGCAAAATTTTGCGACGATTACTAAAAGCTAGAGAACTCGGATTGCCCGAAGGCGACATTTCGACCTTGGAACAAATATAAAAGACTGTAAAGGAAAAACTAATTTTTTAAAAATTTCAATTATGACACTCTTTAAAAAAATATATTCGAAAAGTAAAATACTCTATTTTATTGTTGTCCTTCTTTCGTTTCAAGGATGCCAATCCCAAGACAAGAAAAACGAAAAAGACATTGAAGAAATTCAGAAAAGCGCCATTGGTTACACCGATAAAGTTTCTTATACTGGCAATGTAGATTTCAAAATGGCTGCAAAAATTGCCACTCCAGGAGTAGTGAACATCAAATCTACTTTCAAAACAAAAATGCAAAAATCTGAAAATCAGGGTCAAAATGATTTTTATGATTTACCGGATGCCTTCAAAGATTTTTTCAAAAATGATCCTTTTTTCAGACAATTTAAATTCGAACCAAACTATGATTCTGAACCAATAATCGGCGGTGCATCCGGAGTTATTCTTACTCCAGATGGTTATATTGTTACCAATAATCACGTGGTAAAAGATGCCGACGAAATTGATGTTACTCTTTACAACGGAAAATCTTATAAAGCAAAAATTATTGGCACTGACCCACAAACTGACCTTTCTCTCATTAAAATTGACGAAAAGAATCTCTCCTTTATTATGTTTGGCGACAGTGACAATATTGAAGTGGGTGAATGGGTCGTAGCAGTGGGAAATCCATTTAATCTCGCATCAACTGTTACAGCAGGGATTGTGAGTGCAAAAACCAGAAACCTAAATATTTTAAGGGATCAGGGAGCAATCGAATCCTTCATACAAACTGATGCCGTCATGAATCCGGGTAACAGTGGCGGAGCATTGGTCACATTAGACGGAAAACTCATTGGCATTAATACAGCAATAGCAACACCAACAGGCGTTTATGCAGGTTATGCTTTTGCCATTCCTGTAGATATCGTAAAAAAAGCTACCAATGATTTGATGAATTTTGGTTCTGTCAGTAGAGGTTTTTTAGGAATAAGCATCCGCGATATGGACAGCAAAATTGCTAAAGAAATTAATATTGACCGTGCCAATGGCGTTTATGTTGACAGTGTAGCAGCCACCGGAGCGGCAAAAGAAGCAGGTGTTAAAGCCAAAGATGTAATCATCCGCATTGATGGTATTGAAACAACGACATCAGCAAAATTACAGGAAATTGTAATGCGAAAACGTCCCGGTGACAAAGTAAAAATTACGCTGATACGAAACGGTAATGAAAAGAAAGAACTAATTGCTACTCTAAAAAAACAGCAAACAATTTCTAAAAATATTAAACCCGAAAATGATGAATTACTAAAAGATTTGGGAGTCGAACTTGCCCCAATCAGCAAGGAAGACCAGAAAAATTACAAGGTAAAAAACGGTTTAAAAATCACCAAATTGTATAACGGTAAACTAAAACGAAACACCAATATAAGGGAAGGATTTGTGATTACGAGAGTCAATAATAAAGAAGTTTCATCAGTTAATTCCTTTATTGAAGCCGTTGAGGCACAGCAAGGAGGCATAATGCTTGAAGGGAAATATGCCGGTGATCCAACTAATTATTATTACGCTTTTGGAATGTAAAATTTAAATAATATGACACAATCAGTCGAAATACAAAAACCGCTGGATATAAAAAAAGAGCTCCTTATTTTATATCAAATGATGCTTATTCGGCGATTTGAAGAAAAAGCAGCCGAGCAATATACCAAAGCCAAAATCAGGGGATTCCTGCATTTGTACATTGGCGAAGAAGCCGTGGCTGTTGGCGTGACACAAGCATTGAATGATGATGACAATGTGTTGAGCACGTATCGCGAACACGGGCATGCGTTGGCTCGCGGAATTGATGCCGATTTTATAATGGCAGAAATGTACGGCAAACAACAAGGATGTTCTAAAGGTCGTGGTGGTTCGATGCACTTGTTCGACACATCTAAAAAATTTTATGGAGGCAATGCCATTGTTTGCGGCCATCTCCCGATAGCGGTGGGAATGGCATTAGTGTCCAAAAAACAAAAGAAAACGAATATTACTTGTTGCTTTTTTGGCGAAGGCGCTGCTGCCGAAGGAGAATTTCACGAGGCTATGAACCTTGCAGCATTATGGAAAGTTCCTGTTTTGTTCGTTTGTGAAAATAATTTATATGCGATGGGAACCGCCATTCGATTCACGCATTCTATGCAAGAATTAGAAAAAAAAGGTGCTGCTTACGGAATAGAATCTTCGTCCGTGGATGGAATGGATTTGATGAAAGTGATGGATGCCGCAAATAGTGCCATACATAAAGTAAGAAGCAGCAGAAAGCCTTATTTGTTGGTCTGCAATACCTATCGTTTCCGAGCGCATTCTATGTTTGATGCCGAATTATACCGTGACAAAAAAGAAGTCGAAGAATGGAAAAAATACGATCCAATTCCACAATTTCAACAGTATTTATTACAGGAAAAATTAATTACAGAAACCGAAATCGATGAATTTGAAAAGAAAATAGAAAAGAAAATTCAAAAATCAGTGGACTTTGCCGAAGCAGGAACTTGGGAGCCCATTGACCAATTGACACGATTTGTTTATAGTGAAAACAAAAGCTGAAATAATAAAATTATGGAAGTGTCCCAATTGTGAACGTCAATTTAAACGGGAGAACCAAAGTCATTCCTGTAAAAATTTTCCATTGGAACAACATTTTTTCCGAAAAGAGAAAGGTAAAATGTTGTATGAAAAATTTAAAATGGCTGTCAAAAATCAGTTAGGTTCATTTAAAATTGAGTCTTTGGAATGTTGTATTCATTTTGTCAGCACATTCACATTTGCAGCTATTAAAATATTCAAAGATAAAATACGAGTAGATTTTAGTCTAGACCATAAAATAGAAAGCAAACTGATCAAAAAGTATATCCAAATGTCCTCAAGCCGTTACCTGTACTATATTGATATTATCAGTGAAGATGAAATTGACGGGAAATTGATGGAATGGATTCAAGAAGCATATAATAAAAAGTAGAAAAATAACCCTTAAAAAAATATAATTATGGAAAATAAAATTTTTTGTCAAAGTTGCGGAATGCCACTTGATACTGAAACAATAAAAGGAACCGAAAAAAATGGTTTGAAAAGTGATGAATATTGCAAATATTGCTATGAAAATGGCGTTTTTAAACACCCAAAAATGAATTTGGAAGACATGAAAAAAAATGTGGAAAACCAAATGAAAAAGTTGGAACATCACGAATATGCCATACAAAAAGCCATAAATATCTTGCCGTCATTAAACCGTTGGAAAACGAAATAAAACAACTAAAAAATCAAAATCATGAATATCTATTCCTATTGTCAAAGTTGCGGTATGCCACTTAACAATGAAGATGTAAAAGGCACTGAACGAAATGGTTTAAAAAACGATGACTATTGCAAGTACTGTTATGAAAATAATGATTTTAAAAATCCGGAAATCAATTTGGAGGAAATGCAACTCAAAGTAAAAAATAAAATGGAAAAAATGAATCAACCCAGTTACTTGATTCAAAAGGCCATAAACATTTTGCCTACATTAAAACGTTGGAATAACAAACATTAATACTGATTCACAAGTGAAAAATAATGCCGCCAAAATAAACAGTACTTATCGAGAGGCTTTAAAACAAGGGCTTCGAGAAGCTTTGCAAAACGACGAACGTGTTTTCCTGATGGGAGAAGACGTGGGCCGTTATGGCGGCGCATTTGCAGTTAGCAAAGATTTACTACAGGAGTTTGGTGAAGAACGCATTATGGATGTTCCGCTTTCTGAATCGGGTTTTGTGGGTGCTGGAATTGGAGCAGCTTTAGCTGGAATGAAACCCATAGTCGAAGTGATGACAGTCAATTTCAGTTTACTTGCCATGGATCAAATCGTGAATAATGCCGCAACCTTGCTACACATGTCGGGAGGACAATTAAATGTTCCCATTGTAATACGAATGGGCTGTGGCATTGGCAAACAATTAGCAGCGCAACATTCGCACAGTTGGGAACCTTTTTATGCGCATATCCCGGGATTGATAGTTTTGTCGGTTGGCACGCACGAAGATGCAAGAGGAATGTTACTTACAGCGCTTAAAAGTCCGGATCCGGTTCTTATTTTCGAATATACTTCGATGCTAAATTCAGAAAGAGAAATCGCCGCCGATGCTGGTGCTGTTGATATTTCCAAAGCAAAAGTCTTGAAAGAAGGAAAGGACATTTCCATCATCACTTATGGCACCGGGGTTTATAAATGTCTGGAAGCAGCGGCTGAATTAGCAACCATCGGAATTGATACCGAAGTTCTCGATTTAAGAGTTTTAAGACCATTGGACGAGGAAACTTTTCTTGCTTCGGTGGCTAAAACCCACCGGGTACTTATTGTAGAAGATGCTTGGCGTTCAGTGAGTATTTCTTCGGAAATAAGTTCCAGAATTATGGAAAAAGCATTTTACGAATTAGATGCTCCCGTGCAACGATTGTGTGGTGTCGAAGTGCCTATTCCTTACCCTTTACATCTTGAAGATGCAGCAATTCCGCAGAAAAATGACATTGTAAACGCAGTCAAAAAAATGATGAGCCATGATTGAATTTCAAATGCCCAGCCTTGGCGCTGATATGGAAGCCGGAACACTTATCGAATGGAGAAAAAAACCGGGAGATGCTGTGAAACGTGGCGATATTATCGCGGAGGTTGAAACACAAAAAGGATTGATTGAAATTGAAGTTTTCGACGAAGGAATCATCGGTGAACTTTTGATTAAGGAAGGCACCAAAGTTCCGGTGGGAACCGTAATGGCATTGATTAATCCGACCGAAACCACATTGGAAACAAGAAAAGAAACAATTTCTGAAAAACCAACAGTAAAAATTCAGCCAACGGAAGAAAAAATAGTCGAAAAAGCTACAGCAGAAAAATTCGAAGAAAGGCATATTAAAGTTTCTCCTTTGGCAAAAAGAATTGCAACAGAAAATAATATCGATCTTTCGCAGATTCAAGGAACTGGAGAAGACGGCTCCATTACGAAAGACGATGTCGAAAAAGCTATCTCTCAAAAAGCAAAAATTGAAAAAAAAGAAGAAAAATCCCTTCCTAAAAATTTGGCAATTCGGTCAGCGATAGCTGCAGCAATGAGTAAGTCCAATACCGATATTCCGCATTATTATTTGGAAAAAAGAATTGACATTACAAAAGCATTGGCTTGGTTACGAGAAGCAAATAGTAAACGTCCAATACAAAAACGGCTTTTGCCAGCAGCATTATTGATTAAAGCTGTTGCGAAATCACTTATTGATTTTCCGGAGCTAAATGCAATTTGGGATAACGAAGTGCAAATAAAAAAAGAAATAAATATCGGTTTTGTAGTTTCATTACGTGGTGGTGGCGTTATTATTCCCGCCATTCACAAAGCATCTGAAAAGAGCATTGATGAAATTATGGAAGCCTTGAATGATATGATACCAAGGGCACGAGCAATGAAATTACGCAGTTCTGATTTAAGCGATTCTACCATTACCATTACCAGTCTGGGCGAAGGCGGTGCCGATGTAGTTTTTGGTGTAATCTATCCGCCACAAGTGGCAATTATCGGCTTTGGAGGAAGTTCCCAACAACCTTTTGCCGAAAACGGAATGTTAGGCATTAGAACTGTTTTCACTGTGACATTAGCTGGTGATCATCGTGCCACGGACGGACTTATAGGAAGTGATTTTCTGGTTACTTTAAACAAACAATTACAAAATCCTGAAGCATTATGAACGAAGATGAAATAAAAAAACTGGTTTTTCAATTACTGAAACAAATTGCGCCAGATACGGAACCTTCAACCTTAAAACCCGATGAAAATATTAGGGATACACTTGATATTGACTCGTTTGATTCTTTGCAATTCTTGGTTTCGCTGGATGAAAAATTAGGAATTGAAATTCCCGAACAGGATTATGGAAAAATTACCACACTGAAAAATTTGGTTGACTACATTTTGGGTAAAATAAAATAGATTTTCAGTATCAAAAAAGCATCTTTTATGATTACAGATGTACTTTTTGAGGTGAGTTATAAATTCAAAATTAATTCAGATGAACTGGCATTTACTATCTATCACCGAAATTGCTGAGTTGCTAAAGTCAAATCCTTCAGGCATAAGCAACAGCATTGCCTTACAGCGCTTGTCCGAATACGGAAAAAATGAGATTGAGGATAAGAGGAAAAAAACCATTTTGCAAATGATCCTCCATCAATTGACCGATTTTATGATTCTTGTACTTATTGTGGTAGCCATTGTCTCAGGGATTTTGGGAGACCTGACAGACACCATAATTATACTTGCCATCATTGTCATCAATGCCGCCGTGGGTTTTATTCAAGAATACCGTTCTGAAAAAGCGATAGAAGCCCTAAAAAATATGGCTCCAAGTTTCGCAAGAGTTGTGCGCGAAGGCTCGACACTAGAAATTACCGCTACCGAATTAGTCCCCGGAGATGTGGTGTTGCTAGAAGCCGGAAACATAATTCCTGCCGATGTTCGGTTTTTTGAAACACATCAAATCAAAGTGGACGAATCTGCGCTGACTGGCGAATCGCATAATGTCGAAAAAAATTGCAACATACTTCCGAAAGGCGATTATTCTCTAGGCGACCGGATCAATATGGGATTCAAAGGAACCCATATTACTAACGGACGAGGTATTGCTTATGTTATGGCAACTGGTATGAACACCGAACTTGGGCTTATCGCCAAAATGATTCAAACTGACGAAAAATCAACTCCTTTACAAAGGAGATTAACTGCTTTTGGCAAACGATTATCGGTTATCGTGTTATTTATTTGTACCGTGATTTTTGTTATTGGCTGGTGGCGTGGTGAAGATGCATTAACGATGTTGCTCACTTCAATTTCCCTCGCCGTTGCAGCCATACCCGAGGCTTTGCCAGCATTGGTAACTATTGCATTGGCTTTTGGCGCTAAGCGATTGGCAAAAAGCAATGCGCTAATTCGTAAACTTCCGGCAGTTGAAACACTTGGCTCAGTTACCTACATCTGTTCTGATAAAACAGGAACACTTACCTTAAATAAAATGACGGTTCAGGAAACTTACGAAATTCCTAACCGCGATTCCAGTTCTACTTTTCTTGAAAATAGCGTCTTGCTCGATGCAATGGCTTTGAACAATGATGTTTCGAAAGACAGAAACGAAAAATGGTTAGGCGATTCCACCGAAGTCGCTTTGGTGCAATTTGCTTTCGAAAAAAATAAAGAGAGAACAGATTTAGAAAAAAAATTCCCAAGAGTTGCCGAAATCCCTTTTGATTCTACCCGAAAATGTATGACCACTTTTCATAAAACCGAAAACCTGAATGCTGGACAGGCAGGAGGAATTATGGCCATTACCAAAGGTGCCGTAGAAATTATATTAGAAAAATTAGTTGAAAGCCAAAAATCCCTTATTCCAGAATTGGAGTCCAAAGCCAATGAAATGGCAGAGAAAGGCTATCGCGTGATTGGTTATGCCGTAAAAAAAATGGATACTTTGCCGGAATTACAAGATTTTGATGCTGTAGAATCCGGATTGACCTTAATAGGATTTGCGGGAATTATTGACCCGCCAAGAGAAGAAGCAAAACAAGCCGTTGCCGAGTGCAAACAGGCCAGGACAATTCCCGTAATGATTACTGGCGACCACAAACTTACCGCCATAGCCATAGCAAAACAATTAGGAATACTTACATCCAAAGAAGATTTGGTGTTAAGCGGTCCAGAACTAGCCGCATTAACGGAATCACAATTTGACGATATTGTCGAAAGAGTTCGCGTTTATGCCCGTGTAAATCCAGAACAAAAATTAAAAATCGTCAATGCTTTGCACGACCGAGGACAAATAGTTGCCATGACTGGTGATGGCGTAAACGATGCGCCAGCACTCAAGAATGCAGATATTGGCATCGCCATGGGAATCAACGGTACCGAAGTTTCAAAAGAAGCATCGCACATGATATTACTGGACGATAATTTTGCCACCATTGTTGTTGCAGTCAAACACGGCCGAAAGGTTTTTGACAACATTTTGAAGTTTATCAAGTACATCATGACCGGAAATTCTGGAGAAATTTGGGCTATTTTTCTGGCTCCATTTTTTCTGTTGCCCATTCCGCTTTTGGCCATCCATATCCTTTGGATTAATCTTGTCACCGATGGTTTGCCGGGGCTTGCGCTAGCTTCAGAACCTGCTGAAGCTAATATTATGAGAAGACCTCCACGAAAACCTAAAGAAAATATTTTTTCACACGGAATGGGAAAACACATTTTATGGGTCGGATTATTAATGGGAATTACAACTTTGGGAATTCAATATTGGGCAATAAATAGTGGAGACACACATTGGCAAACGATGGCTTTCACGGTTTTATGCTTCAGCCAAATGGGACACGTAATGGCGATTCGTTCTGAGCGAGAATCACTTTTTAAAATTGGAGTGTTTTCTAACAAGCCACTTTTGGCTGCCTTATTTCTTACCGTCGTACTTCAATTGATACTTATTTATTCACCGTTTTTTAATGGTGTTTTCAAAACACAACCACTTACTATTTATGAATTGGCAATAACGCTTGCCGTATCAAGCATAGTGTTTTGGGCTGTTGAAATCGAAAAATGGGTAAAGAGATTAAAAACTAAAAACAAATGAACAGATTTATACTTCAAACCATTGACTATTTCTTTATTTTCTTTCATAGCGTTCTTATTGTGTTTAATATTTTTGGTTGGATGATTCCAAAATGACGGTTTGCCAATTTAATTTCTTTATCGCTTACTGCTTTATCGTGGTTTGTATTGGGTATTTGGTATGGCATTGGTTATTGTCCGTTTACGGATTGGCATTGGAAAGTGCGCCAACTTTTAGGCTACAATGATGAAAGCAGTTCTTATATCCATTTTCTGATTATAAAAATATTTGGAGTCAATCTACCGGAAAATTGGGTTGATACAGCAACGGTAATTATGTTTTTTATGGCATTTTTTATCAGTATTCACTTGGCTACAAAAAAACGAATATCCAAAATAAAGTAAAAGACTTAAAGTGTTAATAATTAATATTTTATTCTTAACTTTATATGCAAGATAAGTTTAAAAGTCACTGTTTATTTTAAGTAAAATCAGGTATAATCACTTTAAAATTCAGAAAAATGAAAGGATCATTTAAACTCGGAAACATAGCCGGAATAGGTGTGTTTATTCACTGGACATTCTCTATACTCATCTTTTTTATTGTTTACGTCAACTATAAAGCAGGTCAAAATATAGTCCAGATTGCTTGGTCTGTACTATTTATATTATGTGTTTTTGCCACGGTTTTATTGCATGAATTGGGACATGCCGTAACCGCTAAGAATTTTAACATTAAAACCAACGACATAACCCTTTTACCCATTGGCGGAATTGCCCGTTTAGAAAGACTGCCCGAAAAGCCTTCAGAAGAATTAATGGTTGCCATTGCGGGACCAATGGTAAATATTGCATTGGCATTGCTAATATCCTTTTTTATCCAATATCCCAATACTTCTGAAGAAATGATGGCTAAATTATCTGGCGGTATCAATGGTAATAACTTTTTACTCAATTTTTTTCTGGTGAACATTTTTTTGGCGCTATTCAATTTAATTCCTGCTTTTCCTATGGATGGAGGTAGGATGCTCCGCGCCGTTTTATCGTATAAATTAAAAAGAAATGTTGCTACTAAAATTGCGGCACGCATTGGACAATTGTTAGCAATTGGTTTCATTATTTTAGGATTTTCATACAATCCGTTTTTGATTTTCATTGGAGTATTTGTCATAATGGCCGCACAAATCGAAACAAACTATACGGAGTCAAAATATATGCTCAAAGGCTACAAAGTCAGAGATATTTTAATGAGACAATACCCAACTATAGATTGCAATGAAACACTGGAAACAGCTGTAAAATTGATGCTTGATAGTCAAAACAAATATTTCCTGGTGACGGAAAATGGAATTCCTATGGGTACACTCAACCGGGATCAAATCATAGAAGCTCTTTCTAAAAAAGAGGAAGACGTAAATCTATCTTCCATTATGGATAGAAGTCTTATTTTTCTGGAAGCCGATTCCCTTTTGGAGGATATTTTTGAATTAATATATAAACATAAATCAACTTTAATGCTTGTCGTAGAAGACAACCAACTCATTGGCACCTTAGACATGGAAAATCTTTTGGAATTTATTCTGGTAAATGAGGTTAAAGCAAAAAGGATTCATGCAAAATAACAAAACTACATTATCCACAACAAAATTTGCAGTGCTGGTTCATAGCGGCGAAGACTATTTTTCTAGATTAGAACGGATAATTTTGGAAACTCAAAGTGAAATTCATATTCAGACTTACATATTTGATTATGACACCATTGGCAAAAAAATAATTACTGCATTAAAAATAGCCGCTTCCAGAAATGTCAAAATATATATTCTGATTGATGGATTTGGTTCGTTTTCATTCCCTGAAGAAGTGATAAAAGAGCTTAATGAAACAGGAATCAATATCAGGTTCTTCTCCCCATTTTTTTCTGCAAATTCATTATATATTGGCAGAAGGCTACACCATAAAATAGTCGTTGCAGATTCAAAAATAGCATTAATTGGCGGAATCAATATTGCCGACAAATACCGCGGAACACCAACAGCTTTGCCTTGGCTTGATTATGCCGTAGAGTTAAATGATGAGAAGATAGCTTTAAGTCTTCAGAAATTGTGTAGCGACATTTATTTAAGGAAAAGGATTATTCGAAGAAAAGAAATCAAATCTGTTATTGGAACTGCTGAACAATTCACAATTAGCGTTCTTCAAAATGACTGGCTGAAAAGAAAAAACGAAATCTATAACGCTTACATAAAAAACATTGGCAACGCCAAAAAAGAAATCATAATTGTAGGCAGTTATTTTCTTCCTGGAAAAAAACTGCTAAATTCCTTAAAAAAAGCATCCCGAAATGGCGTAAAAATTAAATTGATTCTGTCCGGAATATCCGATATTCCTATGGCAAGACGAGCCAGTTGCCATTTATACGCAAAACTCCTGAAGTATAATGTTGAATTATACGAATGGAAAAAATCTATTTTGCACGGAAAAATTGCCGTGATTGATAACAATTGGACTACAATTGGCTCCTTCAACCTGAATAATTTGAGTTCGTTTGCGAGTATCGAAATGAATGTAGGAATTAATTCGGCTGAGTTTGCGAATAATTATCTTTTGCATCTCAATGAAATTATGGAGCAATGCGAAAAAATCACTCCTGAAACTTTAAAAGTAAGATATAATTTAACATCAAAATTCACCAATTGGGTTTCCTATTGGACAACAAGAACGATTGAAATAGTGGTAACTTATTTACCCCATAAACGATTTAGGAAATTTTATTAGAAATCAGTTCTATAACCCAATCCAGAGTAAATTTTTATGATTCTAATACCAATTTATAAATATATTTTTTGTAACTTTATACTTGTAGATTTTAATTTAAATATCTGGTATTAAATACATTAAAAATTAAAATTGGTTTTAAACTTGAATATGGAACCGAATAAAAAAATAAAAAAAGAAGAATGGATTAAGGAAGATTTGAAAAGTAAAATTCCAAAATTGAACAAGAAAATTATTTTTGTCCCTTGTAAAAACGAATTAAATTTCAAGTTTATTCCAAGATTTCATCAGCATTAGCTGATGAGGAGTCGTGAGTCACAACTCTGTAATTGAATGCTTTTTCAAGCAACTATGTTTAAAAGGATCTCCGCAGAGCTCCGAACCTTTTAAACCCGTGTTCTTAACTGGAGTGGGAATTTAGATTCCCGCTCCATTAATGATATAAAAGCTATGGATTTTACAAAATACAAAAAAGATTTTACCGATGAAGCCACTAAAATGGGCTTATCAAAACGTAATATCCAAGATTGTTTGGATTATGCCGAAGTTTTGGTTTCTCATAACGTTTCAGTGATATACAACCCTTCGCATCTTTCTGCACTTGTGGGATACAAAAAAGAATACCTTAAAAAAGCAGCACTTCATACCTCCTATTTTTATCGAAATTTTGAAATCACCAAAAAAAACGGCAAGAAAAGACCCATTTCTGAGCCACTTCCAAGTTTGAAGGAAATCCAAATCTGGATTCTTAAAAATATTCTTGAAAATATACCGGTAAGTCCTTTTGCCAAAGCCTATAAACCCAAAATGCGTCTTATAGAAAACCTAAAATTTCATAAAAACCAGCCCAAAGTATTCACGCTGGATTTGGAAAATTTCTTCCCATCCATAAAAATTGAAGCTGTCGAAAAAATATTTCTTAAATTGGGTTATTCTAAAATAGTTTCGGAACTTCTTGCCAAACTCTGCACAAAAGATAACGCTTTGCCACAAGGCGCTCCAACAAGTCCGTATCTTTCTAATTTAGTTTTCAGAGATGCTGATGCAATCATTTCTGAATTTTGTAAACAACGAAAAATCAAATACACTCGTTATGCAGATGATTTGAGTTTTTCAGGAGACTTTGACGAAAATGAATTGCTCGATAAAGTAACCGAGACCATCAAAACCCTTAATCTTCGCATCAACGAAAGCAAAACAAAACTGATGACACCAGATATGAGACAAACGGTAACAGGAATTGTGGTCAACAACAAACCTCAGGTCGAATTTAATAAGCGTAATGAATTGCGACAAGCGATGTATTACATTAAGAAATTTGGTTTTGAAGAACATCGTGTATATAAAGAAATTAGTCAGGCAAATTATCTGGAACATTTGTTGGGAAAAATAAATTTTGTGTTACAAATAAACCCAAAAGATTATGAGTTTTCAGCATACAAAGCATTGCTCATTGAACTAAAAAAGAAACAGAATTTGAAAATTAAAAAGGAATTGCCGTTGCTCTTATAAAATGAAAATTCTATTTTAGAAAAACTCTAATCGAAAGTCCTAAATTAGGACTTTTTATTTACGTAACCTTTTGTAATAAAATGTTTTAATTCTATTTTAGCAAGGGAAAAATGATTAAATTTGATAAAGAAATTAGAACGAAAACAATATAAAAAATGGCATTTATAGACTATTACAAAATATTGGGAATCGACAAAAGTGCAACAGAAGCCGAGGTAAAAAAAGCATTCAGAAAACTCGCCCGAAAATACCATCCAGACCTGAATCCTAACGATAAAGAAGCTGAACAAAAATTCAAAGAAGTTAATGAAGCCAACGAGGTTTTGAGCCATCCAGAAAATCGCAAGAAATACGATCAATATGGCGAAGACTGGAAACATTCTGAAGAATTCGAAAAATCAAGACAGCAACAGCAATCTCGCAGAGGCTCTCAACAAGGGGATTTTGGAGGATTTGGAGGATTTTCAGGTGGTGGCGATTTTTCGGATTTTTTTGAATCTATGTTTGGAGGTCGTTCAGCAGGAGGAAGAAATCGGACTGCAGCCACAAAAGGAGGCGATTACAATGCAGAATTAAGCCTAGACCTGAAAGATGTTTACACAACACACAAACGGGAATTGACTATCAACGGCAAAAAAATTCGACTTACCATTCCCGCCGGCGTTGAAAATGGCCAAGTCATAAAAATTAGTGGAATGGGTGCCGAAGGTTTAAATGGTGGCCCAAAAGGTGATTTATACATCACTTTTACCATCGAAAACCACACTAAATTCAAATTAGACAAACACAATCTCTATTCAACTGTAGATTTAGATTTATACATTGCCATATTAGGAGGCGAAATTACGGTCGATACTTTTGACGGCAAAGTAAAACTAAAAGTAATGCCGGGAACCCAAAACGGCACCAAAGTAAAACTAAAAGGAAAAGGTTTTCCTGTTTATAAAAAAGAAGGGCATTTTGGCGATTTATACATTACATACCAAATCGTTATCCCAAAAAACCTCAGCGAAAAAGAAAAAGAATTATTTGAAGAATTGGCAAAGTTAAAAAAAGCTTAAAACACGACAAATAACTCTAAAAACACTGATAATCAACAGATTATTCGTATATTTACTAACCAATTTCTATTTTTGGGTGAACATCATTTTTATTGAAAAATAATTCCTTTGTCTATGGAAACTATTTTTAAAATAATTGAAATCTTCAAGGCTTTCTTACTTGATATTGGAGAACTTTCTAATTTTGCAGGGCGTTTTTTTAAAGAAGTATTAAAACGCCCTTTCGAATTTAAAGAATTTCTCAGGCAATGCTACAATATGGGAAACCGTTCCCTCCTATTGGTAGCCGTGACCGGATTTATCATCGGATTAGTTTTTACATTACAATCACGACCTACATTACAGGAATTTGGCGCAGTTTCCTGGATGCCTTCAATGGTAAGTATTTCTATCATTCGAGAAATTGGCCCCATAATTACCGCATTGATTTGTGCCGGACGTATTGGTTCCGGAATTGGTGCTGAATTAGGTTCAATGAAAGTGACGGAACAAATTGATGCAATGGAAGTTTCAGGGACGAATCCTTTTAAATATCTAGTTGTTACACGTATTTTGGCTACCACTTTTATGCTACCCATTTTAGTGATTCTAGGTGATTTTATAGCTATCTATGGTTCTTATTTGGTCGAGAACATCAAAGACCATGTATCGTTTTTATTGTATTATAACCAAGTTTTTGATGCTTTGGAATTTGGCGATTTAATTCCCGCAACCATTAAATCTTTCTTCTTTGGTTTTGCCATTGGATTAGTAGGTTGTTTCAAAGGGTATAATTGCAAAAAAGGAACAGCAGGAGTAGGACTTGCTGCCAATTCTGCAGTAGTTTTTACTTCTATGCTTCTTTTCATAATTGACTTTATTGCCGTTTTTGTCACTGATATTTTTTATGATTTATAAATATGGACACTTTTCAAAACAATACTAAACACATCATAGAAATCAAAGACTTACGAAAAAGTTATGGTGATAATCATGTTTTGAATGGTTTTAATATGGTTCTGGTTGAAGGAGAAAACTTGGTTATAATGGGTAAATCAGGTTCCGGTAAATCTGTTATGATAAAATGTTTGATTGGCCTGGAAGCTCCTGATAGCGGCACAATAATAGTGATGGGTAAAGATATTAGCACATTGGAACATGAAGAACTGGACGAATTGAGAACCGAAGTTGGATTTCTTTTTCAAGGAAGTGCGCTCTATGATTCAATGACCGTTCGGGAAAATCTGGAATTTCCGTTGAGACGCCATACTAAGAAGTTTGGAGTCATAAAAGACACGACACCATTAGTTATTGAAGCTTTGGAAAATGTAGGTTTGGCACACACAATCAATTTAATGCCCGAAGAACTTTCGGGAGGAATGAAACGAAGGGTTGCTCTTGCGAGAACCTTGATACTCCAACCAAAGATTATTCTGTATGATGAACCCACAACGGGATTAGACCCCATAACCGCAAAAGAAATTTTGCTATTAATGGAATCTATTCAAAAAAAATACAACACCTCATCAATCATTATTACCCACGATGTGGATTGTGCAAGAGCAATTTCTAACCGAATGATTTTATTAGTAGACGGAATTAATTATGCCGAAGGTACTTTTGAAGAATTAATTTCCTCAAAAGACCCTAAAATACAAGCATTCTTTAAATAAATATAAAAATGGAAAAAGCAGCCTCACAAAAAATAAGCCTTGGTTTTTTTGTAATTATCGGATTATTGATTTTTATACTTGCCGTTTATTTCATTGGTGACAAGCAAAAAATGTTTGGAAAAACAAATCATCTGGAAGCAGTTTTCAATAACGTAAATGGATTGCAATTGGGCAATAATGTGCGTTATTCAGGAATAAGCGTGGGAACCGTTCGAGGAATCAAAATGATTAACGACACAACAGTTCGTGTTGACATGAATATTGATAAAGCTATTTTTCCCTTCATAAAAAAGGATGCAGTTGCCATCATTGGGTCTGACGGATTAGTGGGAAATATGATTATAAATATCTTTCCCGGAAAAGGTGACGCACCTTCAGTTAAACCGGGTGATGCAATTCGTTCCCAAAATCGTGTTCGAACTGAAGATCTTTTAAATACCCTTAGTATAACCAATAAAAATGCTGCAAACCTCACGTCAAATTTGCTAAAAATTACTGATAAAATTATAAAAGGAAAAGGAACTTTAGGAGCATTGCTAAATGATAGTCTTTTATCCAAAGACCTTAAAGAAACCATGCATTATTTAAAATCAACAAGCAAAGGAGCTTCTGAAACAGTCACAAAAATAAACAAACTCATAAATTCATTAGATAACAAAGATAATGTTGTGGGTATCATTAAAGACTCGGCTGTAGCCAATAAAATAAAAAACGTGATTACAAATTTAGATAAATCATCTGCCGAAATCAACAAAGTAGTGACTAATCTCAACGCTACGATTATCAATATCAAAGACGGAAAAGGCACTATTAATTACCTTTGTAATGACCCTGGATTAGTTCGAAAAATTGATTCTACAATGACAAATATCAATGCCGCAAGCATAAAACTGAATGAAGACTTAGAAGCCATGAAACATAATTTTCTACTTCGAGGCTATTTCAAAAAACAGGAAAAAGAAAAAGCGAAAGCTGCAAAAGAAGCAGAAAATAAAAAGTAAATGATTTGAAATCAAAGCTGAACTTCAATCTTTAAATAAATATCCCCAAACTTACCTGAATTTTGATAAACGCATAGCGACGTAAAATTTCTATGTACTGTAATTTTATAGAATATTTTAAGCATTCAATAAACTACCTCGGGGCAGAGCCCCAGAGGTATTAACGAAATAACAGCCACAGATTCACAGATTTTCAAAAATCTTTTTTAATCTGTGAATCTGTGGCAAAAAAAAAACCGAAGCAGAGCTTCGAGGAATTAAACCCAAAGAGATTAAAATTTAAAAGCATCTCATCATGATTACGGTAGAAAAACATGGGATAATTCTAAGTCCGACCAATAGGGAGTTTGAAAATAATGGCGTTTTAAATCCAGGTATTTACCAGGAAGAAAACACGGTACATATTTTATACAGAGCCGTTCAGGATGGAAATTTGTCTACAATTGGATATGCAAAAACCGAAGGTCCTTTTAAAATAGTGGAAAGACTTGAGCATCCACTAATAACCCGTGATTTTGATTATGAAAAACATGGTGTCGAAGACCCAAGGATTGTAAAAATTGAAGATACTTATTATATAACCTACACCGCTTATGATGGCGTCAATGCAATGGGAGCGCTTGCCACCTCAAAAGATTTAATCCATTTTGAAAAACACGGAATAATTACTCCAAAAGTAAATTATCAGGAATATGAAAAACTGGTTCTTTGCTGCGGCTCTAAACTAAACCCAAAATACCATCAATATTACCAACTTTTTTCTCAAATAGGATTGGTAGGAGATGAAACAAGGCTTCTGAGAGATAAGGATTTAGCATTTTTTCCAAGAAAGATAAACGGGAAATTTGCTATGCTGCATCGGATATGGCCTGGTATCCAAATTGTCTATTTTGACCATTGGAAAGATTTAACCAAACCCTTTTGGGAAAATTACCTTCAAAACCTTCAAAATTACATTGTTATAGATCCAAAAGGCGTTTTTGAAGTAAGCTACATTGGAGCTGGAGGTCCGCCTATTGAAACCAAAAACGGTTGGCTGATGATTTATCATGGTGTACAAGAAACCCATAAAGGAGTAATATATCATGCTAAGGCTGCTTTACTTCAATTAGACAAACCTGAAAATGAGATTGCAAGACTGGATTTACCGCTCTTTTCTCCAACCAAACAATGGGAAATTGAGGGCGAAGTTAGTGATGTTGTGTTTCCTACAGGTCACGCATTGTTTGGTGAAGACTTATACATTTATTATGGCGCAGCTGATAAACATATTGCAGTTGCAAAAGTGAACATTAACGAGCTAATTCTTGAATTAGTAAAACAACCTTAAAATAGTCTGAGATGGGGTCTGAAAAAGAAATAAAAATGCTAATTGTCAGTTCATATCCACCTCGTGAGTGTGGGTTAGCGACTTTTTCGAATGATATTGTAAACTCTGTAAAAAAAGTATTTGGAAATACACTTCCCATTGAAGTTTGTGCCTTGCAAAACGAAAAAAATAATTTTGAATATGGCAATGAAGTAACCTATGTTTTATCTACCGCTTTCATAGATGATTATCGTCAGATTGCTGAGAAAATAAATAAGCGAAAAGACATTGGTTTAGTTTGTATTCAACATGAATTTGGACTTTATGGAGGCGAATATGGCAATTATCTATTGTCATTTCTTTTAGCATTAAACAAACCTATTATCACCGTTTTTCATACCGTATTACCGGAACCAAACAAGAAAAGAAAAAAAGTGGTTCGAGCATTGGTAGATTTGTCTAACAAAATAGTGGTGCTAACCAATAAATCAAGTGAGATTTTAATTAACCAATATAATTGTCAAATCTCAAAAATAAAAGTAATACCACACGGCACCCATATTGTACTTTGGGAACAAAAAGAAATATTAAAAAAAGAATACTATTACTCTCACAAAATAGTGATGTCAACATTTGGATTGATAAGCGAAAATAAAGGTATTGAAACCATTTTATACGCTATGCCCGAAATTGTTGCCAAACATCCCGAGGTAATCTATATGGTAATTGGGAAAACACATCCTGAAATCATCAAAAGAGAAGGTGAAAAATACCGCAATAAGCTTACAGATATTGTAATGGAACTCCATTTAGAAAACAATGTTATTTTTATCAACGAATATCTTGAATTGAAGCAATTGCTAAAATATTTGACCCTATCCGATATTTATTTATTTACTTCCAAAGATCCAAATCAGGCAGTTAGCGGCACATTTGCTTATGCCATGAGTTGTGGCTGTGCCGTTATTTCTAATCCAATTCCACACGCTGTCGAAACTCTTGACGATAGTACCGGAATATTAGTAAATGAATTCAACAATACCTCTGAGTTTCAAAAAGCAATTTTAAAACTTATTGAAAATAAAGAAGAACGTCTTTCGATGGGAAGAAATGCCTATTCACAATCACACACAACAACTTGGGAAAATGTTGCCATTAAATATGGATTATTATATGGTGAATTAACAAGTAAAGAGGAAGATTTAAGATTTAATTTGCCTCCAATCAAATTAGACCATATTAAAGAACTTACAACAAATATTGGGATATTACAATTTTCAAACTTTAGCCAGCCAGACCCATCATCAGGATATACGCTAGATGACAATGCTAGAGGGTTGATTAATATGGTAATGTATTATTCTTTTTACCACGATGAAAGCGTCCTGAAATTGGCAAATATTTATTTGAGTTTTGTAGAAGGTATCCAGCGTGAGGATGGATTTTTTGACAATTATAGGGATATTGACCTTAAGCTGACGGAACAAAATTTAGAAGTAAATTTAGAAGATGCTAACGGAAGATCTTTGTGGGTATTAGGATATGTAATATCAGAAAAAGAAATTCTTCCGTGGCATTTTGTAAAAAGGGCAGAAATCTGCTGGAAAAAAGCGTATAAAAATATTCATCAAGTTTCATCGCCCAGAGCTATAGCGTATACCTTAAAAGGGCTTTATTACTATCATTTAATTTCTCCATCAGAAACAATAAAGTTGCAGATGGAGAAACTTGCAGATAAACTTCTGAATCTTTATAATATCAATTCAGCAGAAAATTGGTGTTGGTACGAAGATTATATGACTTATGTAAATAATGTGCTTCCAGAGGCAATGTTGTACAGCTATTTAGCAACTAAAAACAAGAAATATTTAAAAATTGCAACAATTACCTTTGATTTTCTTTTATCACACTATTTTATGAAAGGCCAGCTAAAAGTAATTTCGAACAGAGGATGGTTCAAAAAACAAAATGAAAGAGAGTTTTATGGAGAACAACCTATCGAAGTAGCTACCACAATTATTACTTTAGATTTATTTTACCAAGTTACTGGTAATGTGAAATATAAAGACCAACTTGAAGTAGCTTTTAATTGGTTTTTAGGAAGCAATCACCTAAAACAAATTATGTACAATCCCGAAAACGGTGCATGTTATGATGGCCTTGAAGACAAGCATATTAATATTAACCAGGGAGCTGAATCAACTTTGTGTTTTTTAAAAGCGCGTTTAATTATGAATAAATATGCTGAAAAAGAATCTTATAAAAAGAAAATTCTGAAAATTTAGGGAATAAAATTATACACTTTTCAAACCAAATATCAACAAGTCGATGTCCTCTTTAGTATTGAAATGACTAAAAGATATTCTTAAACTTGGTTTTTTCAAATCCTCGTTAGAAAGCATTTCGGCCAAAACGTGCGATGGTTTAATACTACCCGATTGACAGGCGCTTCCACGGGAAACGGCAATTCCTTTCATATCCAGGTGAAACAAAATCATTGCAGTTTTATCTTCGGCGAAAGGCAGTAAAACATTTAAAATAGTATAAATTCCGTCAGAAGTTCCGTTGATTACAAAAGTCGGAAATTCAATTTCGAGTTGAACAATTAAATAGTTCTTCAGTTCAGAAATATGATTTCTTTCGGTTTCTAAATTAGCATAAGAAAGTTCCAAAGCTTTTGCCATTCCAGCAATTTGATGCACTGCTTCGGTTCCGGGACGCAGGCCTTTTTCTTGTTCGCCACCATAAAATAAAGGTTGTAATCCTGAATTTTTCTTGATATAAGCAAACCCAATTCCTTTTGGCCCGTGAAATTTATGCGCACTAGCCACCATAAAATCAATAGGTAAATGTTGTAAATCGATTTCGGTTTTCCCAACAGATTGCACCATATCGGTATGAAATAAGGCATTGTATTGTTCACAAATTCGCCCCACTTTATCCACATCCAGGAGATTTCCTGTTTCGTTGTTCACATGCATTAAACTTACCAATGTCTTAGTTTCCTGCGAAAGCAACTCCACTAAATCTGTAATATCAATTTCACCATTGGGTTTAACTGCAACATAGTCTACCTGAATATCGAATTCTTTTTGCAGGGCTTGAACTGTATACAAAACGGCGTGATGCTCAATTTTACTGGTAATTATTCGCTTCACTTTTAAATCCTTAACCGCAGAACGAAGTATCCAATTATTGGCTTCAGTGCCGCATGATGTAAATATAATTTCTTGGGCTGAAGCATTCAATTGTTTGGCAATAGCCTTTCTGGAAAGTTCCAAAATACTTTTGGCATTTCGCCCAAAACTGTGCGTTGACGATGGATTTCCATAATCTTCCGATAAAACTTTTGTCATTTCCTGAACGACTTCCGGACGGATTTGCGTGGTTGAGGCGTTATCGAGATATACTTTTTTCATACTATAAATTTAAACTTTATTTATGACATTTCCTTTTGTGACCGTGACGCTTTTGATTTTATTTGGAATATCAGTTTTGCGTTGAACACTACAATCGAAACCAAAATCAGGAAATAGGAACACAATTGAATCACACTGACCTGTTCTTTGTAGTAGAATATGGCCAGCAAAAAATTAATTATGGGATTGATATAAATCATAATCCCCACCGTCGAGGAATTAATCCCTTTTAAAGCATATAAATTCAAAAACAATGGAATAATAGTGAAGAAAACAACAATAATCAACAAACAGCCGTAAAACAAAGGTTCCGTGGGTATTGTTCCACTGTACTTTGGATAAAAAGGAATCAGAATCAGTGCCGTAAACAGCAATTGAATGGTTAAAATCAGGAATTTATCCAATTCACTGTTTTTTCGTTGGCTTACCAAATAGAAAGCATACGTTGCTGCCACAACTAGGCTAAAAAAGATATCCTTAAAATGATTAAAAGACAACAGAACACAACCCAAAATACTTATCATGACGGCAACCCATTGCCCTTTTGACAATCTCTCTTTTAGTATATAAAAAGCAATAATAGTTGTCAAAATTGGACAAATCAAATAGGCCAACGAAGCAGCTTTCACACTAACGTGGTTCATTACAAAAATGAATACAAACCAATTTGAAGTTAGAAATAATGCACCACCAAGGGTTAATAAAACAGTACTTTGTTTCTTTTTTAGAGTCATTTGACTGAAATGATTCCGGTTTTTTCGGAGAACATTTCTACGAAAAACAAGATTAATCAGCACCATCGTGAACACACTAAAAAACACACGATAAAACAAAATATCCAAGGATGGATAATTGTGTAATGGCTTTAGAGCTAAACTAAAAAAGCCCCAGATGAAAAAGGCGAAAAAAGCGGCTAAATAATATTTGGTAAGTTTCATTTTTTGGATTAAATTGGTGCAAATATAATGATTTCCGCTCGGTTGGGATTTTACAACTTCTTTTTAGGTTCATTTATATTCCAAATTAAAATCCAAAATTCGTGTTAAATTATATGTTTTTGAATGAGAATGCTTTTGGAACAAATTAAAAATTCTACTTTTGTTGGAAATAATATAAAAATGAAACGATTTCTGGGTATATTGATATGTGCACTTGTTTTTAGTGGTTGTGATGACGGTAATTTAACATTGGAAACCATAAGTTTTGAAAATGTTCAAACACAAAGTTGTACCACCAATAATCTTATCTTTAAACTGAAAGAAAAAGAAGCATTGCTTCTCGAAATCCCCAAAACATCATTTGTAAATGAACCTACTGTTCCTGGAACTCCAACACTATTTGACATTAATAATTCAACTTATCGAGTAGTGTATCGTTTTTATAATGGAACCGTAGCAGCCGATAATATTTGCAATACCATCCCGCCAGCTTTACCTAATGTAACAGACCAATGGACTGCCACATCAGGCAAAATACAAATAATTACGACCCCAATAACCGAAGCCGGATCTATTACCGGAAGCACAAAAATTACAGGTTACAATCATAATATTGCTTTTAAAAATATCACATTTGCAAAAACAAGCGGGAATCAAGTTTATAAAGATTTTCCTTTTGGTGATTATATCACCTCTGCAACTCCTTTGCCTTTTGGTTTTGACAAAGTAGTGGAACAATGTCCTTCTTCAAAACAAATTTATAATTATACCAGTAGTGAAGCCTTAACCTTAGATATCGATCCTGCCTTGATTGTGAATACTGAAACACCTTTAAACACACCCAGAATTGGGCTAATTGGTTCCATTAAAAACAAACTTACGTATCGTTTGTACTCCAATGGGATTGTTACGCCAAGTTATTTTTGCAACACAACCGTTCCTGTACTTCCATCGATAAGCGAAGAATGGAATGCCATTAATGGTGTTTCAGGAGTTAGCGGAATTATAGAAGTAACTACAATAAAAAGTGGAACCACTGCATATAAACACACTATTGTCATCAAAAATGCAACTTTAATAAAAGGGAATAGTAGTTTAAAATTGGGAGACAGTTATATTTATGGTGATTTACTGACTAACTAATCTCAGAGATACAAAACCCATTTTACCACAAATTTGCAAATTAAATCTTCCTTACATTGAATTTTTAATTTGCGGATTTTTGGTCTATTTTTTTGTTTTTTTAAAGCTTGTACTTTTTAACTATAAAACAAATTATTTGCTGTTTTGTTTGATATAAACTTCGGTGGCGCCTTGCCCGTATTTTTGATAATTACCGTCCTGAAAAGCAATGTTATCATAACGTCCCAACAAAAAATCAAGCTCTGATTTTAGTATTCCTTCGCCAACGCCGTGTATAAAAACAATCTTAGGAATGCGGTTTTTTATGGCAAATTCTATGTGTCGTTTTGCGGTTTCTGCCTGTAAAGTCAGTATGTCATAATTAGACATTCCCCGTTTATTGGGAACCAGTTTTTCGATGTGCAAATCAAACTCCGGAGCGGGAATTTCGCGCTTATCTTTCTTCTCTTTGACAAAACTTCTTGGTTTAGGAATTTCCTTTTCCTTGACAACCTCACCTACATTCATTTTTTTTACAAAATCCATTAAATTACTGGAATCGTTTGTTTTAAGTAATTCATTGGCGAAATATGTCATCACAAAACCATCCGTAGTTTCAATAGTAACTTCCTTGTTTTTGACTGACAACACTACTCCATTTACATCTTCATCCAGAACCGAAACCTTGTCTCCTTTATTGAACATTTTTATCTTCTTTTTCTTGATTATTATTTAGTGTTTTGATGCCAGACTTCAAAAGTAATGAACTTTAAAATAGAATCATTTATATTGAAAAGGTTTCTTGCAAATTGTATAAAGCATCTTAATCCGTTGCCCACTGCAAGTAAATTAAAGCCACTGCAGCTGCCGTCATAATTACCAATGCAGCAAAGCCAAGAATATTGGAAGTTCTGCTATTCGTAAATCTGCCCATCACTTTTTTATTATTCGAAATATGAAGAATAATGGCTATTAAAATCGGAGCAGTTAGTCCGTAAAGAACTGCCGTATAAATCAAAGCTTTTATAGGTGAAATGCCAATATAATTTAACGACAATCCCAAAATTAAAGAAGTTCCAATGACACTATAAAAAGCTTTGGCTTCATGGAATTTTTTATTAAGCCCTTGCTCCCATCCAAAAGTTTCAGTAATAATATAAGAAAGTGAACCGCTTAATACAGGAATGGCGATAAGACCCGTACCAATTATACCAACAGCAAAAAGAAAATAAGCCAAATCTCCCGCCAATGGTTTCAAAGCCATAGCAGCCTGTTCAACAGTGTCTATCTGGTGAATACCCCCATTGAATAGCACCGTTCCCGTAGTAAGAATGATAAAATACATCACAAAGCCCGAAAAAGACATTCCAAAATCGACATCTTCATTTATTTCGTGAATTATCTTTTTGTTTACTATCAGATGTTTTTTATTTTTAATTTTATTCATTTCTTCCACTTCTATTGATGCCTGCCAGAAGAAAAGATAAGGAGAAATTGTGGTTCCAAGAATTCCGACGAGAATACCCATAAACTCTTTGTCGAATTTTAAGGTAGGAATAATTGTAGACTTCAGGATTTGTGTGAAATCTTGTTTGTATAAAAACGGCACAATAAAATAAACCAACATCACGATGCAGAGGTATTTTAGTGTAGCAGCTATTTTTTGATATGGCAAATAAATGATTAACCCCAAGAGTACTATTGTAAACAAAACACTGAAATAAGTGGCATCAACAGAAGGAAATAATAAATTTCCCACCGCTCCCATTCCGGCAATATCAGCACCAATATTCATTACAATAGCCGGAAAACTAAATAATAGCATTAGATATAAAATCGGTCTTGGATAGTAGTTTTTAAGCGCTCCCGTCAAACCATGAGAAGTAACCAACCCAATTCTGGCGCACATTTGCTGAATCGCAGCCATTAGCGGAAATGCAATCAGGGCAGTCCATAACGTCGAAAGTCCATAAGCAGCACCAGCTTGTGAATACGTTGCAATTCCCGATGGATCATCATCACTTGCCCCTGTTACAAGTCCGGGACCGAGAAGTTTCCAAAAATTTGTGAGTTTGTTTTTTAGTTTTGTTCTATTATTCATCATTTATAATTTTCTTTAATCATCAAAAAGCTAAAATTATTTAAGAGTACTGCACAAATGAATTTATAGGCTAATTTACGAATTTATTTACCCAATTCTTATGGCATTTTCTAAAAACACCTTACTTTTGTCACATTCTATTAACAATTCAATTCTATAATCGTGACTAAGAGCCAGATTATCCAAAATATCACGGACTTAAAGAGCCATTCTTCTATCAATTACGGTATTAAGACAAAAGTTGAAGCCTTCACCGAGAAACTGTTTTATACTTTATTCGATGCCGATGCGCCTTTAGACCAAAGCATCGATGATCTTGAAAAATCATTCAAGGAAATTGCAAAAATTGCTTGCAAAAAACCCGAAGGAATATGTGACGGCATTTGGGAACAATTTCTTGAAAGACTTCCATTGGTTCTGGAAAAGCTAAATTTGGATGCCGCTTACATATTAGAAAATGACCCAGCGTCTAACAGTATCGAAGAAGTCTATCTGGCTTATCCAGGATTTTATGCTATTGCCATTTACAGATTAAGTCACGAATTGTACTTATTGGACATGCTGCTTTTCTCCAGACTCATGAGTGAATATGCCCATCAAATCACAGGAACAGATATTCACGCCGGTGCAGACATTGCTTCACCTTTTTTTATTGACCACGCAACCGGAATTGTAATTGGCGAAACAACGGTTATTGAGAAACATGTGAAATTGTACCAAGGGGTTACTTTAGGCGCCCTGAGTGTCAGTAAAGACATGAAAAGCACCAAAAGACACCCTACCGTTGAGAAGAACGTATGCATTTATGCCAATGCGACCATTTTGGGCGGAGAAACTACCATTGGAAAAAATAGTATTATTGGAGGAAATACCTGGATTACAAAATCTATCCCGGCAAGATCCATTGTAACCAATACGACCATTACCGAAGTAAAAATAAAAGAATTAAAATAGCATGCAATTCAAAAAATTATTAGACCTAATTGGAAATACGCCCTTAATTGAAAGCGTAAATTTGGTAAAAAATAAAAACGTCAAGCTTTTATTAAAACTCGAAGGAAACAATCCAGGAGGCAGCGTAAAAGACCGTGCAGCTTACAATATGATTGCATCGGCTATTGAAAGAGGCGACATCAAAGAAGGAGATAAGCTCATTGAAGCCACTAGTGGCAATACCGGAATTGCTTTGGCTATGATAGCCCAATTATTCAATATAGAAATTGAGCTTGTTCTTCCGGAAGATTCTACCAAAGAACGCACCCAAACAATGCAGGCTTATGGTGCAACCGTGATTTTGACTCCTGCCAGTTCAGGGATTATCGGATCAAGGGATTATGTAGATCAGAAGATGGCAAAAGGTGGTTACATTATGTTAAATCAGTTTGCCAATGATGACAACTGGAAAGCCCATTACAAAACAACAGGTCCTGAAATTTGGAATGATACCCAAGGAACTGTAACTCATTTTGTATCAGCAATGGGAACTACGGGAACCATTATAGGAACTTCAACTTATTTAAAAGAGAAAAATCCAGCGATTCAAATTGTAGGTGCACAACCCAGCGATGGCTCCCAAATTCCGGGAATCCGAAAATGGCCCCAGGAATATTTACCCAAGATTTTTGATGCCTCTAAAGTGGATACTATTATAGAAATTTCCGAAAAAGAAGCTCGTGAAATGACCAAACGATTGGCTAAAGAGGAAGGTGTTTTTGCAGGAATGAGCAGTGGCGGTTCTGTTGCAGCAGCCCTTAAACTGGCCAGCCAATTAGAATCAGGAGTAATTGTCGCCATTATTTGTGATCGAGGCGATCGGTATTTGTCTTCAGATTTATTTGATTAACGTCATTACTTAAAAAACAAAAAAGTCTCGATTTTTATGTAAATCGAGACTTTTTTGTTTGGCATAACAACTAAACTCGCTACAGTACTAATTTCTGTATTGAATAATTTAGAAATAGGATAGTTTTACTCTGCTTTAGTCACTAATTCTTTAAAATTTTATTCGTAATTCCTTTTATTTTAGACTTACGGTAAGGTGAGAACTTAAAATTCTTCCTTCCAATAAATTGAAATCACATTTGGTTTCGATGCTTTTAATTTTAAAACCACCTTCAGTAATATAAGCCGAAAGCTACATTGTAAAACATCCTAAGTAAGCCGCCACAACCAACTCTTTCAGATTAGTTCCTACCCCTTCTTCAAAACGGGATTTAAAGGAATATTGTGTGTTTACCAATATCCCATTGTAGTCAAATGTCAGGCTCCTTCTTTTAGTGAACCTTTCCAAACTGCAGTTGCATGTCTTTCCATAATTCTATTAATTTTAATATTTACTCAAATTCAAGACTTTAAAAATCAACACTCTATAACTTTTTCATCTTATAATGAAACTTTAAATTTGGCTTATGCCGATGTTTTTTCAATGATACAATCGCTTATTTTTATAGGTTATACTAAGTGAAATCATTATTTTTGTTAAGTAAACAGGTTGTATATTCTTAAGCACGAAATGAAAAACCAAAAACCAACCTACTTTATCCTTCTTTTATCAATCTTTATGGGACAAAATACAGAAGCTCAGGACTGGGCTAATTTAAGCAAATACCAAAATGAAAACACCACTCTTCAACCAGTGCCTTCAGGACAAAAAAGGATCGTTTTTATGGGTGATTCCATCACTGAATTCTGGTCTGTTATTGACCCCGATTTTTTTGGTGGGAAACCCTATGTAAATAGAGGTATTAGCGGACAAACCACATCTCAAATGCTTATTCGTTTTAGACCCGATGTGATTAATTTGAAACCATCTTTGGTCATACTGATGGCTGGTATCAATGACATTGCCGGAAACACAGGTCCATCGACACTCGAGATGATTGCCAATAATATCTTTTCTATGGCTGAATTAGCCAAAGCCAATAACGTTAAAGTAATTTTATGCTCCGTTTTACCTGCTTATGATTTTCATTGGTCATCAGGAAAACACCCTGCAGAAAAGGTGGTGAGTCTCAATAAAAAGATAAAAAAATATGCTGATGCCAATGGGATTTTGTATCTCGATTATTATTCAGCAATGGTGAATGAACAAAAAGGATTGAAATCCGCATACTCCAATGATGGAGTTCATCCAAATAAAGCAGGTTATAAAGTAATGAATCCTTTGGCAGAAAAAGCAATAGTTAAAGTATTGTCAGGAAAATAAATATTCCAATAAAAATAGGCAAAAAAAATAAACTTTAGAAAACTAGGCAAAACCAATTTCAATATCTCAGAAACAGCAATGGAAACATGGCAAGTAGGCGGAAAATGGGGTTCGCCCTTCAATGATAAAACTGCTGACGAGTTAATCACTTTTGCTGAATATTTTGCGTTTTATGAGGCCATTTTATTTATGGATTACAAGAAATTGACAATAACAAATAAATCTTTGGATAAAAGGAAACCTTAAAAAGAATTGGCTTTATTAATGCGTAATTTACTTTTGGGATTTGGTCATATGCGTCTGTTAGCTAAGGATTCACCAATTGTTTTGGTCAATGCCATAATTACTCCATAACATTCAGCTTTGCTGATGGTGGATTGCGAGGCCACGATATCGGCCAGACTGTCTAAATCATCTTCGCCATCGTGTATAGCGCAAGGATAGTATTTTGTGGAGGTGCTACCAAATTGTTTTTCTTGGGCACCATTTTGAAGGATACTGACATTCAAATATATTAAGCAGGGTTATAAAATAATTTTGTCTAGACAAAATTATAAAAAAATATATAGGAAATAGCAAAATCCTATACATTTTTTAGCATAAAAATATTTAACAATTGTATAAAAAATATACATCTTTATATTTTATTGTCATGATAATACTAAAATTAGGTACTGACTAGTCTTAAATCATTTAAGGGATTAAGGTTATTAAAAAGTATTGATTCATTCCAAAACTCATTCTAAATGAAAAAGCCACCCCAATTTTAAAAGGGATGGCTTTAATTTGAATTGTTTTAACTTTTTACTGCTTAATTAGTCTCACTGTTTTTTGATACGTACCCTGAGTTACAGTGGTAAAGTAAGCCCCTGTTGGTAAATCTTCTCCAAACTCAATGGCTTGTCCATCATTGCTTTCGATGTGTTTTACCAATCGACCCACCATATCAAAGACTTCTACCTGCACTTTTTCTTTGCTTCCTCCTTCTAAAAATAACGTGTATTTATAACTAGTAGGATTAGGATATACAAATAAGGTGCTGGTAATAGTTGTTTCTGGTGCTACTGCAACTACCTTCTTAGTAATCTTGGTATCATTTACCTCGATATTACCCCGTGTAATGTTTGTTGCAGTATAGTCACTCACTAGTACACCCATTTGATTATCATAAACTACAGCCCCATCCGTTCTTGTAATTTTGATTCTGAATTGATCCGGTATTGTACACTTAGCGTCATTACATTTTTTTCCATCACGATGGTAGCCGAAATGATTTGGATCCAAGTCGTATACATTACGATGTTCCATTCCATCGTCAATATCACCATCATGTTCGTCCTGCATATCACAATTTCCATTATCTATAGCTGTCACTATAAAATTATAGGTTCCAGAACCATTTATTGTGCCTGTTCCTTTGAATTGAGATTTATTACCTACTATCACCAACCATTGGAAAGAGTTACTTTCAAATCTAAGATTATTTTTCTTCAATTGAAAATCGAGTTCCCCTTGTGGCACATTAGTTCCTTTTTTATATTTAACTGAAAATCCGAAACGGCCTTTGCCAATAACTTGATTTGCTGGATACGCATTAGCTGGAGAAATGAATGAACCATTACCCGCAGCATAACCTCTGCTTGGATCATACACTGGTAAATAACCTGTGTTGGATGTTGCGCAAGCGTTTCCGGCAACGGCGGTAACTCCATAAACCTCTTCGAGCATAGCTGGAAGGGTAATACTGGCTACTCCTGATGCATTAGTTGTGACGGCGCTTCCTTGTTGCACTCCATCGATAAGGAAAGCTATCGAAACACCCGAAACGTTAGGATATACCGTTGCTGATAAGGTTATTGGCAAACCTATTGGAGTAGGCAAAATATTTGGCAAGTCAACTTTGGTAATTGCATTAATCGTCAGTAAACCATTAGTTTTCAAAACTGAATAATTACCCAATTTACCATTAGGATCATTCAGTGCAGGAATAATAGATGTGCCTGAAATACTGTATGATGCTGTAATGCCATCACTGCCAAGTACTCCAGTAAGTGTTCCTGTTAACAGAGGATCAACCATACCGCAGTATTTCGATTTGTCGTCGGCTTTAACTGTGAGCGAGGCTAGGGCAATGCTAAAGTTTTTGCTGTCGCTGCTTGCCAAATGGTTGGCATCCCCTACATAGCTGTAGCTCGCAGTAGCATTACCAGCATTGACGTTGTTGGCATAAACTACAGCAGGAGACAAACTCAACCCACCTGCCCTAGTAACAGTAACCGTTGCCGGGGTAATAGCCAAACCAGTATAAGCGAATGGACCTACTGGGATAGTAACTGTAGTAATAGATACGGATTTTCCGATTGAATTATTTACAGTTCCGCTGCTAGCAAGATAGTTTCCGTTTCCTGCAAAGCTCCAGGCATCTGCATTATAAGTACCTGCATTGATATGGGTAGTTTCGTTGACAGTCATCAAACCGGTAAGATCAACCGGAGATGGGCTTTCAACTCCAACTGCTGTGAACGTTGATGTATGTGCCACACCGTCGTAAGTTACGCTGTATGGTGTTACTGTGATTACTGCATTGGCTTTTCCAATAGCAAAGTCTTTGCTGTCTGTACTGCCTTCGTGGTTGGCATCCCCTGCATAGCTGTAGCTCGCATTGGCTGTTCCTACGTTGATGTTGTTTGCATAAACTGGTGCCGGTGTTAAACTCAAGCCGCCTGCTCCGGTTACGCTTACTGAAGCCTGCTCAATAGCCGAACCCGTATAGGTGAACGGTGCTCCCGGTGCAACAGTAACTGTTGTAACTGTTGCCGCTTTTCCAATAGCAAAGCCTTTGCTGTCTGTACTGCCTTCGTGGTTGGCATCCCCTGCATAGCTGTAGCTCGCATTGGCTGTTCCTACATTGATGTTGTTTGCATAAACTGGTGCCGGTGTTAAACTCAAGCCGCCTGCTCCCGTTACGCTTACGGTTGCCTGCTCAATAGCCGAACC
>NZ_JADHEC010000015.1 GCF_015277675.1 Flavobacterium soyangense
TGAAATTCTCTCTAATTTTTTTACGATAACTGCATAGTGTTAACGGCAGGTACTCCGGTTCCGTTCAACACGGGGTTCATTGTTCGGCTTGCAGCCGCAACGAACCCCTAGCTGTTAGCAGATGTGGTTTAAAAACCTCGATTGTATAGGTCAAATCTAATATTTATTATGGATAAAAGAGCATTAGAATGTTACGCAATGATTGGGAGTAGAGAGCCAATTATAGAATGGTTAAAAAGTGAAGGTGTGAAAACTAAAAAAGAGGCTTATTTAAAACTAAAGCCCATAAAAGGAGGTATCGCTATGGGAACATTTTTATCAGGCGCAGGTAATTCACGAACATTTGATAGTTCAAATTCTTTTTTCGATAGAATTATTTCCACTTTTGAAGATTAAAATTAATTGCGGATATGGTGTTTAGGTCACTACGTACCATATCTGCTAACTATCTTATAGGCGCATAAAATTACCTTTTTTATTCCATTTGGGTATGTTATGCGCAAGTTTTTTTCTTTTTTTATGCGTATAATTTTTAATTTATACTCTACAAATTTAAATAAAAATCTTACATATCAAAAGGATTTATTATGTTTTTTAAAGAAGTACTGCTTACGAGGATATATATCATTGTTTTTTTTTGTTATTATGAAAATAAAACGTAATAATTAGCCCCGATAGTAGTGGAAATCCTTTGTGGCCGGTGTTCGGCCATAAAGATTGCAGCGGATAGCGGGAGCAGAGCTCCAAAAAAAACCAAAAATGTCTTGCTCCTAAGAATCAATCCATTATCTCCTCGTAAATATTTTGCAGATAAATAAAAAAGAATTACTTTTGCAGTCCTTTTGGTGAATAAGAGTTTCCTTTAGGAATAAACTAATTATACAAACAACTTCTGTTGTTTTCTAGCACGTTATGAAACTCGAGAAAATACAGAATACAAATTTTTAATCAGCATGTCTGAACAATTAAAATCACAAGAAGAGTTTTTAGCAAATTTTAACTGGCACAACTTTGAAGAAGGTATTGATGCAGTAGATGAGAAAAACTTACAAGAATTCGAAGAACTAGTTTCAAAAACTTTCATCGCTACAGATCAAGAAGAAGTAGTTGAAGGTGTAGTTGTTAGAATTACAGATAGAGACGTTATCGTTGATATCAACGCAAAATCGGAAGGTGTTATTTCATTAAACGAATTCCGTTACAATCCAGCTTTAAAAGTAGGTGACAAAGTAGAAGTATTGATTGACATCCGTGAGGATAAAACAGGTCAATTAGTATTATCTCACAGAAAAGCACGTACTATCAAATCATGGGATAGAGTTATTTCGGCTAACGAAACAGGTGAAATCGTTAATGGTTTTGTAAAATGCAGAACTAAAGGTGGTATGATCGTTGACGTTTTCGGAATCGAAGCTTTCTTACCAGGTTCTCAAATTGATGTTAAACCAATTAGAGATTACGATGTATATGTAAACAAAATGATGGAATTCAAAGTGGTAAAAATCAACCACGAATTCAAAAACGTTGTTGTTTCTCACAAAGCGCTTATTGAAGCGGATATTGAAGTACAGAAAAAAGAAATCATCGGAAAATTACAAAAAGGTCAAGTATTAGAAGGTGTTGTTAAAAACATTACTTCTTACGGTGTCTTTATTGATTTAGGTGGTGTTGATGGATTAATCCACATTACTGACCTTTCTTGGTCTAGAATCAATCACCCATCTGAAGTTCTTGAATTAGATCAAGTTCTTAACGTGGTAATCCTTGATTTTGATGATGAGAAAACAAGAATCCAATTAGGATTGAAACAATTGAACGCTCACCCTTGGGATGCTTTAGATGCTAACTTAAAAATTGGTGATAAAGTAAAAGGTAAAGTAGTTGTAATCGCTGATTACGGTGCATTTATCGAAGTTGCTGAAGGTGTTGAAGGTTTGATCCACGTTTCTGAAATGTCATGGTCTACTCATTTACGTTCTGCTCAAGATTTCGTAAAAGTAGGTGATGTTGTTGAAGCTCAAATCTTAACTTTAGATAGAGATGACCGTAAAATGTCATTAGGTATCAAACAATTGTCGCAAGATCCTTGGACTGATATCACTGCTAAATACCCAGTAGGTTCTAAACATACAGGTATTGTTAGAAACTTTACAAACTTTGGAATTTTCGTTGAACTTGAAGAAGGTATCGACGGATTGATTTATATCTCTGACCTTTCTTGGACTAAGAAAATAAAACACCCATCTGAATTTGTAAATGTTGGTGAAAAACTGGACGTAGTTGTATTAGAATTAGATGTTGACGGACGTAAATTATCTTTAGGTCATAAACAAACTACTGCTAATCCTTGGGATCAATATGAAGATTCATTTGCAGTGGGAACTATCCACACAGGTGAAATTTCTGAAATCGTTGACAAAGGAGCTACTGTAGAATTTGGTGATGACATCGTTGCTTTCATTCCTACACGTCACCTTGAAAAAGAAGACGGTAAGAAATTGAAAAAAGGAGAAACTGCTGAATTCAAAGTAATCGAATTTAACAAAGAATTTAAAAGAGTTGTTGCTTCTCACACAGCTATCTTCCGTGAAGAAGAAGAGAAAAATGTGAAAGCAGTTACTGAAAATACTTCATCTAATTCATCTACAAATGCACCTGCTGCAACTTTAGGTGATGCAAATGATATTCTTGCTGGTCTTAAAGCCAAAATGGAAAAAAACGAAAAAAAGAAATAATCTGATTTCTTGATTTTGAATATAGAAAGTCCCGAGCAATCGGGATTTTTTTTTGGTGTAAACACTTGATTTTTATTGCTTAATGAAAATAAATATTTTATTTCTGTTTTTTTTAAATCCAAAAGGAATCTAATCCCGTAAATGATATTAATTAACTTTAATAAATAGATTTATGAAAACTAGAAAATTTTTATCAGTTGCATTTTTTGCATTAGTATTTGGAACGACAGCCTCGTTTGGACAGAAATCAGTTGTTGTAGGTGGAGCGGAAATGTTTCCAACAAAAAACATTATTGAAAATGCGGTCAACTCAAAAGATCACACCACATTAGTTGCAGCTGTCAAAGCAGGAAGCTTAGTCGAAACCTTGCAAGGAAAAGGACCATTTACCGTTTTTGCTCCAACGAATGCAGCTTTCGACAAATTACCAATGGGTACAGTGGAGACTTTGCTAAAACCAGAAAACAAAAAAATGTTGCAGACAATTTTAACCTATCATGTAGTAGCTGGTAGAATGAGTGTTGCTGATATTAACAAAGCCATAAAAATGGGTAATGGAAAAGCAACAATAAAAACGGTTAGTGGTGGTACATTAACAGCTTGGAAGAAAGGCAAAAAAATGTATATCACTGATGAAAAAGGAGGAATGGCTGAAATCACTATTGCCGATGTGAATCAATCGAATGGAGTAATTCACGTTGTGAATGCAGTACTTTTGCCAAAAGCATAAACAAAATTCTTTTTATAAAAAAGACTCCCAATTCTATTTTAGAATTGGGAGTTTTTTATTTTTTCAAACTTAAATGAACTTCTATACTTTCAATAAGTTACCTCAAACTGGCACCCAATTCCGTTTCAAAATTCTTTTGCAACTTGCCCATAATTTTGTCAATTTGAACATCGGTTAGTGTTTTTGTGTTGTCCTGAATGGTAAAACTCACTGCATACGATTTTTTGCCTTCCGGAAGATTCTTGCCTTGGTAAACATCAAATAAATTGATGTCTTTTAACAATGATTTTTCGGTTTGTCGGGCTAGATTGTATATTGCATCGAAAGAAACACTGTCGTCCAATAACAAAGACAAATCTCTGCGAACTTCTGGATATTTAGGAATTTCGGTGAATTTTATTTTATTGGAAAGTAATTTCAAAAGCAAAGCCCAATTAAAATCGGCAAACAAAACTTCTTGCTTAATATCAAAATGTTTTAAAACTGATTTTTTCACAACGCCATATTCTACAATGATATCATTTCCGAAGCCTATTGCAATTCCTTCTGAAAATATATCCGAAGCTATTGGAAGATTTTGTATTTTTTGGATTCCTAGTCTCGAAATAACTCCGTTTACATACCCTTTGAATAAAAAGAAATCTGAAGGTTTTTGTGTATTTGTCCAGCTTTCTTGATTTCTGTTTCCAGTAATAAACATCGTTAAATGTTTATTTTCTTCATAACCGGAATGAAGTTTATGGTAGGTTTTCCCAAATTCAAAAAATTTCAAATCTGCATTTCTACGATTGATGTTATACGATATTGCTTCTAATCCTGAGAATAATAAGGATTGTCGCATTGCTGACAAATCATTACTCAATGGGTTTAATATCATTACATTACACTCTTCTTTTAAATTTTCGGTTAATTGAACATAAGAAGGAGTGGTCAAGGAATTTGCCATAATTTCATTGAATCCTTGAGAATTCAATTGGTTTGCAATGATATTTTGAACCTTATAATCTTCGGTTCTTGGAGCATTAGAAACTGTGGCGTTTAATTTTTCTGAAAATTTGATATTGTTGTAGCCATAAACTCGAAGGATTTCTTCTATAACATCAATTTCTCTTTGAACATCAACACGGTAAGCCGGAATTATCAAGCCTAATCCAGCATCAGAAACGCTATTCACTTTGATTTCCAATGAAGCTAATATGTTTTTTATAATTTCTTTTGATAATTCTTGGCCAATAATTTTCTTTACATTATTGAAATTTAAAACCACAGGAAAATCTTCAATTTTCTTTGGATAAACATCAACAATATCCGAAGTTATTTCACCACCGGCAACTTCTTGTATTAATAAAGCAGCTCGCTTCAATGCGTAAGCTGTTATGCTTGGGTCTATTCCTCTTTCAAATCGAAACGAAGCATCCGTGTTTAATTGATGTCTTTTGGCACTTTTCCGAATACTTACAGGATTAAAATATGCACTTTCAAGAAAAATAGCAGTTGTATTTTCTGAAACACCTGAACTTTTTCCGCCAAAAACTCCCGCAATACATAAAGGTCCATTCTCGTCACAAATCATTAAGTCTTCTTCGTGCAAAGTTCTTTCTACATCATCGAGCGTAGTGAATTTTGTTCCCGAAGGAAGTGTTTTTACAATTATCTTTCCACTTATTTTTGAAGCATCAAAAGCGTGAAGTGGTTGTCCTAATTCGTGCAATACGTAATTAGTGACATCTACAATATTGTTTTTTGGATTAATTCCAATGGCTTTCAATCTGTTTTGTAACCAGCTAGGAGAAGGTTTGATAGTAATTCCAGAAATGGTAACCCCGCAATATCTTGGAACTAAGAGTGTTTCCTCGACTTTTACATCAATCTTTAAGGTTCTTTTATCCACTCTAAAATTACTCACAGATGGAGTAATAAATTCCACATTAACACCAGTTTGAGATAAACCAGCCCTTAAATCACGTGCAGTTCCAAGATGACTCATTGCATCAGCTCGATTAGGAGTTAGTCCAATTTCGAAAACTTCGTCATTTTCAATTTTAAAAACACTTGCGGCTGTTGTTCCTGCTTTTATAGCATTATCAAGTATCATGATGCCATCGTGACTTTCCCCAAGACCTAATTCATCTTCGGCACAAATCATTCCGTGGCTTTCCTGACCGCGAATTTTTCCTTTTTTAATTTGAAAAGAAACACCTTCTTTATCATATAAAGTGGTTCCAATTGTGGCAACAGGCACTTTTTGACCGGCAGCAACATTGGCAGCGCCACAAACAATCTGTACAGGAATACCATCGCCTAAATCTACTGTTGTAACTTTCAAACGGTCGGCATCAGGATGTTGAACACAAGTAAGAACGTGACCTACAACAATACCTTCTAATCCACCTTTAACGGATTGGTATTTTTCTACCATTTCTACTTCGAGACCTAAATCTGTTAGTAAAGCAGCTGTTTCTTCGGATTTCCAGTCTATTTTTATGAATTGTTTTAACCAGTTGTAAGATATTTTCATTGTATTTATAGTAAATTTTCAAAGATGCAAATATAATCAATGTTTCTCGAGCTTCAAAGTTAGAAAGGAACAATCTTGAAAGTCTTTTGGGGATTATTTAATCCATTTTTATCAAAAAAAAAGGTTTTTAGAAAGTTAAATTTCCTGCTAGTTCTTTTAATAAAATCTCGGTTAATTTAGCTTGGAATTGGGCTTTACTGTAGTTCACTTTGGCATTGACATAATTCAATTGCGCCGTTCTGAATTCCAATGTAGTTATGGTTCCGATACGGAATTTATCTACCGTAATTCCCATGTTCTGCTTGGCAATAGCTTCGTTTTCGTATTCTAAATTAATCAATTCTAAATTGGTTAAATACGTTTGATAGAAGGCTGTTATTTGTGAATTCAATTTTTGGTTTTGTTGATCAATTGCCAATTTTGCATTGTCAATTTCTATTTTTGCAATTTTTTCGTTACGGTTTTGTGCAAATCCATCAAACAAATTTAATGATGCGCGAAAGCCGTAATTAAGCCCTTGCCCTGACGATTGTGTCGTAAAACCAAGTCCTGATTTATTTTCTGAGAAGACATAACCTGAAGTCAAATTTAATGTTGGGTATCTCTCACCTTTTATTTGTTTCAATTGCAATTCAGAAATTCTTTGATTAATAATTTGGGTTTCTAATTCTGGATTTTGTTTTTCAGCCAATGCTGTTAATTCCGGAAGTAATAAACTTTTATCCACCTCGATTACATCCACCACTTTGAAGTCGATTTTTGCATCCCGAGCCATCACCTGATTCAAAATGATTTTCGTGTTGGCGTACAATTCTTTTTGTCTTAATAAATTTGTTTTGTCAGTATTAAGGTCAACTTGCGCATTCAAAACTTCTAATTTAGAAGCTTTGCCAATCGTAAAACGATTTTTTGCTAAAGTTAAACGTTGATTTGAAATCTCGATGGTTGTATCTAACGCTGCCAATTGTTGTTGTTGGTTAACTAATTCAAAATAAACTGCATTTAAGTTGCTAATTTTCGTTATGATGGTCAGCTTTAATTGGGTTTCACCAAGTTTTTGCAATTCTTTTAGTTGATCTAATTTTGCAAACATTTTAAAACCATTAAAAACGGTCCAATCTAGACCCGCTCCATAATTTAAATTACTGTTCTTGGCATTATTAAGTGAATTTACTGTTCCGTCTGCACGTGTTTGCGAAAGGTTTTGAATACCATTATTGTCCACTACAGTCGCGGTAACTTTCGGTAACATTCCAGCATTTCCGGTGGTTACATTGGCTTTATCAATATTTAAATTGTTTGATGCTATTTTGATTTCATAATTATTTTCCAATGTTATTTTTACGGCATCTTCGATGGTTAGGACTTCTTGAGCATTCATTTTTAGAATGCAAAAGAAGAATAAAACTACACTTTGAAGTAGGATTTTAAGATTTTTCATAATTATTTACTTTCTTTTTCTTCAGGTTAAATTATTTATTTGCCTAAGGACTTCAGGAACCAGTTTTTTATTAATTGGAAAAAACTATTTTTTTATGCTGGTTTCATATTCTTCGATATGGTCAAATTCCGGATAATGTTTTCTTGCTTTTGACCATAATAAATAGAGAGCAGGAATTACAAATAAGGTTAAAACCAAAGAGAAAATAGTACCGCCAACGATGACAACTCCCATTCCCATTCTGCTTGTTGATGCTGCTCCAAGTGACAAAGCAATTGGTAAAGCACCTAATGAAATAGCTAAACTTGTCATCAAAATAGGTCTAAGTCGCGCTTCAGATGCTTCTAATATAGCTTCTAATTTTGGTTTTCCCTGTTCCTGTAATTGATTGGCAAATTCCACGATAAGAATTCCGTTTTTAGTTACCAAACCAATCAGCATTATGGTACCAATTTGGCTGAAAATATTCCAGGTTTGGTCAAACAACCATAGTGAAAATAAAGCTCCGGCAACCGCCATTGGCACCGTTAGAATAATAATGAAAGGATCAATAAAACTTTCGAATTGAGCCGCCAATATTAAAAATATCAACAATAAAGCCAGTCCAAAAGCAAACGAAGTATTGGAACTACTTTCGACAAAATCTCGGGATTCTCCACCTAAATCGGTAGTAAAACTATCGTCCAGCACTTTTGCTTTTATTTCATTCATTGCATCAATTCCATCGCTAATACTTTTGCCCGGAGCAAGTCCTGCGAAAACCGTTGCCGACATATACCTGTTATTATGAAACAATTGAGGGGGATTACTTTTTTCTTCAATAGTCACGACATTATCCATTTGAATGAGTTCTCCTTTGTTGTTTTTGACAAACATTGAAGTTAAGTCTAACGGTTTCGAACGATCTTTTTGGTCAAATTGTCCAATGACTTGATATTGTTTTCCGTTTCGCATAAAATAGCCAAAACGTTGCCCACTTAGCGAAAGTTGCAGCGTTTGAGCAATATCAATTACAGAAATTCCTAAACTTTCAGCTTTCTCGCGATCGATGGTCACATTGATTTCGGGTTTGTTGAATTTCAGATTGACATCAGTTGTGGAAAAAGTTTCATTTTTTGCCGCTTCGTCCATAAATAGCGGAATTTTTTCCTGTAGTTTTTCAAAGTTTGGTGCCTGAATAATATACTGAATTGGCAAGCCTCCACGTTTATTTACTGAAATCGTGGGTTGTTCTGTCACTGAAGTTTTTGCTTCTGGATATTTCTTAGTCCATTTTGTTAATTTATCGGCAATTTCTTTTTGAGTTCTTTTTCTTTCGCTAGGATCTACTAATGCAATTCTAACTCTTCCACTGTTTGAAGCTGAGGCAATAAAACCTGGCGATGTGATTACTAAAGCTACTTTTTTCTCCGGAATGGAATCATCAATTAATCTTGAAATTTCCCGCATAAATCGATCGGTGTATTCATATGAAGAACCTTCGGCAGTTGTAACACTCATAATTATTGAACTTCGATCATCATATGGAGCAGTTTCTTTTTGGATTAAATTAAAAAATAAAACAATTAATCCAAAACAGACAAACAGTATTGGAAAACTTAACCATTTCCTTTTCATAAAACGCTCTAAAGCACTTGCGTAAACACTGTTTAATTTTTGAAAATAAGGTTCAGTAGCTATATAAAATTTCGATTTTTTTTGTTCGCCGCCTTTCATTAAATAGGCATTCAACATAGGTGTTAAAGTTAGTGAAACAAAGGCAGAAATTAACACAGCAGCTCCAATGACGACGCCAAACTCCCGGAACAATCTGCCCACAAATCCTTCAAGAAAAATTACTGGCAAAAACACAGCTGCCAAGGTTATTGAAATGGATATTACAGCAAAAAAAATTTCGTTTGAACCTTTAATTGCGGCTTCAATAGGGGACATTCCTTCTTCTACTTTTTTGAAAATATTTTCGGTAACCACAATTCCATCGTCGACTACTAATCCTGTTGCCAGAACAACTGCCAGTAAAGTCAATACATTTATCGAGAATCCAAAAAGCCACATTATAAAGAAAGTAGCAATCAATGAAACGGGAATATCTATTAATGGACGGATAGCGATTGCCCAATCTCTAAAGAATAAATAAATGATTAAAATCACCAGAATTAATGAAATCCCTAATGTTTCAGCCACTTCAAGAACTGACTTTTTTACAAATAGTGTATTATCAATTGCAATGTTTAGTTTAATATCTTTTGGTAAATCCCTTTTTAAAATTTCTACTTCTTTGTAAAATTCCTTAGAAATATCAAGATAATTGGCTCCAGGCATTGGCACAATACCAATACCAACTAATGGCAAACCGGATTGACTCATTTTGGTTTCAATATTTTCCGGACCAAGCTCTGCAGATCCAACATCGCTTAAACGTACTATTTTTTCTCCATCAGTGCGAATAATTATATTGTTGAATTCTTCGGGAGTTGAAAGGTTTCCAACTGTTTTTACTGTCAATTCTGTGTTGCTCCCAGTTAATTTTCCTGATGGTAATTCTACGTTTTGTTTATTTAATGCATCTCTAACTTCGGATACGGTACAACCATAAGAAGCCAGTTTTACTGGATCTATCCACAAACGCATTGCGTATTTTTTTTGTCCCCAAATTTGAACACCACTAACTCCGGGGATTGTTTCCATTCGTTGTGAAATTACATTTTCAGCATAATCGCTTAGTTCTAATTCACTTCGGGAATCACTTTGAATTGTCATCGAAATAATAGCATCACTATTGGCATCAGCCTTAGAAACCACTGGCGGTGCATCAATATCTTTTGGCAAAATCCTTATGGTTTGCGAGACTTTATCACGCACATCATTTGCGGCTTCTTCCAGATTTTTATTCAAATTGAATTCGACCGTGATGTTGCTGCTTCCCTGCGTACTCGAAGAAGTTACGTTTCGAATCCCGTCAATTGAATTGATTGCTTTTTCGAGGGGTTCTGTAATTTGAGATTCAATAATATCAGAATTAGCTCCTGAATAATTAGTTCGAATCGAAATCTGGGCTGGATCTATTGAAGGAAATTCTCTAACGCCCAGAAAACTGTATCCAATTATCCCAAACAAAACTATTGTCAAGTTTAAAACAATGGTTAATACAGGTCTTTTTATGCTTATGGTGGATAAACTCATTTTTTTTTCTAATTATAAATTATGAGTTATAAATTATGGATTCCGAATTATTGTATTGATTTAGTCTCCTAAACTTATAATTCTTAATTCATAACTTATAACTTTATTTTCACTTTTACGGCATCGTCTTCTTTTAAAGACACTACACCAGTTGTCAAAAGCGTGTCTCCTGCTTTTAAACCTGAAAGGACTAAAATGGAAGCGTCAGTTCTAGTGGCTGTTTCAACCATAACTTCTTTGGCTTTACCATTATTTGAAATTAGGACTTTCTTTCCGTTTTGAACTGGAATGATGGCTTCTGATGGAATAACAATAGCATCTTTAATGATTTCCAAAGGCAATTCAACATTGGCAAAAGTACCTGGCAATAATTTTCCGTCTTTATTTTCGGCAATGGCACGAACCTGCAATGTTCTTGTCGAAATTTGAACTTCTGGCTCAATTGCGTATATTTTGGCAGTATATTTTTCGGTTGATCCAGCAACAGTAAAACTTAAATTGGAATTTGGTTTCACTTGATTTGCATATTTTTCAGGAATGGAAAAGGTGATTTTTAATTTGCTGATGTTGACTAATTTGGCAACTAAAAGGCTTGGAGTGATGTAAGATCCCGGCGAAATAGAACGTAATCCTATCTTTCCTGAAAACGGCGCTTTTACCGAAGTCTTTGCAATTTGTGCCTGAATCAATTGAATTTGGGCTTGCGCCAATTTTAAATCGGCTCTTGCAACATCGTATTCTTCTTGGCTTATGGCTTCTTTTTCTAGTAACAATTTAGCTCTTCTTTCGTTTTCCGAAGCTAATCCTCCTTTTGTCTTGGCTTGAGCCAATTGTGCTCTTAACTCAATATCATTTACTTTAAAAAGCAATTGGCCTTTAGTCACATTGCTTCCTTCTTTAAAATAAATACCTTCGACAATACCTGAAATTTCAGATCGAATCTCCACTTGTTCATTGGCTTCAATCGAACCAGAAAGAGAAAGATTATTATCGAAAGTTTGCGTTTTAACAACGATTCCACTCACGGTCATTGTTTTGTTTTTTCCACCTTTGTCTTTAGAATCGTCGTTTTTGTTTTTGTTTGAGATAATTCTGTAAGCTATAAAAGCACCAAACCCGATTATTAGTATGGTATAAATAACATGTTTAAGTTTCATAATTATGTAAAAAATAAGATTAAAATTCTCCTATTTAAGGAAAAATCACAAAATTAAGGTTTAGAATTTGGAATAAAGGGAGTTTTGCCAATTATTTAACAACTAACAAGCAAATATTAATATTCAAAAAATCTAACCTTTTGTAAGACTATAAAAAAGGAAATGGTTTAACTTTAAATTTAAAAAATCAGTTTTAATCCTCGTTTTTACGAAGTAAATCAGTGTCATCCGTGTACTGTTTAAATTTAATTATTTGAACTTAAGTGTTTTAGCTAATATAATTCCAAATATTTTTCTTTTTGGTCAATTCGATATAAGTAGCTCTCAAAATGGCATTTTCAAGTTTTTGCATTGGAGCATCATCTTTTAAAATTTTCAAGGCATAATTTCGTGCCAATATCAGAATATCTCGATCGCGAACAATATCAGCAATTTGGAGATTCAAAACTCCACTTTGTTGCGTTCCCATCAAATCTCCCGGGCCGCGGAGCTTGAGATCCACTTCGGCAATTTCGAAACCATCATTCGTTTGCACCATTGTTTCCATTCGGGTTTTGCTGTCGGCACTTAATTTATGGCTCGTCATTAGGATACAATAACTTTGTTCGGCTCCACGACCCACGCGACCACGAAGCTGATGGAGTTGTGATAATCCAAAACGTTCGGCACTTTCGATAATCATTACGCTGGCATTGGGAATATTTACACCTACTTCAATCACGGTTGTTGCGACCATAATATTGGTTTTTCCTTCTGAAAATCGCTTCATTTCGGCATCTTTATCCGCTGGTTTCATCTTTCCGTGCAAGATGGAAATAGCATATTGAGGCAATGGAAAATCTCTAGAAACACTTTCGTAACCATCCATTAAATCTTTGAAATCCATAGTTTTCGACTCTTCTATCAACGGATAGACAATATAGATTTGACGACCCAAAGCAATTTCGTCCCGAATAAATTTCCAAACTTTCAGGCGATTGCTGTCAAAACGATGGACGGTTTGAATAGGTTTTCGTCCTGGAGGTAATTCATCAATGACCGAAATATCTAAATCGCCATACAAACTCATCGCCAAAGTTCGCGGAATAGGAGTGGCCGTCATCACCAAAACATGTGGCGGAATCTCGTTTTTCTTCCAAAGTTTCGACCGTTGTTCTACCCCAAAACGATGCTGTTCGTCAATCACGGCCAAACCTAAATTTTGAAACTTTACCTTATCTTCCAATAAAGCGTGTGTTCCAATCAGAATGTGTAAACTGCCATTTTCGAGTTCTTCGTGAATAATTCTTCGGGCTGCAGTTTTAGTTGAGCCAGTTAGTATTTTTATGTTGATATTCAGGTCTTTGGATAATTCAGTTAAACCGTTAAAATGCTGATTTGCCAAGATTTCCGTTGGCGCCATCAAACAGGATTGAAAACCATTACCCAGCGCTATGAGCATACTCATCAATGCCACAATTGTTTTACCGGAACCCACGTCACCTTGTAGTAGCCGGTTCATTTGGGCATTGCTACCCATATCGATTCTGATTTCCTTTATCACTCTTTTTTGTGCATTGGTCAATTCGAAAGGCAGATGCTTTTGGTAAAAGACATTGAAATAATCGCCCACTTTTGTAAATGGATGCCCTTTTATTTTATGTTTCCGAATTAGGTTTTTTGTGATTAATTGCAATTGGATATAAAACAATTCCTCGAATTTCAATCGGTATTGGGCTTTCGCCAATGCTTCGGCACTTTTTGGGAAATGAATGTTGAATAAGGCAGCGTTTTTTGGAATCAGTTTCAATTCCGCAGTCAAATAGTCCGGCATAGTTTCGGAGAATTTGGCTTGGGTTTCCAAGAACAATTGTTGCATCATTTTATTGATTACTCGATTAGAAATTCCTCGATTAGCCAAGGTTTCCGTCGAAGGATATACGGGCTGCATCGCTGAACGAAGGCTTTGTTCGTGTTCTGCCATCAACTCGATTTCTGGATGTGCCATATTGAAAGTATTCCCAAAAGAAGTACATTTTCCGAAAATAACACACATTTCATTCAATTTCAAACTTTCCCGGATCCATTTGTGACCCTGAAACCAAACGAGTTCCATTTGTCCCGTATCATCCACAAAAGTAGCAACTAATCGTTTCTGGTTTTTACCAAATTCAACGGTTTTAACGTTGATTATTTTACCAATAATCTGAACTTCAGCAACGTTATTTTGCAGTTCGTTAATCTTGTAATAACGCGTTCTGTCAATGTATCTATTTGGAAAAAAATTAAGCAAATCGCCATACTTGTGAATTCCCAATTCCTTGCGAAGCAAAGTGCCACGGTTAGGGCCAACACCTTTGAGGTATTCGATGGGAGTTTCTAGGAGGTTTTGCTGCATATTGTTTATGGGATACGGATAAAACGGATTTGCAAAAACAAAAACGTTGATTAAAATGGATTCTTAATTTAATGAAGCGAAGATAGTTTTTTGTTTGGAAAATAGGAATTTGAAATTGTTGATTTTTTTTGACAATAAATTTGCTGTTGAAATAATTTGACAATAAAAACGCTGTTAAAATAATAATCAACTTTTTCAAAATTGAAAATATTGTCGTTTAGAAATAGTTATATTTGGAAGATAAAATATTTAGGTATGAGTTTTAAGTTAATTGCTATTAGACCTTTGGAAGGTTGTAATCCAAAATTCTTGAAAGTTTTAAAAGAAAATGAGTTTTACACTTTTTATAGTGATTTTGTTTTTGAAAAATCACTAAATGAAAATGAAATCAAATTAAAATATAAATCAACTTTGCCAGAAGAATTGTTTTGGGATGATAAAAAATGCCATATAAATGTTTCAGCCGTTGTTGGGAAAAATGGAAGTGGAAAGAGTAGTATTTTAGAACTTTTTTATGTAGCTATTTATAATTTTTCTGTTATTAAGGGAATTATTAAAGCTGATGAAATTCTAGAAAATATAGAATTTGATTTTGAAGAATTAAATGATATAGTTAAATCTTCAAATATGGATGATGTCAATAATAATATCAGAATATTAAATGATTACAAATATTATTTAGAAAATAAGAATAATGAAAAAGAAATAATTGAAATTGAAAATAATATAAATGTTCAAATCTTTTTTACAATTGGAAGTGAAATATACGTTATTAATCTAAAAAAGACAACTGCCACAATCCATAAACTTAACAAGGACGAAGAAGGCGATTACATTCAATTTTATTGTATTATAAATGAAAATAATAATGATGAATTTAAATCACTAAAACAAAACTGGGGGTTGTTTTATAGTATTGTAAATAACTATTCTCTTTATGGGTTAAACTCTAATGAAATTGGTGATTGGATAAACAAAATTTTTCATAAAAACGATTCCTATCAAACTCCGATTGTAATAAACCCAATGCGAATAGATGGTAATATTGATGTAAATACTGAAACAGATTTGTCAAAATCAAGATTATTGTCAAATATTTTGACCTACGTAAGGGAGAATGAAAAAATAGAAGATAGTTTTAGATGCTTAGTAAAAAATAAGATTGCAAGTGATTTAATTTTAAAATTGAAACTTGATAAATTTAAAAATAAAAAAGGAGAGGTTGAATTTGACTATTTAGAGAAATATAAAGAGTTATATTTATTAGATATTTTAAATGTTTTTAAAATTCATTCTGATGAACTCGATATTACTAAAAATGAATTTGATAAAAAATATGGAGATGAGAAATTAAATCTTGCAGAAAAATATGCTATTGAATATGTTTTTAGAAAAATACAAAAAATAGCTAATGTTTATGAAATAGAAAAGAAAAGATTCAGAAGTAAAGAAAGTAAATTTGATTTTGAAAGTAAATTATTGGTAAGAGAGTTTCTTGAATTATTAAAAAATGAAGACTCTCACATTACTTTTAAATTACGACAAGCAATTAACTTTTTGAAATATGATTATAAGAGTTTTTTAAAGACAAGAAATTACGAGGAAGAAGTTATAATTCCAATTGAATCATTATCCAAAGAAATTTTTGAAAATTTACAAAATCTGCAAAAAAAGTATTTAAAACCAATAAAAGATTCTAATGATAAAGAATGGTTTTTTATTCCGAAGAACTTCAATTTAATAAATTTTATTCCACCTTCTTTTTTTGAAATTGATATCGATTTTGAAAATAATATGGGAAAATTTAGTTTTTTGAGTTCAGGAGAAAAACAAAAAATATTCAGTATTAGCTCTATTTTGTACCATATAATGAACATAAATTCAAATCATACTGATAATATTTCGGGTAAATATGAATATAGATATGTAAATATAATGTTTGATGAAATTGAATTATGTTTTCATCCAGAAATGCAAAAATCATTTATAAATGATTTATTAAAAAGTTTACAAAGAATTGATCATATGAATATTTATATGAATATTGTTTTTGTCACTCATTCTCCATTTATTCTTTCGGATATTCCTAATCAAAATATTATGTATTTAGATAAAGGAAATTGTTTGTTTGGGAATAAGAGACCTCAAAATTCCTTCGGAGCAAATATTACAGATTTATTAGCTGATAGTTTTTTCTTTGGAAATGGTGATAAAGCATTAATTGGAGATTTTGCAAGAGAAAAGATAAAGCAAGTAATCAAATGGTTAAATAATGAAGAAAGTAAAATTTTAAATAAAGAAGAAGCGAAAATGATTATCGAAATAATCGATGAACCTTTACTCAAATATAAATTATTAGAAATGTATTTTGATATCTTTCCTGAGCAATATGATTTAGAAAAAGAAAAAGAAGATGTAAGAAAAAGAGCAATAGAATTAGGGATTATAAAAGAAAGAAATGATTAAGATAAATCCCTCCTCGAATGCTATTGAGTTTCATCGTAAAAAGGCAAGTAAGTATTTTGAAGATTTAGTATCAAAAGGTTATATTTTAAGAGATAAAAAGCAAAAAAATATTTGTAAAACATTTTTGATTTTTCTTACAAAGTACAAAGATGAATTAATTAATGCAATGCCTAATCGACTGCTTGAAATACATCAAGAGTTCGAAAATAAAAATTTTTCTAAACATCAATTAACATTGATAAAGAGTTTTTTTCTAAAAACGTGCTATGATAATTTTCCGAATAAAGAATTTTTAAACCATTTAAAAATTGATACTTGTGTGTATTGTAATAGAAATTACACATTATATTTTGGAGGAAATAATGCAAGAGCAGAACTTGACCATTGGTATCCTAAAGAAAAATTTCCTATTTTGGCGATGTCTTTTTATAATTTAATTCCAAGTTGTCATTCTTGTAACCATATTAAAGGAAACGGAGATGTTTTAATAAGACAATTATTAAAAGAGCCAAAAGCCAATCAAAATGAAATTAAAGATTGGTGGAAAAATGCTTTAGATAATTTGAATCATCCATATTTAGAATGCAGTAAATTTAAATTCAGTTATTCTTATATATCTATAAATAATTTTGGTGTTGAATTAAAAAAGACTAACAATATAAAAACTGAAAATACATTAGAATTTAATAAAACCAAAGAAATCTACAGTGCAAATTCTAACAAAGAATTGAAAGACTTATTAGACTTAAGATATAAGTATTCAGAGAATTACATTGATGTCTTGATAAATAAAACATTCAAAGGGATTATGTCAAAAGAAGAAATTTACCGTATGATTTTTGGCATAGAAATCAAAGAAGAAGATTATCATAAAAGACCATTCAGTAAATTTAAGCACGATATAATTGAAGAATTAAAAAACATAAAATAAAATGACAACTCATCTCGTACTTCTTCGTGGCATCAATGTTTCTGGACATAATATGATAAAAATGGAAGCTTTGAAAACTACATTAGAGGCTATTGGTTTCGAAAATGTGCAAACTTATATACAATCTGGAAATGTTTTTGTGGACACTGAGGAAGAGAATGCTGCTGCCGTTGGTTTTAAAATCAAGCAGGAAATTTTCAAGGCTTTTGGTCACGAAGTTCCAGTAGTTGTTATTGGTAAAGCGGATTTAGAAGCCTGTTTAAAGAACAACCCTTTTTTGAAAGAAGTAGTATTGGACATTAAAAAATTATATGTGGCTTTTGTTTCTACGATTTTGCGAAGCGATAATATCAATGATTTAAAAATCAGTCAATTTAAACCTGATGAAGCTAGTATTGATGAAAATAAAATTTACATTAAATATGCTGTTGGAGCCGGAAAAACAAGATTTGACCAGAAATATATCGAGAAAAAACTTAACGTAACGGCAACTATACGGAATTGGAATACAGTGACGCAATTGTTACAACTATTTGATGAAAGATAACAAAAATAATTATAATTCATTTTCATGTACTTATTCAAAAACAAATACAAAACCGAATCAAACCGATTGAAAAACTGGGATTATTCCAGTGAAGCTATCTATTTTATCACGATGGTTTCTCGAAATAGAGAATGTATTTTTGGTGTTATTGATGACGATAAAATGGTTTTGATTGAAAATGGAAAGATCATTGAAAAAGAATTGTTAAAATCAATTGGAATTCGGGGGCGTTGGTTTTTTCATAATTGGGTTATTATGCCCAATCATATTCATTTGTTGATTGAAATTAAAATTGATTCATCATCCAATGTAAAGACGCACGATGTAGAGACGCACTGCAGTGCGTCTCTACATCAATGCAAATCCCAACGCGAATGGGAATCCGAACGCGGGTACGAACACGAACCCCAATTAAACCCAAAAAAAATATCCCGAAAACCCAATTCTATTTCGTCATTTGTTGCAGTATTTAAATCGGTTACAACAAAACAAATTAATTTATTGATAGAAAATAATGATGGCGAATCTGTTTGGCAAACGAATTATCACGATCATATTGTCCGAAACTATAATTCATTGGATACAATTTATTATTACATAAAAAACAATCCCAAGAATTGGAATACGGATTCTATAAATATTGATTAGAATGAAATACCTTTTCCTTTTAATTTCCACAATCGTTTTTGCACAACAAACTAAATCTGTCGATTTTAAATCGGTTTATGGTCAATTGACTATTAATCCAGTTGAAAAATCTGTTTCGGGATCGGTTCGGTATTGGTTTACGGTTTTGAAACCCATTGACACCCTTAAAATTGACGCTCAGAATATGATTTTTTCCGAGGTGGAAATGAACGAAAAGAAAATAGAATTTACGACCAATGGGAAACAAATTTTATTGATTTATCCTTTCCAAAAAGGCAAAAACACTCTAAGTTTTAAATATAAAGCGATTCCAAAACAAACTTTATATTTTGTTGGTTCTGAATTCACAAATAATTTACAAATTTGGACACAAGGGCAAGGTAAATATACCAGCAATTGGTTTCCGAGTTTTGACGATGTGAATGAAAAAATGATTTTTAAATTAGGAGTTACTTTCGATGCCAATTATCAGGTTATTTCGAACGGAATTTTGCAAGAAAAATACAAAAACAACAATACTTTTTATTGGGAGTATAGAATGCAAAAACCAATGAGTTCCTATTTATTGATGCTTGCCATTGGGAAATTCGATAAGAAAATTGAGGTTTCAAAATCTGGAATACCTTTGGAAATGTACTATGAGCCTTCAACTTCATCCCAATTTGAACCTACTTTTCGCTATTCTAGAAAAATTTTCGACTTTCTGGAAAAAGAAATAGGAGTGAAGTATCCTTGGGAAATATACAGGCAAATTCCGGTTCGTGATTTTTTGTATGCCGGAATGGAAAACACTTCGGCGACCCTATTTTCTAGTCGGTATATTGTTGATTCAACGGGTTTTGAAGATCGAAATTATACCAATGTAAATGCACACGAATTAGCACATCAATGGTTTGGAGACATGGTTACTGCCGAAAGTGGCAAACACCATTGGCTTCAGGAAGGTTTTGCCACTTATTATGCTTTGCTGGCTGAGAAAGAAATTTATGGTGAAGATTATTTTTATTCCAAATTATATGAATATGCGCAACAACTTAAACAAGCGTTTAAAACAGATTCAATTCCTGTCCTGAATGCCAATGCAAGTTCGTTGAGTTTCTACCAAAAAGGAGCTTGGGCGTTATACGTTTTGCATGAAGGAATTGGTGACAAAGCCTTTAAAAAATCAGTGCGAAGTTATTTGAAAAAACATTCTTTTCAAAGCGTAAATACTCGGGATTTCTTAGATGAAATCAAGAAGTTTTCTAATTATGATTTGGATGATTTTAGTAAAGTATGGCTTGAAAATTCGAATTTTAACAGTCAAATTGCCAATGATTTACTTTCAAAAAATAAAATAGCCTATTTGCTTATTAAAATTGAAAAACTTCGAAATAAATCTTTGTCCGAGAAAGAGGAATTCTTTACGAAAACGATGCAATCGGATGTGTATTTTTCAGTAAAAGAAGCCATTGTTTACCAATTAAAAAACGAAAAATTTGAGGATAAAAAACAGTTGCTATTTCTTGCTTTGGAAACCCATAATTTACAAATTCGTCAAGCGGTCGCTGCTATTTTGACATCAATTCCTGAAGAGTTCAGAATAGAATATGAAAGTTTACTAAATGATAAATCGTATCAAACACAGGAAATAGCCTTGTATAATTTGTGGAATAATTTTCCGGAACATCGCATTCAATATTTAGATAAATCAAAAAATTGGATTGGTTTTAACGATTATAATTTAAGGACTTTGTGGTTATCGCTGGCGTTGTCAACGTTAGATTATCCAGTAAAAAATGAAGTTTTAACCAATGAATTGATTGATTATTCTTCACCGAATTTCGAAGCAATCACCAGACAAAATGCTTTAGAGAAATTGATTGCCTTTCATTTAATTAATGATACGGTTTTGAAAAATTTAGTTAACGCAACAACGCATCATATGTGGCAATTTTCTAAATTTGGAAGAGAAAATATCCGAACTTTGTTAAAGAATCAGGAAATGAGAGTTTCTTTCGAAAGGATTTTACCGGATTTAGACGAAAGAGAACAATTACAATTGAACCGATTGTTAAAAGAGAAATAGTAATTCTATGAGAGCATTAGTAATTTCGGGAGGAGGAAGTAAAGGAGCATTTGCAGGCGGTGTAGCCCAATATTTGTTGGAAAACAAAGAAAATAAATATGATTTATTTCTTGGTACATCAACCGGAAGTTTACTTATACCGCACTTGGCTTTGGGACATATTGCAAAAATTCATAACATTTATACCAATGTTGATATGGATAAAATATTCGATATTAATCCATTTATTATTAAGAATAAAGAAGGAATTGACATTGTAACAATCAACCATTTCAGTGTGATTTGGCAGTTTATAAGAGGGAAAAGAACTTTTGGAGAAAGTAAAAATTTATTAAAATTGATTAAATCAAGTTTTCCTATTTCTGATTTTAATGCTTTAAAAGCTTTGGAAACGGACGTTGTGGTTACCGTAACCAATATTTCAAAAAATGAAGCGGAATATAAATCTATTAAGGATTGTACTCACTCAGAATTTTGCGAATGGACTTGGATTTCAGGAAATTATATTCCATTTATGAGTATAGTTTCAAAAAATGATTGTGAATATGGAGATGGTGGGTTCTCGAGTTTAGTTCCCATTCAGGAAGCGATTCATCGTGGAGCCACAGAAATTGACGTTATTATTTTGGAAACCGAGACTTCAATTTCCAGAACTGCCATTGGAAAAAATCCATTTTCATTGTTGATTGATTTATTCCGAGTCACGCTTGACCAAGTTGAAAAAAACAATATTGCAATTGGCAAACTAATCGCAAGCAACAATAAGGTCAAGCTAAATTTATACTATACTCCAACGAAATTGACGAATAATGCACTCATTTTCAATAAGAAAAAGATGAAAAAGTGGTGGAAACAAGGGTATGAATATGCGCAAAACAAGAGCGAAATTATGAGTGATAATAAACTACCATAATTGATTCACTTCATTCTTTATGAAAGACAATGCAGCGCTACTTGGAGATGGTTTTTCTAATAAATCTCTTAAAATCACTTCACGCAATTGATTCGCATCATTAATTTTTTCATTTTTTGTTGCCAAAAGAATCATTTGTATCGTTGCATTTTTGGCAGTTGTGATTGTTGACCAGCATTCCTCAGAAACATAAATTTGTTGTGCTAAATTGTGTTCATATTCTTGTTCAATTTGCGCAATCACAAAGTTTTGATAGTCATTTTTATCATCTGAAATGGGTGTGATTCTCACCAATAATTGACTTGGATTAATACGTTCTAAAAACAAGGTCATTCGCTCATAAGCCTGTAAGCGCAAGGTTAAAGTATCTGGTTTGGTATCTTTCTGCAATAAATATTTTCTTTTTGCATTTTCATTTTTTGTATAAAGATCAAAGAAACTATAAGCCACAAATGCCATAATAATTGTTGGTAAAGTATAGCTTATTAATTCTATTATTCGTGTTGAATCCATTTGTAATTTTCTGTTTCTATTTAATTTTTTTTTAACCAAAGACAAATTAACGAATAAACGAATAAACTTATAGATTACATTTGGTAAAATTTTATTAAAAATGGAATCCTACATAATAATTATACTTTGCCTTGCTGCTTTTGTTGCGGGATTTATTGATGCCATCGTTGGAGGAGGAGGACTTATTCAAACTCCGGTTGGATTGATTATGCTGCCCAATCTTCCCGTTTCCACAGTTATAGGATCATTGAAAGTGCCTGCTTTTAGCGGAACTTCATTTGCCGCTTATCAATACCTTAAAAAAGTGGATATGAACTGGAAGTTACTGGTTATTATGATGGTTCTGGCATTTCCTTCCGCATTTTTGGGTTCCACTTTGTTGACTTATGTGAGCAATGATTTTATGAAACCTTTATTGCTGGTTGTACTTTCGTTTTTGGTCATATACACTTATGCCCAGAAAAATTTTGGGCAGCATATTGTAAAAGCACATTCTGCCAGAACCCAAATTTTATATGCCGTTCTAATCAGTTTTGTTGTTGGGTTTTATGACGGATTTATTGGCCCTGGCACGGGAAGTTTCCTGGTTTTGGCATTTATCGCCTTGATGGGATTTGATTTTTTGCACGCTTCAGCCAATGCGAAAATGGTTAATCTGGCAACTAATTTTGGTTCGATTTGCTTGTTTATGTTAAGGGGTAAAATCATTTGGGCAATCGCAATTCCTATGGCTTGTTGCAATGCATTTGGAGGTTGGCTTGGTGCAAAATTAGCCATAAATAAAGGGAATAAGTTCATCCGGATTTTCTTTTTGGTTGTCGTTATTGGAACCCTAATTCGGTTTGGGTATGATGTGTTTTATAAATAGAAAACCACTCTTTTTTTAATTCTTAAATCCTTATTTTTGCATTCAACAGAAAATTTTTATGCGCAAATACATCGACCAACTTAACGAAGCCCAACGTGAACCCGTTCTCCAAAAAGACGGGCCAATGATTATTATTGCCGGTGCCGGTTCGGGAAAAACACGTGTATTGACGATTCGGATTGCTTATTTGATGAGTTTGGGAGTGGATGCTTTTAGTATTTTGGCTTTGACTTTTACTAATAAAGCAGCGCGCGAAATGAAAAAGCGTATCTCCGATATTGTAGGTTCCAATGAGACCAAGAATCTTTGGATGGGAACTTTTCACTCGGTTTTTGCCAGAATCCTTCGTTCCGAAGCAGATAAATTAGGTTATCCATCTAATTTCACGATTTATGACACTCAAGATTCTGTCCGATTGATTTCGGCAGTAATCAAGGAAATGCAATTGGATAGAGATGTTTACAAACCCAAACAAGTTTTAAGCCGAATTTCCTCTTATAAAAACAGTTTAATAACCGTAAAAGCCTATTTTAATAATACCGAATTACAAGAGCAAGATGCGATGAGTAAAAAGCCTCGTTTGGGCGAAATTTACCAAAATTATGTAGATCGATGTTTCAAAGCGGGTGCCATGGATTTTGATGATTTATTATTGAAAACCAATGAATTGCTGACACGTTTTCCGGAAGTTTTGTCCAAATACCAAAACCGTTTTCGATATATACTTGTTGATGAGTACCAAGATACCAATCATTCCCAGTATTTGATTGTTCGGGCTTTGTCGGATAAATTTCAAAATATATGCGTCGTTGGTGATGATGCTCAAAGTATTTATGCGTTTCGTGGTGCCAATATCAATAATATCCTGAATTTCCAGAAGGATTATGAAGGCGTGAAAACCTTTAGATTGGAACAGAATTACCGTTCGACAAAAAACATTGTGGAAGCCGCCAATTCGATCATCGAAAAAAACAAGACCAAACTCGACAAAATTGTTTGGACTGCCAATACGGACGGAGCCAAAATAAAAGTGCATCGCAGTATGACCGATGCCGAAGAAGGACGTTTTGTTGCCAGCACAATTTTCGAACAAAAGATGCAGCACCAAATGAAAAATGGTCAATTTGCTATTTTATACCGTACTAATGCACAATCCCGTGCAATGGAAGATGCGCTCCGAAAACGCGATATTCCATACCGAATTTATGGAGGTTTGTCTTTTTACCAAAGAAAAGAAATTAAGGATGTTTTGTGCTATTTGCGACTGGTTATCAATCCAAAAGACGAAGAAGCATTGATTCGGGTTATCAATTATCCTGCACGTGGAATTGGGGATACAACGGTCGAAAAACTGACTGTTGCGGCCAATCATTACAAGCGTTCCATTTTTGAAGTGATGCAGAATATTGATAAGATTGACTTGAAATTAAACTCGGGAACGAAACAAAAACTTCAGGATTTTGTGACGATGATCCAGAGTTTTCAGGTAATCAACGAAAATCAAGATGCTTTTTTTATCACGGATCACGTGGCCAAAAAAACGGGATTGGTACAAGAATTAAAGAAAGATGCGACACCGGAAGGAATGGCAAAAATCCAGAATATCGAGGAATTATTAAACGGGATCAAGGATTTTACCGAAGGTCAAAGAGAAATTGACGGTGCTCGTGGGGCTTTATCTGAATTTATGGAAGACGTGGCATTGGCTACAGATTTGGACAAAGATACCAGCGATGAAGATCGTGTGGCTTTGATGACAATACATTTAGCCAAAGGATTGGAATTTCCATACGTTTTTGTGGTGGGAATGGAAGAAGATTTGTTTCCAAGTGCTATGTCTATGAGTACCCGAAGTGAATTGGAGGAAGAGCGCCGTTTGTTTTACGTAGCGCTCACAAGAGCGGAACATCAGGCGTATTTGACCTATGCCCAATCACGATACCGCTGGGGAAAACTGACCGATAGTGAGCCTTCTCGTTTTATTGAAGAAATCGACGGACAATATCTTGAATATCTGACAGCAGAGGAAAATAATTACCGTTATAAACCTTTGATTGACAGTGATATTTTTGGTGATATCGATAAATCAAAATTGCGATTGGCTAAACCCGAAAATGGAACGCCTCCAAAAAAACAGGGTGAAGGACCAACATCTTTCGTTAGAAAATTGAAACCAGTTTCCAATACTAATTCTTCGGGAAGTGTCAATTTATTTGACAACAAACTGGTAGCAGGAAATATCGTGATGCACGAGCGTTTTGGCAAAGGAGAAGTCCTAAATCTTGAAGGTTCTGGAGCAGACAAAAAAGCAGAAATCAAATTTGAAGTAGGTGGAATCAAGAAGTTGTTGTTGCGTTTTGCAAAATTGGATGTGATTGGGTAAGAAAATATTTCAAGTTTAAGTTTTAAAGTTGTATATTAGAAGAACTTTAAACTTTAAACAATTTAAACTTTAAATTAAAATGGCACAGTTCATAAAAATATACGAAGACAAACCTAACGAAGCAGCAATTGCGAAAGTCGTAAAAGTTTTAAAAGACGGCGGTTTAGTGATTTATCCAACCGACACTGTTTACGGTTTGGGTTGCGATATTACCAATACTAAGGCTTTGGAACGCATTGCCAAGATAAAAGGAGTGAAGTTGGACAAAGCCAATTTTTCCTTTATTTGTTATGATTTGAGTAATCTTTCAGATTATGTGAAACAGATTGACACGGCGACTTTCAAAATATTAAAAAGAGCTTTGCCTGGCCCATACACTTTTATTTTACCTGGAAATAACAATTTACCCAAAGAATTCAAGAAAAAAACCACTGTCGGTATTCGTATTCCGGATAATTCAATTGCTTTGGAAATCGTTCGACAATTAGGCAATCCTATAGTTTCCACATCCATTTATGATGAAGATGAAGTGATTGAATACACCACCGACCCGGAACTTATTTTCGAGAAATGGCAAAATTTAGTCGATATGGTTATTGATGGCGGTTATGGTGACAATCAAGCTTCTACCATTATCGATTTATCAGGTGATGAACCAATTGTAGTAAGAGAAGGTAAGGGGAGTTTAGATATTCTTTAATTTTCAGATAACAGATTTCAGATAACAGTATATAAATGAAAAACGTCCCGATTTCTCGAGACGTTTTTTTTGTTTCTGTCACCTGCAAACTGAAATCTGCTAGTAGCCTGCTTAATTTTGTTGTTTTTTCATTTCTTTTTCAACCATTTCATAAAATTGGTCAATTTTTGGTAACACAACGATACGAGTTCTTCTATTTTTTGCTCTGTTTTCAGGAGTGTCATTTGCAACCAAAGGAGTATAAGAACTTCTTCCTGCAGCAATCAATTGAGCTGGATTAACTCCCAAATCACCGGCTAAAACGCGAATGATTGAAGTAGAACGTTTTACACTTAGATCCCAGTTGTCAAGCAAAACACCATTTCCGTTGAAAGGAACGTTATCTGTATTCCCTTCCACCATACATTCAAAATCTGGTTTGTCATTCACCACTTTTGCTACTTTTGCCAAAACTGATTTTGCTTTATCGGTTACATCGTAACTACCACTTTTAAATAATAATTTATCGGCAATTTGAATAAAAACCACTCCTTTTTCAACATTTATTTCGATGTCTGGATCCGAAATTCCAACCGAAGCTTTTAAACTTGTTACAACAGCTAGAGTAACACTGTCTTTTTTAGTTAAAGCGTCTTGCATTCTGCTGATTTTTAAATCTTTTTCTTTGATAGATTCTAAGGCTTTTTCAATGTTTTCAGCTCCTTTTGTACTCAAAACAGTCATGTCTTTAGATTGGGAAATCAAAGTCTGATTGTGCTCTTTTAAGCCTTCAACAGTAGCTTTAAGACCTGCTTTTTCTTCTAAACAAGAATTCAATTTTACAGTACAAGTGTTCAATAAATCTTGGGTTTCCTTGTTTTTGGCTTCTAATGCAGCATATTGTTTCTTTGAAACACAAGAAGTCAAAAGCATAAAGAAGGATAAGGCAATTACAATTTTTTTCATAAAAGTTAAAATTTTAATTAAACATGAATTACAAAGTTAGTTTTACTATTTAGTAGTAGCAAATATATTACTAAATACTTTAATTTTCTTAATAAAGTATAGATAAACGATACTTTTAACTTTATAGTATTTATTGGATTGAAATTGGTCTCTTTTCTTATAATTATTTGAGAAAAGGCGATAAAATTCAAAATGAGCTTTTAATATAGCCAATAAATGCTTGAATTTTCCTTGCAATAGAAATTGTATTCCGGCAATTCCGTCCAAAACAAGACGAATGGAAATCACAGGAAACAATTGATTTTTGGGTAGGTTTTTTACCAGCATCAACAATGAATTTCTAAAATTCAAAAAGGTTTTCATTGAGTTTCCTTGTTGCAAAGTTGCTCCGCCAACGTGATAAACTACCGATTCCGAATTGTATTTTATTATATGTCCTTTATTGAATGCGCGCCAACACAAATCGATTTCTTCCTGATGCGCAAAAAAATCACCGTCAAAACCTTTCAGTTCCTTATAAACGGAACTCCTAATAAAAAAACAAGCTCCGGAAGCCCAAAATATTTCGCAATTGTCATCGTATTGTCCGTTGTCTTTTTCCAAAGTTTCAAAAATGCGTCCCCGGCAAAACATGTAACCATATTTGTCCGTAAAACCACCGGCAGCACCGGCATATTCGAAGTATTCTTTGTTTTTATAATCCAAGATTTTCGGTTGGATTATGGCAGTTTTAGGTTCTTTTTCGAAAGTGTTAAGGATTGGTTTTAACCAATTTTCAGTCACTTCAATATCCGAATTAACCAAAGCAAATAGCTCCGCATCAACACCTTTTAAAGCTTCATTGTACCCTTCGGCAAAGCCAAGATTGCTTTCGTTTTTGATAATTTTAACCGTTGGAAAAAAAGCTTTAATGTAGGAAATAGAATCATCTGTCGAAGCATTATCGGCAACATAAACAGTAGCTTCTTGGGAATATTGGACAATCGAAGGTAAAAACTGTTCTAACAATTTTTCACCATTCCAATTGAGGATTACTACTGCTATTTTCATTTAGATTATTTCATTTTTTGATTTGTAATCTGGCAATTCATTCATAAACTCATATTTCCTGTTCTCAAAATCCATTTGACAAAAGTAATGATTATGACCGTTGGTTACCATCATATATTCCGCTTTCAAAGTCATATTGTAGCGGGCAATTTGGTCAAAAGTGGCTTGAGCCGTTTTAATTTCTGGAGATTTGCATTCGACTAAAACAAAGATGGAACCATCTGGATTGAAAACGACAACATCGTATCTTTTTCGCAACCCATTGACATTGAGAACTTTCTCGACGTTAATTAATGATTTTGGATATTTTTTCTCTTCCAATAAAAACCGAACGACGTGCTGCCGAACCCATTCTTCGGGTGTGAGAATGATAAATTTTTTCCTGATTTCATCAAAAATTGACACTTTATTTTCGCTATTTTTGAAACGGAAAGAATAAGAAGGAAAATTAAGTTGCTGCATAAAGCAAAAGTAAGACTTTTAGCGAATAGATAAAAGAGAATAGACAAAATGGATGAAGTTTTAAAAATAGTCAAAGACATACAAACAGGCAACATTAAACCGATCTATTTTTTGATGGGTGAAGAACCCTATTATATTGACAAATTGTCCGATTATATTGAGCAAAACGTGTTGTCAGAAGATGAAAAAGGCTTTAATCAAACCGTTTTGTATGGACGTGATGTTTCTATAGAAGATGTTATTTCGACTGCTAAACGTTACCCAATGATGGCGGAACACCAAGTTGTGATTGTCAAAGAAGCGCAGGATTTGTCTAGAACGATCGACAAACTCGAAAGCTATGTTGAAAACCCATTGCAATCAACGGTTTTGGTTTTTTGTTATAAATACAAAACTTTGGACAAACGCAAAAAAATGACCAAAATGTTGGACAAAATAGGCGTGGTTTACGAAAGCAAAAAGTTATATGATAATCAAGTAGGCGACTGGATTAAACGTGTTTTATCCGGAAAAAGTTATTCGATAGAGCCTAAAGCCAATGCGATGTTGGTGGAGTTTCTTGGCACAGACTTGAGTAAAATCAATAATGAACTCGAAAAATTGCAAATCATTTTGCCAATAGGCAGCACCATAACGCCCAAACATATTGAGGAAAACATTGGTTTCAGCAAAGACTTCAATAATTTTGAATTGTTAAATGCTTTGGGCTCCAAAAACCAATTGAAAGCCTTTCAAATTGTACAGTATTTCTCTGACAATCAGAAAGCAAATCCTTTGGTCGTAACTACGAGCACGGTATTTGGTTTTTTTATCAAACTTTTGAAATACCACGGATTAAAAGATCGAAACCCAAGAAATGTTGCATCAGTTTTGGGAGTAAATCCTTTTTTCTTAAAGGATTATGATTTGGCACTCAAAAATTATCCGATGAAAAAGGTAAGCCAAATTGTTTCTTCTTTGCGCGATGTTGATGTAAAAAGTAAAGGAGTTGGCGCTAATGCTTTGTCTCAATCGGATTTATTGAGAGAAATGCTATATAAAATATTTAATTAGCATTTAAAATTTGCGATATTTGCATCTTTAAAATATAATAAGGAATAATTATGGGAATGAATAAAAATACCGTTTTAGGATGGGCTACACTATTGATGTTAGTTATGGGATTATTACTTATAGGATTAGGTGCTTTTAGATATGATGATGTTGCAGGTTGGGGATTTGCAGCAGTTGGAGTTGGGTTTTTGGCTAATGCGTGGGTATTTAGTTCTTTAAAAGGAAGATTGTAATAATTATTTAAAATATAAAAATGGCTGACGATAAAAAAGTAATTTTCTCAATGCAAAAATTGAGTAAAACCTATACAGGAGCAGATAAACCAGTACTAAAAAACATCTATTTGAGTTTCTTTTACGGTGCAAAAATTGGGATTTTAGGATTAAATGGTTCAGGAAAGTCTTCATTGTTAAGAATTATTGCTGGTGTTGATAAAAATTACCAAGGTGATGTAGTTTTTCAGCCCGGCTATACCGTGGGGTATTTAGAGCAAGATCCACAATTGGACGAAACAAAAACTGTTCTCGAAATTGTTCAAGAGGGAGTTGCCGAAACAATGGCAGTTCTAAAAGAGTATAATGATATAAACGATTTGTTTGGTCTTCCGGAAAACTATGAAGATGCGGATAAAATGGACAAGTTAATGGATCGTCAGGCTGCTTTGCAGGATAAAATTGATGCTCTAGGTGCATGGGAAATCGATACTAAGTTAGAAATTGCGATGGATGCGTTACGCACTCCGGAAGGTGATACACCCATCAAGAATTTGTCTGGTGGAGAGCGACGTCGTGTAGCCTTATGTCGTTTGTTATTGCAACAACCTGATGTTTTGCTTTTGGATGAGCCTACGAATCACCTGGATGCAGAAAGTGTACTTTGGTTAGAACAACATTTGGCACAATACGCAGGAACTGTAATTGCCGTAACTCACGACAGATATTTCTTAGACAATGTTGCAGGTTGGATTTTAGAACTCGATAGAGGAGAAGGTATTCCTTGGAAAGGAAATTATTCATCTTGGTTAGAACAAAAATCAGGTCGAATGGCATTGGAAGAAAAAGTGGCTTCTAAACGCAGAAAGACTTTGGAACGTGAGTTGGATTGGGTTCGTCAAGGTGCCAAAGGTCGCCAAACCAAACAAAAAGCGCGTTTGCAGAACTACGATAAACTCTTGAATGAAGATCAAAAACAACTGGATGAAAATCTGGAAATCTATATTCCAAATGGTCCGAGATTGGGGACAAATGTAATCGAAGCTAGAAATGTAGCGAAAGCTTTTGGTGATAAATTACTGTATGACAACTTGAATTTTAAATTGCCTCAAGCTGGAATTGTTGGAATTATTGGGCCAAATGGTGCTGGTAAATCAACTATTTTCAAAATGATTATGGGTGAAATTGAACCGGATGCCGGTGAATTTTTGATTGGTGACACCGTAAAAATTGCTTATGTGGATCAGGCACATTCTAATATTGATGTAAACAAATCCATTTGGGAAAACTTTGCCGATGGTCAGGAATTGATTATGATGGGTGGACGACAAGTGAATTCTCGTGCTTATTTGAGCCGATTCAATTTTGGGGGTGGTGAACAAAATAAGAAAGTTTCTATGCTTTCGGGTGGAGAACGAAACCGTTTGCACCTTGCTATGACTTTAAAAGAAGAAGGAAATGTATTGTTACTGGATGAACCAACGAATGATTTGGACATCAACACGCTTCGCGCTTTAGAAGAAGGATTGGAAAATTTCGCAGGTTGTGCCGTTGTGATTTCGCACGACAGATGGTTCTTGGACAGAATTTGCACCCACATTCTAGCTTTTGAAGGCAACTCCGAAGTGTATTATTTTGAAGGCGGATTTTCTGATTATGAGGAGAACAAAAAGAAGCGATTAGGCGGAGATTTAACTCCGAAACGATTGAAATATAGAAAATTGATTAGGAGTTAAATATTAAATTTCTTAAATGCAAAAACAAAAAGAGGATATCCATTTAGATATCCTCTTTTTTTATTATATACAGTTTATTTATTCTTAATCTTCGTCTTCATCATCTTCGTCTGCGACATCTTTTTCATCATCATCGTCGTCGTCGTCATCTGAATCATCTTCGTCTTTAAAGTCAGGTTTATCAAGACTATCACCATCATCAATATCATCATCTTCTTCGTCAAGGTCAAGACCTTCTTCTAATGGTTCTATTTCGGCAGCGATTTCATCATCTTCATCATAATTTTCTATTCTATCAGCAAGATTTGTGCTGATTTTTACCAAAAAAATGGTATCTTCAGTTTTAACTTCCACAGCCTCTATTAACTCGTTTTGGGCATTTCTAAAACGGATAATGTTGGAGTCGTCATAGCCATCAGGAAATTTATCTACCAAAAGGTTTAAAATTTCGTGGGTTAGTTTTGCGTAATCTACAATTACTCTTTTCATAAAATCAATCTATAGGTCTAATAAATAAGCAAAAATTAAGGGAGCCACTATAGTGGCATCCGACTCGATAATAAATTTTGGAGTTTTTATGTCCAATTTTCCCCAAGTAATTTTTTCGTTTGGCACCGCTCCGGAATAAGAGCCATAACTGGTTGTTGAATCCGAAATCTGACAGAAATAACTCCAAAAAGGTATGTCATGGATTTCCATATCCTGATATAACATTGGTACGACACAAATAGGAAAATCTCCCGCAATTCCACCACCAATTTGGAAAAAGCCAACGCCGTTTGAACTGTTTTTTGGATACCAATCAGATAAGTAAACCATATACTCAATACCGGATTTCATTGTAGATGCTTTTAAATCACCTTTTATAACATAGGAAGCAAAAATATTTCCCATCGTGCTATCTTCCCATCCCGGTACAATAATAGGTAAATTTTTCTCTGCAGCAGCATACATCCAGCTATCTTTTAAATCAATTTCGTAATATTCTTCAAGAACTCCCGAAAGTAACATTTTATACATAAACTCGTGAGGGAAATATCTTTCTCCTTTGTCATCGGCATCTTTCCATATTTTATAAATATGTTTTTGCAAACGACGAAATGCTTCATGTTCAGGTATGCAAGTATCTGTAACACGGTTCAATCCTCTTTCCAGTAAAGCCCACTCATCTTCTGGTGTTAAATCTCGATAATGTGGCACTCTTTCATAATGTGAATGTGCAACCAGATTCATTATGTCTTCTTCAAGATTTGCTCCTGTGCATGAAATAATTTGTACTTTATCCTGACGAATTATTTCTGCGAAAATTTTACCTATTTCGGCGGTGCTCATTGCACCAGCCATACTCACCATCATTTTTGCCCCGTTGGCTAATTGTTGCTCGTAAGCCTTTGCTGCATCAACTAAGGATGCTGAATTAAAATGCAAATAATGCTTTTCAATAAACTGACTGATTGGTCCTTTACTCATTTTTATTATTATTGTTTAAAGCTAATATTTGACTGTTCAAAGAAAATATATTTTTTTGAAAACTACAATGAAAACTTTTAAATTATTTTTTGTCGTAGCCTAATATTTTCAAAACCTCCTCAGCAGTTTGTTGTTCTGAGAAAATTTCGGTGGCTAGGATTCCGTTTTCATCACGATCAATTAATATGTGTTTGGGTTGAGGAATCAAACAGTGATGCAACCCTCCGTAACCGCCTATTGTTTCCTGATAGGCACCGGTATTAAAAAAACCAATGTAAAGGGGCTTTTCTTTATTGTATTTGGGCAAATAAATGGCATTCATATTTTGCTCAGAATTGTAATAATCATCACTGTCACAAGTCATTCCGCCTAGTAAAACTCTTTCGTAAGTGTCATTCCATCTGTTGATGGCTAACATGATGAAACGTCTGTTTATGGCCCAGGTATCCGGTAAGGTGGTAATAAAAGAGGAATCAATCATATCCCATTTTTCTCTGTCATTTTGTTGTTTTTGATACAGAATTTGATAGATGGCACCGCCACTTTCGCCAACAGTATAAGAACCAAATTCGGTAAAAATATTGGGTACATCCACTTCGGCTTCATCACAGGCGATCTTAATCTGATTGATAATTTCGTCAATCATATATTGGTAATCATATTCAAATGCCAAAGAGTTTTTGATTGGAAATCCTCCACCGATGTTTAATCCATCCAATGTTGGACATTCTTTTTTCAACGCAACGTACACTTTGATACATTTCACTAATTCGTTCCAATAATAGGCATTGTCATTGATACCGGTATTAATAAAAAAATGCAGCATTTTAAGCTCCAGCTTTTTATTATCCTGAATTTGCTTTTTATAAAACTGAACGATGTTCTTGTAACCAATTCCAAGACGGGAAGTATAAAATTCAAATTTTGGTTCTTCCTCGGCTGCAATACGAATTCCGATTTTGAATTTTCTTTTGATTTTATCTTGCAAAATGTCAAGTTCTTCGTAATTGTCAATAATGGGAATCGTGTTTTTATGTCCGTTATTAATTAATCGGGCAATGTTTTCGATGTATTGATCTCTTTTGAACCCGTTACAAATCACATAAGTACTTTTGTTGATTTTTCCCGAAGCCAAAAGATTTTCAACAATATTTATATCAAAAGCCGAAGAGGTTTCAATATGGATATTGTTCTTGAAAGCTTCGTTCATTACATATTCAAAATGAGAACTTTTTGTGCAATAACAATAGTAGTATTTGGCCTCATAATTGTTTTTCTCCATCGATTTACGAAACCAGTTTTTGGCTTTGTTGATGTTATTGGAAATCTGAGGTAAATAGGTAAATTTTAAGGGTGTTCCGTATTCTTCCACAAGTTTCATCAAGTCAATATTGTGAAACTCAAGGTTGTCTTTATTTAAAGTAAATTCTTCTTGAGGAAAATAGTAAGTTTGATTTATTAAGTCGAAATATTTAGTATTCATTTGATTTTTAGTATTTTAGATTATTGTATTCAAAAAATAAATTATACTAAAATTCAAACCCTAATATTGGCATAAACAATTTGAAGTTTCTCATTTTCGGCTTTCAAATAAGAAAAAAGAGTAAAACTAAAAGTATCTTTAATAGTAAAAAAGCGTCTCAATATTCTTAAAAAAGAGCTACTGTTTTCGTTTTTTATGAAACTATAATTTCGTGTGTTTTGACTTTTTTTCATTGCAGCAAATGTAAAAAAATATTGAATACCAAAGTAATCCTTTTGAGTAAAAAAATTATGATTTATAATCTTCGAAAGCCTTCAGAATTAATTCGTTTTCAACAGATTGATTAATCATTATTTTTCCAATTCCATCAATCAATGCAAACTGGATGTTTCCGTATTCATTTTTTTTGTCGTGAATCAATAATTCCAATATCGGTTCAATGTCACTTTCTTCAAAAACCACGTCATCATAAATCGTTTTTATGGTTGATTTTATTTGGTGGTATTCATCAGGAGTAATCAAACCTTTTTCTAACGAAATAAAACTTTCTAATATCATTCCTATGGCAATAGCCTCTCCATGCAACAATGATTCTTTGTTTTCATTCTCTAAAAAATAACTTTCGATGGCGTGGCCAAGGGTATGGCCAAAGTTTAATGCTTTTCGAATATTTTTTTCGGTTGGATCCTGAGTGACAATTTCATTTTTTATTTCGACAGAACGGTATATTAATTCATCAAAATCGGCGAAATCAATGGCTTTTAAATCCAGGAATTTCCCCCAATAAGTTGCGTCGTAAATTAATCCGTGCTTGAGCATTTCGGCAAGTCCAGAACGCATCTCTTTTTTAGAAAGGGTTTCTAAATATTGAGTGTCAATAAGCACCATTTTTGGAACATTGATAACACCAATCTGGTTTTTTAAATTGCCTAAATCAACACCGGTTTTTCCGCCTACTGAAGCATCAACCATAGAAAGTAAAGTGGTTGGAATATGAATGAAATCTATTCCTCTTTTAAACGTTGAAGCTACAAAACCGCCTAAATCAGTGACAACACCTCCTCCAACATTGATAATCAGACTTTTTCTGTCGGCACCAAGTTCAGTTAGAACATTCCATATTTGGACACAAGTCTCAATATTTTTATTGGGTTCACCCGCTTCAAATTCAACAATTTCTATAGTAAGATTGGTTTCCAAAAAAGGAAGAAATCTTGACAAACAAAACTCATTGGTATTGTTGTCAACAATGATAAATAGGTTCGAATATTTACTTTCGTTTAGGAACGAATTTAAGGCTTCATATCCCTTTTCGTTAAAATAAATGGGATAATTATTGGCTTGAATAGTTTGCATTTTATTTTATTGATTGAAACCGCAAAATAAGGTAATTTTTACTGAATAATATTCAAAACTCTCTTTATATTTGTGTAAAAATATAACAAAAAATGAAAAATTTATTCAATAACACACAAATTGCCTTTTCATTAAAAAGCGATACCGAACTGGATAGAGCTTATTTTCTTTTCAAATTAATTGATAATCAGCCTTTGGTTCGAATAGGAACTGCGGTGACAAATTTTGCCATAAAGGCAAATTTACCGGTCGAAGGTTTGATCCGTGCTACTGTTTTCGACCATTTTTGTGGTGGTGTTAACGAAGATGATTGCATTCCTGTAGTGGATAAAATGTTCGCCAAAGGAGTTTCCTCTGTTTTGGATTATTCTGTTGAAGGTAAGGAAGAAGAAGAACAGTTTGATGCAGTTTTAGAGAAAACCTTAAAACTGATTGATTTTGCCAAGGAAAAAACGGCAATCCCCTTTGCTGTTTTTAAACCATCTGGTTTTGGTCGTATAGATTTGTATGAGCAAGTTGGTTTAGGAAAAAAACTAACACCAGTCGAAGACGAAGAATGGAACAAAGTAGTCGCTCGTTTTGATAAAGTGTGCAAGGCATCTTACGATAACGATGTTGCATTATTAATTGATGCCGAAGAAAGCTGGATGCAAGATGCAGTCGATTCTTTGGTTGAAAAAATGATGAAGAAATACAATAAATTAAAACCAATTGTTTTTAATACTTTGCAAATGTACCGTTGGGATCGATTGGATTTCTTGAAAAAACTACACGATAAAGCAAATTCTGAAGGTTTTCACATTGGAATGAAATTAGTGCGTGGCGCTTATATGGAAAAAGAAAATGAGCGCTCCATTGAAAAGGGGTATCCAACACCTATTTGCACTTCAAAAGAAGCTACAGATGAGAATTACGATGCCGCTGTAAAATATATGGTTGACAATAAGATGGCTGTTTTTGCAGGAACCCATAATGAATTGAGTACTTATTTCTTGATGGATTTAATGGAAGAAAAAGGGATAGAATCAAATGATGAAAGAATTTGGTTTGGTCAATTATACGGAATGAGTGATAATATCAGTTTTAATTTAGCTGCAAACGGCTATAATGTTGCTAAATATTTGCCTTTCGGACCTGTAAAAGATGTTATGCCCTACTTGATTCGCCGTGCCGAAGAAAACACTTCGGTAGCGGGACAAACCAGCCGCGAATTGTCTATGATAAAAGCGGAAAGAAACAGAAGAAAAGGAAAGTAATTATTTAATGGAAAGACTGACAGGTTTATATAACCTGTCAGGTCTTTTCTTATTTATGAATGACTAAACTGCAAATTGCTCAGATTTTTATAAATGCCGTTTTCCAAAGCAATCAGTTCCTGATGCGTTCCTTGTTCTGAAATGACACCTTTGTCCAACACTAAAATCTGATCTGCACTACGAATAGTCGAAAGACGGTGTGCAATAATAATACTCGTTCTTCCTTCCATTAAGATTTCCAAGGCTTCTTGAACCAGTTTTTCACTTTCACTGTCTAATGATGATGTGGCTTCGTCCAATATTAAAATACTTGGGTTTTTGAGCAAGGCTCTCGCAATGGCAACACGTTGTCTTTGTCCTCCAGAAAGTTTAACACCGCGTTCGCCAACGACAGTTTCAAATTTTTCCGGAAAACTTTCAATAAAACTCAAAGCATTGGCTTGTTTTGAGGCTAAAATAATTTCTTCATCTGTGGCGTCTGGTTTTCCGTAAGCAATATTTTCTTTGATGGTTCCTCCAAAAAGAATCACATCTTGAGGTACAATACTCATATTCCCGCGAAGATTTTCTAAATCATAATCGTAAATGTTTTTGCCGTCTATCAATATTTCGCCACTGTCAATATCATAAAAGCGCAACAATAAGGAGGCAATTGTGGATTTTCCAACACCGCTTGGTCCCACAATGGCTATTTTTTGGCCAAAGTTAGCCGTAAAATTTACGCCTTTCAACACTTTCATTTCTTTTCTGGAAGGGTAGGTGAACCCCACATTTTTAAAAGTAACATTGCCTTGTATCTTTTGAACGGAATGCAAAATTTGGGTAGAGTTAATTTTTTCAGGAGTTTCATCCAATAATTCAAAAACGCGTTCAGTGGCTCCAACGGCTTTTTGAATCTGGGCATAAAGCTCGGCAATTCCGCCAAAAGAAGCACCAACAAATGTGGAATACAAAACAAAGGAAATTAATTGTCCCACGCTCATTTCGCCGCTGATGCTCAATCTCACGCCAAACCAAACCACAGCAACGATAGCGCCAAATAAACAGAAAATAATGAAGGAAGCAAAGTAACCTCTGTATTTTCCGCCTTTGATGGCCAGTTTCACCACTTCGTTTATTTTTCCTTTATAGCGGGCAATTTCATACCATTCATTGGCGAAAGCCTTCACAATACTGATTCCTTGCATTGTTTCTTCAACAATAACTTGACTTTCGGCAACCTGATCTTGTACTTTTTTGGAGTATTTCCGAATGAATCTTCCAAAAATAACTGCAGCAACAGCAACAAGTGGAACAACGGAAAGCATTAATAAGGTTAGTTTAATGCTCTCAGTGGCCAATAAAATTACGCCACCAATGATTAAAATGAATTGACGCAAAAATTCAGCGATAGTAGTGGTTAATGTGTCTTGAATTTGCGTGATATCAGAACTGATGCGGCTGTTTAATTCTCCAACTCGTTTATGCGAAAAAAAAGACATTGGCAGTTTTACCAAATTGCTGTATAACGAAAGGCGAAGATTGGCGAGGGTGTGTTCCGTAAAATTCACGAATAAGGATACTCTGAAAAAAGAAAAAATGGATTGCAAAAATAATATTCCAATCAGTAATAAAGCGATTTTGTTGACTTGGGAATAACTTTTATCCTTGACACAGTCAACCAACATTCCCATTAATTTTGGAAAAGCTACTATACTGATTCAATGCTAAAAAATAAGTTGTATTTCATTTTGGATAAAAATTAAATTTTTTTGATTTTTGTTTGTGAATTCAATATCTACTATATATATTTGCACCCACAATTAGGGCGATTAGCTCAGCTGGTTCAGAGCACCTCGTTTACACCGAGGGGGTCGGGGGTTCGAACCCCTCATCGCCCACAAGTTACCTAAAACCTCAAGTTTATTTCTTGAGGTTTTTTTTATAGCTTTTTTTTAGTAAATAATTTAAATAGTTGGACTCATTTAAAAGTAAACTTTTAAAAAAAATAAACTATAGAACTTTGGACTTCTTTTAACAATTTTCTATGTTTCATATGTTCATCAAGAAACCGATAAGATTTTCTTTCTTATTGAGTTCCAGTTTTTTTCTTAATCTGTAACGCGCTAATTCTACTCCGCCTATAGAAATGTTCATAATCTCGGCAATTTCTTTAGTAGACATGTTCATCAATAAATAGGTTGATAAATCTAATTCACGAGGAGAGATTGTTGGGCATTTTTCTTTTAATCTTTTTAGAAAATCAAAATGAACATTCTTAATGTGTTTTTCTAAATCCTTCCAACTTTGATCTGAATTTACCTCTTTTATGATACTTTTATTTAATTTGGTAAATTGAAATTTTGCAGATTCATCAAATGATTTAATATCTATATCCTTTAGCTTGTGAATAATCCCATTTAGAATTTTATTCTTTTTTGCTACTTGTAATGAGTTGTTTACCAATTCTTTGTCTTTTGCTAAAATTTTAATTTGTAGTTTGTCATTTTTTAATTTTTCAATTTCTTTTTCTAAGTCAAATTGTTCCTGTCGTATTTTTGATTCTTTTTCTAAATATAGTCTTCTTTGCTCAACAGTTTCATAGTATTTATTTTTCATTATTTTTATTTTTATTCTTTTTCGGATATAAAATATAATGATGGCTATACAAATAATATACAAAATGTAAGCTAAGAAATGTCTGTACCACGGAGGCAAAATGGTAAAAAGAACAATCGTTTCGTCAGATTGTATCCCATAGCTGTTTTCTACTCTTACTTTCATTTTGTAATTGCCTTCTCTTAAATTTGTATACTCTTTTATTGATGCTGGAGTCCATTTGCTCCATTTGTCTTCAAAACCCTCTAATTGATAGGAGAATTTAATGTTCTCAATATTCTCATAGGTTGGCGAGGAAAAGGTGAAAGTAACATAATTTGATTTATAAGGAATTTTAAATTTTTCAAGCTTAGTTTTTCCATTTCCAAATAGTATTGTATCACCTAAAAACGAAAAACTTCTTATAAAAGCTTTAGGTTTAGTTACGAAACTATTAGATGATTTTGAATCATAATGGACTAATCCATCAGTAAGACCAATAAAGATGTTTTCAGGATCAATAGTATTTATGGACAATTTATTATAAACTAAATTTTGAGTTAAATTTAAAAACGGAGCTTCAATATTTGTATAATCTCCTGTGTTGTTTTTCATTAAAACACAAAGAGATTCTTTGATGACATACCATATATTGCCATAGCTATCCTCATAAATAGAACTGATTTTAGGAATGTTTTTGAATAAATTACTAATTATATTGTCTTTGTAAAACACATTTTTTTCCTGTGAATATTTATAGAAATGATTATTCGTTTGGAAATAAATATTGTTTCTAATGCGTTGTATGCTTTCAATTCCTTTATCTGAAGCAGAAATGTTTTCGTATGTTTCAACAGATTTAAATGTTTTAAAATCATCATTTAGTATGATTTTATAAATAACATCATCTTTTTTAACCCAAATATTTTCATTATCAATTTCATAATCTCCTACTGATTTAGAAAACCCTTTAATTTGATTTGAAAATCTCCATCCTTCTGGCTTTTTTTCAAATAGCGAGAAACCATTGTAATTAGATCCAATCATATAATTCGGATGATTTGGAACTTTCTTAAAACTCCAATACCCCATAACATTATCCAAAGTTTTGATGGATTTACCTCCTGTGATTAATAAAGCACCTCTATTGTGCGCACATAATAACTGGTCATCAATTACTTGAATATTCCATGCTTGCCCGGTGGTTCCTTCAACTAATGTAAAAGCCCCTTCTTTGAATGGCTTATCCCATGAATGATAAAAAACGCCTTGATTTGTAGCTACATAAAGATTTCCTTTATGAATAACAGTTGCATAAACCGTACTCAAATCATAACTATAACCAAAATATGAGAAGGGTGAATTGATATTTATGAATGAAATTCCATTATCAAGACCTAGCCATAGATTTTTTTTGTTGTCAACAAAAGAGGTAAGCACAGTATTGTTTTGAAGACCTTTTTTTTGATTAATATGCTGAATTATCCGCCCTGTTTTATCACAAATAATAATTCCGTTTAAAACTGAATTAAGTACTATATAATTGTTCATGATGGAAATACCTCCTAAACAGCTGTTTTTCTTAATAAAATTGTTTGCCTCGGTGTTCCATGAAGTTATTTTGTTATTTTCATATATGAATAAACCTTTATCAAGAGTGGCAACAAGAATCTTTTTTTCTGTCAATGCAAACATTCCCCATACCTCAGTGTTATTTAAAATAGTTGTGCCAGAAAGTGAGATTAGTTTTCCTTTTCGGTACTCCATCAAACCTATGGATATATCTTGGAAATAAAATCTATTGCCTACCTGAAAAGAAAACTGAAATCGTGAAAAGGGTTTGAGTATTTGGAGTGTATTGTTTTTAAACACAAAAATACTTTGAAAAGATTGAAAAATTACTTCATCATTATTAATGTGTATTTTCCAGACAATGTCAAATGCTGCCTTTTGTTTATTTAGAAATTTAGATAATGAATAATAGACAAGTATTCCTTTTGGATTGGATTTAAAATATCCAAACTCATTATAGCCTCCGACAAAAATTTTCCCTGTATCTTCAATTTTTACACATCTAATCACAGAATTATTTGGCAAAGTATATTTGTGCCAAGAAGAACCATCAAATTGAAAAAGACCATGATTATTAGCAAAATAGAGATTTCCATTTTTATCTTGGTCAATATTCCAGTTTTGTGTACCTCCTTTGTAATCGGTTCTTTTATAATTTCTAATTTCTGGAAGTCCAATGCTTTTTACCTGACAATGTAAGAGAGTTGTAAATGATATAATTAAAAAAAGCATTCCGAAGCGGTTTGTAAAATGCATAATTGAATTTTAAAATATAGTTTGATAATAATTATAGTACAAAGATTTTTTTTCAAATATAATGATTATATAGTAATCATAAATCTTCAGAAAATTACTAAAAATTGTGATTTGTTTGAATTTTTAAAATTGTAGTGTTATTTTTTTTTAAATATAATGTTAAATTTATTTTTAATATGCTTAATATTAGATTTTTAAAATTTATTTGATTGGTTTTTGTAGTATTACAAAACTAACTTTGATGTGTTTTTGTATACTTTAAAAAAAAATATTTTTAATAAAATGTTAAAAAATACGATTACTTTTATACCAAATTACTAATTAATTAACCAAAATTTTAGAAAAATGAAATTAACAAAATCACTTATTTTTTGTTTTTTATCTGTTCTATTCTCAGTTTATGGGCAAGCACAAGATGTTTCCATAAAAGGAAAAGTAATAGATGATAGCGGATTACCCATTCCGGGAGTAACCATTTTAATTAAGGGGACTACTAGGGCAACATCTTCGGATATTGATGGGAATTATCAAATAAAGGCTGCTTCAAGTGGTACTTTAGTATTTAGTTATGTGGGTTATACTTCAATTCAGGAATCCATTAAAGGCAGAACTGGTATTGATGTAAAACTAAGCCCCGAGTCACAATCCTTACAAGAAGTTGTAGTTGTAGGATATGGAACTCAAAAGAAGAGTGTTACAACTGGAGCTATTTCCAGTGTTAAGGCAAAAGATCTTGAAAAAATCCCTAACAATGGTCGCATCGAGAATGCATTGCAAGGGAGAGTTTCTGGAGTTTCTGTCTTTGCAAATGCTGGGCAACCTGGTTCTTCCTCAACAATTAGAGTTAGAGGAATAACCACTTTTGATGGTCAAGGCGGGAATAACCCTCTTTGGGTTGTAGATGGCGTTGTAGTTGACAACGGTGGAATTGGCTATGTTAATCAGTCTGATATAGAATCTATAGAGGTGCTTAAAGATGCCGCATCTCAAGCAATTTACGGTACTCGCGGTGCTTCGGGTGTAATTTTGGTTACAACAAAAAAGGGAAAAGAAGGTAAAATTTCTGTAAGCTATAATGGTTTTTATGGTGTATCTAGTCCAGAAAACACTTTGAAATTGTTAAACGCTACACAATACGGAGCGATTATCAACGAAAAAGCTATTGCCGCAGGTAAACCTGTAGTATATCCAAATTTATCTGCTTTAGGAGTCGGTACTGATTGGCAAAAAGTAATCTTCAACACTAGGGCTGCACGTTTTAATCACGAAGTTGGAATAAGTGGGGGTAATAATGTTTCTACATTTTATGCTTCATTTGGTATTCTAGATCAAGAGGGTATTGTTACTACTGAAATCTCAAACTATAACAAAAAGAATATTCGTTTAAATTCAAATCATATTCTTTCTAAATACGTTACTGTTGGACAAACTCTTGGTTTTGCGCATACAGAATCAATTGGGATAGGAAACACAAACAGTGAATTTGGAGGGCCATTGAATTCTGCTATAAATTTGGATCCTATTACCCCAATAATAGAGACAGATCCAACTAAAGCAAATAATTTGACTTTATATCCTGTTAATTCTATCAGGGATGCCAATGGAAACCCTTATGGTATTTCTAGTGTTGTTACAGGTGAACCTACAAATCCACTTGCCTATACTCAAACAAGATTAGGTAATAAGGGTATATCCGATGATTTTGTAGGAAATGCTTTTATCGAAGTCTCTCCTATAAAAAATTTAAAAATAAAAACAGCTATTGGTTCTAAATTATCCTATTATGGTAACGAGTCTTTTACACCTGTTTCTTATTTAAATGGATCAAACATAACTGCTCAAAATAGACTGTCAAGAGATAGAAATAAAGGATTCGCTTGGAATATTGAAAATACAGCTACTTATGTAAAAAAAATCAAGGAGCATGATTTCTCATTATTAATTGGTCAAGGGACTTATATAGATAACATAGTGAGCGGCTTAAGTATTTCTGTAGCAGGAATTCCTGCAGCAAACTATCATGACGCTTCATTCAATTTTGGATCAACACCAGATCAAAGATCATCAAGTGCATATACAGGCCAAGAGCATAGAGTAACATCATTATTCTCAAGGTTTAATTACAACTATAATGAAAAATACCTTCTTACAGGTGTGATTAGACGTGATGGGTCGTCAAGATTTGGAGCAAACAACAAATATGGTATTTTCCCCTCTTTTTCTGCAGGATGGGTGGTTTCTAAAGAAAGTTTTTGGAAAGTCAACAACATAATTAATACATTAAAAATAAGAGGTGGTTATGGAATTGTAGGAAATGATGCTATTGGAGATAATAAATTTTTAGCTCTTATTGGAAGCAACAGAAATTTTACTTACGGTCCTAATGGTACTATTTTTATTGGAAATAGCCCTGATGCACCAGCAAACCCAGATTTAAAATGGGAAGAAACTACACAATCGAATATTGCTTTAGAAACAAGACTTTTCAGTTCTGTAAATTTCACAATCGAAGCCTTTGATAAGAAAACAAATGGGATATTACAAAATGTTACACTACCTGGTTTTCTTGGAGCGACTGGAGATCCTTCTGCAAACGTTGCAAACTTAAGCAATAAAGGAATTGAAATTGAATTGGGTTACCGCAAAAAAATAGGTGAAGTAAACTTCTCAATAAACGCAAATGGATCTTTTATAGAAAATAGAGTTACTTTCTTGGGTACTGGTAAAGAATTTATTACAGATCAAAACGCAAGTGTTCACAATTTGGGAGCTGTTACTAGAACACAAGTAGGACAGTCATTCAGTTCATTTTATGGTGCACAAACAAATGGAATTTTTCAAACAGTGGCAGAAGTTAACGCCTATAAAAATTCAGCTGGTGGTTTAATACAACCTAATGCTGTTCCTGGAGATTTTCGTTATGTTGATATTGATGGGAATGGACTTTATGAAAGTACAAAGGATAAAAAATTCCTTGGAACTCCACTACCAAAATATACTTTTGGAATGTCATTGAATGCAGATTACAAAGGATTTGATTTATTAATAAATATGCAAGGTGCTGCTGGCAACAAAATATTTGATGCAACACGTAGGTTAGATGCAGGTGTTACCAATTATCAAACTTCTGTTTTAAGTCGCTGGACAGCTCCAGGTACTTCTAATACATACCCTAGAGTAACAGATAATGATTCGAACGGTAATTTTAGTACACCTTCAGATTTCTTTTTACAAAAAGGAGATTACTTACGTTTCAAAGTCGTTCAAATAGGTTATTCTTTACCAAAAGAAGTAATAAGTAAGATTGGCATACAAAAAATTAGACTTTTTATAACAGGTGAAAATTTACTGACACTAACAAAATATACTGGTTTTGACCCAGAAATTGGTGGCGATATTTCCGGGATAGATAGAGGTTATTACCCTCAAGCCAGATCATTTCAGTTTGGAGGCACTCTACAATTTTAACTAATTTTTCAATAAAAAACAAGAATTATGAAAACAATAAAAATGAGGTACTTACTTGCTATAATAGTAATGGCAATAACAACGGTCTCATGCACCAAAGAGTTTTTGGACGTGGAGCCAAAAGGAACAGATCTAGAATCCAACTATTATAAAGATGAGAATGAAGCTTTCGCAGCATTGGTAGCAGTTTATGATAAAGTACAGAAAAATTCTGGCGGTTTTGAAAATATGATAGCCATGATGAATGCAGGATCTGATGATTTTTATGCTGGTGGTGGTGATGCTGGCGATGGTGCTGGAATCCAAGGATTTTCTAATTATACAATAAATGCTGTAACTATCCCTAGAAGTTTTTGGAACGATCATTATCAGGGGATTTACAGAGCTAATGTTTTATTGCAAAAACTACCTGGAATTCCTATGGATGCAACATTAAAAGCAAGATTTACAGCTGAATCTAAAGCTTTGCGAGCATTGTATTACTTTAATTTAGTGAGAATGTTTAAAAATGTCCCTTTAATTTTAACCCCATTAGGTCCAGCTGATATTAGTTCAGTTACTCAAGCCAATCCAACAGCCGTTTATGCTCAAATTGAGAAAGACCTTGTTGAAGCAGTAGCGGTTTTACCTAGCACAGTAGTTTCGGCTGAATTGGGTCGTTTAACAAAAGGTGGAGCTCAAGCCTTGTTAGGAAAAGTTTATTTGTATGATAATAAAAATGCTTTGGCAGCTACAGAATTAGCAGTTGTAAATGGTACACCTGGAGGAACAAGTATTTATGGTTATAAATTGTTAACTAACTTTAAAGACCTTTGGATTGTTGCCAATAAATTCAATTCAGAATCAATTATTGAAGAAAATCATTCTAGTTTTGGAAAAACAGGTTTTGGAAACTGGGGTTCTGGAAGCGACGAAGGAAACACATTGAATCAATTAGTTGGTCCACGTGGGTATGTTAAAAAAACTGCAGCAGCACCAGATTTAGCTGGTGGATGGAGTTTTAATACTGTTACTCAAAAATTCTATGATGTAATAAAAAACGACCCTCGTTTTTCAGCAACAGTGTTGGATTTAGCCGCATTAAAAGCTTCAGGTGATGCCGATTGGGCTCCAGCAAATAAAGATACAGGCTATTTTCTTAATAAATTTATGCCAAGGGTAGCTGATAAGGCACCATCAGGTGGAGATCAAATATTAAATTATGCTCAAAACACCTACATCATTAGATTAGCAGACACCTATCTTATGGAAGCTGAGGCATTAGGAGGTAGTGGAACTAGAGCTCAAGCCTTACTTGATGCTGTTAGAGCGAGAGTTGGTTTAGCATCTATTCCAGTTTCTTTAACTGCAATTGCCAATGAACGTAGAATTGAATTAGCTGGAGAAGGTCACCGTTGGTTCGATTTAGTTAGAACAGGGAAAGCTGTTACTGCTCTAGCAGACAGAGGATTTGTGGCTGGTAAAAGCGAAATTTTTCCAATTCCATTAATAGAATTAGAAAATACTCAAATAAAACAAAATCCAGGGTATAATTAATAAATAATGAAAAATATGAAAAACATAAAATTAGTTTTCAGCTTTGTATTGCTACTGGCTGTAACAATAAGTTGTACTCAACAAATAGATGGTATCGACGGCGATACTTCTTTTGTAAATTCTGCCGCTTCAGGGAATGTTGCCAAGATTTTTGACATAAGTACTGATAATTCTGGAAATGTAAAAATTACTCCTACAGGAGATGGAGTAACATCATTTGCAGTAAATTATGGTCAAGGAACTGGAGCTTCCGCATCTGCTGTGGTTTTACCTGGCGGAAGCGCTACACATTCTTATCCAGAAGGATCTTACACCGTTTCTATACTTTCGACTGATATTGCAGGACATCAAACAACTGCTACTTTTCCGTTAGTAGTTACTTACAGAGCGCCAGAAAATGTTACTATTGCAACTTCTGGTGAAATGAAAGTGAGTGCAACTGCCTTATATGCTAAATCATTTTTGGTATATTATGGAGATGTAGCAAATGAAGTGGGCACGCCATTGGCTATTGGTCAAGAATTGCCTGCGCATACATATTCTGCTGCTGGAGCAAGTCCATTTGTTCTTAAAGTAGTCGCATTGAGTGGTGGCGTTGCAAAAACGGAAGCAACTAAAACATTATTTGACTTACCTATTGATTTTGAAACTGGAGATGTAGACTTTTTTGGAACATTTGATGATTGGGGTCAACAGTTGTTTTCTACAGTTGACAATCCTAGCAAAACAGGATTAGATACAAGCTTAAAAGTTGGAATGTATACTAATGGTCATGCTCCTTGGAGTGGAACTTACAGTCCTTTAAATATTCCTATCAATTTTGCTTACGGAAAAAAAATAAAAGTTATGGTTTACAATCCAAGTGCTGCCAATATTGGTAAAAAATTAAATGTTGAATTAGAAGCGGCTATTGGTGGATTACCTTCGAATGGGGTTGCTATTGTAAAGATGCCATTAACAACATCTGGTGCTTGGGAAGAAATAACTTTCGATTTTAGCTCTATTTCAGGCATACCTGCTGGAGCCAAATTTGGTCAGCTTGTGTTACGTTTTAACGATTCACAAAATGGAACTCAAGAAGTTTTCTATGTAGATAACTTCAGACAAACTAATTAATATTAAATATATGAAAACAAATATAAAATACATTTTTGGTGTTTTCTTCCTGTTGCTTTTTGTAGTTACAAGTTGTACACAAGACACCTTCTCTTTAGGAGATTTAACTGCCCCTAATAACTTGATTATTAATACGGTAATTGTTGGCAAAGACGCTACCCATCCTAATGGAGATGGTTCAGGGAAAGTAAATATTTCAGTAACTGGGAACAATATTCTAGGAAGTAAAATTGATTATGATGCTAATGATGCAGTTGATTGGGTTTTTCTGACTGGCAATTCAGGCTCCAAAACTTTTAATGCTGCAACAGGGGTGAATACATATAGAGTAACAGTCGTTGCTTCTGGGGCAGGAGGAACTTCAACTAACCTTACAAAGGATATTACTGTACGATATGATTTTACTCCAGATGCAGCTATTGTTACTAATTTAACGAACAATTCTTCAAAAACGTGGATTGTTGATAAGAGTGTGCCAGCTCATTTTGGAGTAGATGATTGGAATCAAACTAGAACATCCGGTTGGTGGTGGTCTGCTCCTATAGATGCTAAGGTTACTGAAGCACCTTGTTTTTATACGGCTACATTTAAGTTTGCTAAAGTGGTAGAATCTGGCACCTATTCATTAACAGTTACTACTCCTGATGGCGCTTTTACAAAGACTGGTGCTTTAGCTGGGGGGCTTCCTGGAATTCCAGCTTCTGGAGCTGAGGGTTGTTACCCATATGCAGGTGGAACTTCAAGTTTCCTTTTTTCTACTTCTTCAAGTGCAATTCCAACCTCTTTTCCATCAACTAAAACAAGTATTAATTTAGCAGGTGTTAATACTTTCATAGGTTATGGTGCAACACAAAAAGAATACGAAATTTTGGAAATAACTCCTACATACATGTTCCTTAGAGTACGAGGAACCGAAACTGGAAACGCATGGTATTTAAAATTAAAACCAGCACCATAAGTTTTTTTTTTAAATAAGACCCAGAACTATTATTTGGTTCTGGGTTTTTTTTTAATTTTTTTTAATTTTAATTTAATATTAATGACACCAAATATCTTAATTTCTAGGCTTAATAAATGGCAAATAAATTTATTTAGAAGTTGTTTGCTAATTAGTGCTTTTATGTTAATTTCTTGTAGTAGCGATAGTGGCTCTACTGGAGGAAGTGGCACTAAAAGTACAACGCCAACAAATCTAGTAGTTTCAGCACTAGTAATTGGAACAAGTGTTCAAAATCCAAATGGGGATGGTAGCGGAATGGTAAATTTTAATATCAGTGCAACTAATGCAACTTCCTATAAAATTTTACTTGGTAACGGCGAGGTAAAAGAAGTTACAAATGGGGTATTCACTTATACTTATACAGCATCAGGCACTAATACTTATGTTGTATATGTATCTGCATATAATGGAGCAAATTTTATTAGCACTTCTGCCTCAATTAGCTTGTATGTTGCTCCTACCGCACTTTGGTCCGACGAATTTAATGTGGCAGGCACTCCTAATAGTAATTATTGGAGTTATGATACTGGTGCAGGTGGCTGGGGAAATAATGAAGCTCAATATTATACCAATAGGCCAGAAAACATATCAGTTTCAAATGGAACACTAAAAATAAACACCATAAAAGAAAGTTATCTTGGTAGTAATTATACTTCTGCAAGAATTATTACTAAAGGAAAATTTTCTTTTAAATATGGTACAGTAGAAATAAAGGCAAAAATGCCTATTGGAGGTGGGACTTGGCCAGCATTATGGATGTTGGGAAGCAATATTGATACTGCTCCTTGGCCGGCTTGTGGAGAAATTGACATGATGGAACACTTGGGAAATCAGCTTAATAAAATATACGGGACGCTTCATTATCCCGGTCATTATGGCGGTACAGGTGATTCATCTAATGTAACTATAACTAATGCAACTACAGAGTTTCATATTTATAAGTTAGACTGGAGAGCTGATTTTGTCAAATTTTATGTTGATAATCAGTTGTTTAAAACTTTTGTGAATTCGGCTAGTTTACCTTTCAACCAGAATTTTTTCTTGATTATAAATTCAGCAATTGGAGGGAATTTTGGTGGTACTATAGATCCAAATTTTGTTTCTTCAACTTTTGAAATTGATTATGTTAGAGTTTATAATTGATTATTTTGTTTAGTTAGTTTTTCATTATTTGCTTCTGTTTGTTAATTAACGGAAGCAATAATGGAAACAAAATTTAATTTTTAGAATGAATAATTTAAAGGTATTTTGCGTTCTCTTATTAGTATCTACTTCAATTTTTTCTTGGCTTGTAGGTCTAACAAGTCAGCTTAAAATTATAAAATTGTATTTAAAAAACATTATGTTTGTGACATTAGTCAGAATTTCATTTTGATATTTAATTGCGCAATAGAAGGAACACATAACAAATCAATAGATCCAAATTTTACCTCTTCAAATTTCAATATAAACTATGTAAGGGTATACCAAAATAAATAAAATGAAATACATCCTTTTTTTTATCGCAATATTTAACTTATTTTTTTCAAATGCACAAAATTTAAAATTAATGACTTATAACATTCGTCTTGATGTTGCAGTTGATGGAGAAAATGATTGGACACATCGCAAAGATTTTTTTACTTCACAAATACAATTTTATGAACCGGATATTTTGGGAGTTCAGGAGGCAACACCACATCAGGTTACTGATATTGCAACAGCACTTTATCAATATAGTTTCATTGGAATAGGAAGAGAAGGGATTGGAAAAGGAGAATCATCTAATATTTATTATAAAAAAGATGGTTTTAAATTATTAGAAAGCAACACTTTTTGGCTTTCAGAAACTCCGGACAAAATTTCAAAAGGTTGGGATGCTGCATGCAATAGAGTTTGTACTTATGGTTTATTTAAAGATTTAAAAACTAAAGAGACATTTTGGGTTTTCAATACCCATTTAGATCATATTGGAGAATTGGCCAGAACAAATGGAATTTTACTCATTCTTTCGAAAATAAAGGAATTGAATACAAAAAACTATACAACTATTTTTATGGGGGACTTTAATTCTGAACCTAAAGAGGAAAGAATTATAGCCCTAAATAAAGAAATGAATGATTGCAGAAAAATCTCTGAAGATAAACCTTTTGGACCATCGGGAACTTTCAACGGATTTAAGCACAATGAGGCAGTAACTGCATTGATAGATTATATTTTTATTTCTAAAAACAGTGAATTTAAAGTAAAGAAATTTGCGGTTTTAAGCGATTCAAAGGATTTAAGATATCCATCAGACCATTTGCCAGTTTATGTTAAAATAAGCTATAAATAGAATAAAAATTAACAAAATGAAAACTATAATGAAATTTTTCTTTTTAGTAATACTAACCAGTCTAGTGACAAATTGTTCTAGTTCAAATGGTGGGTCAGTGCCTACGCCAACACCAACACCACCCCCAATTTTAACTAATGAGGTTGATTTTTGGTTAACTAAAGCAGATCAATCTGTTAAGCTTCAGAAACAATCAAGTATTTTAGCCTTTGGAACAACCTATAATATTTATGCAAATATTGAAGTAGATGATTCACAGACTTTTCAAACAATAGATGGTTTTGGTTTTACTTTAACAGGAGGAAGTGCGGAGGTCATCAATCAATTAAGTACTGCCAAAAAACAGGAATTATTGCAAGAATTATTTGGTTCAGCCAGTAATTCGATCTCTATAAGCTATTTAAGAATTAGTATTGGAGCTTCAGATTTAAACAGCACTCCATTTTCTTATGATGATATCCCAACAGGACAAACGGATGTGAACCTGACCAATTTTAGTTTGACACCGGATATGACGAATTTAATACCTCTTTTGAAAGAAATTTTGGTAATAAATCCAAATATAAAAATCATGGCTACTCCTTGGTCTCCTCCGGTTTGGATGAAAGACAATAATAATTCTATAGGTGGAAGTTTGCAGCCTCAATACTATGGAGTCTATGCCCAATATTTTGTAAAATATATTCAAAAAATGAAAGCCGAAGGGATTACAATTGATGCAATTTGCCCGCAAAATGAACCTTTGAATCCAGGAAATAATCCAAGTATGATGATGGCCGCAGTTCAACAGTCAACATTCATAAAAAATAATTTAGGCCCAGTTTTCCAAACTGCGGGCATTAAAACCAAAATTATTATTTATGATCATAATTGTGACAAACCGGATTATCCATTGGCAATATTGAATGATGCTGCAGCAAATCCTTACATAGATGGTTCCGCATTTCATTTATATGGAGGAGATATAAGTGCTTTATCGACTGTTCATAATACATTTCCAAATAAAAATGTCTATTTTACAGAACAATGGACTTCATCTGACGGAAATTTTGGTGCAGATCTTAAATGGCATACAAAAAATGTAGTTATTGGGTCTATGAGAAATTGGAGCAAAGTTGCATTAGAATGGAATCTGGCTAACAATACATCATTTGGACCTCATACGCCTGGCGGTTGTACACAATGCAAAGGGGCATTAACGTTGATTAGTAGTGAGAATTTTGACAGAAATGTATCCTATTATATAATTGCCCATGCCTCAAAATTTGTTCCTACTGGTTCAGTCAGAATTGCAAGTAATTTAAGCGGGAATTTGAACAATACAGCTTTTAAGACTCCAAACGGAAAAATTGTATTAATTGTTGAAAATGATGGAATTAATACGGAATTATTCAATATAAAATATAATGGACGATGGATTACTACTTCACTAGAAGGTGGTTCTGTGGGTACTTACATATGGTAAAGTAAACAAAAAAATGAATCAAATTAAATAACAACCAAACAACCAAATTTTATGCAAACAAAAAAAAGTTCAGTAACGCTAATTGCTTTAGTAGTAGCAATGGGTGGATTTCTAATGGGTTTTGATGCCTCGGTTATTTCCGGAGTAATCAAATTTATAGAACCCGAATTTCAGCTTTCAAAAATCGAATTAGGATGGGCTGTAGCCTCCTTATCCTTATCTGCTACTGCGGCAATGATGTTTGCAGGGCCTATAAGTGACAAATATGGTAGAATTGTAGTTCTGAAATATTCCGCTTTGTTATATGCTTTTTCGGCCATTTTATCGGCTTTGGCCCCTACCTTTTTTATTTTGGTAGTTGCTCGAATGTTAGCTGGAATTGGAGTGGGAATTTCTTTAATAATAGCGCCAATGTACATTGCCGAAATCGCTCCTGCTGACAAACGGGGAAAAATGGTTTCATTCAATCAGTTGAATATCGTAATTGGACTTTCAGTAGCATTTTTTACCAATTATCTTATTGTTCATTTAGCAAGTTCGAATGCAGCTTGGGTTGATACTTTAAAAATCAGGGAATATAACTGGAGATGGATGTTGGGAATAGAATTCATTCCTGCTTTTCTCTATTTTATCTTTTTATTTTTTGTTCCTCAAAGTCCAAGGTGGCTTATTATGAAAGGAAGATTCGGTGAAGCTTTAGATATAATGAAAACCGTTGGTGACGAAAAAATTGCCGAGAAAACCGTTAGCGAAATCCAGGAAAGTATTTTATTGGATTCTGCTCCAAAAGAAAAAATATCGATTAAAGAATTGTTTGCGCCTTCAATGAAATTAGTAATGACCATTGGAATTGGAATCGCAATATTGCAACAAATTGTTGGGATCAATTGTGTATTTTTCTATGCTCCAATGATTTTTGAACAATCAGGAATTGGTACCGACGCTTCTTTTATCCAAGCTATTTTAGTAGGACTAATCAACGTGGTGTTTACCATTGTAGCAATGGCTTTAATTGATAAATTGGGAAGAAAACCTTTGTTAATTATTGGCGTAAGCGGTATTGCACTAAGTATGTTTGTGTTGGCTTATAGTTTTAATGCAGCAACTTACACCCTGACCGATACTTCTGTGGGGAAATTGCCAACCGAAATAACTGATGGCCAACTGAATTCTTTAAAAAATAAAACCTTTGAAACGGATACCGAATTTAAAAATGCTGTAGCAGCAACTATAGGAGCAACTTTGGCAAATAAATACGAATCAGAACTTATAACGGCTTCTATAAAGATGAATTCAACCTTAATTCTATTTTGTATTTTAGGTTTTGTAGCTTCTTTTGCCATTTCACTTGGACCAGTAATGTGGGTGTTATTTTCGGAACTATTCCCAAATAGAATACGAGGAGTTGCCATTTCATTTGTTGGATTTATTAATTCAGCGGTAAGTTTTTTAGTTCAACTCGTTTTCCCATGGGAATTATCAAGATTAGGAACTACTTTAACTTTTTTGATTTTCGGACTTTTTGCTTTTTTTGGATTGCTTTTGATTATAAAACTATTGCCTGAGACTAAAGGAAAATCATTAGAAGAATTAGAGGCTATTTTAGTAAAATAATTAATTGAAAAAATTAAATATGGTAATACTGTTTAGAAAATTCAAAAAGCAATTTATTTTGCCATTGGTAATGACTTTATTTTTGCCCAATTGTGCCAATACAAAAACTCAAAAAATAACAAGTAAAGATAAGAATCAAACTCCAAAAGTAATAATTGTAGAAGCAGAAGACTTTACCGAAAATTCTGGAAATGTGACATTGTTAAATAATGGATTTGTCAAAACAAGTCAAGATGGTTCTTGGCTAAATTATAGTGTAAACATTCCTGTTTCAGGAAGATACATTGTACGTCTTTTTGCAAAAAACAAAGAAGTTAAAGCTGCAAATTGTTGGATAGAAGATTACATAGGTAACAAAGAAGGTCGGAAATATAACATTACCAGAAATATGACTGTTTCAGAGAATAGTTCAAATAGTTTTGTTCAAACAGATGGTTCTCCCTTGGCTGCAATGACTCACTTAATGAAACTTCATATAGGAAAAAGTGTATTATTAATTGATAGAATTGAATTCACTTTAATACTAGAACATAAAGCTTCTCCTTTAGTAATTAAACAAAACACTACAGGAAAGGATTGGAAATTAACTTGGAGTGATGAGTTTAACGGAAAGGGATTTCCAGATCAAACAAAATGGACTTATGACATTGGAAATTGGGGTTGGGGCAATAATGAACCACAATATTATACTAAAAAAAGGCTTGAAAACGCAAGACAAGAAGGAGGAAACCTTATTATCGAAGCCAGAAAAAATGATGCTGGGAAACCTTGGACTTCGGCAAGATTAACTACTCGCGGTAAAGAAAGTTTCTTGTATGGAAAAATCGAATTTAGAGCAAAAGTCCCTGTAGGAAGAGGAACTTGGTCAGCAGCATGGCTATTAGGTGATTCATATGTAGATGAATTATCTTGGCCTTATTGTGGTGAAGTGGATGTATTAGAAAATGTGGGTTCTGAAATAGATGACAATACAGGAAATGGTAAAACACATGGTTCCGTCCATTACGAGGGGTATTATTTTAAGAAAGGAAATCAGACACCGTTTATTACAGATGTTGAAAATATGAATAGAGAATTTCATAATTATACTCTTGAATGGTTGCCATCTGGTATGACAATGTATGTTGACGGAAAAAAATATTTTGACTATCAGCTCACTGAACCAAGAAGTTTGACTTGGCCATATAATAAAATACCGCAAAATCTAATTTTAAACCTTGCAATGGGAGGGGGAATGGGCGGAGAAATAGATCCGGCATTAACATCTCAAAAATTAATTTTTGATTATGTGAGAGTTTACGAATTAAAATAAATAAATAAACCTGCAAGGTTTTTAAAATCGTACAGGAAAAAAACACTAAAATATTTCCAATAAAATGGAAATGTAAGAATTAGAAAAATTTTAAAATAAAGTTAAAATATGAAAGCAACAATTATCACATTCATTTTGCTGATCACAGCCAGTACCTTTTCTCAGCAAAAAAGCAAAACTTTGCAGAAACCTTTTTCTACAAAAAACAAAGTAATTAGTGTTTACAGTTCTGCTGACAGCACAAATTTAAGATTGACAAATACTGATAATTTGAAATTCTCTGAAATAAAACAACCTCTTGAAACCCAGACTTGTATTTTTGTAAATCCAAGCAAGACTTTCCAGACATTTTTAGGAATTGGAGGTGCAATAGCTGATGCCAGTGCCGAAGTTTTTGCAAAATTATCAAAAGCAAAACAACAAGAATTGTTGAATGCTTATTTCTCTAAAGACAAAGGGATTGGCTATACTTTAATTAGAACCAACATAAATAGTTGTGATTTTAGCAGTGATACATATACTTATGTAGATGAAGGGGATAAGGAATTGAAGACCTTCAACATTGACCATGACCGTAAATTTAAAATTCCTTTGATTAAAAAAGCTATGGAAACAGCTGGAGGGAAATTAACATTATTTGTCTCTCCTTGGAGTCCGCCGGCCTTTATGAAAGACAACCAAAACATGCTGAAAGGTGGAAAATTATTACCTGAATTCTATCAATCATGGGCAAATTATTATGTGAAATTTATAAATAGTTATCAAAAAGAAGGGATTCCGGTTTGGGGATTAACAATTCAAAACGAGCCAATGGCGACTCAAAAATGGGAATCGTGTATTTTTACAGCCGAAAACGAACGTGATTTTTTAAAGAATTATCTTGGTCCAACATTAAATAAAGCAGGGCTTGGCGATAAAAAGATTTCGGTTTGGGATCACAACAGAGATTTGTTATCTCAAAGAGCTAGTACAATTCTTGATGACCCGGAAGCCAGTAAATATGTTTGGGGAATTGGTTTTCACTGGTACGAAAACTGGAGTGGTGGTGAGCAAATGTATGAAAACGTGGGTAAAGTACACGAAATGTATCCCAACAAAAACTTACTTTTTACCGAAGGCTGCGTTGAAAGTTTTAATGCAAAAAAATACCAACTTTGGAAAAACGGAGAACGTTATGGTAAATCAATGATTAACGATTTTAATAACGGAACTGTGGGTTGGACTGATTGGAACATCCTTTTAGATGAAAATGGAGGGCCAAATCACGTAGGTAATTTCTGTTTTGCCCCAATTCATTATGACACCAATACTAGTGAATTAATTTATACACCTTCATACTATTTCATTGGACATTTTTCAAAATTTATTGATAAAAATGCTAAAAGAATCAGCAGTGTGTCAAGTCGTAGTATTTTAATGACTACCTCTTTTTTAAACCAAAATGGAAAAGTCGTTACTGTTGTAATGAATCAAAGTAGTAAAAAAGTGATTTATAATTTATGTATTGGCACAAGTGCAACAGAAGTTTCAATTTTGCCTCATGCCATTCAAACTTTAGTGTATTAATATACAGTTAATTATATATTAATTTTTCTCCTATTATTAGTCTTTTTGTTATATATAATTTAATTATGACTACAGGAAAACCAGTCGTTGAATTGATTAATGAAGGAAGATCACTCATTTTTAATTGGACTGCTGGTAATGTTGCGGCAATTCTTTAAATATGGTGGTTAAGTAGCGAAGCAGGGAATGCAATTGCCGATGTGCTTTTTCGAGAGGTGAGTCCCAGTGCAAAACTGACCATGTCTTTTCCTAGAGAAGAAGGTCAAATTCCTATTTATTACAATAAATTCAACACTGGAAGACTTTTGAAAATTATCAAAATTCCCCATTTAGATTAGCCTATATTGATTTGCCAAGTACTCCGAAATTTTCTTTTGGCTTTGGATTAAGCTGCACTACTTTTGAATATTCTGATTTGAAATCATACAAAATGTATACAATTTCCATCAATTTAGTTGAAGCATCGACAATCATGAAAAATCCTACCAGAGACGGAGTTTTATTGGCAAATTTTTGGCTATTCTATTTTTTAATAATATCATCCAAGACTGCTTTTTCAGGGTAATTAATCACTTTAAGTATGATTTCTTGATTTTTTACAGTTTTCCCTTCGATAACATAAATTTTTCCTTTTTCGAATTCGATATTGCTTTGGTCAAAATCAACATCACCGTATTTCAAAGTGTTTTTTATATCGATGGTGTCAATCCATTTTTCAGCCAATATTTGGGAGGCTTTATCCGAATAATTAAAAGGTTTATTTCTTAAGTCATTTAAAACTCTGGCATTTGGAAAATAATTACAACGGGTATCTTTTCCACTAAAAACAGCTGCCACAAAGAAAGAACCCATTATTAATCCTATTAAGTAATAGGCAAAACGGTGTACAAATTTCATATATCTAAAAAATTATTTGTTAGGGGTCATATATGGTATCGCCTTTTTAATTATTGGTGTTTGTTTGCAACAACCTTTTTTTAGTGGCGATTTCATAAATTAAATTTTTGGCAAAGGTAAAAGAAAGTTTATTTAAAACACGATTAAATTAATATCGTTGTTAGGCAAGTCAAACCAATCGCCAATGGCTTTATTGGTGAGGATTCCATGGTATAAATACACTCCATGTTTTAAACCGTTGTCGCATCGGATGGCACTTTCGATCCCGCCGTCTTCGGCAATCTGTAACAAATAGGGGGTTAGGATATTGCTAATCGAAAGGGAAGCCGTTTTGGAATATCGGGAGGGAATATTGGGAACGCAATAATGCAAAACACCACTTTTAACAAAGGTTGGTTTTTCGTGAGTAGTAACTTCTGATGTTTCAAAACAACCACCGGTGTCTATGCTGACATCGACAACTACAGCTCCTTTTTTCATATTTTCGACCATAGTTTCAGTAACAATAACCGGACAGCGTTCCTTACCACGCATGGCACCAATAGCAACATCGCATCTTCTTAATGCTTTCAATAAGGATTTGGGTTGAATGGTGGAAGTGAAAATACGCTGATTCAAATGGTTTTGCAAACGACGTAGTTTTATAATTGAATTGTCAAAGACTTTTACATTGGCACCCAGTCCAATAGCGGTTTTGGCTGCAAATTCACCCACAGTTCCGGCTCCAATAATGACCACGTCAGTAGGAGGGACGCCGGTAATGTTACCAAATAACAATCCTTTTCCAAAGGAATTGGTAATCATCAATTCGGCAGCAATTAATATCGATGCGGTTCCTGCAATTTCACTCAATGATTTCACTGCCGGATACGAGCCATCTTCATCTTTAATATATTCGAAAGCTAGTGCAGTAATTTTTTTCTTTTTTAAGGCTTCAAAATACGATTTTTTTCTTGTTTTTATCTGAATTGCCGAAATAATAATGGTTTCAGGACTAATCATCGCAATTTCGGTAAGAGTAGGAGGTTCTACTTTTAAAAGCATCGGGCAACTGAAAACTTTTTTTGTATCCTTTGTAATTTCGGCCCCTGCATCAGCATATTCTTTGTCGGAATAACTCGAACTTTCACCTGCACCGGCTTCTATCATCACGCGATGTCCCTGATAAGTTAAGGAGTTTACAGCATCTGGAGTAAGGCAAATGCGGCGTTCTTGAAAACTATTTTCTTTGGGTAAACCAATGAAAAGTTTGCTTTTGTGCCTTGCTATTTCAAGTTTTTCTTCTTGAGGCAATAACTGTTGCTTTGTAAATGGAGTTATCAACATTGTTTAGGGAAATTAGTGGTACAATTTACTGAAAAAAATCAGAATTTGGTCATTATAACAATATAAAATTACGCATTCATCAGTATTAAAAATGGAAAATTAACACTAAAGAATCCGTTCCATCTTAATATCTGCTCTTTCATAAATACCATCTTCTAAAGGAACTTCCTCAAAATCATATTTCTTGTACAAATATAATGCAGGCAATAATTTTCTGTTTGAATACAAAATGAGTTTTTTTATTCCTTTTTGTTGAGCAAATTCAATGCAATGTTCTATAAGTTTGTTGCCAATTCCTAATCCCTGAACCCCATCGGTTACAGCCATTTTACTCAGTTCGAAGGTGGTTTTGTCAATTTTTAACAGAGAAACTGTGCCTACAATTTTGTCATTGTACTTGGCATAAAAAATCATTCCCCCTTTGTCTATTATTTCGCGTTGAGGATCGGAAAGCATAAGTTCATCTTTAGCTTCGACTTTGAAATGTTTTTTTAGCCATTCAAAATTCAGCGTTTTTATTTCTTCCTTTAAATCCGGAGAAAACGGAATAATTAAAACAGTGTTATCTATATCCATAATTTTATAATTATATTAATTCTAAAAGGCGTTTGCCATCAGAAAGCAATCTAATTGAAATTGTTGAATGCAAATCCGGAATAAGATTTGGAATCTTTTCACCCCACTCAATAAAACACCAATTACCGGAATAAAGGTACTCATCTGCTCCCATATCTAAGGCTTCGATTTCATTATTCAGTCTATAGAAATCAAAATGATATATAGTCTGATTAGTAGCAGTTTGATATTCATTAACTAAAGAAAAAGTTGGACTACTCGTCACGTCATTTACGCCCATTTTTTTAGTCAAAGCTTTTATTAAAGTGGTTTTTCCAACACCCATTTCTCCATTAAAAAGTATGACTTTATTCGGATTTTGTTCTAAAATTTGCTGGGCAACTTCATTGATTTCATCTAATGAAAAAATAACTTCCATTCGTTAAAAAGTGTTAGGATTTGAGTAAATCTGCAATCTAAAATCTGTAATCTGCATTCTGAATTACTTCGGGTTAAAAATCAAAAACGGGATAATCATTTCTTCTAATGAAATTCCGCCGTGCTGATAGGTATTTTTATAATAACTTACATAATGATTGTAATTATTAATATAAGCCAAAAATAAGTCATTCTTGGCAAAAATATAAGAGCTGCTCATATTTATGGTGGGCAAACCTATGTTTTTCGGCTCTTTTACGGCATATACATCTTTCTGTTCGTAGGACAAACTGCGTCCTGTTTTGTAGCGTAAATTGAGACTTGTATTTTTATCACCAATAACTTTCGAAGGATTTTTTACGTTAATGGTTCCGTGATCGGTGGTCAGAATCAATTTAAAACCCAATTTTTGGGCTTGTTGAATGATTTCTAAAAGAGGGGAATTCTTAAACCAACTCAATGTCAGCGAGCGATACGCCTTATCATCCGAAGCAAGTTCTTTTACCACATCCATTTCAGTCTTAGCATGCGAAAGCATATCCACAAAATTGTAAACTACAGTTACCAAATCATTGTTTTTTAATGTTCTAAAGTTTTCAACCAGTTTTTTTCCTCCGGCAAGATTGGTAATTTTAAAATAATCCTGCTTGATATTCAATCCCAATCGTTTTAATTGGGCTGTCAAAAACTCGGCTTCATATAGATTTTTTCCACCTTCTTCAGGATCGTTTTTCCAGTATTGCGGAAACTGTTTCTCCATTTCAAGAGGGGTTAAACCAGAGAAAATTGCATTTCTGGCATATTGAGTCGCTGTTGGCAAAATGGCGTAATACGGCACTTCTTTTTCCAGTTTATAATGATTACCCACCACACTTTCAAAAACTTTCCATTGGTCGTAACGCAGGTTGTCAATGACCACAAACAAAATAGGCCTGTCTTTTTTTACAATTTCAGGAACTACTAATTCCCGGAATAAATTGTGTGAAAGAATTGGTTTGTCCGCTTTTGGCGCACTCGAGCCTTGGCGAACTGGCGAAGCAAACCAGTCTTCATAATTTCGTTCAATGAATTTTCCAAATTGAGAATTGGCTTCCGCCTTTTGCGATTCAAGAATTTCAATCATGCTCTGATCGTTAATGTTTTCAAGTTCCAACTCCCAAAAAACCAATTTTTTATACAATTCCACCCAGTCTTCATAGGAATTGACCATCGCCATTTCCATTGATATTTTTCGGAATTCCTTCTGGTAATCAAGCGTCGTTTTCTGCGAAATCAATCGTGAATGATCTAAATTTTTCTTCAAACTCAACAAAATCTGGTTAGGATTCACTGGTTTAATCAAATAATCGGCAATTTTGGAGCCTATGGCTTCCTCCATAATATATTCTTCCTCACTTTTAGTAATCATAATCATCGGAATCGAAGATTTTTTCTCCTTCATTTCCGAAAGTGTTTCCAAGCCACTCATTCCCGGCATATTTTCGTCTAGAAAAACAATGTCAAAATTTTCGTTTTCAAAAATATCAATCGCATCACGACCGTTATTGCAGGTAGTGACACTGTAATTTTTCTTTTCCAGAAATAAAATATGCGGTTTTAAATAGTCAATTTCATCATCGACCCAAAGTATTTTTATCTTATCCATATTTTTATAAAAAAGTATTCAAAAGTAATAAATCAATGTGCCAATTTACCTTTTTTTACTGGGAAGTTGCCAATTGTAAGATAATTTAGTATTATTTTAAGGTATTGGGTTGCCCTATGTCATTGCGAGGAACGAAGCAATCTCATTATTAGAACAACAATTGTGATTTGCTTTGCCTTTTCGAGCAAAGCTCTTAGAACTCCATCGTTGAAATGATAAATAAACCTATTAATTTAATACCCTTTTGGGCGTGTCACCGCCTCCGCAAGCTCCGGCGCTGTCGGGCTGTACGCTGTATTCCCTATTTACAAAAACTACAGCTAAAAAGCCTTGTTTTTCTAAATCGGGAGATGCCGCTTCCATCCCTCACGCAATCCAGAATTAATAAACTATTGAGTTCCCATAAAAAAGTAGCGTAAAATAGTTTAGTTTATAAAAAAATGTTTTGATAATTTGTAATAATTTTGTTATATATTTGAAAGAAATAAATCCTGACAGTTATCAGACAAAGCAACCCAATTCGGGGTATAAAAGTTTGATTTCATCAGGTTATAAAAGTTACAAGTTATAATACCAATGATATACGAATATAAAAACTTAATGATTTATTATGTTAGAAAATAGAAATTTAAATCTATACCCAATTGATTATCCTTTTGAAACTTTAATTTTAAGAACAAATACAAATCCCGCAAAATTAATACTTGATCCGGAATTTCAGCGAAAATATAAATGGGATAATGATGGGAATGAAAGAGCTTCCAAATTTATTGAATCCTGTTTAATGAGAATTCCACTTCCTGCTTGTTATTTTGCAGAAAATGAATTAGGTAATCATATTGTCATTGATGGTGTTCAACGAATTACTTCAATTAAGAGATTCTTTAATGATGAGTTTAAATTAGAAGGATTAACAATTTTTAATGAATTAGAAGGCAAATTGTTTTCGGAACTTGGAGATTATAAAACCGAATTAGAAAATACAACAATTCGTTGTATAATACTTAGAAAAGAAAATCCAAAAGAATTAATTCAAGAAATTTTTGCAAGATTGAATCAGGGTGCTGTCCAATTAACGGCACAAGAAATTAGACACGCAATATACCCTGGAAAATTAGACAATCTTTTAATTAAATTAAGTGAGAATCCTTTTATTATTTCTTTTGGTAATGGAATTTCAGGAAAAAATGTAAAAGACGGAAGAGAAACAAACGAAATGATTCTAAGATATTTTGCAATGCAAAATGACCTATCAAATTATGAAGATAAATTATCAAAATACTTAGATAAATTTATTGAGAAAAATCAAAACATCGACGATGACCAAATCGTAATTATGAGAACTGACTTTATAGAAACACTAAATAAATGTATGTTAACATTTGACAATAACCCTTTTGTAAATACTACAAAAACAAAAGAAAGACAAAGTCTAGTGTATTATGATTTACTAATGTGGAGTTTTCATAGTTTAACTACTGAGTATATTACCGCAAATAAACAAATAATAGGAGAAAAATTTAAAGAACTTTGTCAAGATGTTGATTTTAACAAAACTCTTTCTGGAGGTTTGCAACAGAAAAGTTCAATATTAAGAAGAAGAAAACTTTGGCTTGAAAAATTAGACTCAATAAATGGATAATACAATACATAAAGAATCATATATAAATCAACTTAATAAATTAATCGAAATAATTGAAACATCAAATAATCGAATGATTTCAAGTGAGCCAGATGTTTTTTTTATTGAAAACTCTAATTTTTTTACAAAATCATTTCTTGTTATTATGTGTGCATATTTAGAATCATATCTCAAAGATGCATTAATGGTAGTGATTGACGAAACAAATTTAAAATTATCTCAAAGAAATATACCTCATAATCTGATTAAATGGAGTTTGAATATTGATAAAGATTTCAAAGATTCAGATTCTAAAATTGAACCTCTAAAAATTAAAATTAAGAAAAAAGAATTAGATGATTATATATCAGGAAGTCCATTTAGAACAAGAGATTTGTTCAAAAAATTTGGAATTATTTTAAATCAAGATTCAATTTTTTTAAATCAAAAAGATCGGATAAATAATATTGTCTTGAAAAGAAATAGAATTGTTCATCACAACGATGATGCCTCAGACATCTCAAATGCTGATTTAATAGAAAACATTGAAGTACTATCTGAATACATTACTAATCTCGATAAATTAATTTGCAACCAAATCTAAAGGTTGCAAACGCTTTATTCAGTTTATACAAAGTAAGAAGGTACTCGATGCAATCGAGCACCAGATTAGGTTATAGCTGTTTTTTTGTTTATAATGTTAGTGTCAGAGAGAAAAATCTGTCAAAGATTGTTAGAATTATTGACAGACTTTAATAAAATGTGCGATTGGCTTTACATCAGAGTTAATTAATATAAAATACTTATATTCAGTACGATATATTTATTATTTTTGGTTTATAAAACAATTTTTAATTCATCTTAGCGTTAGATTTTTTCAGAAAATGATATAATTGTTGCCTAAACAGTAAGACTTACTTATCATAGTATTTAATGAGGAAAATATTTTACATATTAATTCCAATTGGAATCCTACTCTCCAGTTTCAAAAAGGGATTACCAAATCCTGAAAATAAAACCCTCGAAATTTCGTCAGTGGCTAATGTATCCACTATGGCTCCTGAAACGGAACAAAGGCTTTTGGAACGGGTAAAAATCATAAAAGAATTCATTAGCAAAAATCCCAAATACAATACAGAACTGGCTTTTTTTATTGATATGCGAGTGATGTCCGGCAAAAATAGATTCATAGTGTATAACTTGAAAAATGATTCAATTGTGGATCAAGGTCTGGTGGCACACGGCATTGGATCAGAAACGGATAACAAACCCGAATTGAAATTCAGCAACAATAACAGCTCTTTTTGTACTGCATTAGGCAAATACTCCATTGGAAGTAATTACATGGGACAATATGGTAAATCCTATAAATTATACGGTCTAGAACCAACAAACAGTAATGCTTTTGCAAGAAGTATTGTCTTGCACAAGTATCATCAGGTTCCGTATGAGGAACAAAACAGACCCATTTGTCATAGTATGGGTTGCCCAATGCTCAATGAAATTTACTATACCAGAATTGAGAAATTAATTGACAACTCCAAAAGAAATATCATTCTCGATATCTACTATTAATAAATTGCCATTACCAAAATGACTTCCCAAAATCGGTAACAAAATAGGAGTTTTACTTGTTCAAAACCCAGCAATTCAGATTTTCAAAGTAAAATTTTCATTACCCCTAAAATTCCTTATATTTGTTATCCAAAACAAAGTTATAGTGAGTGAAATCAATAAACTGAAAATATTTAATGATCCCATTTATGGGTTTATTACCATACCAAATGCCTTAATTTACGATTTAATCCAGCATCCTTATTTCCAACGGTTGCGGCGTATTTCCCAAATGGGATTGTCGTATTTAGTCTATCCCGGAGCAAATCACACCCGTTTTCACCATGCCTTGGGCTGTATGCACATTATGCAAAAAGCAGTCGATGTCCTACGTTTTAAAGGAGTTTCCATTTCACCCGAAGAAGAAAATGCCTTGTATATCGCCATTTTGTTGCACGACATTGGTCACGGACCGTTTTCGCACGCAATGGAAAGAAGCATTGTCGAAGATGTGCATCACGAAGCGATTTCGCTCTTATTTATGAACCAATTGAACGTAGAATTTGAAGGTAAATTGAGTTTGGCAATTCAGGTTTTTCAAGGGGATTATCATAGGAAATTTATGTTGCAGCTCATCTCCAGTCAACTCGATATGGACCGAATGGATTACCTGAAACGCGACAGCTTTTATTCGGGGGTGGCAGAAGGAAATGTCAATTCTGAACGATTAATCCAAATGATGAATGTAGTCGATGATGTTCTGGTCATCGAAGAAAAAGGGATTTATTCCGTTGAGAAATTCCTGATGTCCAGAAGATTGATGTATTGGCAGGCTTATTTGCACAAAACCAGTTTGGTCGCCGAGTTAATCTTGACCAAAGTTCTGAAGCGCGCCAAAGAACTGACAGAAAAAGGAATAATTTTGCATTGTAGCGAACCGTTGATGTTCTTTATGCAGCATAAAATCACGTTAGAAACTTTCGATAGCGAAAACCTTGATTTGTTCTCCCAATTAGATGATTTTGATATTATAAGTGCTTTAAAATCTTGGCAAAAGCATGACGATTTTATATTGTCCTCCTTGAGTAAAATGATAATCAACAGGGATTTATTAAAAATAAAAGTGAGCGATGAAAAAATTCCAACAGAAGATTTACATATTCTGAAAGATCGTTTTTCATTGGAAAATAACATTACTTTAGCTGAGGCTAATTATTTTATTTTTAAAGGTAAAATTAAAAATCAAGCCTACAGTAAACAAGCTGAACCTATACGAATTCTAAAAAAAGATAAAACTATTGAAGATGTTGTTGAAGCCTCTGATCAATTGAATTTGAAGTCATTGTCGAAATTTGTGACCAAATATTATATATGTTTCCCAAAACAACTTGTGTAAAAATCAATATTTAAAATCTATTTTTTATATTTTTGTCGAGATGAAACGAACCAGTACATTTTTTTTGAATATAAGCAGAACGTTAAATAAAGAGTTCCATCTTATTCCTTTAAAAAATATAATTAAATAAGATGAAATTTACAGCAGAACAAATAGCGGGTGTTTTAGACGGGGAAGTTATTGGTAATCCCAATGCCGAAGTTTATAAATTGTCTAAAATCGAAGAAGGTTCCGATGGTTCAATCACTTTTTTGGCAAACCCAAAATACTTACCTTTTATTTACACTACACAGGCTACCATAACTATAGTCAATTCAACTTTCGTTCCTGATGGTGAATTGACCACCACACTTATAAAAGTGGAGGATGCCTATATGTCTTTTACTAAATTACTCGAATTTTACGACCAGACAAGAAAAGCAAATAAAACAGGAATAGAGCAGCCTTCATTTATTTCGGAAAGTGTAAAATATGGTGCCAATTTATATTTAGGAAGCTTTAGTTACATTGGAGATAATGTGGTTTTGGGCGATAACGTAAAGATTTATCCCAATTGTTTCATTGGAGAAAATGTTGTAATAGGAAATAATGTTTCTATTTTTGCAGGCGCAAAAGTGCATTCGGAAACCATCATTGGAAACAATTGCGTGATTTATTCCGGAGCAGTAATAGGAGCAGACGGTTTTGGCTTTGCGCCAAATGAGGACGGGACTTATACAAAAATCCCTCAAATAGGAAATGTAATTATCGAAGATAATGTAGATATAGGGGCAAATACGTCTATAGATAAAGCCACAATGGGCTCTACCATTATAAGAAAAGGAGTTAAGCTGGACAATCAAATCCAGATAGGGCATAATGTCGAAATTGGTGAGAATACTGTGATTGCAGCACAAACAGGAGTGGCTGGTTCCACTAAAATTGGCAAAAACGGAATGATTGGAGGTCAGGTAGGAATTGTGGGCCATTTGACAATTGGCAATAATGTCCGAATCCAGGCGCAATCAGGTGTTAGCAGAAATATAAAGGATGATGAAGTCTTGCAGGGAAGTCCAACATTTGGTTACAATGACTTTAATAAATCATATGTTCATTTCAGAAATTTACCTAAAATCGTTACAGAAATAGAAGAATTAAAAAAACAATTATTAAACCAAAAAAATGGAAAAAATGGTTAAACAGAAGACCATCAAAGCAGAAATTTCACTAACAGGAGTTGGTTTACACACAGGAAAAGAAGTAAAGATGACTTTTAAACCTGCGCCAATTAATAATGGTTTTACTTTCGTTCGAAAAGATTTGGAGGGACAACCTATTATCGAAGCCGATGCAAATTACGTTGTAAACACACAAAGAGGTACCAATTTAGAAAAATTGGGGGTTAAAATTCAAACTCCTGAGCACGTTTTGGCAGCATTAGTGGGTTGTGATTTAGATAATGTAATCATTGAATTAGATGCTTCAGAACTTCCTATTATGGATGGTTCTTCAAAATATTTTGTTGAAGCTATAGAAAAAGCCGGAATTGAGGAACAGGAAGCAAAAAGAAAAGTATATGTAGTAAAAGAAATTATTTCATTTACTGATGAAGAAACTGGTAGCGAAATCATGATTATGCCCAGTGATAATTATTGTGTTACTGCAATGGTAGACTTTGGCACTAAAGTCTTAGGTACCCAGAATGCCACGATGAAAACAATTGCTGATTTTAAAACAGAGATTGCCGAATCAAGAACCTTTAGTTTTCTGCACGAACTGGAATCTCTTTTAGATAATGGTTTAATAAAAGGAGGCGATTTGAATAATGCTATAGTATATGTTGATAAGGAAATTTCCGAAAAAACAATGAATAGTCTAAAAGTTGCTTTTGGAAAAGACGAAATAACAGTTAAACCAAATGGTATTTTAGATAATTTAACCTTGCATTATCCAAATGAAGCCGCTAGACACAAACTTTTGGATGTGGTTGGTGATTTGTCATTAATTGGAACCAGAATACAAGGAAAAGTAATTGCAAATAAACCAGGTCATTTTGTAAACACTCAGTTTGCAAAAAAAATGGCCAAAATCATAAAAATCGAACAAAGAAATCATGTTCCTGTTTACGACTTAAATCTGGAACCGTTGATGGATATTCACAAAATTATGGCCGTGCTTCCACATAGACCGCCATTTTTATTGATAGACAGAATAATAGAAATGTCCGAAAGTCATATAGTTGGATTGAAAAATGTAACAATGAACGAAAATTTCTTTGTGGGCCATTTTCCAGGAGCACCAGTTATGCCAGGAGTTTTAATTGTAGAAGCAATGGCACAAACAGGTGGAATATTAGTATTAAGTACAGTTCCTGACCCAGAAAATTATCTAACTTATTTTATGAAAATTGACAATGTAAAATTCAAACATAAAGTATTGCCTGGTGATACCTTGATATTTAAATGCGATTTGATAACTCCAATCAGAAGAGGAATTTGTCATATGCAAGCTAATGCTTATGCCAATGGAAAATTAGTGGCTGAAGCCGAATTGATGGCACAAATTGCTAAAAAACAATAATTTAAAAGAAATATAGATGAATCAACCCTTAGCTTATGTTCATCCAGGTGCAAAAATTGCAAAAAATGTAGTTATTGAACCTTTTACAACTATTCATAATAACGTTATTATAGGTGATGGAACTTGGATAGGTTCAAACGTAACCATAATGGAAGGTGCAAGAATAGGTAAAAATTGCAATATTTTCCCTGGTGCGGTAATCTCAGCAATACCGCAAGATTTAAAGTTTGGCGGAGAAGATTCTTTGGCAATAATTGGAGACAATTGTACCATTAGAGAATGTGTAACAATCAATAGAGGAACAATAGCTTCAGGACAAACAGTTGTTGGAAATAATTGTTTAATCATGGCAGCTGCACATATTGCTCACGACTGTCACATTGGTGATAATGCCATTATAGTTAACGGAGTTCTTTTGGGAGGACATGTAACGATTGGTAAATACGCTATTATTGGAGGTTTGTCAGCAGTACATCAATTCATTAGTGTTGGGGATCATGCAATGATTTCTGGAGGTTCGCTGTTAAGAAAAGATGTACCGCCATTTACTAAAGCAGCAAAAGAGCCATTGTCATATGTAGGAATCAATTCAGTAGGATTGAGAAGAAGAGGTTTTACATCTGAAAAAATAAAAGAAATTCAAGAAATATACAGAATTTTATACCAAAAAAATTATAATGTAACACAAGCTCTTGGAATTATTGAGGGTGAAATGGAAGCAACTCCCGAAAGAGATGAAATTATTGATTTTATCAGAAATTCAACAAGAGGTGTAATGAAAGGCTATTCAGGAAATTACTAGCGTTAAGTTTGCAGTCTCGATTTTTTACAAAAAATGAAAAACAAAAAATAAAAATTATCTATTAACAATATCACTTTTCGTCTCCCTCTCCTTTGGAGAGGGTCGGGGTGAGGAAATAAACAAATAAAATGGCATCAACATCAGACATAAGAAACGGATTGTGTATAAAATACAACAATGACATCTATAAAATTATAGAATTCCTTCATGTTAAACCTGGAAAAGGACCAGCTTTTGTTAGAACAAAACTAAGAAGTTTGACTAACGGAAAAGTATTGGACAACACTTTTTCAGCAGGACATAAAATTGAAGAAGTTAGAGTTGAAAACCATAAATTCCAATATTTATATCCAGAAGGAGATGAATTTCATTTTATGAATGTGGAAACTTTCGAACAAATTTCCTTGAATAAAAACATTTTGGACTCTCCTGGATTATTGAAAGAAGGCGAGAATGTTATGGTAAGCATCAATACAGAAACTGATTTACCGCTTTCGGTAGATATGCCAGCATCTGTTATACTTGAAGTGACTTATGCAGAACCTGGGATAAAAGGGAATACGGCTACAAATGCCACAAAATCAGCTACAGTTGAAACTGGAGCGTCAGTAAATGTCCCATTATTTATCAATGAAGGCGACAAAATAAAAATCGATACTGCTTCTGGAAATTACATGGAAAGAGTTAAAGAATAGTATACAGTTGATATTTACAGTTTACAGAATGCTCAAACTGAGACTGAAAACTGGAATTTATCCAAGCGATAGCGAACTGGTGCAGCAAAACTAAAATTATGAAATTCAATATAACATATACGTTAAAGGAAATTGCAGCTATTATCAACAGCGAATTCGTTGGTGATGCAGATTTTCCTGTTTCTGGAATGAACGAAATTCACGTTGTAGAATCAGGTGATATTGTCTTTGTTGATCATCCGAAATACTATGACAAAGCATTAAACTCAGCTGCAACAACCATTTTGATTAACAAAAATGTAGATTGCCCTGAAGGAAAAGCATTATTAATTTCAGACGATCCTTTTAGGGATTTCAATACCTTAACAAATCATTTCAAACCTTTTCAGTTTTCTAATGTTGCTATTTCGGCTTCCGCCAAAATTGGAACAGGAACAATAATCCAACCGAATTCATTTATTGGAAACCATGTAGTTATTGGGAAAAATTGCTTGATTCATTCAAATGTTTCCATTTACGACCACACAGTAATTGGCGATAATGTGATTATACATGCAGGAACTATTCTTGGTGCAGATGCTTTTTATTATAAAAAACGTCCTGAAGGTTACGACCAATTAATTTCGGGAGGAAAAGTGGTAATTAAAGATAATGTCGGAATCGGAGCACTTTGTACCATTGACAAAGGAGTTACCGGCGATACAACCATTGGAGAAGGAACAAAAATTGACAACCAAGTTCATGTTGGACACGATACTGTCATTGGGAAAAAATGTTTAATTGCTTCGCAAACAGGAATTGCAGGTTGTGTAATAATAAAAGATGAAGTCACGATTTGGGGTCAAGTAGGAACCGCAAGTGGAATAACAATAGGCGAAAAGGCAGTGATTTTAGGGCAAACTGGGGTTACAAAATCAGTGGAGGGCGGTAAAACCTATTTTGGCACTCCAATAGAAGAATCTCGTGAAAAATTGAAACAGCTTGCCAATATTAAAAAAATACCAGAAATACTTCAAAAATTAAAAGATCTATTATGAAGCCAAAAGATATTGTTTTAGATTACTATAAATCTGATGTTCTCTTGGATAGGAAAACTGTTGGTGAGTTATTGCATCCAGAAGTTACAATGGATTGGAATAGTAGCCAAGGTTTCATTCAAATGAATTACGATGATTTTTTATCACTTACGGATCAATTAGCAAAAGCCTATATTCGTTCTAAAATTAGAATTAGTCACATTCTTCAGGAAAAGAATTTGGTTTCTTTACGTTTTTCCCACTTCGTAAAAACGATTGAAAATCCACGAGAAGAAATGCTGATGGGTAATTTTTTTGTGATTTGGGAATTAAAAGACGGTAAACTATTCAGAGGTTATCAAATGAGTCATTTTTCTTAATTAAAACTTTCAAATATCACCTACAAAACCTTACTTTTGCACAACAATTAAAGAAACTACATAAAAAATATATCATGAGTGTTTTAGTTAATAAAGATTCCAAAATAATTGTTCAAGGATTTACAGGAAGTGAAGGAACATTCCACGCTTCTCAAATGATTGAATACGGTACTAATGTTGTTGGTGGTGTAACTCCCGGAAAAGGAGGATCAACCCATTTAGACCGTCCGGTTTTCAATACAGTTAAAGACGCTGTAGATCAAGTTGGAGCCGATACTACAATTATTTTTGTACCACCTGCTTTTGCTGCAGATGCAATTATGGAAGCTGCTGATGCCGGTATTAAAGTGATTATTGCCATTACAGAAGGAATTCCGGTGGCTGACATGATTAAAGCTAATAATTATATTAAAAGCAGAAATTGTAGATTAATAGGTCCAAACTGTCCCGGAGTAATTACTCCAGGTGAAGCAAAAGTAGGTATTATGCCAGGTTTTGTATTCAAAAAAGGAACTGTTGGTATCGTTTCAAAATCTGGAACCTTGACTTATGAAGCCGCTGACCAAGTAGTAAAACAAGGATTAGGAATCACTACCGCAATTGGAATTGGTGGGGATCCAATTATTGGAACAACTACAAAAGAGGCTATTGAATTATTTATGAATGATCCCGAAACCGAATGTATTGTTATGATTGGTGAAATTGGAGGTCAATTAGAAGCTGATGCTGCTAAATGGATTAAAGCTGATGGAAACCGTAAACCAGTAATTGGATTTATTGCTGGAGAAACTGCTCCAAAAGGAAGAACAATGGGTCACGCAGGAGCTATAGTTGGTGGAGCTGATGATACAGCTGAAGCCAAAAAACGTATTATGAGAGAATGTGGAATTCACGTGGTAGATTCTCCTGCAGAAATTGGAAAAAAAGTAAAAGAAGTTTTAGGATAATCTAAAACACACGATAAAATCTAATACCTCACGGTTTTCGTGGGGTATTTTATTTAATAATAATAGAAAATAAAATGTATAAAGAATTAAAAAAATTTAAAGTCAATAATCAGTTTAGTTTTTCGACTGACAATAGTTTAGAAGAAGTTTGTAACGCAACAGAAACAGGAAGCGGAATTTTTCTTGTCTATACAGTTGATGAAGAGGTTAAAGAATTGATTATGGTTGGCTCTACCGGAACGATTCAAAATGACGGAACTCTAAAAAGTAAAAATGGAGGCTTATTCGACAAAATTGTAAACGGACACCAATTTGCGAAAACCGGAAGAAAATATTCTTGGCCGGCACAAATGAAAATCGAAAAAATAGAAAGATTGGAAGTGTATTGGTACGAAACTTTCAACGATAAAAATAAAGTAATACCTACTTTCGTTGAAGGACAAATTTTACAAAATTTCTTAGATGAAAATGGAAGATTACCAAGATGGAATGTTGCTTTTTAAGGATTCTTATAAAATAATTTGAAAGCCTCACTCTTTGTGAGGTTTTTTTATAATTAAAATGGACTCGACCATTTTGCATCAACATATACATTAGTTCCTGAAAGGGTTTTTAGAAATGCAATTAGGGCATTTACTTCGGGAGCAGTAAGATTTAATTGTTGTCCAAAACCGTTTGGGGTTAATCTTGGATCAAGATTCGTGTTTCCTGGAGCTAGATTAATTTTTCCATAATGACCAATTACAGTTTGTAAAGTTGCTAGATTTCCAGTGTGCATCATTGGACCATTTGTTGTTCCATCGAGCTTAACCAAATTCCGTAAAGAGGGAGCTCTTGTATTTGTAATGTCAATTCCAAGAGCATTTAGAACTCCAATTATTTCGTTATTTTTTGTGTTGGGATCGATATCAAATTCGGGGGCGGCGTGACAAGCAGCACAACCAACTCCTCCTGCTGTTCTTGAACCAGAAGTATCAAAAACTGGCGGTGTAAGAAATAGATTTTTACCTTGATTTTCTTGAGCAGTAAAATTAGTAAAGGGCTGGTTATCATTAGTGACTAAAGTTCTTCCCACATCATATTTTGAATCGAATGATTGAATGCTTCGTACAAATTGAGCCAAAGCCAATTGGATTTTATTTTCAGTTATTTCCTCAGAACCAAAAGCATATTTGAACAATTCTTTATAATAACCAATACTTTGAAGTTTAGTAATTAGCGTTGAAATGTTTCCATCTCCACTTGTTCCGCTAAATCCCATTTCGGTTTGATTTTGAATAGGTTGAGTGGTTTGAATTTCTAAAGTTGAGGCTCTTTCGTCCCAAAAGAATTTGTTTTCTACTGAAAATCTTGAATTTGCCAATCGCATAGAATGTCTTGTAGTAGTTCCATTTACACCATCACTGGCAACTGCAACATCTCCAAAAGCATTAGCTTGGATATGGCAAGATGAGCAAGAAATAGTATTATTTGACGATAAATTGGTGTCATAAAATAAAACTCTTCCCAGAGTTGCTCCTTTATCTGTAATTGGATTTCCAGCAGTATTATCTTTTGTAATATAAGTTGGTTTTCCTTGGTTTGCATAATTCCTTGGATTATTCAAGTCAATTTTACCTGCAAATTTTGCAATTACATTTGGATATAAATCGGTCGCTACGGAATCATTACCATTAGTGCAGGATAATATAACTAATACAAAGGCTAATAATAAAAGTGAAGTGGTGTTTTTCATAAATAAATCAAGGGTTAAAGATTGATTGTTTTTCAATTATTAAAAATAACTAATTTATGAACCCGTTGGGTGTAATTAGTTTTTAATAATAATTTATCGTCAGTTCGAGTGATTTTTGATAGAAAATCGTATCGGAAACAAAACAAATTTTATTAAAAACGGTTCTCGATACATTT
>NZ_JADHEC010000016.1 GCF_015277675.1 Flavobacterium soyangense
TGCAATTCTTCTGAAATATAGGGAGGTAGGTTTTTTATTTTACAAAATAATCCTAGCATTTACTAGGGTTAAAAGGAATTTATTGCCTAAATCTTAGTTTTGTCGGTCGATAGTGATATAAAATACATGGTCAGTAACCGTTGTAAAATAGCAGTAAAAGAAGAGCTTAAAAATCTTGGACTCCATTATATCGTTGTTGATTTAGGCGAAGTTGAGATAATGGAAAATATTTCTATGGAGAAACGAAATTTATTAAAAGCTAATTTGCTTCATTCCGGTCTTGAATTGATGGATGATAAGAGAGCGATGCTGATTGAAAAAATCAAAAATGTTATCGTTGGAATGGTGCATCATTCGAATGAAATTATAAAAATAAACTTTTCGGATTATTTGAGTGAAAAAATGAATCACGATTATACCTATTTGTACAATTTATTTTCAGAGGTGCAAGGAACCACCATTGAGCAATTCATAATTTCCCATAAAATTGAGCGTATCAAAGAATTAATTATATATGGAGATCACAATATCACCGAAATTGCTTGGAAAATGGGTTATAGCAGTGTGGCACATTTATCGAGCCAGTTCAAGAAGGTTACGGGACTTTCACCTTCTCACTTTAAACAATTGAAAGATAAAAGGCGAAGTCCTATTGAGGATATTTAATTCTAAAACAGAATTAGATAATTGACAAAAATTTACTTTTACAAAAGCATTATGAAATTCATATTAGAAAAAAAATCGCAACTTTTTTATATTGTATCCTCTATTGTATTGATTACAGTTTTGGTAATTTTCTATGCAAACAGTCAAAAAGAAATAGCTTCAAGCAAAAAATTATTACACACTGAGGAAGTCATTGGCAAGAGTAATGAGGTCTTGTTGGATGTGCTTAATATTGAAACCGGTTTTAGAGGATATTTATTATCTGGAAATAAAGTTTTTTTAGAACCTTATAATGTATCTAAAACTAATGTAAAAGCTAATTTAGATACACTGGAAGTCCTAACCCAAGATAATCCTGATCAGCAAAACAATGTCTTTTTGTTGAAAAAAAAGGTTGTTGACCGGCTCGATTTTACAGAAAAATATCTTTCTGTCAAGAATCCTAGTTTATTGAGTAATTCTGAAAAAACAGGAATAATTAGCGAGGGAAAAATTATTACGGACAAAATTAGATCAGCAAAAAGCTCTATAACCGATAAAGAATCCAAACTGCTTAAAGGGCGAAAAATTGAAAACGAAAAAGACTATCATTTTTCTGAATTAATCTTTATTTTACTGCTTATTTTTCTTGCAACTATTTTTATTCTTGGATTTCTTATCATTAGAAGTCAAAAAGAAAAAAACAATGAATTAGAAAGCCATGCTGCTGACCTTAAATTGGCGTCTCATTATTCACTAAGTCTTATTGAAGCTAGTCTCGATCCATTAGTTACCATCAGCATCGAAGGAAAGATTATGGATATGAATCAGGCATTGGTAAACATTACAGGTCTTGAACGAAAAAAACTTATCGGATCTGATTTTTTTGATTATTTCACAGCACCACAAATGGCAAGGGAAGTTTATCAGGAAGTATTTGCCAAAGGTTCTGTTGCTGATTCTCCCCTTACACTTCGTCATAAAGAAGGTAAACTTACCGATGTTTTGTTTAATGGTTCCGTTTATAAAGATGAAAATGGAAATATCCTTGGAGCTGTTATAGTTGCCAGAGATATTGCTGAGCAAAAATGGGCATTAGATTTGCGAATTGCCAACCAAGAACTAGCTTTTCAAAACGAAGAGAAGGAAAAACGTGCTAATGAGTTGAGTATTGCTAACAATGAACTGGCCTTTCAAAACGGAGAGAAGGAAAAAAGAGCCAATGAATTAAGTGTTGCCAATGAAGAATTAGCATGCCAATATGAAGAAAAAGAGAGTCGGGCTGCAGAATTAATAATTGCCAATGAAGAATTAGCATTTCAAAATCTCGAAAAAGAAAATCGTGCAGCAGAATTAGTCATTGCTAACGAAGAACTCGAGTATCAAAACAAGGTTAAAGAAAAACGTGCAGCAGATTTAATCATTGCCAATAAAGAATTGGCATTTCAAAATGAAGAAAAAGAAAAACGTGCGGCAGAGCTGGTTATTGCCAACAAAGAATTAGCATTTCAAAATCTCGAAAAAGAAAATCGTGCTGCAGAGTTAGCCATTGCCAACAAAGAATTGGCATTTCAAAACAATGAGAAAGAAAATCGCGCCAATGAATTAATTATTGCGAACAAAGAACTTCAATTTCAAAGCGAAGAGAAGAAAAAACGTGCAGCAGAGTTAGTTATTGCGGATAAAGAGCTTGATTTTCAAAACATTGAAAAAGAGAAACGGGAAATAGAAAACAAGGAGCTTGAAGCACTCAGTTATTCGGCTAAATTAGCTTCCCAGTATTCTCTCAGTCTTATCGAGGCCAGTCTTGATCCACTAGTGACCATCAATATAGAAGGAAAGATTACTGATATGAATGAAGCAACGGTTAATATTACCGGAATGACGCGAAAAGAACTAATTGGATCAGACTTTTTTGACTATTTTACAGAACCACAAATGGCTCGCGGAGTGTATCAGGAAGTATTTGCCAAAGGTTCTGTCGCTGATTCACCACTTACACTTCGTCATAAAGAAGGCCAGCTGACCGATGTTTTATTCAATGGTTCTATTTATAAAGACGAAAATGAAAATGTAATGGGCGTAGTAATTGTAGCCCGTGATGTTACAGAACAAAAAAGAATTGAAAATGAGTTGATAGAAGCAAAGGTTTTTGCCGAACTGGCAACAGAAATTGCAGAACAAGCACAAACTAAAGCAGAAAGCGCCACAAAAATTGCCGAAAATGCCGTAAAAGCAAAACAACAATTTTTATCGAATATGAGCCACGAAATCCGCACACCGATGAATGCCATTATTGGATTTACAAAAGTGGTTTTGAAAACAGATTTATCGACCAAACAAAAAGAATATTTATCGGCCATAAAAATGAGCGGTGATGCTTTAATCGTGCTCATCAATGACATCCTTGATTTGGCAAAAGTAGATGCCGGGAAAATGGTTTTTGAGCAAGTACCTTTTAAAATGCATCAATCTATTAAAGCAATGCTTCATGTTTTTGAAACTAAAATTCAGGAGAAAAACCTGCAGTTGGTTACCCAATATGACAACTCTATTCCCGAGGTATTGCTTGGGGATTCTGTTCGTTTGCACCAAATCATTTTGAATCTGGTGAGTAATGCCGTGAAATTTACAACCAAAGGAAAAATTACAGTAAGTGTCCGCCTGTTGAATCAAAATGATGAGAAAGTAACCATTGAATTTGCTGTTTCGGATACTGGAATCGGAATCCCGGAAAATAAAATAGACAGCATTTTCGAAAACTTTCAGCAAGCTTCCAGCGGCACTTCGAGATTGTATGGAGGAACAGGATTAGGCCTTGCCATTGTTAAACAATTAGTAGAGCCACAAGGAGGAACGATTACCGTAAAAAGCAAAGAGGATGAGGGCTCTACCTTTAGTTTTATATTGGATTTTCCAAAGACGAATGCTGTTACTGAAACTGATGCAGCAATATTGGAATTAGATGCTGTAAATAAAGATATCAAAGTATTGGTAGTCGAAGATATGGCGTTGAATCAATTGTTGATGAAAACAGTATTGGATGATTTTGGATTTGAACGTGACATCGCTGATAACGGACAAATAGCCATCGATAAACTAAAAACCAAATCTTTTGATATTATATTGATGGACTTGCAGATGCCCGTAATGAATGGGTTTGAAGCCACAGAATACATCCGGAATACCTTAAATTCAAAAATCCCAATTATCGCTTTAACTGCTGACGTAACCACTGTTGATTTAGCAAAATGTAAAGCCGTGGGTATGAATGATTATATAGCAAAACCAGTTGATGAACGATTGTTGTACAGTAAAATAATTGGGTTGGTTAAAAAACCTGTCGCTTTAAAGGACAATAGACCTAAAGTAATGACCGACAAAGCCATTCCAAAAATAAAATGTATCGATCTGGACTATTTAAACCAGCGAACCAAATCAAAACCCAAATTAATGATGGAAATGATCTCGCTTTATCTGATACAAACGCCTCCATTAATCAGTGCGATGAAACAAAGTTTACTCGATAAAGATTATACCTTGTTACGCTCCTCGATGCATAAAATAATCCCTTCGTTTTCTATTATGGGGTTTAGCCCGGATTATGAAAATATGGCAAGAAAAATAGAGGAATCTGCTGATGGACAAGAGCTCAATGAAGACGTAAATGAAATGGCCATCAAATTAGAGGCTATTTGTGAGCAGGCCTGCGAGGAATTAGAAATAGAATTCAACATAATTAAAAACAACTTATCGTGAAAAACGAAAACAAAATTAAAATTTTCCTGGTTGATGACGATGCCTTCTATCTAAAATCATTAGAAATAGAATTTCTGGAACATGCCGATTTTATAATTGAAACGTATCCTACAGGAGAACTTTGCTTGAAAAATCTATCCCATAATCCGGATATAATTGTATTGGATTATCATCTTGATGGGATTGATAAAACAGCAATGAATGGACTGGAAACCTTGGATGAAATAAAGGCTGTTAATCCGGATATTCCAGTTATAATGTTGTCTTCGCAGGACAAGATTGATGTGGCAATTAAGTGTATGCACCACAGAGCTTTTGATTATGTGGTCAAAAGCGAAACCGCTTTTATGCGTTTGCAAAAAATCATCACAACTATTTTCAGCTACAAAAAAATGGAAAAAGAATTAAGCTGGTATATGGACAGAATGTAATCATTCCGGTCTTATTCTACCTCATTGTTTAATCTGTTTTCTTCCCTACTAATGTGCAATTTTTATAGAAGATTGCACCATTTTTATGATAGCATCTGATTTTTAATACCAAATCAGAACTCTTTTTTTCTTATTGTAAAATGTGTGAATGATGTAACTTATTCTAAAAATTATGTAAGCCTTTCTTTCCTAAATCCGGTCATATTTGTAATGTCCTGAAAATTCATTCATGGCAAAAAATAAAAAGAAATGGAAGACATAACAATCCTTATGGCATCAACCTAACCGCAGAATGCTATTACAAAAAATCAAACACTGAATATTGATTTAGAAAGTCTTGAAGTTACCCGCAAAGATTCAGTGATTCCGTATTATGCAAGCGTAAAATCAAATAGAAGAGGATTATTACGATAAAGTTCGCGGATGTTCTTTAAAAGCTCAGGAAAATATTTTTTTTTGATAATCGGGCCTATCAGAAAAACTAATAAAATGACATCCAGAAAATCACATTATGATATCGAAATAAAATGAGAAAAATACAAAAGATATACAGCTCCACCGAGAAAATTTTTGAAAGACTCGTTTCTTCGGTCACCTCCATTCTTGGTAACTCCATCACTTTTATTCTGGCTTTTTGTCTAGTGTTATTCTGGTGGACCAATAATCTGTTTACCACTCGGGATGTTCATCAAATAATTGGGGACATCATTTTTGGAACAACATTTTTGAGTTTGTTTATCATTCAAAAATCATTCAACCGATTTTCAGGCTCTTTGCATTTAAAAGTTAATGAACTGGTTTCCTCGCACGAACCAGCCAATAATTCAGTTATAAATGCTGAAGAAAAAACAGAACGAGAAATAACGGAACTTTCTAAAGAGTATGCTGAACTGGCTGAACAAGTCAGGGAACTTGAGGAAGGAAATACTTAAAATTAATTTTATTCACAAGGTTAAATTCGATCTGTAATTTCTGTAAATCCAATGCAGCGTTATTGTCGAATTTCTTCTAAAATGTGTGAATATTATAACTTCTTCTTAAAATTATATAACATTTTAAGGCTGTAAAGAAACCACCTTTGTATCGTTGTGAAAATGAATTTACATCTAAATTAAATACGATGAACACCACAGAACTAAAGGGGGATTGGGAACAGCAAAAGGGTAAACTAAAACAAAAATTTGCCGCTTTAACTGATAATGATTTGCTATTTGTAAAAGGCAAAAAAGAGGAAATGCTAGGGAAACTTCAAACGAAACTAGGTAAAACCAAAGAGGAATTATTCAAAATTATTGGACAACTATAATATTTCAACTTTAAAACTTAAAAAAAAACTTAAAAATTTATAATCATGAAAAAAAATATTTTATTGGCTGCTATGCTATTTGGTTTAGTAATTAGCGCACAGGCACAAGACATTTCGAAAAACGCACTTGGTTTACGATTGGGAGATAATGACGGATTTGGAACAGAAGTTTCTTATCAGGCAAGACTATCGCAAATGAATAGATTAGAATTGGATTTGGGGTTGAGAAGCAATAACAATGAAAATGATTTGAAACTAGCTGGTTTATACCAATGGGTTTGGAATATTGACGGTGGTTTTAATTGGTATGCCGGAATTGGTGGTGGTGTTGGAAGCTGGAAATACAATGATAATCATGGAGTAACTGACAGCGGTGCTTTTGCTTTTGCAGCCGGTGATTTGGGAATTGAATATAATTTTGATTTTCCAATACAAGTTTCATTGGATGTACGTCCTGAATTGTATTTTGCTTCAAATTCTTACGTAGATAATAATTATGGATCAGATTTAGCATTAGCAGTTCGTTACAGATTTTAAAAAACTTTTTGACAATAAGCTATTCAATCTCGTTGATGGTTTCAATTTTCAAATAAAACCCAAGATTCACCTTTTCGACAAAAAAAAAATTTTTTTGATATTGTCTAAAAGTGTGAATTTTGTAATTTTTATTTAAAATCATATAAAACAATGTAATTCAGTTATTTGCATCTTTGTATTGTTAAGAAAAAGTATTCTAAACATAATATAATTAAAAATGGACACTACAAATTTGAATGGTAGCTGCGAAGTACAAAAGAGTATACTGAAACAAAAATTTGCTGCTTTGACTGAGAATGATTTGCTATTTGAAGATGGCAAAAAAGAAGAAATAATTGAAAAAATTTAAATGCAATTGGGTAAAACCAAAGAGGAATTAAATAAAAATAATTGGAGACTAGATATTACGTTTGTCAAAAACAGCAAAGAGAAACGTTTTATCAATCAGTGAATTATACAAATCTCAACAATAAATGTGTAACATATCAAGTTTATATATTTTGCATCTTTACACTATAAATAATTAAAACTAAAAAACATGAAAAAATTACCTCTTTATTTAATGATAATGGTATTGTCATTAAGTATTTTCCCTTCGACAATTAATGCTGCAGAAAAAAATCCAACAGCTATTACTGCAAATACAAAAGAAATTCCAGCAGAAGTAACAGTAATGTATAATCGTCTGGAGGAAATAAAAGCAATGGATAAGTCTTCGATGAATTTTTCAGAAAAAAAAGCACTTCGTAAAGAAGTACGTGCAATCAATGCTACTTTAAGATCATCAAATAACGGAGTTTATCTATCAGTTGGTGCCATTATCATCATCATCCTTCTATTAATTCTTCTTTTGTAATTAATTAAAAAAACGAAAAGTCAATTAATTGTTAAAACTATGTTTTTGGAACAATTCTTGACTTTTATAAAAAATATTGAAATGATTTAATATAAAATACAAAAAAAATGAAAACTTTAAAATTAATTACCCTAGGAATAATGATGTTTTTCGCATCGAGTTCGATGCACTCACAAGTTTCAATAAGTGTCAATTTAGGATTGCAACCTTCTTGGGGGCCAGTAGGCTATTCTTCAGTAAACTATTATTATCTTCCAGATATTCAAGCTTATTATGATATACAGGCTTCTCAGTTTATTTATATCAGTGGAGGGACCTGGATTCGATCAAGATATTTACCAAGACAATATAGGAACTATGATTTAGACAGAGGCTATAAAGTCGTCTTGAATGATTACCACGGTTCAAGACCTTATTCTAATTACAGATATGATAGAGTAAAATATTACAAAGGATATAGCAGACCGCAAGAATCAATAGGTCATAGAGGTGAAAATCACGGAAATGGTGGAAACTATGAAAATCACGGGAATAATGGTAATAATAGAGGAAGAGGAAATGAAGGTCACGGAAATGAAGGTCATGGAAATGGCGGACACGGACACGGAAAAAAATAATTTCCAGTTTTTATAATATAGAATGAGATTTTCTAAACACACATAAATAATATCGGGAATTTAAAAACCCGATATTTTTTTTTATACTTTTTAAGGGATAAAGTAACTATTAATCTATTTTACTGTATTTGCAAAAACATGGTTGTGTGATTTATAAGAAAAAAATTAAGCGTTCTTGTATCTGTCATTTTCGGCTAATCGATTTTCTGAATGAAGAGGTTAAATTTCGCAAAATCAAAAGTTAGCTGTAATTAGAAAAATTGAATATTTAAGTTCAATAATCCGCCAATTTTGACTTATTTTTGTACCGTTTAAAATATATAAGAAACTTTCTATGTCTACTACAATCGAAAAAATTAAATGCCTTATTATAGGTTCTGGTCCCGCAGGTTATACTGCTGCTATTTATGCTGCAAGAGCAAGTATGAATCCTGTTTTATACCAAGGAATGCAACCTGGAGGCCAACTGACAACTACTAATGAAGTAGAAAATTTTCCTGGATATGTCGATGGAATTTCCGGCCCAGAAATGATGGTGCAATTACAAGCCCAAGCACAACGTTTTGGTTCTGATATCAGAGACGGTTGGGCTACTAAGGTTGATTTTAGCGGTGAGGTACACAAAGTATGGATTAATGACAGCATCGAATTGCATTGTGAAACTGTAATTATATCTACAGGGGCATCGGCTAAATATTTAGGATTGCCATCAGAACAACATTATTTAAAAATGGGTGGCGGCGTTTCTGCCTGTGCTGTTTGTGATGGATTTTTCTACAGAAATCAAGAAGTGGTAATTGTAGGAGCGGGAGATTCTGCTTGTGAAGAAGCCCATTATTTGTCAAAAATGTGTTCGAAAGTTACGATGCTGGTGCGCAGCGAAAAATTCAGAGCTTCAAAAATTATGGAAGCCCGTGTTCGCAAAACCGAAAATATCACGATTTTAATGAACCATGATACTGTTGAGGTTTTGGGAGATGGTCAAGTAGTTACGGGTGTAAAGGCTAAAAACAAAACAACTGGAGATATTTTTGATATTCCAGCCACTGGTTTCTTTGCAGCCATTGGGCACAAACCCAATACGGAAATTTTTAAAGATTATTTGAATTTAGATGAAACGGGTTATATTATCAATGTTCCAGGAACCTCAAAAACGAATGTTAATGGTGTTTTTGTAGCCGGTGATGCTGCGGATCACGTTTATCGTCAGGCTATTACTGCCGCTGGTACGGGTTGTATGGCTGCCTTGGATGCCGAAAGATATTTGGCTTCAAAAGAATAATCCTGAAAGGATAATGTATCGCATAAAAAAGTCCGAATTTTTTTAAGTTAGGACTTTTTTGTTTGTCATTATTTTGTTGGTTTCTTGCTCAAAGTTGCATTATCCATAAATCGTTTGATTTCGACTTTTTGCTCCCCATAAATTTTAATATCTGAATTTCCGGATGCTTCAATACTAAGGTTTGTATTTGCATTGATACTACAATTCGAATAACCTTCAGCTATTAATTCTGCGGTTTTTATGATAAGATTATTTCCTGTAAATTCGGCATTGTTATCCAGACGAATAAGCGCATTGGTAACGTCTCCTTCCAGTTTTGCTTTTGATTTTTGGTATAAGTCACAATTTAATTCAGCTGAAGCAATTAAGGCTTTCAATGTAGAATTTTTACTCAATTCGATTGTTGCTTTCTCCGATTTTAAATTGAGTTCCGTTTTTGAATCGTTGTCTGTCAGCAAGGTAAAATCTTTTGAATTCACATTTAAATTAAGCTTAGAATCACCGAAAGCTTTAAAAGTAATTTTGTTCAATTCAATTTCCTGAATCGCATTTATGATGGCTTCATTTTTTGAGGTTACCATTTTCAATTCATTTGTATACGTAACTCTTACAATTAATTTTTTGTAGTTTATTGCTTTTTTTGAAGTGTTTATTCTTAGTGTATTGGAACTTAAATCGATGTTGATGATATCGTGAAGATTATCATCAGCTTCAATTTTTAATTCACTTTTTTCGCCTTTATCCAAATAAATTTCAATATTGTCGCTTACTTCAAGTGAGTCAAAAACGCCAATTTTCTTTTGTTCTATCGTCACTATTTTAGAGCCTTTTATTTTTTCATTTTTTTGTGCCAAGGCTGATGTGGAAAAGAATAGGACAAGCAATACAATAGAATAATTTTTCATTTTTGATTGAATTTTGAATATTACAAATATAAAAAAACCATCCACTTTTGATGAATGATTTTTATGATTTTTTGGCAAAAAGCGTTTCTTATTTTTCGTCGACGCTTCCTCCTGATGATTCCTCTTTTGAGATTGTTTTTGGGCTTTTATGATAATTTATGGAACTTCCGCTTGAAGCTTTTGCATCCAGTTTCACAATTGGATAAACTGAAGTGCTGCTTCCGCTTGAGGTTTGCGAAATCACTTCGTTTGCCATTAAATTTTCGGCATTAATTTCACTTCCGCTAGACGAAGAAGTTTCTAATTTTAATGCTTTTCCACCTGCTTCAATACTGCTTCCACTTGTGCTTTCCAAAGAAATAGCATCGGCTTCCACATCAATATTTATTTGACTTCCGCTACTGGATTTTATATTGATATTTTCTGTTATTAATGCATTAGAACTTTCGATTTCAGAACCACTGCTGGCACTCAAGCCATTTATAACAGGCATTTTTACATTTACAACCGGTGTTTCGGTTGAATTGTAGTTTTTATCGGATTCAATTATCAAAACGCCATTTTCTATTTTGGTAATAATGTGTTTTTGCAAATTATCATCGGCTTCGACAGTTATAGATTTAGTGTCTGATTGTTCTACATTCACTTTAATTCCCTGACTCACTTCAATGCTTTTGAAATCTTCATTCACAGCTCTTGTTTCGGTTGTAATATTTCCACTTCCTTTAATTCCATTGCCAAAAGGGAATGAAGGATTGCAGGATGAAAATAGCAATGCAATTAGAGTTGCAACAATAAATTTAGTTATTATCGTGATGATTTTAATCATGGCTAATTCGTTTTGATTATTACTCCGTCTTTGTCTACTGATAAACCTTTTTTAGTACCCGTTTTATTAACTGTTACTACTTCTCCGTTTACGGTGACTGTTGTTGTAACAACGCTGTCTTTTTCTTGAGTACTGTCAACATCGTTAAGTTCATTTTTGTTGTCTTCATTTAGACAATTTTGGCATTTTATTTTATCAGTCTCTACTTTAAAAATTTCATTTTCATTAGGATGCCAATAAAAATAATCGCTATTCGTTTCGTCATATCGCCTTACCGAGTCATCCATTTTCAATAAAGTGCCTAAAGGTAAGAATAAAGTTATTTCAATTTCTTGATCACGGAATTTTTCTTTTAAATCGGTCAATAAATAATTATCAAAAACCAATTGATTACCAATAATTTTATAAGCGTATTTTATTTTCTCTGCTCTTTGTTTGGCTTCGAACAGAGTTTTTCCTTTCGCTTCCTTTTCGATTTGAATGTAAGCTGATTTAGTATCGCTTTGCGCAATTCTGAAACTCACATTGTTCGAATAAATGACATCATTTCCTGTTGAATCTATCGTGATTTTAAAATTGTCATTGTCATCAATATTCTTTGCAAAATAATCATTGTGTTTGAATTTGATCAAAAGTGTATCTGTTGGATTCAAGTTGAAGTTTTCTTTCACTACAACTCTTCCATCAATCGCAAAAGCCGATGCTTGTTTTAATCCAATGGCTATTGCCAAGGAAATAGCTATAAGCCAAACCGCTAATAACGTAGATTTCGCAATATTTCCTATTGATTTCAAGTTAGGCGACAATAATTTAAAGCCCAATAAAGACAAGAAAAAGAATGGAATTCCTATAGCAAAAAACATAATTAATCCAAAGGTCCAAACCGGATAATCCGTGAAATTTCCAGCCTCAATAAAACCTTGCCAAGGCACATCAATTACAGAAGAAGATCCTAAAGTAAATACACCGATGAACAAAGCAGCCAATACAAACAGTCCGGTAATAATCAAAATCACCCCCAGGAATTTAGAGAACGCTCTCAAAACTGCTATTATAAAATTCCCAAAAGAACTTCCTATTTTTTCAGCACCGGTTTTTACACGGTTTCCCATTTCGTCATAATTGGCATTTTTGAATTTCTCGGAAACCGTTTCAAATTCTTCACGGACTTTTTTTTCGATATTCGAAATAGTTACAGGTTCACCTGTCATTTCCAGTTTTTCGGCTGTTGTTTTTGCCTCCGGCATCACTATCCAAAGAATAATATAAGCCAAGAAACCAGTTCCCCAAGCAAAAATCATTATCAAAAGAAATACTCGAAGCCACACTTTATCAATTCCAAAATAATGACCCAAACCAGCAAGTACACCACCAACCATTCCGTTTTCAGTGTCACGGTACAGTTTTCGGGTTTTAGAAGAAGAAGAATAATTAGGCAAACTATTTTCGGTTCCTTCTTCATCAATTCTGTAATCTTCTGGTTGACCCATTACAGCAATTACTTCATCAACATCTTTCATCGCAACAACGTGATTGTCCGTTTTTTGCTTTTCATTCAACAATTCCGAAACACGCATTTCAATATCTTTTATGATTTCGTCTTGCCCTGATGAGTTGGAAAGAGAACGTTTTATGGCGTCAAAATAGCGTGTTAATTTTTGGTATGCATCTTCGTCAATATGGAAGAACATTCCGCCTAGATTTATGTTTACAGTTTTGTTCATGACTATAGTTTTTGTTTGGTGATTAGGTTTACAGCATCAGACAATTCAGTCCAGGTGCCATTTAATTCGTTTAAAAATGTTTGTCCAATTTCGGTTAGTCCATAATATTTTCTTGGTGGACCAGATAACGATTCTTCCCAACGGTAGTTGAGTAATCCGTCATTTTTCAATCGGGTGAGCAGCGGATAAACCGTTCCCTCCACAACCAATAATTTTGCGTTTTTCAAAGTGTCCAGTATTTCTGAAGTGTATGCTTCTTTGTCTTTTAATACTGACAAGATGCAAAACTCAAGAACACCTTTGCGCATTTGGGCTTTTGTGTTTTCAATGTTCATGATTCTCTTTTTGTTTTTTTGATTTAATTAAACTGTTCATTTTTTGATTAATTGATGATGATTATTTAATAAACGGTATCGTCAGCGGATACTTGTATTTTTCTCCATTAGATGCTTTTACCGAAGCATAAATGATTAAGAAGAATTCCGCAACTTTCAGGCCAACAAATATGAAAATGGCGATTATTGCAACTATTACAATTCCGGTTATATTTTCTACACTAAGATGATTCGCCACAAATTCATGGTCATTCATTATTGCGTTTAAAGGGATATTGCTAAAAATTGTAATTATGAAAATAGGAATAGCAATCATTGCCAGTACTAAGGAGTACAATAATATACTCAATTGAAAGTTAAGTACTTGCTTACCGTGATAATCCACAAATTCCGATTTATCTTTATTGGTACTCCAAATCAATATTGGAAAAATATAATTCCCAAACGGAATGCAGTATTGACTCAATGTGCTCAAATGTGTAAATGTGGCCAGGTTTTTCTCGTTCGTTGTTTCCATAGTGTAAAAGTATATAGTAATTTCTTATGCAAATATATGTCCAAAAGACAGTATCTTGTATCGCATAGTAGTAAATATTAACAAAACATTAACATTTTTATTTAATATGTTTTTCACTTTTTTACGCTAACTTCTTATAATACAGTTATTATGTGTGTTTTAATAAAATTAAGTTGTTCCATAAATTTTATGGGTATTATTTATTATTTTTACATAAACTTAATCATTTAAAATGAAAATTTCAGTATCTAAACTCAATAAATTTCTTTTTTTTAAATTGCCATCGGCATTTATATGTGGAGTCAGGGTAAAACATATTGATGATTCTAAATGCGAGGTAACTGTGAAACATCGTTGGATTAACCAGAATCCGTTTAACTCCATTTATTTTGCTGTTCAAGCTATGGCTGCGGAACTATCGACAGGAGCTTTGGTTATGAATTATATTCAAATAAGCGGTAAAAATATTTCGATGTTAGTTGCTAATAATAAAGGGAATTTCACTAAAAAAGCTACCGGAAAAATTACTTTCGTATGCAATGATGGTCATTTGGCAGAACAAGCCATTCAAGAAGCGATATCCACTAAGGAAGGACAAACATTTTGGATGAAATCAATTGGAACTAACGAAAAAGGAGAACAAGTATCCGAAATGGATTTTGAATGGAGTGTCAGAACAAAATTGGGTTAATTTTCTATTTATAAATCCAACAAAAAAAGCTTCGTTTATTAAACGAAGCTTTTTTTAAATATAGTACATAGTGAATTAATAATAATTTAAAGCCCAGAGCTAACCTTTTAGTTCGTTTTTTAAAATCTATTATAGAACATAATTTTCACAAATTTATACAAACTAAATCGTGATAGTCTTAAAATTATATTAAAATTTCAATCCGATAAAAAGACAGTTTTTTTAATTACAAAACTCATCCTAAAGTTTCGAGATCAAATCTTAATAATTAATAGTGACAATTTGACATTTTAAAAGATTTGGCAGTACTTTTGCAATCAATAGAACAGAATAAAAATGAAGTTTAAGAATTTTTTTAAAAATAACACAAGAATGACGACTGAAAACACGCTAAACAACGAAATTGTTGATCCAACTCCAATTGAAAACAATGAAATTGATTCCGATACCTTGGATGCTTCAATCGAAGAAAGAGTAGAGGAAATATCTAAAGAAGAACAATTAACACAAGATTTAGCCTCCGAAAAAGATAAATTCCTGCGATTATTTGCCGAATTTGAAAACTACAAACGAAGAACTGCAAAAGAACGTATCGAGTTGTTTAAAACAGCAAATCAAGAAGTGTTGCTTGCTATGCTTCCTGTTTTGGATGATTTTGACAGAGCATTAACTGAAATAAAAAAAACAGATGATAACATCTTAATTCAGGGTGTAGAACTCATTCAGGAAAAATTAAAAAGCACTTTAGTTTCTAAAGGTTTAGAAGAAGTCGAAATAAAAGCAGGGGATGTTTTTAATGCTGATTTTGCCGAAGCAATTACCCAAATTCCAGCTGCATCAGCTAAAATGAAAGGAAAAATTGTTGATGTAATAGAAAGAGGATACAAATTAGGAGATAAAATTATTCGTTTTCCAAAGGTTGTAATTGGAAATTAATTCCTAAATCCCAATCGTCACCCTGAGCTAGTCGAAGGGCTAAATCCTAAATTAAGAAATGAAAAAAGATTTTTACGAAATACTTGGTATTGCCAAAAATGCCGATGCTGGCGAAATAAAAAAAGCGTACAGAAAAAAAGCACTAGAGTTTCATCCTGACAAAAATCCAGGGAATGCTGCTGCGGAAGAAAAATTCAAATTAGCTGCCGAAGCGTATGAAGTGCTTAGTGATCCTAATAAAAAAACCAAATATGATCAATACGGTCATCAAGCCTTTGACAACGGCGGTGGTGGTTATGGCGGTGGCGGTCACATGAATATGGATGATATTTTCAGCCAGTTTGGGGATATTTTCGGAAGTGCTTTTGGCGGAGGCGGAGGTTTTGGCGGCGGAGGCGGAGGTTCCCGTCGTGTAAAAGGAAGCAACCTTCGTATCAAAGTAAAACTAACTCTTGAAGAAATAGCTAACGGAGTTGAGAAAAAAGTAAAAGTAAAACGCAAAGTTCAAGCTCCAGGAGTTTCTTATAAAACCTGTTCTACCTGTAATGGTCAAGGACAAGTAATGCGCGTGACTAACACTATTTTGGGACGAATGCAATCGGCTTCAACCTGTCCAACTTGTGGAGGTTCAGGTCAAATATTAGACAAAAAACCTTCGGAAGCGGACTCTCAAGGAATGATTTTGGAAGACGAAACCGTAACCATAAAAATTCCCGCAGGAGTAGTTGACGGAATGCAGTTGAAAGTTTCCAATAAAGGAAATGATGCACCCGGAAACAGTATTCCCGGGGATCTAATCGTAGCTATTGAAGAAATTGAGCATGAATTTCTCAAACGAGAAGGCGAAAATTTACATTTTGATTTGTACATCAGCTACTCCGAAGCAGTTCTTGGTATTTCAAAAGATATTGAAGCCATCAACGGAAAAGTGAGAATAAAATTGGAAGAAGGAATTCAGTCCGGAAAAATCCTGAGATTAAAAGGAAAAGGAATCCCAAGCATCAACGGATACGGAACAGGAGATTTATTGGTTCACGTGAATGTCTGGACTCCAAAAACTCTCAACAAAGAACAAAAACAGTTTTTTGAAAAAAATCTGACAGACGAGAATTTTATTCCAAATCCTGAAAAAAGCGATAAATCCTTTTTTGAAAAAGTTAAAGATATGTTCTCCTAATTTTTAATTAGTTGAATTTTTCCCATCCTTGTGAAAACAGGGGTGGGTTTTTTTATTTTATTTAACACCTTATTACGCCCTATTTTTCTATTTTTACAAACCCTTGACCGAAAGGTTAAAAAGATGAAATAAATCAAAAAGTCAGTATGAGTAATATACTTGAAGTAAAAAATGTTGTCAAGAAGTATGGTGATTATGTTGCCCTTAATGAAGTTTCTCTTACCGTTCCCAAAGGTAGTATTTATGGGCTTTTAGGTCCAAATGGTGCCGGAAAAACATCACTAATCCGTATAATCAATCAAATTACAATGCCAGACAGTGGCGAAATTATACTCGATGGTGAAAAACTAAGTCCAAAACATATTCAACAAATAGGATATTTGCCTGAAGAGCGTGGTTTGTATAAAACTATGAAAGTGGGTGAGCAATGTCTGTATTTGGCACAAATGAAAGGTCTTTCAAAAGCAGAAGCCAAAAAACAACTCGAATATTGGTTTGAAAGACTGGGGATTCAAGGTTGGTGGAACAGAAAAATCCAAGAACTTTCTAAAGGAATGGCGCAAAAAGTGCAATTTGTGGTTTGCGTTTTGCACAAACCAAAATTATTGATTTTTGACGAACCATTTTCCGGTTTTGATCCCGTAAATGCTAATGTTATCAAAGACGAAATTCTGGAATTGAGAAATCAAGGTTCTACTATAATTTTTTCCACACATAGGATGGAAAGCGTTGAAGAATTGTGTGACCATATAGCCTTAATTCACAAATCGAACAAACTCATCGAAGGAAGATTAGACGATGTGAAACGAAAATTCAGAACCAATAGTTTTGAAGTTGGTATCTTATCGGATAATGTTGAAGGTTTAATGTATGACATCACGCAAAAATTCAAAGTGGGTCAAACGAATTTCAAATCACTCAACAACGAAATAAAACTCGAAATTCAACTTGGTAATGCAACGCCAAATGAATTATTGCACATCCTGACTCAAAGGGGACAAGTAACCCATTTTATGGAGAAAATTCCAAGTGTGACCGATATTTTTATTCAGGCAGTTAGTGAAAAGTAATTTTTTTTGGAAACCCAAAACCTAAAAACCAAGATCTAAGATGAGCATCATATCATTAATAATAAAAAGAGAATTTATTGCCAAAGTCCGCAATAAATCATTCATCGTAATGACTTTTTTAAGCCCGTTGCTTTTTGTGGGAATAGCGGTTTTTGTTGGCTATCTAAGCTCTATGAAAGCCGATACTAAAAAGGTTGCCATTCACGATGAAACGGGTTTATTCGCTAATGAATTTAAAGCATTGAATAGCAAGGATGGCGAATATGTCTATCAGGATTTGTCCTCGATTGATATAAAATCACTGAAAGACAGTATCACAAAAGAGAGTTACGAGGGCTTGCTTTATATTCCAAAAGTGACCAACGACAAGGATTTAGAAAATAAAATCCAATTCATTTCGAACGAAAGTCCAAGCATTTCATTTATTGAAAATGTTCAAGATATAATTGCAAAAAAGCTCACCAAAGACAATTTTGAAAAAGCCAAATTAGACACATTGGCCATAAAAAATGCCGAAGCCAAGGTTAATATAAGTTTAGCCAAAGCATCCGGAGAAGAAAGTTTAAAAGGACTCAACGAAATCAAGATTGCCATTGGAGGCGCATTTGGTTATCTCATTATGATGTTTATCATTATTTACGGCAATATGGTGATGCGCAGCGTTATCGAAGAAAAAACAAATCGCATTGTCGAAATCATCATTTCCTCAGTAAAACCATTCCAATTGATGATGGGAAAAATCATCGGAACTTCATTGGCAGGATTGCTGCAATTCTTTATTTGGGCCATCATCGGATTGACCTTAATGATTGCCGCTTCCGCATTTTTAGGTATCGATGCCAGTCCAGTGGCGAAACTTCCTCCCACTATAATACAAAACGCCCATCAGGAATTTACCGGAACCGCACAAATGTACATCAAGGAATTATGGGGATTGCCTATCGCCACCATCCTTATAAGTTTTGTTATATATTTCATAGGAGGTTACTTTTTATATAGTTCATTCTATGCGTCAATAGGAGCTGCAGTAGATAATGAAACCGATTCGCAACAGTTTCTTTTGCCTATAATAATGCCATTAATTTTAGCCGTTTACATCGGTTTTTTTACTGTCATCAACGATCCTCACGGAACAATTGCCACAGTATTTTCAATGATTCCGCTCACATCACCTATTGTTATGCTGATGCGAATCCCGTTTGGTGTGCCTTGGTGGCAACTCGCAATTTCGATAGCTTTGCTTTTCGGAACCTTCTTTTTCGTAGTTTGGTTTGCCGCAAAAATATACCGAGTGGGAATATTGATGTATGGCAAAAAACCTACGTGGAAAGAATTATATAAATGGTTAAAATATTAAATTAATTTGGAGCCATTTCCCGCTATGCGTTACAATCCACGCCCAAAAGCCTGGGATTTCCACTGCTATCGGGGCTCAGGGAATCCTGTTATAAATAAACTTGTGAACTTTGTGAAAAACTTTGCAAACTTTGCGGTAAAATAAAAAAAGATGTCAAAAATACTAATCATAGAAGACGAAGCCGCTATTCGAAGAGTACTTACTAAAATACTTTCCGAAGAGAATGACACGTATCAGGTTGAAGATGCCGAAGATGGTCTTGCCGGACTCCAAAAAATAAAAAATAACGACTACGATCTTGTTTTGTGTGATATCAAAATGCCCAAAATGGACGGTGTCGAAGTGCTTGAAGCGGTAAAAAAAATTAAGCCTGAAATTCCAATGGTGATGATTTCCGGTCATGGCGATATGGAAACTGCTATCCAAACGATGCGTTTGGGTGCTTTTGATTATATCTCAAAACCACCGGATTTGAATCGATTATTGAATACCGTTCGCAATGCGTTGGACAAAAAACAACTTGTGGTCGAAAATAAAATTCTAAAGAAAAAAGTTAGCAAGAATTACGAAATGATTGGCGAAAGCGAACCTATCAATCACATCAAACTGATGATTGATAAAGTCGCCCAAACCGAAGCCAGAGTTTTAATTACAGGACCAAACGGAACCGGAAAAGAGTTGGTTGCCCATCAATTACACGAAAAAAGTCAAAGAGTAAATTTTCCGTTGATCGAAGTAAATTGTGCCGCCATTCCCAGTGAATTGATAGAAAGCGAATTGTTTGGCCACGTGAAAGGGGCTTTCACATCTGCGGTGAAAGATCGAGCTGGAAAATTTGAAGCGGCCGATAAAGGAACTATTTTCTTGGATGAAATTGGCGATATGAGTCTTTCGGCCCAAGCCAAAGTTTTGCGTGCTTTACAGGAAAATATAATTACCAGAGTAGGTGCTGACAAAGACATTAAAGTCGATGTTCGCGTGATTGCCGCCACCAATAAAGACTTGAAAAAAGAAATTGCCGAAGGTCGTTTCCGCGAGGATTTGTACCATCGATTAGCAGTAATTCTGATCAATGTTCCTTCGCTTAACGAAAGAAGAGACGATATTCCGCTTTTGATTTCGCATTTTGCCGAAAAAATTGCTTCCGAACAAGGAAATACAGTAAAACATTTTTCACCAAAGGCTATTAAATTATTGCAGGAATACGATTGGACTGGAAACATTCGCGAATTGCGTAATGTGGTTGAACGCTTGATCATCCTTGGCGGAAACGAGATTTCCGAAAATGATGTGAGGATGTTTGCAAGCAAATAAAATTAATTAAAAAGATTAAAAAATTTAGACATTTAAAGATCCGATTTAGGTATTTAATCTTTCAATCATTAAATTTTTTAATCTTTCAATCTTAAAAGATGAAACTAAAAAAAATAAACGAAAACCTTCAGCAAGCACTCATCGAAAACGGTTTGACCGAAGCTAATGAAATGCAGCAAGAAACATTTTCGACCCTGAAAAGTGGTGCCGATTGTATCGTTATTGCTCCAAAAGGAAGCGGAAAATCGACCACAATAGTGCTGAATGTTATCCAGCAATTAAAAGGAGAAGGAGAGGAATCGCCTCGTGCTTTGATTATTGTGGAAGACAAAACCAAGGTTTTAGAAATGGAAGACCTTTTCGAAAAGTTTGGGAAATATACCGATTTGAGAGTGTATGGCGTGCACGACAAAGGCGATATGGAATATGATAAGAATTATATTTCGACGGGAATCGATGTTTTGATTGGTACTCCTTTTAAATTGAGTGAAATGTTTACAACTGCTGGTTACAATGTAAACCGATTGAAAATGTTTATTCTAGATGATGCTGATCCAATTTTGAAACTGCGTCACGAAACCCGGATTATGCGTATTTCGAATAGCATCAACAAAACTCAACGCATTATTTTTTCGGAAGAATTTACAGAGCGAATTGAAATTCTTGCTGAGAAAATGCTAGTTGAACCGTTTGAATTCGATTTTGAGCAAGAGGAAGATATAGAAGAGGAAGAAGAAACAGAAGAATAATTAAAAAAAATAAAGATAAAATGGGATTAATGAAAGTGTTTTCAGGAAGTGAAATTTTGGCTTTGGCTTTGCAGGGAAAAATTGAAGAAATAGGCATAACCACCGTAATTAGAAACAATAATCAATCTAATGTTTTGCCTAGTATTGAAAATGCAAAAGCAGTGGAATTATTTATTCAGGAAACTGACTTTTCAAAAGCCAATCCTGTTATTGAGGAGTTTAGATTGAGTATTTAACAATGCTCCGCAAAGTCTTCGACTTTGAGGATGTGTTTTTCAGTCTCCGACTGAAGAATAAAAACAAATTAAAGTACATAGAATGAAATATAAAATGCTGGTCGTAGATATGGACGACACCTTGTTGACAGATGATCACGAAATTTCAATTGAGAATGCAACTATGCTTTTGAAAGCACAGGAGATGGGTGTTTACGTAGTTTTAGCTTCAGGAAGACCAACTTCCGCAATGTTAGCGTATGCCAAAGAATTGCAATGTGATATTAACAATTCCTATATGATTTCTTTTAATGGTTCTACAATTACTGACCTAAAAGCAGATGAGATTATTTTTGAGCAAAAGCTGACCAAAGAACAAATTCATTCTCTGTATGATTTTAGTCAGCAAAACAACACGCATATTATTACGTATTTAGATGGGAAAATCATTAGCGAAAGTAATTCAGAATATATTGATATTGAAAGAGATATTACAGGTTTAGAGCTTATAATTGTTCCAAATTTTAAAGAAGCAGTAACCACTTCGGCGGTAAAATGTCTTTTATTGGAAGAGCCTAGTTTTCTCAAAGGTGTTGAATCAGTATTAAAAGCCGCAATGCCCGATTTGAGTGTTTGCATGTCAAAACCCTTTTTTCTTGAAGCCGCACCAAATGGCGTCGACAAAGGTGCTGCTATTCAGATTTTAGCTAAAAAATTGAATATTCATCAAAGCGAAATTATAGCCGTAGGAAATGCAGGTAATGATTTAACGATGGTGCAATATGCCGGATTGGGTGTTTGGGTAGATAATGTTGATGCTGAATTAAGAGAATTTGGCGATGTCATTGTGGCTTCAAATAATAATCACGGAGTTGCCGAAGTGGTTAGGCGGTTTATTTTGAATTAACCTATCTTTGCACTTTCAAAAAATGTTCGGTTTTTTGCGACTTCAAACTTTTGAACATTAAACTTTAAACAAAAATTAATGATTACAGTTAACGATATTTCCGTTCATTTTGGCGGAACTACTTTATTTAGCGATGTTTCTTTTGCCATAAATGAAAATGATAAAATTGCCCTTATGGGTAAAAATGGAGCAGGAAAATCAACACTTTTAAAGATTATTGCAGGGCAAAGCAAGCCTTCCACAGGAAATATTTCGGCACCAAAAGATGCTGTTGTTGCTTATTTGCCTCAGCATTTATTAGCTCAAGACGGATCTACTGTTGTCGAAGAAGCTTCGAAAGCCTTTGGAGAAATTTTTTCTATGAAATCCGAAATTGACGAAATCAATGAGCAATTAACGATTCGTACCGATTATGAAAGTGATGCGTATATGAAATTGATCGAAAGGGTTTCCGACTTAAGCGAGAAGTTTTACGCTATCGAAGAAGTAAATTATGAAGCTGAGGTAGAGAAGATTTTACTTGGTTTGGGTTTTGTACGTGAAGATTTTACGCGTCAAACCTCTGAGTTTTCAGGTGGTTGGAGAATGCGAATTGAATTAGCCAAAATCCTTTTGCAAAAACCAGACTTGATTTTGCTGGATGAGCCTACCAATCATATGGATATTGAAAGTATTCAATGGTTAGAGGATTTCTTGATTAATGCCGCGAAAGCGGTTGTCGTGATTTCGCACGATAAAGCTTTTGTCGACAATATTACCAATCGTACCATTGAAGTTACTATGGGAAGGATATACGATTATAAAGCCAAATATTCTCATTATTTAGAACTTCGAAAAGACCGAAGAGTACATCAACAAAAAGCCTACGACGAGCAGCAGCGAATGATTGCTGATAATAGAACTTTTATAGATCGTTTTAAGGGAACATTTTCTAAAACTGATGCCGTTCAATCGCGTGTTAAGATGTTAGAAAAGTTGGTTATCGTTCAGGTGGATGAAGTGGATACTTCGGCATTGAAACTGAAATTTCCACCAGCGGCACGTTCGGGTCAATATCCGGTAATTGTCAAAGATTTATCAAAATCGTATGGCAATCATATTGTTTTTGAAAATGCCAATATGGTTATCGAGCGCGGCGAAAAAGTGGCTTTTGTAGGGAAAAATGGTGAAGGAAAATCGACCATGATCAAAGCCATTATGAAAGAAATTGAAATCAATGGCGGAAGTCTGGAAATAGGACATAATGCCCAAATTGGTTATTTTGCTCAAAATCAAGCCTCTTTATTGGACGAAAACGCAACAATTTTTGAAACCATTGACGACATAGCTGTGGGGGATGTCCGAACAAAAATCAAGGATATTTTGGGAGCATTTATGTTTCATGGAGATGATGTTACCAAGAAGGTTAAAGTGCTTTCGGGTGGGGAAAAAACACGTTTGGCAATGATAAAATTATTATTGGAACCTGTAAATTTATTGATTCTCGATGAGCCTTCGAACCACTTGGATATGAAAACCAAAGACATTATAAAAGATGCTTTACGTGATTTTGACGGAACTTTGATTCTGGTTTCGCACGACAGGGATTTCCTCGACGGATTGGCGACCAAAGTTTTCGAATTTGGAAATAAACGCGTAAAAGAACATTTTGAAGATATTGCCGGTTTCTTGGCACATAAAAAAATAGAAAATTTACGAGAAATAGAAAAGTAAAATCTTAAAAATAGATTTTGGATATAAGCAATCAATTATAAGAATATAACTTATGATTGATTGCTTTTTTTGTTTCATGAAATCCTGCATTTAAATAACTGAATATAAGTGTATTAAAAATATATTTTGTAACTTGTAGTTCGTTTATTTTTTAATATAAAAATGGTGAGTCATGAAAAAAATAATTTTTGTTTTAGTGTTTTTAACAACAAGTTTGTTATGTGCATCTGTGTTTTCCCAAATAGGAAATGAGCCTTTAGCTCTAGGTTTGCCTGGGGATAATTTAAATCTCTATGCTGTATTGGATGTTTTTCAAAAATCTCCAACATTGGAAGAATTTGAAAGAAGATTAAATGACAAAGAATCAAACATTAATAACCTCGATTTGAACAATGACAATGTCATAGATTATATTGAGGTGATTGGGAATAAGAATAATAACTCTTTTTCGGTGGTACTTCGAGTTGCCATAAACAATTATGAATACCAAGATGTAGCCGTTATTGAAGGACATAAAAACTATGCGGGAAAGGTTATTGTTCAAATAATTGGAGACGAAGACCTTTATGGAAAGAATTTCATTATAGAACCGTCTTTTTCAGAAAACCCAAACCCTGGTTATGTTGGGAATCAAAGGGTAATTGTTACAGGGAGTGCTATTTATTATGCCAATGATTGGCCAATAATCGCTTACTTGTTTTCTCCAGTGTTTTCGGTTTATATTTCTCCTTGGCATTGGGGTTTTTACCCAACTTATTGGCATCCATGGTCACCTATATTTTTCCATGTTTATTGGGATTTTCATAGACACTATTATACCAATAATTTTTACCGTCGATCGGGATATATAAGATACCCCATTAGCCATTCTTATTATTTTAAAAAAAGACAAACTTCTTCAATTGTCAGACAGTACAAAAGGGACGGTAGGTATAATGGAGTTTATGATGGTAGAACTTATAAAAAACCAATGGCTCCTGAGAGGAGAATAATAACACCCTCATCACCAACAAGATCTGTTGCTCCTTCTAGAACACAACCGGGAACTCCATCAGGGGCAAGACCTTGGATACATCGAATAACTCCTCCAACAACACGTCCAGCTACACAACCAGTCTCGCCTTCAACAACTCGTCAGGCAACAAAAAAAGTTGTGCCTTCAGCTACCCGTCCGGAGACAAGACCTTGGATACATCGAGCGGTACCTTCGACCACACGTCCGGTGGGAAAACCAGTGCCTCCTTCTTCAGACAAATCAGAAAGACCTGGGAACAGAAGGGACTAGGATTAAATGGTTGTGACATTTACATAAAAGAGGGGGGTGTTTTCTTTAAGAAATAGCCCTCTTTTATAGTCGTATTCCAGGAGGAAGCAGTTCTTTATAGACTGGATTTTTTTTGAAAAATACGACAATTTTGGGAAGTATGGGAACCACTTTCAGCTTTCTTTCCATAGCAATTGCCATAATATTTTTAAGTAGGTTTGATATGAAAATCTCATCGTCAAATAAATCTGGGACATTGATTTTTGTTAAAAATATTTTTTTCTCTTGAAAAGAATATTCGACCGTAACTAATCCTTGATTGGTTATTGTTTCAAATTGTCTGGCAAAAGTATTGTCCTTGATTTCAATGATGACTGCGGATTCCATAATAATTTATTTTAATTCATTGGCACTTCGACCAAAAGTATTTTTGATTTCGAATTGATTTTGATTTTAAATTGTTCAACATCAATAATTTCCATTGCGTCTCTTTCTTTCAAAATCTGATTGTCGACTTCAATTTCGCCTTCAATCAAAAAAAGATAAACGCCGTTTTGGGGGATATTTACTTTATAAGTGATGGTTGTGCCTTTTTCGAAAATTCCCAGATTAAAGAAAGTTTGCTGGTAAACCCATAATGCTTGACCATCATTTTTATCTTTTGGAGAAACAATATTTACAAAGGTATTGATTTGATTTTCAATATTAAACGATTTCTGTTCGTATCTTGGTTTTACGTCTTGCTTGTCAGGAAATACCCATAGCTGTAATGTTTTTGCCTGTTCTTTTTGGCTTGCATTCATCTCGGAATGTTGAATTCCGGTTCCTGCACTCATGACTTGCACTTCTCCAAAATGAATAACGCCTTCGTTGCCCATACTGTCTCGATGTTTTAAGCCTCCTTCAAGCGGAATCGTGATGATTTCCATATTGTCGTGTGGATGTGTGCCAAAACCTGTTCCGCCATCAATGGTGTCATCGTTTAAAACACGTAGCATTCCAAATTGAACTCGCCCCGGATTGTAATAATTTCCGAAGGAAAAAGAGAAATTGGCTTTAAGCCAACCATAATCTGCTTTGCCTCTTGAATTTGCTTCAAATAGTTTAGTTGTCATAATTTATAGATAATATAAAGTTGGAATCGAAGTTGGTTTTAAAATAATAATTAATTTTATACAAAATTCGTAATAATAAATCGGAATGCCCTTGTAAAATAGTAAAAACCCAATTATGAGCAAAATACATGTTTACATGATGCCAGGCTTGGCGGCCAATTCGTTGATTTTTGAAAGGATAAAATTACCGGAATCCACTTTTGAGATTCATTTACTGGATTGGGAAACTCCTAAAAACAATGAAACTTTATTGGAATACGCCAAAAGGATGTCAAAATTAGTCAAATATGAAAAAGCAGTTTTGATTGGGGTATCATTTGGAGGTGTTCTGGTTCAGGAAATGGCTCACTTTTTAGATTTGAGAAAACTGATCATTATTTCCAGCGTCAAATCAAATCTTGAATTGCCATTGACAATGAAAATTGCCAAAACAACTAAAGCCTATAAATTAATGCCTACCAGTCTGTTTCAAAATATGGAATCATTGGCAAAATTTTCTTTCGGTAATGTCATCAAACAGAGAATCAAGTTGTATCAAAAATACATGTCAATGCGAGAAAAGACGTATTTGGATTGGGCAATCGAACAAATGATCTTGTGGGACAGAGAAGAAATAGATAAAAATGTGATTCACATACACGGTGATGCGGATGCCATTTTTCCCATAAAAAACATTCAAAATTGTATCGCGGTAAAAGGCGGAACCCACATTATGATTTTGAGTAAATACAAATGGCTTAATGAAAATTTACCTAAAATTATTTTATAATAAAAAAATACCACAAACTTCACTAATCAAATTAGTATAGTTTGTGGCAAGTATAATCTTCCTATCCTTTGGAGTGGGTCGGGGAGAGGATTTATATTTTCTTCATTTGTTCTTTCATCATCTTGATTTGGTCAGCCAACATGTTCTGCTTATCTAATTTTTTAGCTTCATTGAGTAAGCTGGTCGCTTCTAGTTTTCTTCTTCTTGTCATAGCAACTCCGGCGAGATTTAATTTGGCAACAGCCAAATCCATATCCATAGATAATCCTAATTCAATAGCTTTCTTAAAATATTTTTCCGCTTGATTAATATTCGTTTGCGAAAGCATAATTCCGTGCAAATAATTGAAATATCCTTGTTGTTTTTGCACCAAAGCAGCTTCAGGATTTTTGATGTAAGCTAACCATTTTTTAGCACCTTCAAAATCTTGTTTTCTTAATTTAAGGAATGCCAATAAAATAAACTCGTTTTTAAAATAAAGAAAAATTGGAATTGCAGTCAATAATATAAGGAAGATTCCATTGCCAATATTAGATTCGGTAAATTGCCAAACAGCAGCAGCCACAATAAGTCCAGAGATAATAAGTTTAATGTTTTTATGAAACATGATGTATATATTTAAGTTTGCAAAGATAGTAAAAGGAATTAAAAAAAAATTTATAAAACCACTTGCCAGAAATAAAAGTCTTTGTATATTTGCACTCGGTTTTAGAATAACAAAATTCAAAACTATTAAGACATCGTAAATACATTTTTAAAGATACAAAGCAATGAGCAAAAGAACGTTTCAACCATCGAAAAGAAAAAGAAGAAATAAGCACGGATTTATGGACAGAATGGCTTCTGCAAATGGAAGAAAAGTCCTAGCTCGTCGTAGAGCAAAAGGTAGACACAAATTGACTGTTTCTAGTGAACCAAGACACAAAAAATAATGTTTTTATAAACATACATAAAGGCGTTACTGTTATTAGTATCGCCTTTTTTTATATCTTATCGTGAATAAAAGTTTAGGCTTAAGGTTTAAAGTTGCGCAGCTAACTGTAAACACTAAACTTTAAACAAATAGAAAAACAATAAATAACTGCACAATGCCAAAAGACAATTCAATAAAATCGGTTTTAATAATAGGTTCAGGTCCAATCGTTATCGGTCAAGCTTGCGAATTTGATTATGCAGGTTCCCAATCGGCACGTTCTATACGTGAAGAAGGAATCGAAGTTATCCTGATTAACTCGAATCCGGCAACGATTATGACCGACCCATCGATGGCTGATCATATTTATTTGTTACCACTTACAACCAAATCGATTATCCAAATTTTAAAAGCGCATCCGCAAATCGATGCGGTTTTGCCAACGATGGGAGGACAAACCGCTTTGAACTTATGTCTTGAAGCGGATGAAAAAGGGATTTGGGCAGATTTTGGAGTGAAATTAATTGGTGTCGACGTAAATGCCATTAACATTACCGAAGACAGAGAACAATTTAAACAACTTTTAGAACGAATTGGAGTTCCTACTGCACCTGCTAAAACAGCTACTTCTTTCCTTCAGGGAAAAGAAATTGCACAGGAATTTGGTTTTCCATTAGTGATTCGCCCTTCGTTTACACTTGGTGGAACTGGAGCGGCAATAGTGTACAAAAAAGAAGATTTCAACGAACTTTTAACCCGCGGATTGGAAGCTTCGCCAATTCATGAAGTCTTGATTGATAAAGCTTTGATGGGTTGGAAAGAATATGAATTAGAACTTTTAAGGGATAAAAACGATAACGTAGTCATTATCTGTTCTATCGAAAATATGGATCCAATGGGAATTCACACCGGAGATTCCATAACGGTTGCACCAGCGATGACTTTGTCGGATACCACTTTTCAAAGAATGCGTGATTATGCCATCTTGATGATGCGCAGCATCGGGAATTTTGCAGGTGGTTGTAACGTGCAATTCGCTGTTTCGCCTGACGAAAAAGAAGATATTGTGGCAATTGAAATCAATCCTCGTGTGTCTCGTTCATCGGCTTTGGCATCAAAAGCCACGGGTTATCCTATTGCAAAAATTGCTTCAAAACTGGCTTTGGGTTATAATCTGGACGAATTGCAAAACCAAATCACCAAATCGACTTCGGCGCTGTTCGAACCAACTTTGGATTATGTGATTGTGAAAATACCACGTTGGAATTTCGATAAATTCGAAGGTGCCGACAGAACTTTAGGACTTCAAATGAAATCCGTGGGTGAAGTAATGGGAATTGGACGTTCGTTCCAAGAAGCTTTGCATAAAGCGACGCAATCTTTGGAAATCAAAAGAAATGGGCTAGGAGCTGACGGAAAAGGATATACAAACTACGAACAAATTATCGAGAAACTGACTTTTGCAAGTTGGGATCGTGTTTTCGTGATTTATGATGCTATCGCAATGGGAATTCCGTTGAGTCGCATTCATGAAATTACCAAAATCGATATGTGGTTCTTGAAACAATACGAGGAATTATATACTTTGGAAAAAGAAATATCAAACTTCAAATTAGAAACTTTACCAAGAGAATTGCTTTTGGAAGCGAAACAAAAAGGTTTTGCTGACAGACAAATTGCACATATGTTGGGTTGTTTAGAAAGTCAAATTCACAATTTGCGTATCGAAATGAACATCAATCGGGTATTTAAATTGGTTGATACTTGTGCTGCCGAGTTTAAAGCGCAAACTCCTTATTATTACTCGACTTTTGAAGCTGAAATTGAAAAAGCAAACGGAGAACGTTACGTTCATAGCGAAAGTATCGTAACCGAAAAGAAAAAAATAATAGTTTTGGGTTCAGGTCCAAATAGAATTGGTCAAGGAATAGAATTTGATTATTCTTGTGTTCACGGAGTTCTTGCAGCCAAAGAATGTGGTTACGAAACTATCATGATTAACTGTAATCCCGAAACGGTTTCGACTGATTTTGACACTGCCGATAAATTGTATTTCGAACCGGTATTTTGGGAACATATTTACGATATTATCCAACACGAAAAACCAGAAGGTGTCATCGTGCAATTAGGCGGACAAACGGCCTTGAAAATTGCGGAAAAATTGGCCAAATACGGAATTAAAATTATTGGAACCAGTTTCGATGCTTTGGATTTAGCCGAAGACAGAGGAAGATTCTCGGAACTTTTGACTGATTTAAAAATTCCTTTCCCACAATTCGGGATTGCTGAAACGGCCGACGAAGCCTCTGCTTTGGCAGATACTTTGGATTTTCCCTTATTGATTCGTCCCTCATATGTATTGGGTGGTCAGGGAATGAAAATCGTGATCAACAAACAAGAATTAGAAGAACACGTTATCAATTTATTGAAAACGATTCCGGGAAATAAATTGCTTTTAGACCATTATTTAGACGGTGCCATCGAAGCCGAAGCCGATGCCATTTGCGATGGTGAAAACGTGTACATCATTGGAATAATGGAACATATAGAGCCTTGCGGAGTACATTCTGGTGACAGTAATGCCACTTTGCCACCGTTTAATTTAGGTGAATTTGTGATGACCCAAATAAAAGATCATACCAAAAAAATCGCTTTGGCTTTGCAAACCGTTGGTTTAATCAACATTCAGTTTGCGATAAAAGACGATATCGTTTATATCATTGAAGCCAATCCAAGAGCTTCTCGTACTGTTCCGTTTATTGCAAAAGCGTATGGCGAGCCTTATGTAAATTATGCCACGAAAGTAATGCTTGGGGTGAATAAAGTGACGGATTTCAAATTCAATCCGCAGTTGAAAGGATATGCGATCAAGCAACCGGTTTTCTCTTTCAGCAAGTTCCATAATGTGAACAAAGCGTTGGGACCAGAAATGAAATCAACCGGAGAAAGCATCTTGTTTATTGACGATTTGAAGGACGACCAGTTTTATGAATTATATTCTCGAAGAAAAATGTATTTGAGCAAATAAGCTTGAGTTTTGTATATTGGAAAAGCTTCGATTGGGGCTTTTTTTTTGTTATTGTATAAAAAATGGCGATGAGGTATAAGTGCTTTTTTTAATTTTGATACGCTCCAGAAGAGTAGGTTAATTCGTAGCTGTGTGTATAAATCTCGAACACTATTCCAAATGGGTCTTCAACATAAACCATTTTATGGTTTTTTCATTGGGATAATATTCTCTTATTGGCATACATTGTTTTTCCTACGTATTCAACAATTTTATTTGTCAATTCTTCAATATTTGGGTCTTGAACACAAAAGTGGAAAAGTACTGTATTGAAGGGTTAAATTCTAGTGCTTCTTTAATTCCATTAGGAAAGGAAAACAGCTCAATTCCTATTCCATCCGATGTTGACATATGGGCAATTTCAAAATTCTGGAATTCTCTCTCAAAACTTTACGATAACTCCATAGTGTTAATGGCAGGTACTCTGGATCCTGTCCTGGGTTTGTCGAAGGGTTCAACACGGGTTTGTTTCATTAAAGCAACAAAACTCTGGCTGTTGTTCGGTTTTATTTTTAGTTTTTTTCTAAATTATTTTTTATTTACAATTAAGCCTTGTTCAGGAATCCATTTATCATATTCGATAATTTTGGCGATTTTTTTAGCAAATTCTTCGCCTTTTATTTTAGCGACAAAATGTAATGCTCCGTCAATTCCAGCCGAAATTCCGGCAGTTGTAATTACATTTCCATTATCTACAAAACGTACATTTGGTAATACTTTGGTTGTTGGCAATGCTTTTTGAAGTGCTTCAATTTGGCTATGAAAAGTTGTTGCAGTAAGGTTGTCTAATATCCCTGCTTTTCCCATGATAAATGCGCCTGTACAAACTGATATAAAGTAGTCAGTATTTTTTTTACGAGATTTTATCCACGAAATCACGGCTGGGTCATTTGTAGGGGTACTGTGACTGCCTCCAAAGAAAACCATAACATCTGACTTCGGTGCGTCTTGGATGCTGTATTCTGGGATTATTGTTAACACTCCTTGGGAAGTAATTCTGTCTTTTGTTTTTGACACCGTAAACACTTTAAATCCTGCAGCGGTAAATACTTCCATTGGTCCCGCAAAATCTAATAACTCGACATTATCCTGCAAATAAAAACAGATTGTTAAATCCTTTTTGTTTGCATTTTTTTTAGTTCCTAAACTTGTTTTAGGGATCAATTTCATATCACAATACGGACAGATTCCTTCTTTTTCATAAGTTATACTATCATAACTTTCGCCACAAGGTGGACAAACGAAAATTTGTTTTTCTTTTTGAATATTTCCATGACCTATTGATTTATTACAACCAATCAATGTAATAAAAGCAATTAAAATTATTTTTCTCATTTTCTTTATTTTTGCTGTCGCTCGAAACTAACACGCAACATTTCGTCACCTTGTGTTTGTTGCGGTTTTTTAAGACCAATTTTTTTACGAATATACACAAAACCTTAATTAATCAGTGTGGTTTAAGAAAAATACCTAAACCGGCTATATTGTCAAACAACTGTTGATCTAAACCTTCGGTAGCAATCGATTTGAGAAACTACAAGTAAAAGTACAGAGAAACCCTTTCTTCCTAAATGTCCTTGTTGCAAAAACAGATAATTTGCATCGAATAGCTTTTTTTGACCACCGTGGTTTTCCTGCTTGGTATCTTGGCGGTAGCCAAAAATCCATTCCCTGTAAAAGCTAAATTATGGGTAAGGGCAAGTATGACCCAAAAGTGACCGAAGACACTATAAAATGACCTTCAAATTGTTCCAAAAAAAGAGGACTATAAATCCTCTTACTATTCTCTCTCAAAACTTTACGATAACTCCATAGTGTTGACGGCAGGTACTCCGGTTCCGTTCAACCGGAGTTTCATTGTTCGTGCTGCGCACGCAACGAAACTCTAGCTGTTGTAGGCTGTGCTTTTATTTAGTCTTGATGTCCATAATTTAATTCTTCATTTTTATCCCAAAACAACATAAAAAGCTCTGCAGAAGTTCCTTTTTTGCTTGTCCAGTCTGCAACAATCTTAATGGCAATCTCTAAATCGTCCATATAAGCCATTCTACCATCACTACCTCTAATTCCCTTTTCATCTTTTTTGGCTCCTCGATTTATAAGAATATTTTTTTCATCATATATGATTCTTCTAACATCTTCAAATTCTTTACCTTTTGGTAAATTATCTTTTAAAAGTTTAGTTAATCCATTGTAATAAAGCTGAAATTTAGTCACAGGGTCATCAATTTTTTGCCCTAATAATTTTTCAGCTTCGTTTTCTATTGCTAATTCAGAATCCATATTTAAGACTAACTGTTCGCCTTTAATTTCTTCGGATTTTTGGAGTAACTCTAATCTCTCAATGTCTTCTTTGGAGAGATTTCTTTCTATAATTTTCTTTTTATTTTCTTTCATTTTCGATTATGATACTGTTAATAATTCTCTTATTTTTAATGATGTTTCTTTTATTGATTCAACGTTCCAATTTGCGATATTTAAGTTTTTAGTTACAATTGAAATGTTTGGAAATTGGTCTTTAAAAGCTCCCCAATAATCATTGCCAATTTCAGATTGTCTCCATTGAAATTGCGAATAAATTATTGAAGGATGAATTTGACAATCATTGGCTAATTTTGTAACAACAACTTTATTATGAATTAACTTCTCAATATATCTCATTTTTTCACTAGAAAATAAATATTCAGAAGCAAATTCATTAGCTCGGTCTTCCTGAATTAAAAATAAATCTGGTTCACCTGATAAATGATAACTAGTTTTTTCAATAATTTCTAAATCATAAAGTACGTGATGTAATTCGTGAATTAATGAAAACCAAATTGTTGCATAATTTTTATTAAAATCAGTTATTACAATACAAGGTTTGTTGTTTACAATAAATGTTGCACCTCTAATTTGAGTTTTAGGTAAAGATGGTTGAAACACAATTGTAATTCCTATATTGTATAGGGCTTGAAAAACTGTTTTTAAACCATTTTCAATATTTTTTGTATAAGGTTTAATTTTAGGAATCAGTTCAATTAAACTTTTTCTGTCGAATTCGTTTGGATTATTTACAGATTCAAAGTATTTGTAACTGGATTTTATCCAAAAATCTTTCATTTTATCGCTGAAAGTTTTTTTTGTTCTACTGTATAATGCTTCATTTAACTGAATATCATAATCATAAATTGATTCAATTTCAAAAAAACGACAGATTCTCTCTTTTAATTGTTCTATGCTGTCATTTCTGCCGATAAAGCCTAAACTAGTTAATGTTTTTATATCGAAAAACTTATTTATAAATGTAATATCCATAGAGTCTTGTAACTCTTTTATTTCTTCTACAGGTCTTTCGTTGAAGTGTAATATTAATAAATCTTCAAGACTTATTTCTAGAAACTCTCCAAGTTTTACTAATTTCGCTATATCAGTTTGTTTTGAAGTTTTATTTAAAATTGAATCTAGACTTTTTCTCTCCATTCCAGCCAATTTTTCAAATTGAGTTTTACTTAAACCAGATTGCTCTAATTTAAATTGAAACAATTCTTCTAATGAATTTCCAGAATATTCAAGACTTTTATTTAAAATATTATTTATCATAGTTGTTAAGGTAAATTCACCTCAAAAGTATGTAATATTTTAATATAATCAAAATTATAGCGGTAAATTTACCTTTTTTTTTCTTGTGCGGAATTTTTGGAGCATTGCCACTAACTCGTTTATATACTCAGTTTTTAATCCAAAAACTGAGTATATCTTACTTTTTTTGGACGCTTTGCTCAACTAGAGTTGAGGTTTATTTTTATAAATCATCAAAAGGCGATTTAATGTTTTGTATGCTTTTTGTGCTTACGTGGGTATGTATTTCAGTTGTTTTACTACTGTTGTGGCCTAATAATTCCTGTATGTATCTTAAATCTGTTCCGTTTTCCAGTAAATGAGTGGCGTAACTATGCTGCAGCCAATGCAAACTTACGGGTTTATTAATTCCTGCCAATCTAATACTTTTTTTTAAAACTTCTTCTAAACTTCTGTCAGAATATTTTGTATTTCCTTGTTGTCCTTCAAAAAGCCATTTCTTGGGCTTATAGCTTTTATAATATTCTCTCAGTATTTCTATTATCTTGTCACTTAGAGACACGATTCTATCCTTTTTTCCTTTTGATTGTTTAATGATTAACAATTTTCTATCGCTTTGAATATCACCAAAAGTAAGATTCAATAATTCGCTTCGTCGCAATCCACAGGCATAAATTAAACTCAACATGGCTTTGTGTTTAACATTAGTCAATGCTCCTAAAATAGCCTTTATTTCTTCTTTGCTCAACACATTGGGCAATGGTTTAGATCGTTTTGGTCGGTGTATTTTATCTATTTCAATCTTTGTTGCTCTTCCTGTTGCGAAAAACAATTTGATAGCATTAACGATTTGGTTTTGGTACGAGGCTGATAGATAGTTCTTTAAAATAAATTCGTTATTGTAGATAATCACATCTTCATTGGTAATTTCAGCAATGGATTTATCACGATAGAAAATTAGGAATGATTTCAAAGCTTCGCTATATGTTTTTAGAGTGCTTTCGCTATACCGTTTGGAACGCAGCCATTGCTTGAATTTTTCGATTTGTTCCATTCCTTCAACCGAAGGCAACGAGTGGGAGTGGGGCGATAAGTTGAATCGTTCCCTGTTTTCCTGCGTGTCCGGAAGGTGCCAAGCCATCAGCGATTGACTCCATCTAGCCCCATCAAATTTTTTAATTCGGACGATTAATTCGGCATTTTTATCGAAATAAACTGCGATTCTTTTGCTGCCTTTATGCGTGATGATTTTGGAGCTCCAGTTCATAATTAATACATTTAGTGTACTAATAAAGTAACGAATTGCTTCTACTTATTCCATATTTCCCACGCTTTCTCCGCCTGAAAAATAAGCATATCTTGTCCGTTTTTAGTTTGTGCTCCAAGTGCTGCAGCTTTTTTAAGGAATTGGGTTTCCGCTGGATTGTAAATCAGGTCGTAAGCAATGTGCTTTTCGGTAAAATATTCGTAGGGAATCAAAGGGAAAGCCTCGGTATTTGGACTTGTTCCTACTGGTGTAGAATTAATGATGATTTGGTAATTGTCAAAAGTTGTGGCGTTGATTCGGCCGTAATCGATAATACCTTCTTTGGCTTCTCTGGAAACAAAGGTGTATAAAATACCCAATTCTTTCAAGGCATACGCCACGCCTTTTGATGCGCCGCCAGTTCCCAGAATCAGTGCTTTTTTGTGATGCGGTTGCAATAGCGGTTCCAATGATTTCATAAAACCATAATAATCGGTGTTGTAACCTTTCAGCCTCCCTTTTTTGGTAATCTTTATGGTATTTACGGCGCCAATTTCTGTTGCTTTTTCAGATAATTTATCCAAATAAGGAATCACCACTTCTTTGTACGGAATTGTGACATTCAAACCTTTTAAGTCGGGAGTGTTTTTTATGATTTCCTGAAAAGCCCTTATTTCTGGAATATCAAAATTCTCGTAAGTGCAACCTACAAAGTTTTCGTTGTTGAATTTTTCGGTAAAATACCCTTTCGAGAAAGAATAACTAATGTTGTGTCCCAGTAAACCAAAGCGTTTTCGTATTGTATCCAGCATTTTTATAGTAGTTTATTAAAACACAAATTTAGCTCATTTAATATTATTTATTTTGGTATTCGCTGATTTTTAATTCACGAATTTACACCAATTAATTAGTGTAAATTCGTGAAATTTGTGTCTGTTTTTATTTTAATAAAATTATTTTTTGTGTTTTGCAATGTAATTCTGCACCATTTTTCGTGCCCAAACCACTGGGAATAAATCTTCGATAAGAATATAATTGTCAAAATTCAAACGCATTGCATTGCTCAAATGAAATTTAGCTTTGGTCGTATCCTGAATCATAAAGTACAATCCCGCCAAACGATATTCGACTTCATTCTCTTCCGGGAAATATTCCGAGGCTTGCAACAAAGTTTGTATCGCGCTTTCGAATTCGCCCAAAAACAGAAGAATATCAACCCAAAACAACCAAGTATCCAGTTCGTAATCACCAAATTCAACCGCTTTTCGATAGCCAAATTCCGCTTCTTCAAAAAGGTTCAGCTGCTTATTTATAGAGGCATAACGTTTCCAATACAAACGATTTTGATTGTCAATCGCTAATGCTTTATTGACGAAAAATAAGGCTTTCTGATAGTTTTTTTGGCGAATGTAAAAATCGGTAATGGCAATCCAGCCTTTATCCAAAAGAGGATCCTCATGAACCGTTTTATTGAAATATTTTAAAGCCTGCACTTTGTTGCCTAACTTTTCGTAGCATTTACCTATTCGTAGCAAAGCATACGAAGTTGGCTCATCTAATTCGATGGTTCTGTTGTAGCTTTCAATTGCTTCTTTGTATTTTTTCAATCGTTCCAAAGCCTTGGCTCTTTCCATAAAAGCACCCAGGAATTCATCGTCAATTAGCGTAGCATAATCAAAGGCTCGAATGGCACTTTCATATTCTTTTACGCCATAATGCAAGCGACCCAATTGATGCCAAGCGATTTCGCTGTATGGATTTTGGTCAATGTATTTTTTTAAATAGTCAATTGCTTCCTGATTTTGGTCTAAAAATTCGAAACAATAGACCACGTTATACAAAGCCGATTGGTCTTCAAGATCTTCTTCCAGACATTTGATAAAGCTTTCTTTGGCCATTTCCAGATTGTCCATAAACAGATATTCCATCCCGATTAAATTGTAGACATCAGCTAAATCATCGGTATATTCTAAAGCAATTTTGAGTAATTCGACCGCTTTTTCGTGTTGGTCTCTTTTGGAACAAATATTTGCTTTTTGAATGTAGATTTCTTCGTTTGTTGGTTCGATGGCGTACAATTCGTTCAATAACTTTTCAGCTTGTTCGAGCTTGTCGTCATAAACCAGCATTTCAACCTGGACAAGTTTTAATCCAGTTGATTTCGGATGTTGTTCCAAAGCCAGTTTTAAGGCTTTTTTAGCCAGATTGGCTTTTCCCATATCGAGATAATGAAGAATAATTTCTTCAAATTCTTCGGAGTCAAAAAAGAGCACTTTGTTGGTTTTCAACATTGACTCAAATTTGGATAGGGATAAGTTATATTCTTCTTCCTCGTTGCTTAATTGCATACTTTATATTTTTTTGGTTTGCCCAAAATAAAATTAGGCAACCTAGGTATTAGTGTGAGGAAAATTTAGAATTGTTGTGAACAATTTAGTTAACAGATTTTCAATGACAATATCAATGGCAATTTTAATCTGAAATCAAAAATCGTTAATCTGCAATCTTAAATCATTATTTCATTCATTACCTCAATCATAATCTCGCAACCTTCCCGAATTTCATCTTCGGAAATTGTTAATGGCGGTGTAATTCTTATGGCACATTCTTCGAAAAGTAACCAAAATAAAATTAGTCCCCTGTCTTGGCATTTCAGAATCACTTCGTTAGTTACTGTTGCGCTTTCTGTCATTGCCGCCAACATTAATCCTTTTCCTCGAATTTCTTTTATCAAAGGATGTACCAAAAGTGATCTGAAGAGTTTTTCCTTTTCCAAAGCCTCCGTCATCAAATTTGTTTCGGTAATTTCCTGCAAAGTGGCCAAACAGGCTGCCGCAATGACAGGATGTCCACCAAAAGTCGTGATGTGTCCCAATTTGGGATCGTGGCTCAACAAATCCATCATTTCCGAGGATGCTGTGAAAGCACCCACAGGCATCCCACCACCCATTCCTTTTCCCATAACGACAATATCAGGAACGACATCGTAATTTTGGAATCCAAAAAGTTTTCCCGTTCTACCAAAACCCGGTTGGATTTCGTCGAGAATCATCATTGCGCCCACTTCCGTACAACGTTCTCTGACTTTTTTCAGGAAATCGTTCTGAGGTTGAATAAATCCGGCGCCACCTTGAATGGTTTCAAGAAGAATCCCGGCAGTTTTAGTGGTTATTTTTTCTAAATCAGCTTCGTTGTTGAAGGTGATAAATTCGACATCGGGAATCAAAGGACGAAAAATTCTCTTGCGTTCTTCAAATCCCATCATGCTCATAGAGCCCATTGTGTTGCCGTGATACGCATTGTGGCAAGAAATCAATTGGCTTCTGCCTGTTGTTCTTCTGGCGAGTTTTAAGGCGCCTTCAATGGCTTCGGTACCGGAATTGACGAGATAGGTTTTATCTAATGGTTTGGTCAGAAGAGAAGCCAGCAATTTGCAATATTCCACGGCCGGACTTTGCGAATATTCGCCATAAACCATCACGTGCGAATATTTGTCCAATTGGTCTTTAATAGCCTGATTTACTCTTGGCGGTTGATGCCCAAGCGTGCAAGCCGAAACTCCAGCCACAAAATCCAGGTATTTTTTATTGTTAGTATCGAAAATATAAGAACCTTTTGCGTGTGAAACTTCCATTCCTAAAGGATAGGGAGAAGTTTGGGCTTGGTATTTTATGAAATCGTTGTTCACGTTTTATGTTTTTAACCGCAAAGTTCTCAAAGATTTTCGCAAAGTTCACGGAGTTTTATTTTATGTATTTATTAGAATTGAATTCTGCAATTGACCACTGATCACTTTTTCTTCTTCTTATCGTAATTCAATGTTTCCTTCCGGATTTTCATCGGAACATTTTTCTTGTCATTTTCAGCTTTGCCTTGCTTGATGAGTTTATCGTTTTCTATATTTTCTTCGGGCGGAAAAATATCGTCTTTTGATTTTATTCTTTCATCGCCACGCCAAAACAACGCCCGCAGTCTTCGTGCGTTTTCGGGCAAGTCTTTTTCGGGATAAATATCTCCGTCAATTTGCTTGAAAAAAGTGATGGTTTCTATAGCATTCTTATTAAAAATAATATTGATTTTACTGCTCACGTTTTTGTTGATACCAATGAGATCGTGAGTTTCATTCCGCATATAATAAATAACTTCGGTGTTTTTTATGATATCGACATCGTGGAGTTTCCCGTCCTCGAATTTGCCGTAGAGATTTTGTCCTTTTACCTGGTTGAAACCTGTGCCGAGTGTGTCTTTCGAGACCAGAAACGTATTGTTGAGCACCTTGAGCGAATCGAGTTTTTTGGTGGTGTTGTTGCCAATGAGATGCATCACATCGCCTGTAATTTGGCTATCACCGTTCCAAAGAATTGGATTTCCCATGAGTTTTGTCAACGCTATTTTTGAGCTGGAATGCAGCGAATCACATTTTCCGCTCATATCGGTTTTATAAAAACGAACATTATTAAAAGCGCGAATAATTCGATTGCCTTCTGGACCCGTAACCATTAGCTTTTTTCCGTGAATATAAACAGAATCGTTATCGACAAAGTTGACCGCCACGGCTCTTTTAGTGACAAACATCGAGTCCTGATTTTTGTAAATTTCGGCATAATGGCCTTTAACAATTCCCCGATTTATGGAGTCGGTTATTTTTACATTCCGCGTTGCTGAAGCAAATTCCCGGTTTCGGTCATAATATAAACTATCGCCTTCAATCAATCGGTCATCGTATCTAATGTAGGACTTCCGAAGAAAATGCGCCACATTTTTTTTGGTATCATAAAATCCTTTTTCGGTATAAATATAATTGGCTTTACTGGTGATTGTTGACGGTCCAAAAAGGTATGAATGTCCAGAATTACTGTAATAATCCAAGTGATTTGACTTGATGACATATTTTGGATTCGTGATGGTAACCGCAGTCAGGAATTGAAATTTTTTTTCTGCAACAAAGTATTTTCCAGACATGCTTTTCAACGTATTTTCTCTGTTGGTAATCGTTCCATTCGAGTTGTAATAGACTTCTTGTGTGTTTCGATTGAAATTAATTGTATCTGTAATCATAGTTGATTCAGGCGAACGCATAACGGCATCTCCGGTAGCAAAAGCCTGTTTCATATTGCCATTGTATTCAGCATATTTGCTGTTGAGGTATAAAGTGTCGCCTTGCACTAATTGCACGTTTCCAAAGGCTTTTATGTAATTTTCCTTTTGGAAATAATAAGCTTTGTTGCAAGTCATAATTACACCGTCGTGATTGACACGCACATTTCCGGTAAGCAATACAGCATCTGGAGCTTCCACTTGGTTTACATCGAAATAATCAGAATGTTCTACAAGGATTTTTTTTGGTACTTGCGCCAAAAGGTTTTGGAAACTTAGAACTACTAAACAACAACTTATGAAAAATAGTGATTTCTTCAATGGATTTATTTTTTGCCAAATTTAAGAAAAAGGAAACAACCTGAATCCATATTATGATTTATTTATAACTGTCCAAAAATGATGAATGTTTCATACGATTTCGATTTTAAACTTATCAACAAAAAGGAATACTGTTTCGTTGTAGTTCCAATTCTAGTGAATAGTTCCAGATAAATCTTGAATGATTCTTAAATTGATAGCAAAAAAATAGTATTTTTAGAAGTTGTTAATTCATTTGGATAGGATTTCATAATTAGCAATAAAAATTAGGAAAAATAATTTACTATGATAAAAAAAATAACTATTGTTGCAGGAATAAGCATAATGCTTTTGGCGACAGCCTGTAAAACTTCAGCAACAAAAATGAATTCAGATAAGAAACGAATTACATCAGAAAATAAAATAGTTGTTTATCAGGTTTTTACCAGATTATTTGGCAACAAAAACAAGACCAACAAACCTTGGGGAACCATCGAGGAAAATGGAGTAGGGAAGTTTAATGATTTTACGGATAAAGCATTGAATGAAATCAAGGATTTGGGCGTTACTTATATTTGGTACACCGGAGTTCCGCATCATGCTTTGGTTCGTGATTATACTTCGATTGGAGTTTCAAACGATGATCCCGAAGTGGTAAAAGGTCGCGCTGGTTCGCCATATGCCGTTAAAGATTATTATAATGTAAACCCTGATTTGGCTGTAAATCCTGCTAATCGTTTGCAAGAATTCGAAGACTTGATTGCCCGAACCCACAAAGCGGGATTGAAGGTAATTATTGATATTGTTCCCAATCATATTGCTCGAAAATATGAAGGAAAAAGTAATCCAAAAGGCGTGAGAGATTTTGGTGCTGACGATGATACATCAGTAGAATACAAACGCGACAACAACTTTTATTATATTCCCAATACTCATTTTGAAGTCCCTGATGGCATTCATCCTTTAAACGGTGAAAATAACCCGCTAATTGATGGGAAATTTGATGAATTCCCAGCAAAATGGACGGGTAACGGTTCACGAATGGCAAAACCAGATAAAAATGATTGGTACGAAACCGTGAAAGTAAATTATGGAATTCGTCCTGATGGTTCGAAAGATTTTCCGGAACTTCCCGCCGGTTTTGACACCAAATCAAACCAAGAACATTTCGATTTTTGGAGGGATAAGGATGTTCCGAGTTCTTGGAAGAAATTCCGTGATATTGCCTTGTATTGGACAGCAAAAGGCGTAGATGGTTTTCGATATGATATGGCCGAAATGGTGCCGTATGAATTCTGGAGTTATATGAATTCAGCGATAAAAGTTAAAAATCCGGAGGCTTTCTTGATGGCCGAAGTGTACAATCCAAATGAATATCGCAATTATATTCGTCTCGGAAAAATGGATTATTTGTATGACAAAGTCGAAACCTACGACCATTTGAAAGCCGTAATTCAAGGAAAAACTTGGCCTGACGGACTTTCGGATATTGAACATCGAATGGCTGATATAGAACATCATATGCTTAAGTTTTTAGATAATCACGATGAACAACGTTTGGCTAGTCCTGAATTTGCCGGAACGCCAGAAAAAGGAAAGCCGCTAATGGTAGTTTCGGCAACGATAAGCACTGCGCCTATGATGATTTATTTTGGTCAGGAAGTAGGGGAAGCCGGAAATGAAAATGCCGGTTTTGGGACTCATTCCAGAACTTCAATTTATGATTATGTTGGTGTGCCAAATCATCAACGTTGGATGAATGGAGGGAAATTTGATGGAGGACAACTTTCGCAAGACGAAAAAGACCTACGTGATTTTTATAAAAGGTTGTTGAATTTTTCTATCAATAGTTCGGCTTTGATGGGGAAATTTCAGGAAATACAAACTGCAAATCGAAACATCACACCCGGTTATGATATTGCGATTTATGCTTATACGCGTTGGTCGGATACTCAAAAATTGATTGTTGTGACTAATTTTTATTCGTTGGCTTCCAGTAATTTCGACTTACGAATTCCTGCGGATATTATTCAAAAATGGAATTTGAAAGATGGAACTTATACCATCACCGATCAATTGTATCATAAAAAAACGACGCAATTGAAAGTGGAAAATGGTGAAGGAAAAGCCCAAATCAGTATTGGCCCTTCGGAATCGTTTATTTTTCAGTTGTAATACAATCTTGACTTGATTGTTTAACTGTAAACTTGTCATTTCGGCGCAGGAGAAATCGCATTAGTTGCTCTAGCTATGTGATTTCTCCCGTTGGTCGAAATGACAAATAAACCTTTACTTGATGAGTTATTGTGCTTGACAAAAGGGACTCTGTTAAGACTCTTGTTTCAAATTTGATCGAATTGCATAAATAATATCACTGTAATTCTCAAATCTATCAGGTGAAATAGATACCTGTTTGCCATTAACTAAGTTTAGGATACTTTGATGATAACCATCACTTATTGGCCCACTTCTAACCCATTGCTGAATTTTAACCCTTTCTATATTTAAAATATTATTATATTCTAATAGCTTACTTTTATTAAACAATAGATACTTGAATTCAATTCCTTTATCGGTTACACTTATAGTTTACAGCATTAGAATTGAAATGATTTCTAAAATTAAAAAAATAATTATTAATATTGCAATCCAAGTTGGTGCATATTGAAAATTTAATTTTCCATTATTGAAACATTGAAAAACATTGTAGCAAAAAAGATTCCAGCAACAAAACCGGTAATTAGTTTTGCCCAATACATTTGTCTGAATTTAGATGAGACATTCATTTATAATTTCGGTTTAAACCTTTAGAGTTGATTGATTTTTTGTGATATAACTTATTCAATCTTATTAATAAACTTCAAGTTTACTTCCTCAAAGCTTCCTCATAATTTTCACCCACTTTTTTCCAATCGATTATATTGAAAAAAGCATCAACATAATTTTTTCTTTTGTATTGATAATCCAAGTAGTAGGCGTGTTCCCAAAGGTCTAAAGCCAGAATCGGTTTGCCGGGTATTGTTGCATTTCGCATTAAGGGATTGTCCTGATTTTGAGTGCTGGTAATTTGAAGATTTCCCGATCGATCTACTATTAACCAAACCCAACCCGAACCAAATTGTTTTGTGGCTTCGTCTTTGAATGCAGTAGTAAAGTTGTCAAAAGAGCCAAATTTCTTATTGATGGCAGTTGCCAAAGTATCTTGTGGTTGTCCTCCAGCTTTTGGTGTCATACATTTAAAATACAAGGAATGGTTGTAATATCCGCCTGCATTATTTTTAATATCAAGGACACTCGGGTCTAATTTTGCCAATACTTCTTCGATGGTTAGATTCTCTAATGCTGTTCCCGCAATGGCTTTATTCAAATTATTGGTGTAGGTCAAATAATGTTTAGAAAAATGGTTTTCCATTGTTGATGCCGAGATACTTGGTGCCAAAGCATCGTAAGAATAAGCCAATTTTTCAAGTTGGAATGAGCCTTCAGTGGCTTTAATATCGTCAGGAACTCCCATTATTGTTGTTTTCTGTTCAACATCTGGCAACGGCACATCAACAACTTCAGTGTATTTTTTGTTGTTACAGGAAAGTAATAGTGAAAGTAGCAGTAAATTTGATAGTAGTAAACTTAACTTTTTCATACAAAGTTTATATTTGTTTTTTAAAGGAATATGGAATTGATTCTCCTGTTCACAAAAGCTCGGGTCACATTTCAACTTTTTTTTTCATATTGAGTTTTGGTTATGCCCATTTCATAATCAGAACTAATTTTCCAATATGGATTTTATAATTTCTATGTATTGTTCTTTTGCTTCATCAACGGATAAATGGCTAATTTGAATCCAGGCATTGGTTTTGAAAGCATTTCTTAAATCATAACTTTCAGAATGATTGTAACTTAATGTTCCATAAGTTGCCTGTTTGTAAAATGCATAAAGTCTTAGTTGGACATCTTGCGGTAATGATGCCTGAGTCATTTGTGAAGCAATTTCGACAGCTTCTTGAAACCGTGTATCTAAGTCTTTTTTATTCATTCAGTTTTGTTGCAATAATTGTTTTGCCTCCAATGGCTTTCTGATTAAGCACAACATTTATTTGCGTTCCCAAAGGTAAAAAAATATCAACTCTTGAGCCAAATTTAATAAAACCAGCGTCTTCACCTTGCTTGACTTGTTCACCTTCTTTGGCATAATTGACAATTCTTCGTGCCAAAGCACCCGCGATTTGACGATATAGCACTTCACCAAAAGTTTTATTTTCGATAACAATCGTTGTTCTTTCGTTTTCTTCGCTAGCTTTTGGATGCCAAGCTACTAAAAATTTCCCAGGATGATATTTACTGAATTTTACAAGGCCGCTAAGAGCATACCGAGTTACGTGAACATTTAATGGCGACATAAATATGGAAACCTGAATGCGTTTTTCTTTAAGGTATTCGCCTTCATACACCTCTTCAATTACCACTACTTTCCCGTCTACCGGAGCCAGAATTTGGTTTTCATTGAGAATGAAGTTGCGTTTTGGGTTTCTGAAAAATTGTAAAATGATAATTAATAATGCGAACATACTGATTTGTATGGTCATTTTAATCCAATTGGTGTCAATGAATTTATCGGATAATAAAAGCACAATGGCAGTAATAACTGTACCTATTAAAATTGATTGAGTGCCTTCTTTATGAAACATAGTTTAGAATTTGGTAAAATAAAAATATAATTGGTGCTACAAATATAACACTATCTAGTCGATCTAGGATGCCTCCATGGCCAGGCATAATTTTTCCGCTGTCTTTTACTCCTGCAATACGTTTAAATTTGGACTCGATTAAATCTCCAATAGTACCGAAAATTCCAACAATTAATGCAATAGAAGTCCAAATCATTATGGACCTTGCGCTAAATTGCGGGCTAGCTTTTATATAATATTTTGAAATTAAATAACCTGCCAAAATTGAAAAAACAATTCCTCCAATGAATCCTTCAATTGTTTTTTTTGGTGAAATTTTTTCAAATAATTTGTTTTTACCAATAGATTTTCCAACAATAAAAGCAAAGGTGTCATTTGTCCAAATGATAATAAATAATCCAATTATTATTTTAGGATTATAGTCTTTTATTCCGAAAGATATTTTTGTGATAAATATAAACGGAAGAATAATATACCCTAATAAGTATAGATATTTTGATGATATACTTGTGTTTTGAATTTTGTCATAAAATAAAAATAATATACACTTAATAGAAACTACAAGAGATATTACTAATAAAATGAGATCTAACTGTTTTGTATTGATTGAAAAATCAAAATCACTGTTAAATATTTTATTTATTGTATCAGTAGTGACCTTATTATAACAACTAAATAAAGTTACAGATGCATAAACTAATATTCCGAAAAGAATGGAAGGTGTTTTGTTTATTTGAATTAAATTGCAAAATTCATAGATTGCAATTATTAAGAATATTCCAAACAATATAAAAAAACTTTCAGACGAATACAGTATTGAAGCCAGCAATAAAATTATATATATAGCACCAGATATTGATCTCTTTAGTGTTTCATTCATTCTATTGATCTTCTAAAAGCAATAAGTATAGATTTTTTGCAGTGCTACCATATTGAGTAAAGTCTTCGTCTTCAACTTTTTCGAAATATTTTATTGTCGTTATATTTGTTGGATAATCTCTAATGTATTTCTTTTTTATAACACTCAAGCCGTCGCTTTTTGTTCCAATAATCTGGCTGGTGGTAGCTAAAACAATGATATTGGCTGGTAGTTCGTTTGGTTTATGTTGCTTGATTTGTTTGGATGAAAATAATATTGAACCTTCTTCAGTAATAAGGTTTTCACAGTTTGCCAAAAGAAAAGAAGGATGTTTTGGTTTTTGGTGCGTGACTTTATTTTCTTCAAGCATGCTAAAAAGTTCCGGTTCATAGCATAAAGCTTCGCTTTCGAACCAGTCGTTTTCTTCCAAAATATTTTCAAAATGATCTTTTACTTCTGCTTCATTTTCACAGTATAAAAATTTTCCGCCATTCTTCTTGAAATTATAGATAAACTGTTCTTCCAGAGGTGCATCATTATCCGGAGAGAACTTGCTGAATTCATTATCTTTTCCCCCTTCAGAATCTGGGTTATTTGAACCAAAAAATTTTCTAAAAAGACTCATATTTTTCTATACTACTTTATAAATTATTTGAAAACGTCCAAAGATAAAAAAATCTTAATTCAAAAGACACTTTTGAATTAAGATTTTAAAATAATATATGTTTTCTCTTATTAAGAGACTACTTCTTCTAGATTTGAGTCAAATGTTCTTTTTCCGAATATGGTTTCTAAGTCATCTTTAAAGATTACTTCTTTTTCGATAAGGATGTCTGCAAGCTGATTCAATTTGTCTTTATTGTCTTCCAATATTTTGATGGCTCTTTCGTATTGGCTTTCGATTAACAAAGATATTTCTTTATCAATTGTCTTGGCAGTTTCCTCGGAATATGGTTTTGAAAAACTGTATTCACTTTGGCCTGTTGAATCATAATAAGTAACATTTCCTATTTTTTCATTCAATCCATAAATGGTTACCATTGCTCTAGCTTGTCTGGTCACTTTTTCCAAATCACTCAATGCACCAGTTGAAATTCTGTCGAATGTTACTTTCTCAGCAGCTCTTCCTCCCATTGTGGCACACATTTCGTCGAGCATTTGATCTGTGCGAACAATCAAGCGTTCTTCCGGTAAATACCAAGCTGCCCCAAGGCTTTGCCCTCTTGGAACAATTGTTACTTTTATTAATGGTGCTGCGTGTTCGAGCATCCAACTTACAGTTGCGTGACCTGCTTCGTGGATCGCAATGGCTTTCTTTTCGTCAGGAGTTACAATTTTATTTTTCTTTTCAAGTCCGCCTACAATTCTGTCTACAGCATCTAAGAAATCTTGTTTGTCAACCGCAGTTTTGTTATTTCTTGCGGCGATTAAAGCGGCTTCATTACAGACATTAGCAATATCGGCACCCGAAAATCCAGGAGTTTGTTTGGCCAAAAAGTCGGTATCAAGACCTTCAATTTTTTTCAATGGAGCAAGGTGAACTTTAAAAATTTCAGCACGTTCGCGAATGTCTGGTAGGTCCACAAAAATTTGTCTGTCAAAACGACCAGCACGCATCAAAGCTTTGTCAAGTACATCGGCTCTATTGGTTGCGGCTAAAACAATCACATTCGAATTGGTTCCAAAACCATCCATTTCGGTCAATAATTGATTTAACGTGTTTTCACGTTCATCATTTCCGCCCGACATATTGTTTTTTCCTCTTGCTCTACCCACAGCATCAATTTCATCTATAAAGATAATTGCAGGAGATTTTTCTTTGGCTTGCTTGAATAAATCACGTACTCTTGAGGCACCGACTCCAACAAACATTTCCACAAAATCAGAACCTGATAAAGAGAAAAATGGCACTTGAGCTTCGCCTGCAACTGCTTTTGCCAATAAGGTTTTTCCGGTTCCCGGAGGTCCAACGAGCAGTGCGCCTTTTGGAATTTTCCCGCCTAGATTAGTGTATTTTTCTGGATTCTTCAGGAATTCCACAATTTCTTGTATTTCTTCCTTTGCGCCTTCTAAACCAGCTACATCTTTGAAAGAAGTTTTAATATCCGTTTTTTCGTCGAAAAGCTTGGCTTTTGATTTTCCAATATTGAAAATTTGGCCACCGCCGCCACCGCCACCGCCGGACATTCTTCTCATTATGAATATCCAAACTCCAATGATAATGATGATTGGCAATAGGCTTACGAAAATATCGGTCCAATTGTTTTTAGGCAAGAAATTAAAATCTTTTAATTTTCCTTCTGCAACCGCTTTCTCCAATTTAGTTTGAAAAAGTTGATCGTTACCAATGATAAAAGTATAATGTGGCCCTTTATTTGGACGGTCTAAAATATCTTTTGCCACTTTTTTATTTGCTGGATCTTTTAGTGCTGCAGTTGTTAAAAATACTTCAGCTTCCGATTTATTGTATACAATTACCTTTTCAATCTGCCCTTTTTCCAAATAAGCATTAAAATTTGAAGATGTTAATTGCGCAGGTTCTTGAAAACTTGAACCGCCTGTAAAAAAGCTTATAGTCAGGAAAACCAACAATATGGCTGTATAAATCAACCAAGGACTAACTTTGAATTTATTTGAATTTTGATTATTATCTTTTGCCATTAGAGGTATATTTCTTTAGTATTTATTCTCGATTTTAGTAATTTTGGCGTCACCCCAAAGACTTTCGATGTTGTAATATTCTCGAATGTGTTTTTGGAAAACGTGAACCACAATGCTAACATAGTCCATAAGAACCCATTCCGCATTATCAGATCCTTCAACATGCCAAGGTTTGTCTTTTAATTCTTTTGAAACTATTTTTTGAATGGAGTTAACAATGGCGTTTACTTGTGTGTTTGAATTTCCGTTACAGATAACAAAATAGTCACAAACGGCGGTGTCTATTTCTCTTAAGTCCAGAATATCGATGTCATTTCCTTTTACTTCTTCTATTCCCTTGATGATGTTTGCTAGTAGAACATCATTATTTACAATCTTTTTAGCCATGAATTATTTTTAATATAAGTTTGTAAAGTTACCATTTTTTGTGATTATTTTTGAACCTTAACATAATATTAAATTTTGTTCCACAAATAACTTCTTATGAAACTAATCAAACTCGATGCCATAGATTCCACAAACGAATTCCTAAAAGGATTATCGAGCAACCAAATACTAGAAAATTTTACTGTTGTTAATGCCGAAACTCAAACAAAAGGCAAAGGGCAAATGGGCTCTGTGTGGGATTCAGAGCCTAGTAAAAACTTAATAATGAGTGTTTTGGTTAAAGATTTTATAACAAATATTAATCGAATTTTTGACGTTAATATCGCAGTGTCTGTTTCTATAATTCAGGTATTAGAAGAGTTGAACATTCCTGAATTAAGTATTAAATGGCCAAACGACATTATGTCAGATACTAAAAAGATAGGCGGTATTCTTATTGAAAACAGCATAAAAAGCGATGGAAGTATTAATTCTATCGTGGGTTTAGGATTGAACGTCAATCAAATTAATTTTGAAAATTTGCCCAAAGCATCATCATTAGCAAGAATCTGCAACAAAACTTTTGACAAAGAAGAAATTCTTTTGAAGATTGTCGAAATGTTGGAACAAAATATATTGTCTTGGAACCAAAACTCACATTTGTTGTGGACTGAATACACCAATAAACTCTTTAAAATGGGAATTCCTATGCCGTTTGAAGACAAAAATAAGCAAAATTTTATGGGAATTATTCAAGGCGTTTCACCCATTGGAAAACTAGAAATACTTTTGGAAGATGATTCAATTTCTGAATTTGATATCAAAGAAATTCAAATGTTATATTAAGCCTTATAAACAAGAAAACCTTTTAGTACAAACTAAAAGGTTTTCTTGTTTATAAAGTATAATAATTTACAATTTTGACATATTTCCTGCCAAAGTTTCAATAAATTTCGATATAGGTCCTTTTATCATCATACACATCATCGCATTAAATTCGCCTTCAAAAAGTAATTGTACATTTGACGAATTATCTGAAGCCGAATTAATATCAGCAACCAAAGTAAAAGGTAATTTATCACTTGCAGCACCAAGAACAATTTTGTTAGGTGCTACTTTTTCTTTCATTTTTAGTTTTATTTCGGGCATTCCTTTTAATCCAAAAATAAAAGCATCGTCACCGATAACTTCAAATTTTGCAATGTTTTCAGGCATTAATTTCTCGAAATTTCGTACATCGCTTAATAAATCAAATAATTCTTGTGCTGATTTTTCAACAGTAACTGTAGGGCTTTCTAAGTTCATTTTTTATTTTCTTAATTGAATATTCAATAGTAATGGTCTTACTTTTTTGAAATTTTAAACTTTTACGATCCAAGTCGATGGACTCAAATTCCATTCTCTTAATGTTGCTTCTTCGTCTTCAGTAATGTATCTTTTGGCAACGGCCAAGTCTAATAAATTCTGATAATTACTCAAAGTTAACAAGTCAACATTGGCATTTTTAAAGTTTTCTTTGGCAACATCAAATCCATAAGTAAAGATTGCAGCCATACCTTTTACGTTTGCTCCGGCAGTGCGCAAGGCCTCCACAGCAAGCAAACTGCTGTTTCCGGTGCTTATTAAATCTTCAACAATTACTACATTTTGACCTTTTTGAAGAAAGCCTTCCACCTGGTTTTGTCTCCCGTGTTTTTTTGGTTCTGGTCGGACATAAACAAAAGGCAAACCCATACTTTCGGCAACTAAAATCCCAATTCCTATTGCTCCTGTGGCGACACCGGCAATAACATCGGGCTTTCCAAATTGTTTTTCTATATGTTTCGAAAATTCATCACGAACATAATTTCTTATGAGCGGAAACGACAAAATTAATCGGTTGTCACAATAAATTGGTGATTGCCATCCCGAAGCCCATGTAAAAGGATTTCTTGGATTCAATTTAATTGCATTTATTTGCAAAAGCAATTCGGCAGTTTTCTCGGCAGTATCTTTATTAAATATCATAATACAAATGTATAAAGTTTTTGTGAACGACAAACCACTTTTTTTGACAAATGAAATCTCCAAGGAGACAAATTTTCAGCTATTCTTATTGGAAAGTGTTGATATAGTTCAGCTTATCGTCAAAATTTTTCAAAACAAAATTCAAAAAGCTTATCTCTACCATCCTGATGAGAAAGAGATTATGAAAACTTTGAAATCTAAAATTCCTGTTTCTAAAGCTGGAGGGGGTTTAGTCTACAATAAAAAGGGAGAGGTTTTATTTATTTTCAGAGGCGGAAAATGGGATTTACCAAAAGGAGGAACGGAAAAAGGGGAAGAAATCGAAGCCACGGCAATGCGTGAGGTCGAGGAAGAAACTGGTGTAAACCAGTTAACAATAACAAAAAAACTTCAAAAAACGTATCATGTATTCAAACGAAATGGCATTTACAAACTAAAAATCACGCATTGGTTTGAAATGCATTCCGATTTTGAAGGAATTCCTATTGGACAAATAGAAGAAGGAATAGAAAAAGCGGTTTGGCTCAGTCCGAGTGAAATGCCGGAAGTTTTAAAAAATTCCTATGAAAACATAAAATTATTGTTCGAAGACGAAAATTCTATTGCGTAAGCAATTTTTAAATTCATAATTCATAACTCATAATTCATAATTCATTTTACCTTTGCAAAATGAATAAAAAGCACCATTCTAATAATTTACTCCTCAATTTAGGTATCGAAAGCCTAAACGAAATGCAGGTTGCCGCCCAGGAAACCATTTTGAGCGACAATAATATTTTACTGCTTTCGCCTACAGGTTCCGGGAAAACACTAGCTTTTCTGTTGCCCATTTTCGAAATGTTGAGACCCGAAATTCTATCTGTCCAATGTTTGATTCTGGTTCCTTCGCGTGAATTAGGCTTGCAAATCGAGCAAGTCTGGAAAAAAATGGGAACTGATTATAAAGTAAATGTTTGCTACGGCGGACATTCCATTGATACCGAAATTAAAAATTTAAGCAATCCGCCAGCCGTTTTAATTGGAACTCCTGGACGAATTGCAGATCACATGGACAGAGGCACTTTTCGATTGGACAAAATTGAAACCTTGATTCTGGACGAATTTGATAAATCTTTGCAATTGGGTTTTCACGAACAAATGTCATTCATCATTGGGAAATTATCTAAACTGAACAAACGGGTTTTGGTTTCGGCAACTTCTGATATCGAAATTCCAAAATATACCCGAGTTGTAAATCCTACGATTTTGGATTTTATTCCGAGTGAAGTAGAAGCCACCAATCTTGCTATGAAAATGGTGGTTTCGAAAGAAAAAGACAAAATAGGCAGTTTGTTCAACTTGATTTGCTCGTTGAAATCACAATCGGCATTGGTGTTTTGCAACCATCGAGATGCTGCAGAACGCATTAGCGACACTTTGAACGAAAAAGGAATTTATGCCACCTATTATCACGGTGGAATGGATCAAGACGAGCGGGAACGCGCTTTAATCCAGTTCAGAAACGGAAGTGTTAGTTATTTAATCACAACGGATTTGGCTGCACGTGGACTCGATATTCCCGAAATGAAACACGTTATTCATTATCATTTACCATCTAAGGAAGACGAATTTACACATAGAAACGGAAGAACGGCTCGAATGTTGGCATCCGGAACGGCTTATATTATCGCTCACGAAAGCGAAAAAAAGCTGGATTATATCGATTATGGAATGCCCGTTCTGAAAGTGGAAAACAGCACAACTTTGCCAAAACCTCCCGAATTTCAAACCATCTACATCAGTGGTGGAAAGAAAAATAAATTGAACAAAATAGATGTTGTGGGTTTCTTTTCCCAAAAAGGAAAACTCGAAAAAGGCGATTTGGGATTAATTGAAGTGAAGGATTTTATTTCATTCGCCGCCGTAAAATTCAACAAAGTAAAAGACTTGCTTCACAATATCAAGGACGAAAAAATGAAAGGCAAGAAATTCAAAATCGAAGTGGCCAGAAAAGTGATTAAGAAGGAGGAAGAGTAGATTTTAGTTCAATTTTTAAATAAAAAAGACTTGCAAAATTTAATTTGTAAGTCTTTTTTTGGTTAATAAGGCATTCAAAAAGAACTATTTTCATTTCTTAACTCAAGTCAATGATTTTAAAATAAGATAGAAATACTTTTGCAACCGCAATAAACCTAATAAAAATTATAGTCAAGATGAAATCAATAGTTTATAAAGAATATGGTTCTCCCGAAGTACTTCAATTGAAAGAAATTGAAAAGCCAATTCCAAAGCAAAATGAAATTCTGATTAAAATTAAAGCTACAGCCGTTAATTCGGGTGATGTGCGACTTCGAAAAGCAGATCCTTTTGCCGTTCGATTATTTTTTTGGACTTTTTAAACCAAAAACAAGCATACTTGGTAGTGTTTTTTCGGGTGAAATAGAAAGTATAGGTTCAAGCGTGCAACGTTTTAAAGTTGGCGATCAAGTTTTTGGTCATACGGATATGAGTTTTGGTACTTATGCCAACTATAAATGTTTTCCGGAAAATGGTTCTATAGCATTAAAACCTAAAACTATTTCGCATCAAGAAGCAGCAGTAATTCCATTTGGAGGAACAACTGCTTTGCATTTTTTGAAAAAAACTTCTATTCAAAAAGGTCAAAAAGTGCTTGTTTTTGGCGCTTCAGGAGCAGTTGGAACGGCTGCTGTTCAACTGGCTAAACATTTTGGAGCAAATGTAACAGGAGTTTGTAGTACTGCTAATGTTGATTTAGTGAAATCATTAGGAGCAGACAAGGTGATTGATTATACCAAAGAAGATTTTACTAAAAACGGACAAACGTATGATGTGATTTTTGATTCGGTAAATAAAATGCCGGTTTCAGATAGTTTACAGTCATTAAAAATTTACGGAACATTGATTTTAAGTGCCGCAGGATTTTCAGAAATGGCACAAGGTACTTGGGTATCTATAACCAGTAGCAAGAAAATAAAAGTGATAGCAGGTATGATTAATCATACTGCGGACGACATCAATTTTCTTAAAACGCTAATTGAATTAGGTGAACTTAAACCAATAATTGATAAAACGTATTCATTGGAGCAAATGGTAGAAGCGCATACTTATGTAGAAAAAGGACATAAAAAAGGGAATGTGGTTATTTCATTGTAGTCATTTTAAAATAGTAATTCAACTAAAAAATGTGAGGATGATTTATAAAAAATAAAAATTATGACGGACAGAAATTCAAATTTTAGAATAATCGAAAAACCTAAAAAAGAAGAATATCCAGAATACTCGGAAATGTATATGGAACTTTTAAAAGACGATGGAATGATTCTTCAAAATATGAGGGAAAACTTCGTAAAAATCAAAAAATTCATATACAATTTACCAGAAGAAAAACTGTATTACAGGTATGACGAGGGAAAATGGACCATTAAAGAAATTTTGGTTCATATAATAGACGATGAGCGAATATTTGCTTACAGAGCTTTGCGATACGGTAGAAATGACAATACGCCTTTGCACGGTTTTGAAGAGAATGATTACGCAAAATATTCATATGCCAATGAAAGAAGTTTGGATAGTATTTTTGAGGAATATGAATCTGTTAGAGACGCCACATTGTCTTTGTTCCAGAACCTTCCCGAAGATGCTTTTATGAGAAGTGGTGGTGGCATTGATAATGATGGTAGTATTATAAATAGTAGAACGGTAAGAGCATTGGCGTATCATCTTGCGGGACACGAGTTAAGACATATTAAAATAATAAAAGAGCGCTACTTGAATGTATCAACCAAGGAGAGCATCATTTAAATAAATCTATAAATCTATTTCATAAAATAGTAAACTTTGTTACGGTCGAAAAAATAAATAAATATGGCACTACGTTTTTTTTTAACTCCCGAAAAACAAATCCGAAGCATCTGGTGGGTGGTTCTGTTTTTCCTGATTCTGGCTTCTTTCTTATTTTCGTTAATTATTTTGGCGGATCGTTTTTCATTTGAAATAACAATGACACATCAAGTCATTTTGATTTCAGTTGTTTCTATAATTTGTCAAATGTTAAGGCGTAAATCAGTAAGTGACTTGGTTGGAAAATTTAATTCAACTTGGCTTAAAGAACTTTGTATTGGACTACTGATTGGTGCTTTACTAATGATTTTACCTGTTTCTATTTTGACAATTTTTGGTTTTATACATTGGCAGCTAAATGTTTTTTCTTTTTCAACTATTCTTTTTGGTTTTTCAATATTTCTTTTAGCAGCAATAGCTGAAGAGTTGCTGTTTAGAGGTTTTATGTTTCAACGATTAATTAAGGCATTTGGTGAGTGGCCAGCGCAATTCGTTCTTGCGGGACTCTTTTTACTAACGCATGTCAACAACCCAGGAATGACCGGTACAGTAAAAATATTGGCTTCAATTAATATATTTATTGCTTCCATTATGTTTGGGATTGCCTATATAAAAACTAAAAGTTTAGCGATGTCTTTAGGGCTACATTTTATGGCAAATTATATGCAAGGGACAATTCTTGGCTTTGGTGTTAGTGGCAGCAAAGAGCCTAGTTTATTTAAACCGGTATTTGATAATGCACCAGTGTGGCTTAGCGGAGGCGATTTTGGGATAGAAGCGAGTGCTCTGGGTTTGTGTTTTGTTATTTTGATTACTGTTTTGCTTTACATTTGGCCACCATCGTATTTAGGCCGCCAAATAACAACGAATATAAATTGATAGGATGAAGGAATCAATAAAACGACTTGAATTTTTATGTAAAACAGTACCCTCTTTATTAGAAAACATAGAAGAGGAAATATTTTCATATAAACCAGAAATAGAGAAATGGAGCAAGAAGCAAATCCTAGGGCATTTGATTGACAGCGAATGGGAATCAGCAAGACAAAAAATTAGTAATCAAATAAATGATAAAGCCTTATGAAGGACAATTGGATTAATCACCCTATAGTATTAAAAGGAGATAAAATAGAGCTCCTACCTTTAGAAAAAGAACATTTGGAAGATTTATTTCGTGCGGCATCCAATAAAGAAATATGGGAACTAACATCTGTAGACTACTCAGTTGAAGAAATATTTTATCCTAATTTCAACAACGCAATAAATGACAGAGAAAAAGGAACAGTGTATCCCTTCGTTATTGTTCACAAAGATTCCAACAAAATTATTGGAACTACCAGATTTCTTGAAATATATCCGAATGACAAAAAAATAGAAATTGGTGTTACTTGGATTATGAAAGAATATTGGGGGACAACTGTAAACCTAGAATGCAAATTACTATTGCTCAATTATTGTTTCGAAAATTTAAAAACCAATAGAGTTCAATTTAGAGCAAAAGAGAACAATGCACGTTCAAGAAAAGCAATTCAAAAAATTGGCGGAATATTTGAAGGGGTTTTAAGAAAAGATAAAATCGAACCAAATGGAATTCCGAGAAATACCGCTTTTTATAGTATTTTGGATAGTGAATGGGAAGATGTAAAACAAAGTATTAAAACCCAAATAGAGATAAAAGCCAACCGCTAAGCGCTGTTTTGAAATAGGACAGGTTTAGGCTTAATTTAAAGTTGATTTAATACTTGTGAATTGAGTGATTAACTGAAGGTTTAGACTTTCTTAATCGTACAAAATACAAAACCAAAATTTTTATCGAAAACATCCCCGCTTGTTCAGAGTGATACAAATTACGTAAATAGTAAATTCATAAATTAAAAAAACATAAAATGACAATAGAACAAATTGTAGAGAAACAGATGCGTGCTTATGAAGAGAGAGATATTGATAGTATGATGGCTGTTTTTAGTAAAGAAATTAAAGTTGTTGACTTTTCAAACAATAAAACAATTATTGAAGGTATAAACGATTGTCGAAAAATGTACGCTGAACTTTTCTTGAATTCACCTAATCTTCGAGCTGAAATAGTAAAGACTATTACTTTTGATAATAAAGTTATTGTGCAGGAATATATTCATGGACGTAATGGGAGTGTTGAAAAAATCGAGCAAGTAGTTATTTTTGAAATAAATGACGAAAAAATAAGCAGGATAAATATGATGAAAAAATACACGTAAACTGTTTTTTAAATGGATAAAAAAGGACAAAGAAAAAGTACTTCTTGTATCGATGAGGTAGTGGTCATTGTAACGCACGACACCGAAACAACAAAATCAAAATTACAATAAACAGATAAAATCGGAATATGACACAAAACGAAATAATAATTCTAAACTTTGAAGAAATCAGAAGAAGAAGTATAAAACTTTGGACAGGAATTACACCAGAAAATTATTTTTGGCGACCAGACATTAATGCAATGAATTGTCTTGAAATGATAAGACACATTTTAGAAGGCGAACACTTATTTCATATGATAGTGAATAAGAGAGGAAATTTAGGCGACTATGTTTCACCTTGGACAAACAGACCATATACTGATTTACAGGCAGAACTTAACTTTGCAGAACCTTTTAGAATGGCTTTTTTAGAAACAATAAAAGAATTCAGTCCAAACGACTTTTCAACAATTCAAATTATTCGTTCAGAAAAAGGACAACGCAGACGACTTGGAGATTATTTACAACGAATTGCATATCACGAAGCAGTTCATACAGGACAAATGCTTTCATATTTGCGGACACTTGGACTTGAAAGACCTCAAATATGGGACTAGCAAACGGACAAAAAAAAACGAACCACTAACCGTCGTTTGTCAATATATCGGGTTTAGAGCTTAATTTAAAGATGGTTTTGTACTTGTAAAATTAGTCATTAACCGAAAGCCTAGACTTACTTAATCCGCCACATCACCAAACGGCAAACTGTCTAAAAACCTAAATTAAAGCTCTGAGGATTCCATATTTGAGATTTTTCAATGACAGGAGTCCGAATACAAAACGTAAAAACGAAGGTTATTAGACAGACTGACGTTAGTGGCAATTTAAAACGACAGAGATGAAAATAACAGTAGCACAAACAAGACCAATTAAGGGAGATATTACTGCAAATATTGAGACTCATAATAAAATGATCAACCTTGCGGTTTCTCATAAGGCTGATGCAATATTTTTTCACGAACTTTCTTTAAAAAGTTATGAACCTGAGCTTTCAAAAGAGTTAGCAACAAATCAAGACGACACAAAGTTAGACTGCTTCCAAGAAATTAGTAATATTGACGCGGAGCACTGAACTTTCGGCTACACAAAACTGTCTGCGGAGCACGAAACCCGCTTATTGCAAATGCGCTGTAGCGCTAGGTATTTTTTTCTTTAGTCTTTTAAATTTATATCTTGTCTTAATTCGTATTCTATTTCATTGTCTTCCAAATCTGCAATTTTAATAAAGTTAAGTTTCTCAATAAGTTTTATTGCTTTCTCGTTTTGTTTAGTTGTTTTTGCCCAAATGCGTTTTAATCCAATATTATTTAGTCCAAATTCAATTGCTAATAACAGTGCAAAAGTCATATATCCTTGTCCACAGTATTTAGGCAATAAAACGCAACCAAGTTCCCCTTCTCCTTTGTCAAGCCCGCGATAATAACCGCAAGTCCCTACAATTTTATTCGATAATTTGTCTACAATTCCCCAGTGTATTGAATTGCCTTCAATGTAGTCCGCATTTATTTTGGCTTGCATTTCAATTGCTTGTTTCAATGTTATCGCTTGAATAGAGTCGTAATATGAAATTTCAATAAGATCATTAATGTCGGAAAATTGAATTTGTCGCAATGATATTATTTCGTCAGAAATACTTGGAAATTTGCTGTATGGAGGAAGTCTCATTTTGCTTGTTGTAGTGTTTGTCAATGTTAGCGGTTCGTTGTTCTATCGTGTCGGTTATTGAATTTGAAATCCACTTCCTGCAACTACTTTCCACGAATTGTCAAATAATTTCCATACTCTTAAATATCTAAATTTTCCGTCAACAATTTGGTCTGCATATTTTGCCTTTAGATGAAGTGTCACCGCAACAGTAGAAATATTGTTAATAGATTTAATTATTTGATCCGTTGCTACTATTTCGGAAACAGTCATAATACCGGATTGATAATTCTCAATGTCCATAGACTTTGTAATAGTATGTCCAGTTGGAATATTAAAAATTAAATCGTCGTACAGTAGTTCATCGAGAACTTTGATGTTGCCAGCTTTCATTGCCTCTAAAAGTCTAATTTCACATTCTATTATTTGCTCGTCTTGTGTCATGTTTCTCATAGTAATGAATTTGAAATTGTGTTTTAGTTCTTTCTAACGACAATAAACCTTTCTGGCATAGTAGATATATCATAAGATTCAATCATCTTGAAGTTACCTTTCAATATATTATTTTCAAGCTCTTTTGATGAATAGAAATTGATCTTAGGCATTATTTTGAGCTTGTTTACGAGGGTAAAGAAATAAAATAAAATTGTTTTTTTCTGCTTTGCATAAATTGTCGAAGAAATAAAAATTCCATTAGGCTTAAGTAATTCATTTATACGTTTCATAAAAATGGCTTTATCCTCAAGGTAATGTAAAATATTAAAGGCCATGATTACATCAAACGAAGCAATTTGAATATTTTCATCGAAGAGCGTTGCTCTAGAGAACGTCACATTGTTTAAATTTTGTTCAATTTTACGATTATTTGCAATCTCAATCATCTGAGAAGAAATATCTATACCATGAATGGAATTTACGTTTTTAGCGATTTCGGCTGATATAATTCCAGAACCACAAGCAAAGTCCATAACATGATCGTTTGGCTGTAGGTGTTTTTGTAAACTATCGAGAATTTTTAATGTCTTATCATTAGGTTTTTGAGAAGGATTAGTGGTTCTTTTTGCGACTCGATTCCAAAACTGTTCAGATTTATCTATTGTATTCGGGTTGCCTATTGCAATTACTTTACCACCTTTAACTAGCAACCAAACAGCTAGGCCAATTTCTGCTAATGCCATGGGAAACCCAAAGATCCTATTTAATATATCTATAAGATTTGTTAAGTGAGGCAAAAAGGTTTTTAATAAATGAATGACAACATAAGTTGGGCCAACCATAAGCATTAGCAACCATAAAAATGCAGGGATTGATTCGTGTCCTTTCATTAGTATGCCAACTAAAAGCAAATGAAAACCAAAAAAAATCAATCCGATTGACCAATAACGTTGAAATAAATCATAGTTTTTAATGTAAACTGCTGTGTTCAATTCGTTCCTATTTTGGAATAAATAAAAAATGGCAATACAAAATAGTATAGAATAAATAATTCGTAAAAAACCTGCCCAAAGAGCTAATTTGTTGTTGTCATTTTTAAAGTATTTATATAGCGTTATAGCAACAACAAAATCGAGTAGCATTATCATTATAATTCCCAACATCATAAAATTGTAGAGATGAGAACTTACGTTACTTTGGTTTAATTGCAGGTTATTAAAATTATATAATTTCGGAATGGCGTATCCAAAAACATAGCCGGCTAATAGGGCCATTAACAATAATGAGTAGCCAGTAGTTTGGGCATATTTTCTGGTTTTATCACTTGTATTTTCCATAGTTTTTAAATCTTAAACAAAATTAGAACATCCAAGCTTTATATCTCGTTGACTTAAGATAAGAAATAGACTAATGCACCGAGGTTGTTATTCTTACTATTAACTATAAGTTTGATTTTTATTTTAAATGGGAGTCTATCTATTATAAATTTTACTGGATATAAACCCCCAAACAATAGACATGATCAAATATAATCCAAATTCAAATAGTATTAAATTCAGTCCTTTCCCATTGACATCTTGTTCAGCTGCATTTGCAAATGCAACTACCATTCTAGGGACTAATAGTACAATAATAGCCGTTTTAATTGCTCCAAAATTACCGTTATTGGGTTTGTAAATATTAGAGAAAAAATAAGTAGAGATAAAGCCCAATAATAACATTGAGGTTAGTGCTAATGGCACGTTGATTTCGGAAGCAGTAATAAAATTAAATTCTTTATATTGTCTCTCAAACCATTTGGCGTGCCAAAATGCTCCAATTGAAACTGCCACCAAGGTGTACATAGTCCATGTTAATCCAAATTGTTTTTTAGTGGACCATGTCGAGGTTTCTTTAATTTTATTTTTGTTCATAACTCTATTATTAATTTATTGGAAACAAAATTAAATCAACCAAATAGAACTATTCATTGACTTTAGTTAAGAAATGCAATTGAATTTTGTAGTTGTTGCTTTTTGGATTTCACTAAATTTTTTTACGGATTCTACGGAGCAATTCTGGTGTAACGCCAATATAACTTGCAATTTGATATTGAGGTATCCGCTGTACTAAATTGGGTCTAGTTGCTATTAAATTTTGGTATCGAACTATGGGTGTATTTATAGTAAAAGCTTCTAATTTGGTTTGTTGACCTAGAAATACATTTGTCATTAATTTTCTTGTGAGGGTTTCAGGATTTGGGTGTTTTTTATATTAATTTTTACCCTTTTCGCTATCCCCATTAAAACCGAACAATCTGTGTAGTATTCAAAATAATGCATAGATGATGTTCCAATTGGATATGTTTCTCCAATACTTATTAAAGTACCGAATCCGTTTTCTTTAATAAATTGTTTGATAATCGATCGATCTGTTATTTTAAATATTTCGGGTCTGTACATATTTATAACTTCGATATTTCATTGATGATTTCGATCAATTTATCAGGCATACTAAAAAATGGCGAGTGGCTCGAAGCAATTTTATATACTTTCAAGCAAGGCATTTCCGCTAGCATTTTTTCTTGCAACCAAGGTGTTATTGCTCTATCTTCGGTACATTCAATATAATATCGTGGCACACTTCCATAATTTTCTTCTGTAAGTTTCAATTTTGCTTTTGCAGACTCTGTTGATTCGGGTAACAAAATAATGTTAGCCATTTGCGTAATGTCATCGGGGCAATCGTGGTATAATCCTTCTTTATAAATTTCAGGTAAAAGCATAGAAGAAATAGTGCCATTGTAAGTAATGTGACCACCGAGAACTTCTTTTTCATCTAGTGCAAAATAGTCCTTGGCACATTTTCCATTAGCAACAAGTACCGCTGCTAAATAGATTAATTTTTCGATTTTCTTTGGTCGTAATTCTGCTAATTGTGAATTGAATATTCCGTTTTTGCTATGAGCCACTAGTATTACTTTTCCGGGAATACTATCAATAAGTTTGCACAATTGTTGAATTGTTGAATCAAATCGTACATTTTCTATTGGCGTTTTATCTCTTCCCATTCCTGGCAAATCAATGGAGTAAACAGTATGTCCTTGCTTTTCGAGTAAGGGCGTTACTTTGTACCAATTCCAAGCACTATGCCAAGAACCGTGAATGAGAATAAATGTTTTCTTTTCATTTTTGTTTTGAGCATTCATTTGAAATGGGTTAAAAAATAGTGTAACAATTAGCAAACTTAGGGATGCTATTATGGCGTTCTTTAGTCTCATTTTTTTTGACTTTATTATTAGATGCAAAAATCAAACTATTCGTGTAGCCATAAAACCCGAAACTTGCTAAATAACTTCGGAATGTGTTTTTATTCCTTCCCAACCAATAATGGCCGTTTTTCTAGTATTGCCCCACATATACCCGCCCAATATTCCTGTAGATTGAATTACTCGATGACAAGGGATTAAGAAAGCAACAGGATTGCTGCCAATTGCTGTTCCTACTGCTCTTGAAGCATTTGGTTTTTCGATTTTAGCGGCAATAGCACCATAGGTTGTCAGTTGCCCCAAAGGAATTTTCAAAAGGGTTTGCCAAACTTTTAGTTGAAAATCGGTTCCTTTTAAGTGCAGTTTTATTTGATTTAATTTTGTCCAATCGTGAGTGAAAATATAAAGGGCATTTTGCTGAATTAAATCTACCATTTGTCTGAAATGGGCATTTGGAAAATGGTTTTGCATTGTTGAAAATGCCAAAGTTTCATTATCGGCAAATGCCATATAGCAAATTCCTTTGTCGGTAGGTGCTACTATAATATGTCCAAAAGGGCTCTCCGCAAAACTATAATTTATACCTAAATTTTTCCCACCATTTTTGTATTCGGCGGGTGTCATTCCTTCTATATTTATAAACAAATCGTGCAATCGCCCTGTACCTGAAAGTCCTGTTTCGTAGGCTGTGTCAAAAAGCGTTGCTTGATTATCTTTTAATAAAGTTTTGGCATATTCTACGGTGGTATATTGCAAAAATTTTTTTGGACTTGTGCCAGCCCATTCACTAAAAAGCCGCTGGAAATGAAAGGGACTTAAATGAACTTTCTCAGCAACTTCATCCAGATTGGGCTGCTTTTTAAAGTTTGCTTTTATATAATCAATTGCTTCTGCAATTCTATTATAATTAATATTTTCTTGTTCAGTCATTTTCGTGAAATTTTATAATACAAAGGTCGAAAGAAATTAGTCGTTATAAAATCCGATACTTGCTACTATTAATAGTACATCAAAATACATTTTAATAACCGCGTAAGGATCTGCATAAAATAGTAACGGGTTTCAAAGCAAATTGTTTTCTATTAGTCTGAAACCACAAAAGTAGCACTGTCTTTTGCAACCCACAAACCCTGCTAATACTTCTATACAATTATACAATGCTATACAATCGCTCTTATTTTTCTATCCACTCACGAAAAGCAGCAGTATTACTTTGGCTCGTTTTCAGGAGGCTTGCACAACCTTTTATTTTGACAGCCAAGATGTTTTTACTGTAGCGTTCCATTTTTTCTATGTGTTGTTTGCTGATGAGTTCACTTCGGTTTATCCTAAAAAAATCCGAAGGATCTACTTGTTCTTCAATTTCTTTTAAAGTTACTTCGTTTAATAAATGTTTTTTTCCCATGGTATCAAAGGCAAAAATAACACCTTCATTGGCGCCAAAAAATGTAATATTTTCTATAGCTACAAAAAAGAATTCTCCACGGGTATGAACGGTAAAACGTTTTTTGTAAGATTGTTTTATGAAGTTTTCTTCAAGGAGTTTTGACAGTTTGGTTAGCTGTATGTTTTTGTCAGAGGATGAATTTCTGAAAAGCAGGAATTTGTCCCAGGCTTGCTGAAAACGTTCCTTCGAAAATGGTTTTAACAAATAGGCTATTCCATTGGTTTCAAAAGCATCCATCCAAAACTGGTCATAAGCTGTTGTAAAAATAATTGGACAGGAAATTGAAACTTCTCTGTAAATTTCAAAAGCATTGCCGTCCAGCAATTCAATGTCAGAGAAAATTAAATCTACCGATGTATTTTTTAAAAATGCAACTGCCGATACTACATTATCAATTTCGGCAACCACTTTGGTTGTACTATCTAGCTCTTCAAGAAATCTTTTCAGCTTTTTTCTTGCTGGTATTTCGTCTTCTATAATGAGGATTTTTATCATTTTGTTCGAATTATTGGAATGATTACACAAAATTCATTATCCGATTTTTGAATTACAATTGGGTCGTGAGTTAGTAATTTATATTGCTCCTTGATGTTTTGCAAAGCGTGCCCGGATGTTGGCTTTGAACTCCGCTTTGGAATAAAATTATTCGTTATACAAATGGTATCCGTTGCCTCTATTTTTATATGGATAGGGTTATCCGTTGATCCAAAATTATGCTGAACCGCATTTTCGATAAGTAGTTGAAGCGTTAAGGGTACAATATAGCCACTTCCTGAACTTTCAATTTTAAGTTGATAAGATTTGCCATATTTGTGTTGTATCAATTTGAAGTATTGGGTAGCAAAAGCCAATTCTTCGTGCATAGGAACAAGCTTTTTATCTGTTGCTTGCAAAACATACCGGTAAATGTCGGCGAACTCATTCAAAAATTCTGATGCTTTGTGTTTGTCTTCTTCAATCAGTTGGTCTAAAACATTCAGATTATTGAACAAAAAATGTGGGTTAAGTTGTGCTTTAAGTTGATTAATTCTGCTTTCAGAAAGGGCTTGATGATAGTTTGTTAATTGCTGTTGATGGATTTTATTTTTGTTGTGATAATAATAAGCTATGAAAAAACTGCCATATACAAAACCGTTCAAAAAGAAGGTAAACGTTGTGTAAGTAAAGGTTTCTATATTAAAATTCCGTTCAAATTTATTAAATATAAGGGCGATAGCTAATCCGATTAATTGCATAACCAGGGGATGCGTAATAAGCGATGCACCGAATATCTTTAGCATTTCTTTAGTGCTAAAAACATTTGATTTTTGCCATATTTTAATAAAGTAAAGCGTTATGATAAACAGCACTCCTGCCTCAAATAATGAAAACAATGCTGCATCTGGAGTAAATGTATAGGCATTAACTACCTCTCGTACGGATATGCGGCTATAAACAGACTGCACATAAGCAAAAAGCATAATGAACAGGACGAAGTATCGGTTTTGATATATTTTATAGAGCCAAATTTTCATTATAAATAGAATAGATTAATGTACAAAAATAGCCCTATTTTTGATAAGGCTATTTTCTTAAAAATTATTATTTTATTTTTTCAGGAAACGAAGCAATAGTATTGCCTTTGTCATCAAAAAAGTCAAGTTTTGCATTATTTTGCTTGTCTACATAAAACATAGCTCTAGGCATTCCTTTGTTATCAAAAAGAAATAAACCATTATTTTCACTTCGTGATTTTCCTAACATAACACGAGGAGCACCTCCTACCAATCCTTGAGCTTCATACATTTTGTATTTTTCATCAGCAGCTTTAGGATCTTTTTTGCTAAGTTCATCCAGCTCTTTCATGATTTTTGCTGTTTTACTTTGCGACTCTTTAGAGGGTCTATCGTTAAACATCAAACCGCTGCTTACGAATCTATTGTCTCCTTCTTTTTCATCTTGAGTAAGTAGCTGCATTACTTGATCTCCATCGTATTGGTCAAAGGTTAATGATAGTCCAGAGTTATGACCATTTGCTTTTTTTTGTCCATCATAAATAAATCCACCGCATTCTATACCGTCTTCATTGAAAAACAACATACCTGAGCGTTTTTTTCTGTCCTCATTAGTTGGTTTTCCGTTAATCATAGCTTTCCCATTTGGAAATTTATCAACGTTTGTAATGATCATTTTTACCGTACCGTCTTTTTCCACGATATTGATTCTTTCTACATCAATCTCGCTAAATTTTTGATTGCCATTCTTTTTAAAAGCTGAAGAGGCAACAAACACAATTCCAATAGCAGTAGCAACTGCAAAAGTTCTTAAAAACACTAATTCTTTGTTCATTTCTTAAATTATTTTAGTTAAACATAGCGCAAAACTATTCTAAGTGTTTTTTCTATTCAAACACAAAACAACGAGTTAAGGAATAAATCAATTAAACTAAGGAAATTTTGAGATGAGCTTAGTAATATTCTTTTGTGGTTGTTTTCTTTAACCTTAATCTCATTTCTTAACCAAAGTCAATGGTTATGTGTTTTTGAAAACAGAATTTTGCATTCTAAATTTATTCAATTAATTCCAGATAATAAATGAAAGCAAGCGTAAGTAAAAAGTATGGGACACCCGAAGTATTCGAAATGGAAGATGTTACAAAACCTGTCCCAAAACATAATGAAGTCTTGGTTCGGGTTTACGCCACTACTGTTACGGGATCGGACCTTATGATGAGAAAGGGCAAACCTTATGTGGATCGGATTTATCTGGGGTTACGTAAACCCAAAACAACAATATTCGGATTTGACTTTGCGGGTAAAGTGGTGGAATTAGGAAAAAATGTTACTTCATTCACAGTGGGTGATAAAGTTTTTGGTGGAACGACTACTCTCGGGTGTTATGCAGAATATACTTGTGTTAATATGGATGATGTAATAACGACTATGCCTGAAAATATAAGTTATCAGTCCGCAGCACCCCTTAGTGGAAGTGGAATTACGGTGATGAATTTCTTAAAAGGTCTAGCTAAACTAAAGACAGGAGATAAGGTGTTAATTAATGGTGCTTCTGGAAGCCTTGGGACTTATGCAGTTCAAATTGCAAAGTATTTTGGTGCTGAAGTAACTGGAGTTTGTAGCACTACAAATATGAAAATGGTTAAAGAGTTAGGCGCTGATTTTGTGATTGATTATACAAATGAAGATTTCACAAAGAATGGCAAACACTATGATGTTATTTTTGATACTGTAGGCAAAATTACTTTTTCTTCTTGTGAAAATTCGCTCACCGAAAATGGCATCTATCTTTCCTCTGTTATAAGTTTCCCGCTTTTGTTGCAAATAATGAAAACATCTTTAATTGGTGATAAGAAAGTAAAGACCTCATCAACTGGTATTCTACCCGTTAAAGAACGTTTAGACTATTTATTGGAACTAAAAGAGTTACTAAAAACGGAAACTATTAAAACTGTAATTGATAATTCCTATCCCTTGTCGCAAATGGGTGAAGCTCATCAATATGTCGAAAAGGGGCACAAGAAAGGCAATATTATTATTAATATATGACCTGAAAAAAGTTAGCGTTTAGCAATTATTCTTTTTCTAATTCTGCTCAAAGATTCTGGTTTAACACCTATGTAACTTGCTATTTGATACTGCGGGATTGTTTTAAATAATTCAGGTCTTGAATTAAAAAGTTTAATGTATCGCTGTTCTGGAGAGTCAGTGGTGTAGGAAGCCATTATTTCCTGCTGTTCTACAAAATTTTTTTCCATTACTTTTCTGGCGACGGTTTCAAGTTTTGGAAAGCGACCGTATAAATCCTCTTCTTTTTCTCTGTTACCAACTACCAGAAAACAGTCTGTAGAACAAGCCATATAATGATTTGATGGAAGGTTATTACTAAAACTGTTTAAAGAAATCACCCATTGTTCTTCGGTAAAAAAATTAGCCGTTCTTTCCTCTCCATCCACAATATAATATTGTCGAACACAGCCTTCTAAAACAAAATAAGCCTCTGTTGAAATTTGTCCTTCTTTTAGTAAAATATCCCCTTTTTTATAGTGCTTAATTACCATAGTTGCCGAAATAGCATCGGCTTCTTCTTTTGTAATAGGCATTATTCTTGAAAAATAGTTTAAGGGTTTGTTTTCCATTACAATCTTATAAATTGTTTTCTAGCTATACTTTCTTTACGTATTGTGTGATAATCACGATGGTTTGCCCATCAACTCTTCCTTCAATATATTCGGCATTTTCGTGGTCAAGTCTGATGTTACGTACAGCAGTTCCTTGTTTGGCAACCATGCTCGAACCTTTTACTTTTAAATCCTTTATCAAAACTACTGAGTCGCCAGTGGCAAGAATTACTCCATTTACATCACGGTGAATCACTTTGTTTTCGTCTTCTTCGCCTTCGCCAGTGGCTTGAGCCCAATCTAAAGTATCTTCATCTAAATACATCATATCCAGCAATTCTTTTGGCCAACCTGCTGCACGCATTCTGCTCAACATTCTCCAGGCAACCACTTGCACAGCGGTATGTTCGCTCCACATGCTGTCATTTAAGCATCTCCAATGGTTTAAATCTACATTTGCAGGATTCTCAATTTGGTCAATACAAGTACTGCAAGCCAGAATGTTTTCGTCCAGACCGCCCTTTTTTGTTGGTAAAACGGTATATACTTTTAGGTTTTCGGTTGCTGTGCAAAGTTCGCATTGAGATCCGCTACGTTTATTTAATGTTCTTTCCATTTCTATTATTGTCATTTTTTTGCGAAAGTAATGCTAAATAAAGCCTTATTCCAAATTTATGGGGAATACTATTTTTTTACACGTACGGATTCAGGAACCAATAATTCATATTCACCGCCGTTACGAAGCACGTCTCTCACAATGCTGGAACTGATAAAAGATGTTTTTGCAGCAGTCAATAAAAATACGGTTTCAATTTTTGATAATCGTCTGTTGGTGTGTGCAATTGCTTTTTCGAATTCAAAATCTGCTGGATTTCGAAGTCCACGCAGGATAAAATTGGCTTTGATTTTATGACACAAATCAATCGTTAATCCTTCATAAACAATGATGAAAACCTTTGGTTCGTTTTTGAATGTTTCTTCGATAAAACGTTTTCTTTCTTCAAGTGAAAACATATATTTTTTATCGGCATTGACGCCAATGGCAATTACAATTTCGTCAAATAAGGGAATTCCTCTTTTGATAATATCTTCGTGACCTAAAGTTATTGGATCAAAAGATCCTGGAAAAATAGCTTTTCTCATTTTAATTATTATTTATTTGTTTTTCAATTCTCCTATCCGGAATAATCCACATTAGAGCAACTGTAAAGTATAGAAATCCGGAAATCCAAGGCGAAATAAACGCCAGTGGAACTGCTGAAATATAACATGCTAAAGATATTTTTCCTTTTTTATTTTTTCAACAGCTTTGTATAAGACAGAATTCTTGCCTTCGAGTTTAATGATTTTATTTTGAAGCAAAGTATAAGAAATAGCGCACATCAGCAAAATAAATCCATAAACACTCATTGGAACAGCAGCAAAATGTTGAGAGCCAATCCAACTGGTGCTAAAAGGAATCAAGGACAACCAAAAAAGTAAAAAAAGATTGCTCCATAAAATAGAACCATTGACTTTTTTGACTACTTGGAACATATGATGATGGTTATTCCAATAGATACCCACATAAGCAAAACTCAAAACATAACTCAAAATAACTGGAATTAACGGCTTCAGAGATTCGAAAGTGTTGTCTTCCGGCACTTTTATTTCCAAAATCATTATGGTGATGATAATGGCTAATACACCATCGCTAAAGGCTTCGAGTCTGCTTTTGTTCATGTTTTAAAACTATTTATTTGATTTCTAAACAGGCAATTTCAGAATACGCTACAGAATTAACAAAATCTTTAATAATAGAGTGTCTGGAGTTTATAATATTGGCAATAAAATCAGTTTTTGTATTGCCGAAACGCAACCAAATTATTTTAGGTGGGAAACCCTTGAAATTTGATAAATCATAAAAATCTCCATCAAAAGTTACGATTGTATATTCGTTTTCCTTCGCAAATTTCCAAATTTCTATATCGGAATAATTTTCAATTCCGAGTTGTCTAACTTGTTTTGCATCAGGAAAGTTGAGCTTTATTTTAGATATTATTCTAAAAGAAATATTTTGGTCAAAAAGCAATTTCACGATGCAATTTGAATTTTATGTTCCCTATCTGCTGCATAAGAAAGACAAGCTTTGATTTGATTTTCGTTAAGCTCTGGGAAATCTTCAATAATTTCATTTATAGTCATTCCATTGGCTAGCCAATTTAAAACGTCAAAAACAGTGATTCTGGTACCGATTATGATTGGTTTGCCAAATCGTATTTCGGGATTTATTGCGATATATTGTTTATAATCAATCATAATGATGGTTTTTTACAAAGTTAACGAAATAATTAGTTATTCAGGCAAAGCCAATTCTATGGCATTGCTAAACAAATCCTCCAATGAAATTCCGGCGACCTTGGCTTGTTGCGGAATCAAACTTTCGGTGGTGAGACCCGGAATGGTGTTCATTTCGAGCATATAAGGTTCGCCGTCCACAAAGATGAATTCGCTTCTGGAAAAGCCTTTCATTTTCAGGACTTCGTAAGCGCGTTTTGCTACTTCACTTACTCTTTTTGTCATTTCGTCCGAGATTCTGGCGGGTGTAATTTCTTGGGATTTTCCCTGATATTTGGCTTCATAATCGAAGAAATCATTTTCTGAAACAATTTCGGTTATTGGCAAGACGATTACTTTACCTTGATAATTGATAACTCCAACAGAAACTTCGGTTCCGTCAAGAAAGCTTTCGATGATGATTTCGCTGTCTTCTTTATAAGCGACTTCGATGGCGATTGGCAGTTCGTTCGCAGTTTTTACTTTGGAAATTCCAAAACTGGAACCCGATTTATTTGGTTTTACAAAACACGGCAAACCAACAGCTTTTACAATTTCGGCAGTATCGATATGATCGCCTTTGTTTAAATAGTAAGAAGTAGCGGTTTTGATTCCGTAAGGTTTCAGAACCGAAAGCAAATCACGTTTGTTGAAAGTCAATGCGGATTGATAATAATCGCAAGAAGTTTGCGGCATTCCAATTAATTCAAAATAAGCTTGCATTAAACCGTCTTCGCCGGGAGTTCCGTGAATGGCGTTGAAAACACAGTCGAAAGTGATTTTAGTTCCGTTTACTGTTGTTGAAAAATCATTCTTATCGATAGGGAATTCAGCGTCTTTGTCATCGACATAAACCCATTTTTCTTTGAAAATATGGATTCGAAATCCGTTGAATTTGGTTTTGTCAAGGAATTGATAGACGACGTTTCCGCTGATTAAGGAGATTTTATATTCGCTTGAATATCCGCCCATAATGATGGCAATGTTTTTCATTTTATTGGTTTAATCGGTTAATCGTTTAACCGATTAACCGATTAAACGTTTTCAAAACAAAATTAGAATTTTTTTTCGAACGAAATAGCTTTATCTTTGTCACTTATAAAAATAAATTTATGAGTTTAAAAAAATATCTTACCAGTCGCGTATTTTTAGGTCAAGCTATAGCTGCTCTCGCTATACTTGCCGTTTTGAGTTATTTGTTTATGCATTGGTTGACTTTCACCACGGATCACGGTCACGAAATCACGGTGCCTAATTTAGCCAAGTTGACTGAGCAACAAGTTGAAGACAAACTGGACGAGTTGGATTTAGATTATGTTCTTTTGGATAGCGTGGATTATAATAGTGATTATCCAAAGTTTTCTGTTGTGGAGCAAGATCCTTTGCCTGGAGCCAAAGTAAAAGTGGGCAGAAAAGTATATATAAAAATTAATGCTTCGGGATTTTCATCCGTGCGAATTCCTGATTTAATTGAAAAAACCTATCGTGAAGCGGTACCAACATTAAAATCATTGGGACTTGAGGAAGGAACCATAACTTATATCCCAAATCTTGGAAAAGATATGGTGCTCGAAATGCGTTTCAAGGGAAGAAACCTGAAAGTGGGCGACCGAGTTTTAAAGGCTTCTAAAATTGATTTGGTGCTGGGCGACGGCAAGGAAAGTTATGTAGAAGAAGTGGACACTACAGCCACAACAACACCATCACCAACAGAAGCAACACCTAAGAATGCACAATAATATTGACACTACCGAAGATTTAGAGGACGAATTATACGAACATTATAGATTTGACATTCCCAAAGGGCAATTGCTGCTGAGAATCGACAAATACTTGATGAATATGATTCCGAATGCGACTCGAAATAAAATTCAGAATGCGGCAACTGCCGGCGATATTTATGTGAATGACCTTCCCGTAAAATCGAATTATAAAGTAAAACCCTTTGATGTGGTGCGCATTATGTTGTCGCATCCACCATTTGAAAATAGGGTAGATCCTGAAAATATTCCGCTTGACATTGTTTATGAAGACGACGCACTTTTGCTGGTGAACAAACCACCTAATTTTGTGGTGCATCCCGGTCACGGTAATTATACGGGAACTTTAGTGAATGCTTTGGCATTTCATTTTGAGAATTTGCCAATGAACAGCAGTGAACGTCCAGGACTGGTTCATCGAATTGATAAAGATACATCGGGACTTCTTGTCATTGCTAAAACCGAAGCTGCAATGACGCATCTTGCCAAGCAATTTGAAGCAAAAACTTCCGAAAGAGAATATATCGCCTTGGTTTGGGGAAATGTAATTGCGGATGAAGGAACGATTGAAGGGAACATTGCACGACACGTTAAAGACCGAATGCAAATGGCGGTTTTTGCTGATCCCGAAATTGGGAAACCTGCCGTGACGCATTATAAAGTTTTGGAACGTTTTGGGTACGTGACTTTGGTTTCTTGTGTTCTTGAAACGGGAAGAACGCACCAGATTCGGGTGCATATGAAACACATTGGTCATCCTATTTTTAATGACGAGCGTTATGGCGGTCATTTGATTCTAAAAGGAACTACGTTTACGAAATACAAACAATTTATAGATAATTGTTTCAAGGCTTTGCCAAGACAAGCTTTGCATGCTAAAACACTTGGTTTTATTCATCCTACAACGGGAGAAATGATGCGTTTTGATACTGAATTGCCTCAGGATTTTCAGGATTGTATTGAGAAATGGAGAGGGTATTCGAAATCACATTTGGTTGAGGAAGAGGAATAAAGATTGGGCCGCAGATGATGCTGATTTTGGCGGATAATCCCGATAGCTATCTGGAGGATTTTTTGAATTTAAATTTGTGAAAATTCGTGAAATTTGTGGTTAAAAAGATAAAAACGAAAAGCCTCGATTGAGGTTTTTTTTATGGATTGTGTTTTGGGGCTGCTGAGGAGAGGAAATTTTGTAATTATTATTATTATTATTATTATTAACCCGTTGGGTGTAATTATTTGAAGTAAAAAATATTAATTAGATATTGCTCAAGACACTGAAATTCAGTATCTTGAAGTCGCAAAACAAACAATATCCATGTCAAATATAATAA